>CAJTWE010000004.1 GCA_910579955.1 uncultured Ruminococcus sp. | reverse complement strand
GGACTGATATAGTATTCTTTAATTAGAATATCCTGCTTATGGATAAAATAAAAAACAAATTATCCTAAATTTAGCAAGACTTAAACCATCCGCAAAAATTGGTCGCTGTGCTCCCTCTTTTGCTATGTTAAAAAATTTCGCATATTTTTCTTTTCATAAAACTAAAACAAGGCTTTCTGTTATGTGCTTGACATAGACAGAAAGCCTTTATTAGAATGCGAAATTTTGTTATTTTATTATTACAGCCACAGCTCGGCTTTTAGTAAGGAGTATTTCGCCGTCTGCGGACGGCGACCAGCATTTTTGAAAAATGCGCCCAACGGAAGTGCCCTTGGGGTACTGGACCAAAAAACTTTTATTTATTTGGCATTGCTTACAGCGTTACCTTTTCACGCAGATATTCTACCAGTTCTGAAATCGGCATTCTTACCTGCTCCATTGTGTCTCTGTCACGTACTGTTACACACTGATCCTTTTCAAGTGTGTCAAAATCATAAGTAATGCAGAATGGTGTTCCGATCTCGTCCTGTCTGCGGTAACGCTTACCAATTGAACCAGTCTCATCAAAATCAACTGAGAAGTATTTAGAAAGCTCCTGACATACTTCCATAGCCTGTGCACTCAGCTTCTTTGAAAGCGGCAGTACAGCGCACTTATACGGTGCAAGTGCCGGATGCAGATGCATTACTGTTCTAACATCGTTCTTTTCAGCATCAATAACTTCCTCGTCATAAGCCTCTGTTACGATGGATAGGAACAAACGCTCAACACCCAGTGACGGCTCAATTACATATGGAATGTACTTTGTGTTGTCCTCAGGATCAAAATATTCAAGGGACTTACCACTGTGATTCTGATGCTGTGTAAGGTCATAGTCTGTTCTATCTGCAATACCCCAAAGCTCGCCCCATCCAAATGGGAACATATATTCAAAGTCAGTTGTAGCCTTTGAGTAGAAGCAAAGCTCCTCAGGATCGTGGTCACGCAGACGAATGTTCTCTTCTTTAAGACCGATAGTTGTAAGGAAGTCCTTGCAGTAGCTTCTCCAATACTGGAACCATTCAAGGTCAGTGCCCGGCTTGCAGAAGAATTCAAGCTCCATCTGTTCAAATTCACGTACACGGAAGATGAAGTTGCCCGGTGTGATCTCGTTACGGAAAGATTTACCTACCTGAGCAACACCAAAAGGAACTTTTTTTCTTGTTGTACGCTGAATATTTGCAAAGTTTACAAAGATACCCTGTGCAGTTTCAGGACGCAGATACAGCTCAGACTTAGAGTCCTCTGTAACACCCTGAAATGTCTTGAACATCAGGTTAAACTGTCTGATATCAGTAAAATCACACTTGCCGCAGTTTGGACATGTGATACCCTTATCACGGATATAATCCATCATTTCCTGATTGCTCCAGCCGGCAGGATTAGTACCATCAAAATCTTCAATGAGGTTATCTGCTCTGTGACGTGTCTTACAGCTCTTGCAGTCCATAAGCGGGTCGGAAAATCCGCCCAGATGTCCGGATGCTACCCATGTTTCAGGGTTCATGAGAATAGCGCTGTCAAGACCTACGTTGTAAGGGCATTCCTGAACAAATTTCTTGCGCCATGCGTCCTTGATATTATTTTTCAGTTCAACGCCAAGAGGGCCGTAATCCCATGTATTGGCAAGACCACCGTAAATTTCAGAGCCTGCATAAACATAACCTCTTGATTTGCAAAGCTCAACGATTTTTTCCATGCTTTTTTCTTTGTTTGACAGCATATTGCATACCTCTTTCAATTTATAATATATACGGAAATCCTTATTCGGATTCCTCATTTTCAAAATATAATTTAACTGCTTCTGCAATAGGTGTATAGCTATAACCCATACGCACAAGAGCAGCCTTACATTTTTCTATCTGCTTTTTGTCGTTTCTGTCGCAGAGCATTCTGCTGTATTTTTTATATAGCAGCTCTGTGACCTGTTCTGTCTGATATTCATTGTCTGTATAAGGTTCTACTGTTTCGTCGATGACGGTTTTCGGAATGCCCTTTTGATATAGTATTTGACGTATCCGTCTCGGACCATATAGCTTTATTTCGGCAGCACGTCTTGCAGCATTTTCAGCGTACTTCCAGTCGTTTATAATACCAAGCTCTGTAAGCCTGTCCATTACTTCAAAGCAAACAGCCTCGTCATAGTTGTTTTGAAGCTTTAAAAACAGCATGTGATAACTATAGCTTTGTCCTTCAAGGAGATACAATGCTCTGTGGTATGCTCTTCTTACGTCATTATCAAAAAGCATTTCTCTAAGTGTTTTATCGGAGATCTCAGTTATATATGTCAGTTCATATTTTGCTGCGATCTCTTTGTGAATATCATAAATCTGTCCGTTTTCAAGGGACAATTCAAGGTAAGAGCCGTGTTGCGGCCTGCATGATAGAATCTTCATGGCAGTTATTATACAGGAGTGAATTCGTCAAAGGAGTCGTCGTTATCAATATCGGGATCTCCTGAGACCGGAACGAATTCATCAGCATCAAAGCTATCGTCGTCATTGGATGAACTGCTTTTTGCAGCCTTCTGAGCAGCTTTTTCGGCAGCGTCCTCTAAGCGATCTTTGTCGGTTTGTTTCTTAGAAGCTTTATCCTTTTTATCATTAGCTTTCTTTGCCTCTTCGGCGGACATTTCAGCAAGTCTTTTGATAATTTTCTCCTCGACTTCTTTCATCATTTCAGCATTGCCAAGGAGAATCTCCTTGACGTTTTCCCTGCCCTGACCAAGTTTAGTTCCTTCATAACTGAACCAAGAACCGCTTTTATTGATAATGTCAAGCTCAATAGCCATATCCAGAACTTCAGCAGAACGGGAAATACCCTTGCCATAAATAATATCAAATTCGCAGCTCTTAAATGGCGGAGCAACCTTATTTTTAACAACCTTTACTTTTGTACGTGCACCGATTATATCAGAACCGTCCTTAATAGGCTCGCCCTTTCTTACTTCCATACGGATAGAAGCATAGAATTTAAGCGCACGTCCGCCGGGAGTAGTTTCCGGGTTGCCGTATAGAACGCCGATTTTTTCACGTATCTGGTTTATGAATACAGCTACGCAATTAGATTTAGCAATAACTGATGTAAGCTTACGCATTGCCTGCGACATAAGCCTTGCCAGCATACCAACATGTGAGTCACCCATTTCACCGTCGATTTCAGCTTTTGTGGTCATAGCTGCAACGGAGTCTATAACTATAACGTCAATAGCGCCAGAACGTACCAAAGCTTCTGCGATTTCCAGAGCCTGTTCGCCGCTGTCCGGCTGTGAAACGAGTAGATTGTCAATATCAACGCCAAGTGCGCTTGCATATTTTGGATCAAGAGCATGTTCAACGTCAATGAATGCGACTTCGCCGCCCTTTTTCTGAGCTTCTGCGATAATATGGAGAGCAACAGTTGTTTTGCCCGAGCTTTCAGGGCCATAAAGTTCAACTATTCTTCCTCGTGGAACGCCGCCCACGCCAAGAGCCATATCAAGAGACATAGAACCTGTTGGTATAGATTCAACAGACATACAGGTATTCTCGCCGAGTCTCATGATCGAGCCGCTGCCGTAGGTTTTGGTAATATGTGCAATAGCGCTTTCCAGAGCCTTTTTCTTTTCTTCAGCAGTAGCAGGCATAGTGAACTGATTTTTCTTTTTAAGATCTGCTTTAGCCATATGCTTTATCCTTTCAATAAATTTATTTATTGAGCAAGATGCTTGTTGATCTGCTCTTCAAACTGACTTTTAACTATATTATATGAAAAATCCTGCTGCCTTTTACGCTGCTCTGCTACTATTTCACGTTTAAATGCAGTGTCTGTAATAAGCTTGTTTGCGACAAATGCAGCTTCAATAGGATTTTTATCATGCAGAAGAATACCCGAACCACCTAAAGTATCTGGTACGGCGCATGAATCATATGCAATGATCGGTATACCGAAGTACATGGCTTCTACTAAAGGCACACAGAATCCTTCATGTTCGCTCATACATAAAAATACATCAGCGATCTGATAATATGCAATAAGTTGTGCAAAGGAAACATGTCCTGTAAAAATTACATTTTGTACTTCCAGTGCGTTTATATATCTCTGTAGTCTTTTGTAATAAAGCTCTGTACCCTGCCATGAGCCTACAAAAATAAGTCTAGACTTAGGATTGCAATATTTTTGATAGCAGCAGAATGTCTTGATTATGTCTTCATGCTTTTTATTGGGAGCTACTCTTCCCACGAATAGAAAATTAACGTATCCGTCGCTGTCATATTTTCTGAGAGTTTCAGAATCAGGCTTGCTGCGATAATCTGTAAATGGGATCAGTATAGGTCTTACGGAAATATCGCATTTATATCCAAGCTCTAAAAGCTCTTTTTTATTATATTCCGAATCCGCCATACAAAAATCGGCTTTATCAGCAAGATATGCAGTTCCCTTTCTGCCGTAGTCAAGAAGCTCTGTGAGATCTCCGTTATATGGACGGAAGAAGTAAGAGGGTGTTATATTGTGATAAATAATACCTTTTTTTGCTTTTAGTTTTCCAAAAGAAAAATTAAGCTCAGTTCCAGTGGATAGGTGGTACAGCACCGCATCGCTCTGAGTAAGTCTTGGTATACGGCTTACATGACTGGCAGTGCCGGACGGCAGGCGTTTGTCTATATTTTCCGCAAATATATCTGTTTTATAGCCCATACTGCGGAGAACCTTGTCTATAGCTATAGCATCGTTGCTTACTGCGTCTCCTGCGGCTATTGTCGGCAGCAGCTGTAAAACACGCATCAGCCCTGCTCCTTTCGCAGAGCTGCAAGCTGCTCACTGAGGGAAGCGACTTGTTTTTGTAGGCTGTCTATTTCCATGCGGTTGTTGCGCTGCTGGAGTTCTAGTGCTTCTATACGTTTTGACAGAGCAGCATTGCTCTGCTCTTGTGAATCCATGATATAAAGCTCAAGCTGTTGAAGCGCTTGGGCGGTATTTGCATTAACTGCGGACTGTTCGTCAGCAATAGGTTCAATATAGAAACGTGTAAATTTTCTTACAGCCTTTTTGAAAAGACGTGATAAAGCGCCGCCTTTTATTTCATTATCTGTTGTAAGAACAAAATAATCAGACACATAGGATATGTTTTTTCTGAGCTGGTCAGAATCATACTGCTGTGCAGGGTTTCTGGGATTGGCATCGCAGGGAATATCCGCAAAGGAGAGCATATCTCCCGAAAGACCTTTTTCCTTGATCTCTGCACGGATCTCTGACATAATATCCTCTATATTAAGACTCATAAACAGAGCATTCCTTTCCGTTTTGCAAAAATTTGCTTGTATACTGGATATTATAACCCATTTCACCTAAAAAGTCAAGGTTGCATGAGAATATAAACGCATAAGGCGATTACTAGTACTTACTTTACCTTGCAAATCTCTGCGTCGGTATAATAATGCTGCAATATCTCCTTCCAATTTGCCCCTGATTTTGCCATAGCGTTTGCACCATATTGACTCATGCCCACTCCATGTCCGTATCCTTTTGTTGTGATAGTGCATGTATCGCCGTCCCATTTTATATCAAAAGATGCACTTCTCAGAGACAGAGCGTTTCTTATATCTTGTCCGCTTACTTTTACACCTCCGGCTACTGCTGAAAGTACTGTTCCCGATTCAGAACGTTTTTCTATTTTAATAAAATCTTTACCCGATGATGAAAAATCTCCGTCTGGGAATGCTCCTTCAAGGAGACTTTTAAGTTCTTTTTTGGAAAATTCCTTTTCCCAAAGATAATTCGGAGCGTTTTTGTCGCCTTTGCTGTCTGCCGGAACGAGATATGGAACTTCCTGTCCCCAGACATTAGCGGCACTTTCGGTTTGCCCTGACGACATAGAACAAAACGCTGCCAAAATAGGCTTGTCGTCGTAAGTTATTATATATGGCAGGACTTCCTCAGCAGCAGCGCTTATTTTTTCATATGCGTTTTCATAACCTGTTCCGTAGAATTCCATAGCCTGACTTTTGGTGAAATACGCCTGATAGTGATCGCTGTCATTTGAAAGAGCCGCACCGCAAAGCTCGGGAGTTGGATTTTCGCTTTCTGCCTGCTGCTGACGTACAGCGTATGTATGCACGGCTACTGCCTGAGCTTTTAAAGCTTCTTTTTCAAAGGAGGCAGGCATTTCAGCAGTAACTGCACCTATTATGTAATCTTTCATTGAGAGAGTAAGTACATCACCTGTTGAGGCATCAAGCATTAGGATAGTTTCATTGCTGTCTGTATTATTTGAATTATCTGAATTATCTGTACTGTCAGTTTTCTGGCTGTCGGTGGTAATTTGAGATTTTGTATCTGAGTCAGAAGTATTATTTCGAGATATAAGGGCAGGTGCCATGGGGATAGCAGTGAGAACGAGTGCAAACGAGATTATCATAAGTCCATATTTTTTCATAATATTTTTCCTTTCACGCCGGTTTATATAAATTTTAAGTTGATACAGTTTTTGAATAAAAACTTTTGCATTAATTTATATTTAAAAATTGATTTCGGCTCAAATCTTATATCTTTCATATTTGGTTGACAGATAGATGATTTTAATGTATAATATACTATATATATGATGATAATGGAGGTTATATAAAATGAACAGGCAGGTAGAGAATTACTTACGACTTGAGCAGGAGGAATCCCAGCTCGATATATCATCCTTATGCGAAAGACTCGCACAGTATTCCCAGATAGACAGCAGCCTTTATGATAAATATCATGTAAAAAGAGGACTTCGTCACAGCGATGGTTCAGGCGTTGCTGCGGGCATTACAAATATATGCACCGTTCACGGATATATTATTGATGAAGGTATTCGTACACCTATTCCGGGCGAGCTTATTTATCGTGGCTACGATATTAACGACCTTGTTGAAAATGCAGAAAAAGAGGATAGATTTGTATTTGAAGAGGTAGTGTATCTTCTGCTGTTCGGTCAGCTTCCTACTAAGAAAGAGCTTGCAGATTGCGAAACTGCTTTGAGCATGCGCAGAGAATTGCCGCCGGGCTTCCTTGTTGATTCAATTATGCAGTCTCCTTCTAAGAATATTATGAATAAGCTTTCACGAAGCATTCTTTCTCTTTATTCCTATGATAAAAATCCGGATAATACTACTATAGAAGATGAAATGCTCATTGCGCTTAATCTTATTGCAAAAATGCCTAATCTTATGAATGGCGCATACCAGACAAAGCGCCATAAGTTTGACAATGCAAGCATGGTAATGCATCAGCTGAAACCAGAAGAAAGAACGGCAGAATCTATTCTTTCTCTTTTGAGAAATGACAGACAGTATACAAGAAAAGAAGCACAGCTTCTTGATGTAATGCTTGCTATCCACGCAGAACATGGCGGCGGTAATAACTCCACTTTCTCATGTCGTGTTGCTACATCTTCCGGTACAGATCCTTATGCAGCTTATGCCACAGCTATAAACTCTCTCAAAGGCCCGAGACATGGCGGCGCAAATATCAAGGTTATCGAAATGCTTGATGATATAAAAGCACATGTAAAGAACTGGGAGGATGAGGGCGAAGTTGCCGATTACCTTACAAAGATCCTCAAAAGAGAAGCAGGCGATCGTGCTGGTCTTATCTATGGTATGGGTCATGCTGTATATACACTCTCAGATCCAAGAGCAGTTATTCTTAAAAGAAAGGCGTTTGAGCTTGCAAAGGGCAGTGAGATAGAGCCGCAGTTCCGTCTGCTTGATCTTATCGAGAAGCTGACCCCTGAGCTTATGCGTTCAGTAAGAGGAATTGACAAGACTGTATGTGCAAATGTTGATATGTATTCCGGACTGGTGTATAGAATGCTGGGTATTCCGGACGACCTGTTTACTCCTCTTTTTGCGACAGCACGTATGGTTGGCTGGTCTGCTCACCGTATGGAAGAGATACTCACAGGCAAGAGAATTATTCGTCCTGCTTATCGTACAATTGCAAAGCGTAAGGAATACATACCTCTAGACAGCCGCACAGTGGTAGAATGAGACTGAAAAAATCTGTACTTGCAGCACTGCTTACAGCATTTATGATGCTGTGCGGATGTTCGTTTGGTGCATCGCTTGATACGCTTCTTGTACCGCCCAGCCTTGGACAGGAACAGGAGCAGATCTATAAGGCATTGCAACACGCTGCCGGAAAGGATATAAAGCTGCAATACCCAAAGACAGGTGACCATCTGTCTGCTTTTATCTTATCTGACCTTGATGGTGACGGCGAGAATGAAGCTCTTGTTTTTTACGCAAAAATGGGACTTACCGCTGCTGAGAATAATCTCAGACTGAATGTACTTGATAAGCGGCAAAATACATGGAGTTCGGTATGCGATGTTCCGGCAGCAGGTGCAGAAATAGAAAGAGTTATAATCTCCCCCATAGGAGCGTATACCGACGCTCAGATAGCTATAGGCTATTCAATAGTTGATCAGTCGGATAAGGAGCTTGTGGTATATGATTATGAAAACGGAGGGCTTGTGCAGAATTTTACTGCCAACTATTCTCTGTTTGATATACATGACCTTGACGGAAACGGTTCACAGGAGCTGCTTGTTTTGCAGGCAGATTCAACGGCAGCGGCAAAAGCAGCCGTATATGTTCCCAATGAAGCCGGACAGTTCCGAAAAACGCAGCTTTCGCTGAGAAGCAGCTGTACCGGATTCAGTCAGGTTTTATATGCCACTCGTGAGGACGGTTCTGCTGCGGTGTATGCAGATATGCTCACAGGAGTTACTACAATTCAAACCGAGCTTTTTAGCTTTGACGGAGAGAAGCTCAGTCATGTTCTTGATGATGAAAGTGCAGCGTCTGAAACTACACGTTCAGTCGGCTGCCTTACTCTTGATATTGACGGTGACGGTACGCCGGAGATACCGGTACAAACGATCTTTCCCGGCTACGAAGGCAACGCAGCAGATCAGAACATTCGTCTTACAAGATGGATGACTATAGATTCAGACCGGCTTACAGAGAAATATCGTGGATATTACAGCGTAAGCGAGGGCTACGCATTTATGCTCCCGAAGAGCTGGCAGCAGGATGTAACTGTTATAAGCGACGGAATTACGGGGGATATTGTATTTTATCATTATACAGGCTCGCTTTCAGAGCCTATGCAGGAGCTTATGCGTATAGGTACGGCTTCTGATCGTGACACAAGGGATTCACTTCTGGAGGACGGTTATAGTTTGCTTCATTCCAGAGGTAATGCATATTATTTTATGAATGTATGTGAAAGTCAGGACAGCTTGTATATTCCTGAAAGCGAGCTTCTTTCCTGCTTTCAGTTTGTATAAAGATTTGTAAAGATGTGTAAAGAAAGGACGCATTTATGAAACGTATTCTGGTTTGTGAGGACGAGGACGCAATCCGTGAGTTTGTTGTGATGAACCTCAAACGTATAGGATATGACGTTATGGATGTAAATTGTGGTGAGGATGCATTGGCTGCATTTGAAGCTGCAAACGGAAACTTTGATATAGTTCTCCTTGACATAATGATGCCCGGTATGGATGGATTTGCTGTATGCAAAAAGCTTCGTGAAAAAAGCTCCACCCTCGGAATTATTATGCTCACTGCACGTTCTCAGGAAATGGATAAGGTAAGCGGACTTATGATGGGCGCTGATGACTATATCACCAAGCCGTTTTCACTGTCGGAGCTTACTGCAAGGGTGGATGCAATTTACAGAAGAGTCTGCATGAGCTTTATAAAGGACGAGAAATCCACCGTTATTCACAGCGGACCGTTTGCTCTTAATCTCAAGAGCAGAACTGTTACCAAAAACGGCACTCTCATTGAGCTTACACAGGTGGAGTATCAGATAATGGAATATTTTCTGAGCAATAAGAATACTGCACTTGACAGGGCAAGCATTCTTGATCATATCTGGGGTGACGGCTATTTTGGAGATGATAAAATAGTTGATGTAAACATCCGCCGCATAAGAATGAAAATAGAGGATGAACCGTCAAACCCGAAGTATATTGCGACTATCTGGGGATTCGGCTATAAGTGGAATGAGCAGTAAGAAAAAGTCCGACAGGGACGCAAAAAAAACTACAATGATCCGCCGCTGGATGATAAATAACCTCGGACTTATAGTTCTGCTTTTGATGGTTATTTTTCTTGCTGTGGTATATGCTCTGCAAAATTATTATTATAATTCCGCAGAGCAGTATTTGAGAATCAGGATAAATTCCGTTTCATCGGTACTTACACGCTATAGTCAGGATGAAGATGTAAACTTTTCCTCGGAGCTTAGAAGTACCCTTGAAAACTTCTCAGACAAGGATAAAATGGAACTTATGGCGATAGATTCAAAGGGTCGTGTGGTTCTTACATCATCCGGTTTCCCGCCTGCTGATAATAGTGAAATGCCCGATTATAAATCTCTTATGGACGGCGGCGATGGGTATTGGGTAGGTAAGCTTAACGGCGAAAAAATGATGGCTATAAGCGTTGATATTTCCGGTATGAGTACAGATTACAATTCTATACGTGTTATAACATCAATGAGAAATATCGACAGTACACTTGCAGGATATACTGCGGCAGTAAGCATAGGCTGTATACTTATCATTCTGCTTATGCTTATAACAGGCTATTATTTTGTAAACAGTATCGTAAAGCCTATTACTGCAATAAATGAAAGCACAAAGAAATTTGCAAAAGGTGATTTCAAGGAGCGAATAGAAAAATCCACAGAAGACGAAATCGGCGATTTGTGTGATTCCATAAATAATATGGCAGAGGCTCTTTCATCTACCGAAGCTATGAAAAATGAATTTATCTCGTCTGTATCTCACGAACTGCGAACTCCTCTTACTGCTATAAAAGGATGGGCTGAAACGCTTGCTTATGATGTGGATAAGGAGACAGTCCGCAAAGGCGTTAGAGTTATTCAGAATGAAACAGAGAGACTTTCTGAAATGGTAGAGGAGCTTCTGGACTTTTCACGTATGCAGAGCGGTAAATTTTCACTTCGCAAGGAAAAAATGGATCTTCTGGCAGAACTTGGAGATGCTGTTCTTATCTATGCAGAAAAGGCGAGAAGAGAAAAGATTCATATTATATATAATGAGCCTGAAATGCTGCCATTTGTAAACGGCGACAGAAACAGAATACGACAAGTATTTATAAATATAATTGATAATGCTATCAAGTATTCCAATGAAGGCGGCGTGGTTTCGATAGACGCAGAAAACATCGGCAGTAATATACGAGTGATAATTGCCGACAACGGCGTTGGAATCAGCAAGCAGGACCTTCCGAGAGTAAAAACGAAATTCTTTAAAGCGAACCAGACAAGGCGAGGAAGCGGCATAGGACTTGCCGTTGCTGATGAGATAATTACCATGCATGGCGGTTCTTTAAATATAAGCAGTGAGCTGGGAAGAGGAACGAGTGTTACGATAATTCTGCCGGCACTGACAGAACCATCGGCAGGAACAGGGGAAATATCTTGATAAATATTGATAAGCTGCCGAAAATGAAAGGAAAATAAAATCATGAGTAAAAAGGAAAAACAGGAACAGCATCGTTCTAAGATAGGCGGACAGGCGCTTATTGAGGGCGTTATGATGAAAGGTGCAAACACAGGCGCAATGGCGTGCCGTCTGCCTGATGGAACTATAGATGTTGAAACATGGCCGGAAAATAACGGAAAAAATATGCCATGGTACAGAAAGTGTCCTTTTGTTAGAGGCAGCTTTAATTTTATTGCATCTATGAAAGACGGATACCGCTGTCTTATGAAGTCCGCAGAAAAGCAGATGACTGATGATGAAGAGGAAAACGAAGAGGAAATGGGCCGTTTTGAAAAGTGGCTTACAGAAAAGCTGGGAGAAAAGCTTTTCGGAGTGATAATGGGAATTGCTATGGTAGTTGGAATTGCCGTGTCTGTTTTGCTCTTTATGTTTCTGCCGAAGCTTGCTATAGGACTTCTTATAGACCATACTCCAGTTCCCGATGTAAATATGCTCCGTTCATTGCTTGAGGGTATAATAAAAATAATTATATTCCTGTTTTATATGGCACTGACAGGCTGCATGAAGGATATTCGCAGAACATATGAATATCATGGAGCAGAGCATAAGACTATTGCCTGCCATGAAGCAGGAGACGAACTTACTGTTGAGAATGTAAAGAAGCATTGCCGTTTCCATCCAAGATGCGGTACAAGCTTTATTTTCATTACCCTTATAGTAAGCATACTTGCCATGTGTCTTGTACCTATAAGGATAATCTGGCTGAGAACAGTTGTAAGTATACTTATCCTGCCGCTAACAGTGGGTGTTTCATATGAATTTATACGCCTTGCCGGAAGAAGCAACAGCGCCCTTACAAGAGCGCTTTCATGGCCGGGACTACAGATACAGAGAATAACCACCAGAGAACCTGACGATTCTCAGATAGAGTGCGCTATTGCTGCTATTAAACCATGTATTCCGGAGGATATGGAAGATGACCGCTGGTGAGAATGCTTGTCTTACTGTAAGAGAGCTTTCTAAACTATTGACCTTTAAGCTGGAAAATGGCGGTATAGAAGATGCTGGTGCAGAGGCTGGGTTTATCCTTATGCATTTGACAGGGCAGTCTCATCCAGCATTAACCTTGGGCAATAAGCCGGTATCAGAGAAAATGGTCGCAGAAGCATTTGATATTTGCAATAGGAGAACAGCCGGTGAGCCGCTACAGTATATTTTAGGTGATTGGGACTTTTTTGGTGATACATTTAAAGTAGGCAAGGGCGTTCTTATTCCAAGACCTGATACAGAGACGCTTGTAGAAGAAGTTATACGCCTTAGAAAAGAACACAGTACAACAAAATTTGTTGACCTTTGCAGCGGCAGTGGATGTATTGCAGCGTCTGTTGCAAGAAACTTGAAAGATGCCAAGGGCGCAGCGATAGAAAATTCACCGGAAGCCTTTGAATATCTTTGCTGCAATCTTAAAAATCTTGCACCGCAAGTAAAGCCCTGTCTTTTAGATGCGATTTTGCCTGAAACTGCTTCACAGTTTACAGAGCTTGATATTATAACGTCAAATCCCCCGTATCTTACCTCTGATGATATGAATGAACTTCAAAGAGAAGTTAGACATGAACCGAAAGCTGCGCTTTTTGGCGGAGAGGACGGTCTTATGTTCTATAGAGAGCTTGCATGTATATGGAAAAATTCTCTGAAAAGTGGAGGATACCTGCTTTTTGAAGTAGGATTGGGGCAATATAAAGATGTAATGAAAATTCTCGAGGAAAATGGCTTTTGCAATGTTTATTTTGTCTGTGATCTTGCAGGAATAGAACGTGTTGTCATAGGACAAATGCCCTAAACCTGACATAGGATGGTGAAACGAAAAAATGAAGATAGCTTTTGTTACTCCGTGGTACGGAGAAGATATGAAGGGCGGGGCTGAGATGGAGCTTCGTGAAGTATCGGTGCATCTTGCCAAAGCGGGGATAGACGTTGAAATACTTACTACTTGCGCAAGAAGCTTTGATTCCGATTGGAATGTCAACTATTACTCTGAGGGCACAGCGTCGGTTTACGGCATACCTACAAGACGCTTTCCAGTTCGAATGAGAAATACATCAGCATTCAATCGTATAAATCGTAAGCTTATGCGCAATGAAAATGTAAATCTTTCTGAGGAAAAGCTTTTTCTAAAGGAAATGATAAACAGTCCGGGACTTTACAGCTATATTGAGGAAAACGAATATCTCTACGATCTCTTTATTTTTATGCCCTATATGTTTGGTACGACATTTTTCGGAGTGCTGTCATGTCCGCCTGAAAAGGCTGTTATGCTTCCCTGCTTTCATGAAGAAAGCTACGCTCATATGCTGATGTTTCGCCGAACATATATAAATATAAAAGGAATGATATTCAATTCATATCCCGAACAAGAGCTTGCAAATCGTATTTATGATCTGCATGAAACGCAGCAGGCGTGTATAGGCGTTGGCATGAATACGAAAATACACGGTGACCCTGCGATTTTTCGTACTAAATTTGGTATCGACAAACCATTTATACTCTATGCTGGCAGAAAAGATACAGGTAAAAACGTCAGCACTCTGCTAAAATATTTTGCAGAATATAAGATGAGAACGCTGGAGGATGATATAGAGCTTGTGCTTATAGGCGGAGGCGATATAGAACTGCCCGAAAGTGCAGAACGCTTTATAAGAGATCTGGGCTTCGTTGATGCAGATGATAAATATAATGCTATGGCAGCAGCGGAATTTCTCTGTCAGCCCTCTATGAATGAGAGCTTTTCCATAGTTATTATGGAAAGCTGGCTTTGCGGCAGACCAGTACTGGTGCACGGAAAATGCCCTGTTACTACGGATTTTGCAAGTCAGGCGCAGGGAGGTCTTTATTTTCAGGATTATTACGAGTTTGAGGGCTGCCTAAAATGGTTTAAAGCAAACAAGGATAAAGCACTTGAACTTGGCGCAAACGGCAATGCTTTTGTAAAAAAGAACTTTGACTGGAATGTAATAATAGAAAAATATATAAAATTTTTTGAAAAACTAACAGGGGAATAAGCTTATGAAACGAATCGCACTTGTATGTCCGAGATACGGCGTTGAGGTAACAGGAAGCGATGCACGCTATGCAAAACAGCTTGCAGATCAGCTTGTGAAACGCTACGAGGTGGAAGTGCTTACAACAAAGGCACTGGATGATAAAACATGGCGCAATTGGTATGCAAGGGATAATGAGTATGTAAAAGGTGTAAATGTCCGCAGATTTCGTACAGAACACGAAAAGGCAGGAAATCTTGAATCCTATACAAGAACTTATCTGGAAGAATGCAGCAATGACAGGCGCAGTGTGGGTGTTGAGAAAATCTGGATAGAAAAATACGGGCCATTTGCTCCGGACTGCATAAGGTATATAATTCGGCACAGAAACGAATATGATGTAATAATTTTTGTTGGCTTTATGAATTACCTGACCGTGGCAGGCATGCCAGAGGCTGCCGGAAAGGCTGTGCTTGTACCTCTTATCAAAGAGGAAACACCGTATTTTCAGTTTATTATATTCCAGCAGATGTTTACAATGCCAAACGGACTTGTTTTTCTTACTGATGAGGAAAGAATGCTTGTGCGCAGAAAGTTCAGAACTCAGGGAATACCCTGCGAGGTAATAGGAACAGGCATAAACATACCGAATAATGTAGATGCAGCGGCGTTTTGTCATAAGTATCATATAAGAGACAAATATTTGGTGTATTCAGGACGCATTGATGAGGAGAAGGACTGTCCCTCAATGATACATTATTTTCTTGAATATAAGCGAAGAAATCCCGAAAATCATATTAAGCTTGTACTCATTGGCGAGGTATGTTGTCATATCCCCCAGAATAATAATATTATAACAACAGGCTATGTTTCCGAGCAGGATAAATTCAGCGGCATAGCAGGTGCGCAAGTGCTTATAGTACCTTCAAAGCAGGAAAATCTTCCTGAATCCCTTATAAGCGCAATGGCAATGGGTGTGCCTGTTCTTGTAAACGGAGCTTGCGACACTCTTCGTGAGCACTGCAAACAAAGCAACGCCGGACTTTATTATGAGAATTTCTTTGAGTTTGAGGGTGCTCTTAACAGAATGCTGGATTATGAGAGGCTTTACGAAGCGATGTCTGTAAACGCATTTAATTATGTAAAAAACAATTATGAATGGGATGCAATAATTGAAAAATTTATCCGTCTGATGGATCAGGCTGTGGATTAAACAATAAAGGAGACATATATTATGGCAATTAGAGTTGGTCTTGTATCTCTTGGCTGTTCAAAAAATCTTGTGGATTCTGAACGTATGCTTTATAAGCTTAAAGCCCATGGTTATAAGCCTGTAACCGAGCCGGGTGAAGCTGATATTGCAGTTGTAAATACCTGTGGATTTATACAATCTGCAAAGGAAGAAGCAATAGAAACCATTATGGAGCTTGCTGCGCTTAAAGCTGACGGTACTTTGAAGAAGATAATTCTTACCGGCTGCCTTACTGAGCGTTATAAGGAAGAAGCTGCCGAGCTTATTGAGGAAGCGGACGCTGTTGTGGGAATTACCGACCAAAGAGATATTGTGGATATTTTGGATAAGGTTCTTGCAGGCGAGAGATATGTAAACTTCGCACCGAAAATGGAGGCAGAGCTTACAGGCAAGAGAATAATCTCCACACTGCCTTTTTTTGCATATCTTAAAATAGCAGAAGGATGCAGCAACTGCTGCTCTTATTGTGCTATTCCTCAGATAAGAGGCGGCTATAGAAGCGTGCCTATGGAGGATATCCTTAAAGAAGCTGAGTGGATGGCAGAAAACGGTGTTACAGAAGTTATCGTTATTGCTCAGGATACGACACGTTATGGCTGTGATCTTTATGGAGAAAGCCGTTTGCCGGAGCTTTTAAGAAAGCTCTGTGCGATTCCAAAGCTTCACTGGGTGAGAGTGCTTTACTGTTATCCTGAGAAAATAACAGATGAACTGCTTGATGTTATAGCAGAGGAAGAAAAGATGGTGCCTTATCTTGATATACCTATCCAGCACTGTGATGATGATATTTTAAAGGCAATGAACAGACAAAGCAGTGAAGCAGAGCTGCGTGAGCTTATGGCAAAGATACGCAAGCGTATTCCGGATATAACCATCAGAACCACATTAATAACAGGCTTCCCTGGAGAAACAAAGGAGCAGTTTAACAGACTTGGCGATTTTGTACAGGATATGCAGTTTGATCGTTTGGGATGTTTCCCATATTCAGAAGAAGAGGGTACAAAGGCTGCTATGATGGAGGATCAGGTTGAAGAATCTGTTCGTCAGCATAGAGCTGAGATCATCATGCAGCAGCAGACAGATGTAAGCCTTGCTAAGAACGAAGCCAAGATCGGTACAAAGCTGGAAGCAGTAATTGAAGGCTATGATAAGTACGCAGGCTGTTATTTCGGCCGTACAAAGGCAGATGCTCCGGATATTGACGGCAAAATCTTTATAAAGAGCGCAAATCGCCTTAAACTGGGACAGTACATCACCGTAGAAGTTTTTGACACTATGGATTACGATCTGATAGCTGAGGAGGTAGACGCATGAACCTACCAAATAAGCTGACTGTATTGAGGGTACTGCTTGTACCAGTATTTCTTGTGTTTATTTATTTAGACGCAATGCCGTATCATTATTTAGCAGCAGCCATTGTATTTATAGCTGCATCTGTAACGGACTGGATGGATGGCAAGATAGCAAGGTCTAGAAATCTTATAACAACATTTGGAAAATTTCTCGACCCACTTGCTGATAAAATACTTGTTATAGGAGCTTTAGCAGTATTTGTGGATAATCCTGTAATAGATATGAGTGCTGTACCGCTGGTAATAATTATAACAAGAGAATTTGTTGTATCGGGCATGAGATTGCTTGCTATGGAGGACGGTGTTGTAATAGCAGCCGGAATATGGGGCAAATTAAAAACAGCGTTTACCATGGTAACTATAGTGGTGATACTGGCATATTTGACTGTATTTTGTGATTTCAGATTAAATATTGGCGAGACTCAAGAATTTATACGTATATGGATACTTGAAGGCCTTATCTGGATATCAACAGTGCTTACTCTTATATCGGGTGCAGTATATCTGAAAAATGGCTGGAAATATGTAGCTAAGACTAAGTAAAAATAAGTAAAGCTAAATAAAAATAAGCAAAAAAATATGGGTGCGGATATTATTCGCACCCATATTTATATATCAATCCATGTTTTCTATGCTTCATGATGAGACGTAGCTACAAGAAGATTCCATGTATCTATATCAGTTTTACCTGTTTGAGGCTGACCGCTGCGCCTTTGAAAAGCTCTTACAGCCTTTTCTGTAGCAGTATCATATCTTCCCGTTACTTCAACATCTGTTAAATTGTCAAAGCTTACATTCAATAATTTAAGCAGTACCTGAATAATATATACTGCCAGACCTTCATCATTTAAACCTATATTTATCGTATTTGATGGATAGGCATGAAGCGGATTTGCGCTTTTTGCTATTTTGTCTTTATATTCATCTCTTAGCTTTTCCCATGTTGCAGAATTTGCTTCACCTGTAGGTCTAAGTCCGTTTGTATGCTGAAATGCCCTTACCGCAAATGCTGTTTCTCTTCCGTATATTCCATCGGGATAGACTACGGGAATTCTTTCATCAAAAAATGATATGCCATAGAGCATTCTTTGCAAATCTTTTATATGCTGACGGCGCTGCTGCGGTGTATATGCCATAATAATGTCACTCCTTTATCATGTTGTTTATCATGTTATTGTGTAGCCGGGCGATTGATATGGTCTTTTATCCATGCCAAAACGAAGATCTGAATAGAGTTCGGTTATAGCGTCCCATAACAAAGAATTTACAACGCCGGTTTGAGGTTGACCGTAAAGTTTTTGGAATGCCATAATAGCCGATTTTGTAACAGGGCCGAAATATCCTGTGGTTGATACATCGTTTACCTCAGGGTAGGTCTGATGGATATAGCTGAGATATGTTTGCAGAAGTCTTACATATTCATTTGAGTCGCCTTCTTTAAGGGGAGCGCCGGGAAACAGTATAACATTGCCTGCAACAGCGTCGGGCGCAGGCTGGCTTTCAACTATTCCAAAATATGCTCTGTATAAGTCTCGTGCCGTTGCTCTGTCAACTACTCCTGTCTGAGGAAGCCCGAATACTTGCTGAAAGGATTTTACCGAGGCTTCTGTCTCGCTGCCGAAATAGCCCGTAATATCTACAGGCTGAACTGCTTCATAGTAAGCTCCGATTACAGCTAAGAAGTATTGCAGTTTACGTACATCCTCGCCCTGCATTCCTATGCTTAGATTATCGGGGAACTGCTTTGACGTTTCGTCTTCGCGAAGACCTTCCGAGCTTAGTTCAGCCAATTTTTTGACACTGATGAAAATATAAGTTATTTTATTCCATGTTGCGCTGTCAACTATACCCGTTGGTTCTAAGCCGAATATTTCCTGAAAGGTTCTTACAGCATCTTCAGTTGCATAGTCAAAAATACCGCTTACGTCAGCAATTTTCGGTATGGCAGGATAATTTCTTGAAATTCGGTTAAGCTGAACCTGAATGGTACGTGCTTCGTTGCCTACATATCCAAGAGAAATTGGAAATCCCGGATAATCGGGAGTGCCTGATTGTACTGGCACGTTTGTTACAATGTCAATGTCATCTCCATAATAATAAGTAAGTATTTCGTAGGGGGTGAAGCCTTCTTCGGCAAGACCGACTGTTCCCCACTGAGAAAGCCCGTCACAGGTTGCCGTTGTACCGTTACAGAACGCTGTAAAAAGCGGTTCTACACTTCCACGCCGGCGAACAAAGCTGTCAAAAATCTCATCGGTTATTTGAGATATATTTTCAAATACCTGTCTGCCCTTTATGAATTTTTGGTCAAATTGAGTGCTGTCTGTTATATCAAAATCATAGCCTCGTGAGCGATACCAATTGGTGTAATATCTGTTAAGTGCAAAGCTTATTATCGCATATATATTGGCACGAATAGCAGCTTCGGGCCACGTTGGAAAAATTTCACTGGATGCTACATTTTTGATATATTCAGGAAATGGAAGAGTTACATTTTCACCGTCACTGTCGGGTCTGCCTAAGTGAACAGTAATATATTCCGGAATATAAGGTTCTCCTATGGGCATGATGTCACCTCCTTAAAATGTCGGTTCGGTGTTTTGATTTATTATAGAAGGCTGGTTATTGTCTGAACCTATAGGAAGCGGTATAAGCTCAAATCCTTGGACAGAGGTTATACCTGAAAATACAGGAACAGAAGCGCTCTCCATACGTGAATAACCGGGGAGAAATGCACGTATTTCATAAGTACTATAAGGCTGTGAACGTGAATTGCCTATAGGCGGTGCAGGCAGCTTGACTTTGGGTGTGTTGCCGCTCTGATCGGTGACAAGCGACATGAGGAGTTCTTTGTCCATTCCGTTTTCCTTTAGTATAAGTACAGATACGCCCTCTAAGGGAAGGGCACTTCCGGCAGTTCTTGCCGTAACTTGTATCCAGCCGAAAGATGTTTCCGGTTGATTTGCTTGACTTTCGTTATTTGGATTCTCAAACTGTATTGCATGCGGAATTTCGGGCAAAGGTAAGGGCTTTGGCATTGATTCCATATCGGGAGTAGGAATGGGATTTGTAGCCGGAATAGGTTCAGTAGCTGGAATAGGCTCGGGTGCTGGCATAGGCTCAGGAACTGGAATAGATTCAGTGACTGGAATAGGCTCAGGAGTAGGCATAGGTTCTGGTTGTTCGGTAAAATTAGGTTTAGAGCTTGGTATTGGCTCTGATTTGGAATGAGAGCGGTTATAAAGCTCCATCATTTCTTTCAGATAATCATCAGGAGTTTTTGCAGGCATAGGACACCTCCGAGGTATATTGTTTTAGGAAATGTATATGATTGAAATTTAAATTTCATGACAAGGAAAAACAAAAAGCAGCGTTCTCAGGATAACCTGTGAACGCTGCTATCTGTTAGTTTACCTCTCTGACCGCTTCACGGCGGAACAGCAGTGATATACACCAAACGGCGCATATGGCAACTATAATATAAATAGCACGGCTAAGGAGAGAATCTGCCCCGCCAAACATCCATGCTACAAGATCGAACTGGAATATGCCTATAAGACCCCAGTTCAGACCACCTATAATAAGCAGTATCAGTGCAATTTTATCCCACATAAATTTCACCTCTTTTCTAAGAGATCAGGTGCAGCTGTGAGATTATTATTACGCAAATACGTGCAGATATACAGGTATATTGCAGAAAATTTTCATTAAATTTAGCTGTTTGAAAATGTATGCAGAATATACAAAACAAATGGCACTTAGGAATTTTTTTCCAAAATCTCTTGACTATAAGCCCGTAATCGTGTATAATAATTATAGTGAGAGTAATCCATATTTATTTTGAATTATTATCACTCGTTTTGTTGTCTCCTTTCTTTTGTTCTATTTTTAAATACTTTTTGTTTGTGCCGGAGTTTTACTCCGGTGTTTTTTTATATATCATCGACATAAAAATCTTGACACCGTGCTGTCTGTTCTGTTATACTATAAGAAGGTGCTCTTATAGGAAGATTTTGTAAGAATGACCTGCTACAGATAGATATATAAAGAAACATAAGGAGACGATGATTATGATGAAATTGCTTTTTATAGGAGATGTTGTCGGCAGTGCCGGATGCCGATTTGTACAGGATAATCTCTATAAAATAAAAAAAGAACACGCTATAGATATAACGGTTATAAATGGCGAAAATTCCGCTCAGGGCAACGGTATCACAAAGCATTCGGCAGAACAGCTTTTTAATGCGGGGGCTGACGTTATTACTACCGGAAATCACTGCTTTAAAAGGCGTGAGGCACTGTCAATATACGAAAATGATGCTATAATTCGTCCTGCCAATTATCCTGAGGGCTGCGTTGGACGTGGTGTGTGCCGACTTGATATGGGAAGAGTGCAGATAGCTATTATAAATTTGTCCGGAACGACTTATCTCGATCCCTTGGATAATCCATTTACTTGTATTGAGGGTATTCTTGAAGATATTGATACGCCAAATATTTTTGTTGATTTCCATGCGGAAGCTACCGCCGAGAAAAAGGCAATGGGACATTTTCTTACAGGCAGAGTAACAGCTGTTATGGGTACACATACTCATGTTCAGACAGCGGATGAGATAATTTTGGGTGAACATACAGGATATATTACAGACGCAGGAATGACAGGACCGGAGCTTTCTATTTTGGGTGTTGATACAGCGCCGGCTCTTGATAGGTTCCGTTTTCGCTTTCCTACACGTTTTCAGGAGGCACAGACACCCTGTTTTCTCAATGGTGTAATAGTCAATTTTGATGAAAAAATGGGCAAATGTACGAAAATAGAGCGAGTTATTCTAAGATAATGCACAAAAATAGTAAAAAAGACTTGCATTTTTGTGCAGGTTATTGTATAATATAAATATGCAGAGAATGTCTTTGTATTGGACATATTACAAAATGAATTACAATTTTTTATGAGGAGGACATAACATGGAAGTTCTGAAGGTATCATCACATTCATCACCTAATTCTGTAGCAGGTGCTATTGCAGCTGTTATCCGAGAAAAGAAAGTTGTAGAAGTACAGGCGGTTGGCGCTGGTGCGGCTAATCAGGCTGTAAAGGCTATTGCTATTGCACGTGGCTATCTTGCACCTATCGGTGTAGATCTAGTATGCATTCCTGCATTTGCTAATATTCAGATTGACGGCGAAGAGCGTACAGCTATCAAGCTTATTTGCGAAGAGCGCTAACGAATATGAGTACAGAAACGCTGCTGAAAGGCGGCGTTTTTTTGTATATAATAATTAAGAGCCCGTGTTTATAGGATAAGCAATACATTTTTTGCCGTGGTTATCCAGTAACTGCACCTACCGTAGCAAAATTATGACCGAAGGTCTGCACGGCTTTCCTGTGAACGTGGATTCTAAGTTGACATCTGTAAATTGAAAGGAGAAAAAATTATGGACATCGACGACAGTCGATTATGGTGTTATTTGATCGCTTTTGCAATTCTGATTGTGATACACGGATTTATTGCAGCGTTTCATGCAGCACTGGAAAAAATTCGTCCGAGAGTGAAAAATCTTGCGGAAAAGGACAAGGCTTTTTCAAGGATAGCAAAGCAGCTTGAAAAATCGAGGAGACTGGAATTTACATTCCTTACAGAACAAAGTGTAAGTGCCGTTCTTATGGCAATTCTTATGCAGCGTATCGGATGGTACGTTCTTCTTCCCGTGCTGAGGGATTATTTTAGCCTTGATGAGTTTTTGTCAAAAGCGCTTACTCTTTTAGCGGTATTTTTTGTATCAGCTTTTGTAATTGCGCTGTGCAATGCCGTTGCTTTGCGTATAGGTACGCAGAATGCGGAACAGCTTATATCAAAAACTAGTTGGATGATTGATCTTATAGTAGTTATCTTCATGCCGCTACAGGCACTTGTAAGAGGAACTGACTGGATACTTGGCGGCGATAAATTCGACAAGGAAGATGCGCAGGTTACGGAAGAAGATTTCCTTATGATGGTTGATGCAGGAAATGAGACCGGACTTATTGAAGAGAGTCAGAGAGATATGATAAATAATATCATAGACTTTGAGGATGTAACTATTACAAATGTTATGACGCATCGTAAAGAGCTTGTTGCGGTAGATGCTGATATGAAGATAAGCGATGTTGTATATCTTGCTATGAATGAGGGCTATTCCAGAATGCCGGTTTATAAAGATAATATCGACAATATTACCGGAATACTTATGGTAAAGGACTTGCTTGGACTTATTGGAGCAGATGATATATCTAATTTCAGCGTGAAGCATTTTGTAAGACCGGCGCTATTTGTACCGGAAACCGCAAAGTGTAAATACGTTTTAGAGGATATGCTCAGGGACAAGGCGCAGCTTGCTGTTGCGGTGGATGAGTATGGCGGTACGGCAGGTATAGTTACAATGGAAGATCTTTTGGAAGAGATAGTAGGAAATATTCGTGATGAGTATGACGACGAAGAGATCGAAGTGCGTGACATGGGTTCTGGTGTGTTTACCATTGAGGGCAACGCCGATCCGGAAGAAACGCTCAGTCAGCTTGGACTTGAACTGCCCGAGCAGCAGGAATTCGACACCATGAGCGCATGGCTTGTAGAGCTTTTGGGAAGGATTCCTGATGAGGATGAAAAAGCAGAAGCGTTATATGAAAATGTCAGATTTACAGTGCTCTTGATGGAGGATAACTGGATATCAAAAATCAAGGCAGAGGTATTATAATAAACAAAAAACCGGTTCAGTACCATGATGGTTTACTGAACCGGTTTTTATAATATCTGCTTTTAATTACGCAGCTTTTTTCTTTTTCTTTACAAATTGAACCTTTGTATTGCCACGCTTTTTCTGCCAGAATACCCACATAGTAGGTACAAAGCAGAGTGAGTTAAATGTACCGGCAATAATACCGATTCCCATAGGAATTGAGAAGCTCAAAATAGAGTTTACACCCATCACGCCTGCTACTATAGATACAGTCAACATAGCTGCTACTGTTGTGATAGAGGTTCTGAGTGTACGACGCAGTGACTGAGAGTTGCTGATGTTTACCAGCTCTTCAATAGCCATGCCGTTGCATCTTTCTTGGTTTTCTCTGATTCTGTCATAGATAACGATCGTATCATTTACAGAATAACCAAGGAGTGTCAGAATAACAGCCATGAAGTTTGAGTCAATGCTGAATCCGCAGAGAGCCACACCGCCATAGGTAATGATAAGTGTAACCAGCAGACCGATTATAGCGCATACACCGGAAGACCAACCGCTGATCATACGGAATCTGAATGCAATATAAAGAATGAGAATGATGGCTGCGAATGCAGCTGCAACGATACATTTGGTGAAGAATTCTCCGCCGGAACGTGCGTCAACATCATTTGAGTCGAGTACTTCAAGGTTAGCATCTGGATACATACCCTGAATAGTATCAGTTACTTCTGCTTGACGTTCTGCTGTAAGGCCTTCTGTAGAGGTGAAAGAAACTGTCATAGTCTTTGTGTCACCGCTGAGGGATTCACCGATCTGAGCACGAACGCCTGAACCTACAAGCTCTGAAAGAGATGCTTCAACATCTGCTTCTACGATATCGCCTTCATATCCATAGGTGATGATAGTGCCGCCCTTGAATTCAAGAGCAATGTCAACGCCTGTAAAGGTAGACAGTACGGAGAGAACTACTAAAGACAGGATTACGATAAAGAATATCTTTGTCTTGCCGCAGAAGTCACGTACCTTTACATCGAACTTTTCATATTTATTACTTGACATCGACGCCACCTCCGTAAAGCTTCTTGTTCTGGAAGCACTTGAACCTAGAAAGAGACATAGTCATAAGTCTTGAAGCAAGTACGCCCATGATAAAGTTCATAATAAGACCGGTCATCAATGTGTAGCCGAATGAGTAGATAACGCCTTCTGTAGTCGCACCGAACCATCTGAACAATGGGCTCAGAAGCTGAGCGCACCAGCTGTCAGATACACCAAACGCACCCATAAGCACAATAGCTACGATAATACCTGTCAGGTTACCGTCAAATATTGCACTGAACGCTCTCTTATAACCTGATGTGAGGGCAGTGTTTAAGTTCTTGCCTGCACGCAGTTCCTCACGAATACGTTCACCTGTGATGATATTTGCGTCAACACCCATACCAACAGAGAGAATAATACCTGCGATACCCGGTATAGTAAGTGTTGCACTTTCCATAAATCCGAACCAGCCTGAAACAGCTGCCAGCATACCAGCTACTTGTCCGATAAGACAAACGGATGCAACAAAGCCCTGAAGTCTGTAGAAGAAAATCATATAAATGATAATAAAGAGCAGTGTAATAGCACCTGCGAGCACCATAGCTTCAAGAGCGCCCTGACCCATTGTAGGGGAGATAGTCTTAAAGCTGGATGTTTCCAGAGAGAAAGGAAGAGCACCGGAATTGATCTTATCAGCCAGTTCCTTTGCTGTTTCATATGTAAATTGACCCTCAATTGTACACTCGCCGTTTGTAATTACAGAGTTTACAGTTGGAGCTGAGATCATAGTGTTGTCCATCCAGATGGAGATAACGCCGTTTTCAGAGTACAGTGCAGATGTAGCGTTGTGGAAAGCCTCTGCGCCTTCGTCAGAAAGCTTGAGTGTTACAACATAATCTGCGCCGCCTGTGGTGTCATTCTGAGTTGCACCTACACCGGCACTTTGAACATCAGCACCTGTCAGGATGATTTCACCGGCAGGAACAGCGTTGCCGTTTTCATCCTGCATAACTTCCTGTCCATAGCGGAATGAAAGCTCAGCCATTTCACCCAGTTCCTTTACAGCAGCCTCAGGGTCGAAGTTTGCTTCGCCTGCCTGCCAAGGGAAACGAACGATAATACGATTGCTGTTGTAGTCAACGTATGTCTCACTATCGTTGATGTTTTGTGTGATGAGACGATACTTGATAGTTTCAAGTGCTGCGTCCATCTGTTCTTCAGTTGCATCTACACCGTCAGTAGGCTCAAATGTAACGTCAACGCCGCCCTGGATATCAATACCAAGACGAACATCGTCTACGCCGTGTACGTATGTTGTGACAATATCACCATACTGGGAGTGAACGCCATACACAGTGGTTACAGTAAAGAGTGCTATAACGGCAAACACAATGAAGAAAATCGGTTTGGAAATTTTTTTCACGATTTTGCCTCCTAAGTAAATTTAGAAGCTGCCGGATATGTTTTTTCCGGTTCAGCTGCATTTTTGTGTCGAGACCAATTACAATCACCTCGACAATTACATATTATTATATTATAATTTTGCCGATTAGTCAAGAGTATTCTTAAAATATTGTACAAAACATCTTAAATGCCCCATACTTTTTCGGCGGTATGCACTATTGCCATGTTGTGATTGAAAAAGCAGATGTTCTCAATAGGAAATTTTAGTGAAAAAATTTATAAAATTATTGAAATAAACGCTTTGATGTGGTATAATAATAAACATATCTATGCAGGAGGTATTTTATGGTTAATTTTGGAAACAGCTGGGACGAGGTACTAAAAGGCGAGTTTGAAAAGCCCTACTATCTTAACCTGCGAAAATTTCTTATAAATGAATATAAAACCTGTACTGTTTATCCTGATATGTACGATATTTTCAACGCAATGAAATATACGCCCTACGAGAAGGTACGGGCTGTTATTATAGGGCAGGATCCATATCACGGCGAAGGACAGGCACACGGGCTTTGTTTTTCCGTTAAAAAAGGCGTTATGCCGCCGCCATCGCTGCAAAATATTTTTAAGGAAATAAAAAGCGATACGGGAATAGATAATATGGGAAAGCATGGCGAACTTGTACGATGGGCGCAGTCTGGAGTACTTTTGCTGAATGCCGTGCTTACCGTAAGAGGTGGACAGGCAGGTTCTCATCGTGGCAAGGGTTGGGAGATCCTTACCGATCGTATAATTGAAAAATTGAATGAACGCCCTGAACCGATAGTTTTTCTCCTTTGGGGAGCGTATGCAAAATCAAAAAGAGAATTTATAACAGCGCCTCAGCACCTTGTATTGACAGCAGCGCATCCCAGTCCGTTATCAGCGTATAATGGCTTCTTTGGATGCCGTCACTTTTCCCAGACAAATGACTTTCTCAGAAGTCGTGGACTTCCGGAGATAGACTGGAGTATAGAATAAAGCAGTGAAAGGGTAAGTTACACATGAAAATTGCATCACTTTTTGAAAAAAAGACAGTTTTTTCATTTGAAGTTTTTCCACCAAAAAAGACAAGTCCTATAGAGACTATATATGAAGCACTTGATGAGCTTGAAAAGCTTAATCCTGACTTTGTAAGCGTAACTCTTGGCGCAGGCGGAAGCGGTAACGGCGAGAATACTATTGCTGTTGCCAAAAGACTTAAAGAAAAGCATGGAATAGTGCCTATGGCGCATCTTCCATGTATACATTATACAAAATCTCAGGTAGACGCTATACTTGCGGATTTCAAGGCAAATGGTATTGAAAATATTCTTGCACTTAGAGGTGACATGATTCCTGACCTTGTACCGTCTGAGGATTTTAAGTATGCTAGAGACCTTATTGAATATATAAAAACAAAGGGCGATTTTGATATTGCGGCGGCTTGCTATCCTGAGGGTCATACAGAATCGCCGAATATTGATATTGATATAGAATATCTGAAACAAAAAGTAGAAGCTGGTGCGTCGCACCTTATGTCGCAGCTGTTTTTTGATAATGATGCGTTTTATAACTTCCGTTGGAGGGCTATGAAAGCCGGAATTGATGTTCCGATTGAAGCTGGTATTATGCCGGTAACAAACAGAAAACAGATAGAAAGAATGGTTTCTATGTGCGGTGCAAGCCTTCCGAGAAAGTTTACACGTATTATTCAGAAATATGAGAATAATCCGGAAGCGCTGCGTGATGCCGGTATTGCCTACGCTATAGATCAGATAGTAGATCTGGCGGCAGAGGGCGTGGATGGAATACATTTGTACACTATGAATAATCCATATGTTGCAAGAAGAATTTCAGAAGCAGTTTCAGGTATCATAAAAACAAACTGCAAATTATGAATACTGATCTTTATCTTGAAACAATAGACAGAGCAGAAGCTCTGAGATATATGGGTTTTGGTGATTCAGAGCCTGAAAAAAGCTTTATGGAACGCATTGATTCCGTTGAAAGAGAGCTTATAAAAACAGCAAGACCACGATTTGTCTGGAAGGTTTTGAGCCTTTCTCGTGATGAAAGCGGCAATTGCTTTGCAGGAGGCGTTACTCTTACGGGGAAATCTATAGCAGAACATTTAGAAGGGTGCACGAAAGCCGTATTAATTGCGGCAACGCTCTCCTCTCAATGCGATATGCTCATTGCTAAGGCACAGGCACGAAGTATGACGGATGCACTTATAGCCGATGCCCTTGCAAGTGCAGGCATTGAGCAGATATGCAATAAGGCGGAGCGTCTTATTGGTCAAGAACTTGGAAATAAATATATGACATGGCGTTTCAGTCCGGGATACGGAGACCTTCCGATAAATTTGCAGGAGAATTTTATCACCGAACTGGATGCGCATAGAAGAATAGGACTTACTGTAACAGATTCGTCCATATTGATACCAACAAAATCAGTGACTGCAATTATCGGCATATCAGATACGCCTTTGCCAAAGAAACGGCAGGGCTGTGAATTTTGCGATATGCGAGATCGTTGCCAGCTTAGAAGAAAGGGAGTTCATTGCGGCAATGCTTAAAGAGCTTATAAATAAGAAAAAATATATCCGTCTTGACGGCGGTATGGGTACTATGCTGCAAAAGGACGGTATGCCTGCCGGAGCAATTCCGGAGCTTTATAATATCACAGAGCCTGAACGTATTATGAAAGTTCATAGGGCATATATAGATGCCGGCTCGGATATTATCTATGCCAATACTTTTGGTGCTAACCGTTTGAAAATGAAGAAAACAGGCAAAACGGTAGAGGAACTCATAAGGGCAGGCGTAAGAAACGCTAAAAAAGCAGCAGAGGGTACAGATGTACTTGTAGCTCTTGATATAGGGCCTATAGGTCAGCTGCTTGAACCTCTTGGAACGCTTACTTTTGAAGAAGCCTACGATATTTTCCGTGAAGAGATTTTAGCAGGAAGCGAGGCTGATGTTATAGTTATTGAAACTATGACCGACCTTTATGAAACAAAAGCAGCTCTTCTTGCGGCAAAGGAAAACAGTGATAAGCCTGTGCTTGTTACCATGACATTTGAAGCAAGCGGCAGAACCTTTACAGGATGCAGCGCCGCAGCTATGGCTATTACTATGGAGGGGCTTGGCGCAGACGCTATTGGCGTGAATTGTTCTCTGGGACCAAAGGAGCTTTATCCTGTGGCAGAAGAGATATGCAAGTGGACAAATCTGCCTGTTATTGTAAAGCCAAATGCAGGGCTGCCCGACCCTGTTACAGGAGAATTTTTAGTAGAGCCTTTGGAATTTGCAGAGGCTCTGACAGATTTTGCAGCGCTTGGAGTTAGAATATTCGGAGGCTGCTGCGGCACTACTCCTGAACATATGAAGGCTGCTTATGAAAAGCTTGACAGCATGCAGCTTAATGATGTTCCTCAAAAAGATATACCGGCTGCTGTGTGCTCTGCAACATCTGTTGTAACTATTACAGAGCCTCGCATGATAGGCGAGCGAATAAACCCTACAGGTAAAAAGCGTTTTCAGCAGGCATTAAGAGAAAATGATATTTCCTATATTTTAGAACAAGCCTTGCAGCAGACAGAAGCAGGAGCAGATATTCTTGATGTAAATGTCGGACTTCCAGGCATTGATGAAAAAGATATGATGGTTCGTACAGTAAAGGCGCTTCAGTCTGTGGGAGATTTGCCATTGCAGCTTGACTCTACAGATCCGGAGGTTTTAGAAGCTGCCCTTCGTGTCTACAACGGCAAGCCTATAGTAAACTCTGTAAATGGTGAAGAAAAATCTCTTGAGACTATTCTCCCTATTGTAAAAAAATATGGTGCAGCTGTAGTTGGGCTTACTCTTGATGAAAAAGGTATTCCTCAAAAGGCAGACGACCGATTTGCTATTGCAAAGAAGATCCTCAAAAGAGCAGAAGAATTTGGCATTCAAAAAAGAGACGTTTATATTGACTGTCTGACTTTAACTGTTTCAGCAGAACAGACAGGCGCAGGGGAGACTCTTGCAGCTCTTCATCGTGTAAAAACAGAGCTGGGACTTAAAACGGTTCTTGGTGTATCAAATATTTCTTTTGGACTTCCAAATCGTGAAGCAGTCAACAGAACGTTTATTACAATGGCAATGCAGATGGGACTTGACCTGCCGATTATGAATCCCAATATAGTTTCAATGGCTGAGGCTGTAAGAGCTTATAAGGTGCTCACTTGCTTTGATAAAAATTCTGTAAAATATATAGAAGCGTATGGCTCGGCTGCACCGGTAAAAGCAGCGCCTATTTCTGATAAAAATACAGAGCCTGATCTTGGCTATGCATTAGCTCACGGACTTGCAGATGAATCCGCTAAAATTACGGAAAAGCTGCTTGTGGATAACGAGCCGATGGCAATAATAAATGATATGCTTATACCTGCCCTTGATAAAGCCGGTACGCTTTTTGAGCAGGGAAAGATATTCCTTCCTCAGCTTATTCTAACAGCTGGTGCAGCGCAGGCTTCATTTGGCGCTATAAAGGAAAAGCTTTCAATCAGTAAGGAAACCCCTGTAAGCAAGGGAAAGATAATTCTTGCAACCGTAAAGGGAGATGTTCACGATATAGGCAAGAATATCGTCAAGGTTCTTCTTGAAAATTACGGTTATACAGTTATTGACCTTGGAAAGGATGTGCCACCTGAAACGGTTGTTAATGTTGCTGTAGAGCATAATGTTTCACTAGTAGGACTTTCAGCTCTTATGACGACAACACTTGGCTCAATGAGAGATACTATCGCTCTTCTTAATGAGAAGCTCCCCGACTGCAAAACAGTTGTAGGCGGTGCGGTTCTAACACCTGAATATGCAGAAGAGATTCATGCAGATTTTTATGCAAAGGATGCTAAACGCACTGTAGACATTGCAAAAATGATATTTGGATAAGAGAGAGGAGCGTTTAAAGTGCCAAAGAGAAAACACAATATCAATAAAACGCTGGCCATTACGCTCATTTTCAGTGGGGCTGCACTTATATTGCTTGCATTTGTGCTAATGCGTGTTGAAAATATTATTGGATGGATCGGAAGTCTTTTAGGTATACTGCGTCCTATTTTTATAGGTATTGTTTTGACTTTTGTGTTGTACGGACCAGTTGTAAAGATAAAAAAACTTCTTGAAAAGCTCACAGAAGGCAAGCGATTTCCCTGTAATGGTGTTGCAGTCCTGTTATCCTATATATTCTTCTTCGGTATATTGACAGGACTTATATGGATAGTTGTTCCGTCATTCATAAACAGCATTGATGAATTTACAGGAAAGTTTTCGACGTATATGCTCAATATGCAGCACGCCTTGGAAAATGTTATGGACTTTGTAAGAGGCGAGGACGGCACTGGATTTTTGGATAAATTTAACTTTAATGTTGACGATGTCATTTCTCAGATTTCGACAGTTGTTTCAAAAATACCTGATTATATGCCGGAGGTTATGGAAAAGATTGGTCAGTGGGCAAGCGGTTTTGCCGGAATTATCACTGATATAGTATTGGGCGTAGCATTTTCGGTATATATGCTTGCAGGAAGAGTAAAGCTTAAAAGGCAGGCAAGACGTATAATCAAGACGTTCTTTTCACAGACAGGCTATAATCGCATTTCTCATTACAGCTCACTTGTTTTCAATACATTTTCTAACTTTGTATCCGGTCAGCTTATTGAAGCACTTATTCTCGGATTGCTCTGCTTCATTGGCATGACTATACTTGGTTTCCCATATGCTATAATGATAAGCGTAATTGTAGGTGTTACGAATATTATTCCTATAATCGGCCCTATAATCGGAACTATACCGGGTGCAGTGGTTTATCTTATGATAGATCCTTGGAAGGCTGTATGGTTTGTAATATTTGTAATTGTTTTGCAGCAGATAGACAGCAATCTTATTTATCCGAGAGTTGTGGGAAGCTCTGTTGGACTGCCTGCAATTTGGATTTTGTTTGCCGTAACAGTTGGCGGCGGAATGTTCGGCGTAATTGGAATGATAGTTGGAGTTCCGTTTATGTCTGTTCTATACACTGTCCTCCGTGAAAAGACCGCAGATGCGGCAGAGGTTGGCGATGACAACAGTAGTAATGATAATCAAAACAAACAGCCAATATTTCCGGTAGTAGGAGAGAAAACCAACCAAATATTTTCTAAGTTGAGAAGCACATTACAAAACGGTCTTGGAAACGTTATGGATAAAATAGACGAGCGCATTCATAAGAAAGAATCTTCCGTTGAAAATGAGGAAGAATCAGACGAACATGACGAGAAAAACGATAAACCTGATAATTCAGAATCAAACGATTCCGGCGGCGATTCTTACAAAGAAAAAGAAGAGGAACTAAGCGACACCGAAATTGTTGATAAGATTCTTGAAGAGATCGAAAAAACAGAATAAATAAAAAAGGCTTTCTGTCCCGCTTTAGCATGGACAGAAAGCCTTGATTTTTTGCTTGATTAGCTTAATTAGAGTTTTATTAGCCTTATTATCTTTCCAGAATCTGAGTTCTGTCAGGACCGTTGCCAACCATAACGACCTTGCACTCACAAACTTCTTCAAGTCTTGCGATGTACTTTTTAGCGTTTTCAGGAAGCTGATCATATTCAGTAAGACCGCTGATATCTTCGTTAAAGCCTTCAAATTCTTCATATACAGGCTTGCAGTCAGCAAGTTCCTCCAGAGATGCTGGGAAATCCTTGAGAATAGTACCGTCCGGCTTTTCGTATCCTACGCACATTTTCAGTACAGGAATACCTGCCAGAGTATCGAGCTTATTGATAGCAAGTCCATCCAGACCGTTTACTCTTACTGAATGGCGTACGATCACAGCGTCAAACCAACCGGTTCTTCTTGGTCTGCCTGTAGTTGTGCCGAATTCGCCGCCCTTGTTACGGATATTGTCGCCAGTCTCATCGTCAAGTTCTGTAGGGAATGGACCTTTACCAACTCTTGTAGTGTAAGCCTTTGCTACGCCGATGATATTTGTGATCATTTTAGGGCCAACGCCTACACCTGCACACATACCGCTTGATACCGGATGTGAAGATGTAACATAAGGATATGTACCATAGTCAATATCCAGAAGTGTAGCCTGTGCGCCCTCAAGCATAATTTTCTTTCCAGCCTTATGAGCCTCATAGGTGAGAACAGATACGTCGTCAACATAAGGAGCAAGTCTCTTACCATATTCGATGTATTCAGCAATAACAGCGTCTAAGTCGAAAGCTTCGCCGCCATAAACCTTTGTAATGATTGCATTTTTCAGTTCGCCGGCAGACTTTGCCTTTGCAGCGAACAGCTCAGGATTGATAAGATCGCAGATACGCAGACCGCTGCGCTCATATTTATCCATATATGTAGGACCAATGCCTCTTTTTGTAGTGCCGATGTCGGAGTTTCCTCTGAATGCTTCAGAGAGTCCGTCCAGTGTGATATGCCATGGCATTACCACATGGGCACGTGGGTCAATTTTCAGATTAGCAGTAGAAATACCACGGCTCTCCAGGCTGTCAAGCTCGGATATAAAGTCTTTCGGGTCAAGAACAACGCCGGCACCGATAAGACAAAGGGTGTTTGGATACAGAATACCGGATGGTATCAGATGAAGCTTATACACTTCACCATTGTTTACAACTGTATGACCGGCATTATTTCCTCCGGTCGAACGAACTACAACATCCGCACGGGACGCCATAATATCAATAATTTTACCTTTACCCTCATCGCCCCACTGAGAACCGACTATTACATTAGCAGGCATGATAGTACCTCTTTTCATTCAGTTTTTTAGCAGCTTTTCACTGCCATCTTACATTATAACAGATTAATACTTAAATTGCAAGTTTTTTTACGCAAATTCTTCTTCTGTTTAAAATATTTAAAATTACTTTGCATTGCCGAGAAAAGCAGCACCGATAATTCCAGCATCGTTGCCGAGCTTAGCAATTACGATCTCAGCATTCTTCGGGGAATTTCTTGTGTAATTCTCTTTCTTTACGATCTCCTTCATAGGAACGAGCAGCGGATCGCCTTCGTTGCATACGCCGCCGCCGATGCACAGAACGTCAGGCTGGAAGATGTTGATGGTATTTGTAATACCTGCTGCCAGATACTTGATGTACTTGTCAACAACTTCAGTTGCGGACTTATCGCCCTTTCTCATATGATCGAAAGCAGTTCTGCCGCTGATCTTTTCTTCCGCAGCCATTGAGCTGTCAGGATTTTCAGCAATAGCTTCTTTTGTCATGCGGATGAGACCTGTTGCAGAGGAATAAACCTCAAAGCATCCCTTTCTGCCGCAAGTACACTGAGGGCCGTCAACAGAAATAACGGTATGACCTATCTCAGCGCCACCGAAGTTAGAACCGCAGTAGATCTTGCCGTCAATAATGATTCCGCCGCCAACGCCTGTGCCAAGAGTAATGCATACAGCGTTTTTAGCGCCCTTTGCAGCACCAGCAACATATTCGCCATAAGCTGCTGCGTTTGCGTCGTTTTCGATAAATGCCGGCTTTCCAAGACCCTCTTCAAGATATTTTACCATAGGTGTATTTACAAAGCCGAGGTTGTTTGAATACTCAATAATGCCTGTTTCGCTGTTGGCAATGCCGGGAGTACCCATGCCTACCCATTCGATTTGCTCCATTGTCAGACCTGCGTCGGCAACAGCCTGCTTTGATATTTTAATAATATCAGCAGCGATTTCCTGTTCCGGTCTAGGCAGATTTGTCTTGACACTTGCCTTTGAGATTATCTCGTAATTTTCGTTTACTACGCCTGCAACGGTATTTGTACCGCCCAGATCAACACCAATATAATACTTCATAATTTAATTCCTCCGTTTTATATATCTTCTGCACTGAGACTGAATGTTGAAAGGTATTCAAGCTGTCCGACAATGCAGTAATCAACTTTTTGCGGCGGCAGCAGTATGCTGTCACCTTTTTTTATTTTATATGTTTCGCCTTCAATAATAAGATCTCCCTCACCATCCAAAATTAAAAAATGGCGGTATACATCGGGAGACGCTGCACATGAGACCTTCTTGCGTACAATTTCTAGGGATGTCAGAAAATAATCGCAAGCACAAAGAATACGCCTTGAACCCCACGGCAATTTTATAGTTGTCATATCGCAGCAATATTGTTTTAAATTAGTTGGACCGGTACAGGAAGCAGCAACAGCGTCCTGTATATGCAGCTCTCTTTTTTGACCGTTTGCATCTGTACGATCGTAATCATAAGCACGATAGGTAATATTTGAGTTTTGCTGTACCTCGGCAATAAGAACGCCCTTGCCTATTGCATGAAGTGTACCTGCCGGAATATAGAAAACATCTCCCTTGTGCACGGGTACGTAACGCAGAACCTTTTTTAAGCTGCCGTTTTCAATACGCCTTAGAAGCTCATCATGATTTACGCCCCTAGCAAGACCATATGCTATCTGAGCGCCCTCATCAGCGTCTATAACATACCACATTTCTGATTTACCATTAGGAAAGCCCTTGCTTCGTGCGTATTGATCGCTTGGATGCACTTGAATTGAGAGCGGTTCGTTTGCGTCTATAAGCTTTATTATTGGAACGTTTTTGATGTCTGCGCAGTGTTTGCCCAGAACATTTTCCGCACCGTGTTTCTCAATGAATTCTTTAAGCGTAAGACCCTTGCCTTCACCATTTAAAATAGTACACGGGCCGTCATCATTGCAGGATAGTTCCCAGCTTTCGGCGATTTTTTCACTATCTAATTCTTTTCCGAAAAGTGTTTTGAGTTTGTTTCCACCCCAGATATAATCTTTAAGCGTACTCTGTAAAAAAAGCGGTTCGGTCATCAGACATTCTCCTTTTTATAGACTGCAAAATCAGGTGAAAGGCCAAACTCTTTGTAAAAATCCTTTTCGCTGCCATTATATACGTTAAGATCTACAGGTATGTTGTCCATGGAAAATCCCGGAAGCATTCCTTCAAAGCTGTATTGCCAGAAGGTCCAATTTGCAAGAGGTTCACAGCTTGTATTGCTCATCCACAGATCATGTTCGGTATATGAGCCTAGAAGATATTTCATATATAGATTAGATGAAGTGTATATAATGGGCTTCACGCCGTAGTATGCTTCAAGCTTTTCTATCATAGCATCAAGTATTTCATGTACTTCTGCCTTTGAAGGCGGATTTGCCATAACCTCTTCGTTATAAAGCTCAAGATCCAGTACAGGAGGCAGGCTGTTTGCCTGCTTGGGAACAAGAGATATGAAATTATCAGCCTGAGTGTCTCCGGACGTTTCAAAGCTTACAAAGTGGTATGCACCTACATAAACGCCTGCACTTCTGGCATTATTCCAGTTTTCCGTAAAGCGCTCATCCTGATGCTTGCTGCCCTCCGTAGCTTTTATAAATGCAAAGGAGACGTGTTCATGGGCAGCAAGCTCTTCCCAGTCTATTTCGCCCTGATAATAAGAAATATCTATTCCTCTCACAGGATATTCCTCTGCTGAGGGCAGCTGAGGCGGAATGTCACCGTTTACAGCACGGTAGAAGTTCCACACACGAAATCCTGCATATCCTAAAAGGCACAGAATAGCTATTACAATTATAAGGGCAATCCATCTTTTTATATAAGATACCGTTTTACTTTGGCTTTTTTTACTCACTTTTTATATCACCCGTGTATTTCTGCGGATATACCGCTGTTGTCTCTTTAATCATATTAGTCATCTCTTTATATATGATACACGAAAATCGCCATTTCGTCAACTGTTTTTTTCTGTTTAACGAAAAAAGAACTCTATTTTTTGTTATGTATTTGTGTATAGCTTATTTTTTTCATAGTATTACATAAAAATCATTGACATTATCAAAAAAATATGATACGCTATAAGAGCAAATTTTTATGAAAGGAAGTTTTGTTATGAAAAAATGGCACTTGTGTCTTGTCGGTGTTATGATTGCGGCTGTTTTAACAGGCTGTTCTGATAGTAATGAACCGAATTACTCAGAAGCAGACCTGCCTTACGGTGCAACTATGCTTACAGATACACATAGCGGCAACGTTCCCATAACCTACGACAGAAGATTTTTCTCTCCGGAGGAGGTAAAAACGCTGTCCGACTATTTCTACGCCCTTGAATCAAAGGACGAGAAGCTTCTTGATGACACTACTCTTGATCTCTATACTGATTTTGTTGTGGAGTCACTTTATCAAGGCATTTTGGGAATGGACGGCCTTGTTGTGGATATGAACTCGAAATTTGCCGCAGAGGAGGACGTTCCTTATACGATAGAAGAGGTCGAGGTCAAGAGCTATTATACAATAGATGATGAGGAAAGCATGGATCTTGTCAATCTGTATAATATGCTTAAGGAACTTAGCGGTGATGAAAATTATATTTCACAGCATATATCCGACGGTAAGTATATTACCTACAATATCCGCACAAATACAGATGGAACAATAAAGCTGTTTGAAGATCAAATGCTGTTTCTGATCAATGTTGACGGCGCTTACGTTGTTTGTTCTTAATGGACTTTTGCTTTTTTGAGGCGAGCTTTGACGCAGCCTTTCTATAGAATATGAACAGAACCACCATAGATATTATATAAGCAGCTGTTACTGCGATAAATGCTATTTTAAACGCTGTGCTTTGCGGTATATCAAAACCCGCTAGATATATTAAATGCTTCTGCATGAGATGTCACCTCCTGTATGTTTTATGCTTTTTATGTTTTATGTTTATAGTATATATCCATACAGACATGATGTCAATAGCAGGGCTGCTCGGCTAGGTAATATATGGTGGCTTTTAAAGTGGGTTTTAATTGCGAAAGCTTCATTTTTTCTGAAAATGCTTGCAAGTCTATTTGCAATGTGTTATAATTAAATTAAGTATTTCCTGAAAACGGTCAAATAGCCGTACAGGAAGGAATTTATAGGAGGTAACAATGGCAACAACAAAAACAAAAGCCGGTAAAGTTCCGGCAATGTCCAAAGTGCATTTTTCAAAAGCCGGAATTTCCGGTGGCCTGAAGCACTGGTTCTATGATAAACGCTTCTACTTTATTGCGTTTTTCATTCCGGTAATTCTGACATACATCGCTTATGCGATTTTTGGTATTGCACCATTTGGCGATCAATCCGTTCTCTGTCTTGATTTGAACGGACAGTATGTTTATTATTTCGAGGCTATCCGAGATGCATTTTGGGGAGACGGTAGTATATTCTACGACTGGTCGAGAAATCTGTCGGGTAACTTTATGGGTATCATAGGCTATTATCTTGCCAGCCCATTTACTCTTATTATCATACTTCTTCCAGAAAGTATGATGCTTACAAGCTTGCTTATTATGCAGCTTGCTAAACTCGGTGCGGCAGCAGTAACATTCGGTTATTTTCTCCGCAAACGCAGAGGCGTAGAAGAAGTTCCATCTCTTATTTTTTCAACGCTCTATGCAATGATGGCTTATGCCGTTATCCAGCTTATCGACCCTATGTGGCTTGATGGTCTGGTATTCCTGCCTCTTATCATGGCTGGTATGGAATATCTCGTTGACGATGGCAGACGACTTAATTATATTATTCCGCTGGGTCTTATGTTTGTAGCTAATTTCTATATTGGCTATATGATCGCATTTTTCTGTGTTATATACTTTATTTTCTATACATTCTTTGGTTCTGATTCAAAGAGCCTTGACGGTATGGGTAAGGTTCAGGCTATCGGACGTTTCACTTATTCTTCAATTGTAGGCGCAATGCTTGCGGCAGCGATGATCCTGCCTATGTATTTTGCACTCCAGCAGGGTAAGTTTGACTTTACAGATCCGGATTACAGCTTCCAGACACAGTTTGAACTGGTTGACCTGTTCCCGCAGCTTATGCCGGCACAGTATGACTCTGTAAACGTACAGGGCAGCCCTGAAATCTATTGCGGAACTCTCACTCTGTTCCTGCTTCCACTTTTCTATGTAAACAAAGATATAAGCGTAAAGAAGAAACTCGGCTATACATTCATGCTCATATGCATGGTTCTTAGCATGTATATCAAGCCTGTAGATATGATGTGGCACGGCGGACAGGTTCCGAACTGGCTCCCCTATCGTTATTCTTTCCTCGTTTCTTTTGTACTGCTTAATATGGCAGCCGTTGCGTTTAAGAATTTAAAGGGCGTTTCTATCGGCAAGCTGACTACTGAATTCGTTCTGCTTCTTATAGGTATGCTTTTCATGGTTCGTATCAATTATGAGCATATTGATATTAAAAAGAGCATCTGGGTAGCGGTTATCTTTATTCTTGTACACCTTATGCTTATTTATATGCTTAATAATGGCAAGGCTGGCAGAACACGTGCAATGAATACAGCGATAGTTCTTTCTATGCTGGTGTTTGTGTCCGGTGAAGCTACCTATAATGCAGTTGACTCTATGAACAAGATTCATAAGGAAGTTGCATATTCAGGCGGAGCATACTACAATAACTTTATTCAGAACGGACGAGCTATTGTAGACGAACTCGAAGAGTATGATGACGGTTTGTACCGTTCAGAGAAGACCTATTGGAGATGCGTAAATGATAACGACGCTCTGGGTCTTAGAGGTATCTCTCATTCAAGCTCTGTTATGAACACAAAGATAATCAACTTTATCGAAACAATGGGTTACTGTACACACAGCTATTACACTCGTTATAACGGCAACTCTGATATTGCCGACTCACTGCTTGGCATCAAGTATGTTCTTAATCAGGAAGCCGAAAAGGGTCAGGATAATTCAGGCAACAACTACCTGAATGACAACTACGTTCCTATCAATGAAGGCTACACATATCAGAACCATAACGGTGCAAATCAGACTGTAAAGATTTACGAAAACCCTAATGCGCTTTCTATAGGCTATATGGCTGATGAAGATATTCTCAAGATAGATCATCTTGGAAATGACAATCCTTTCAATAGCCAGAACGTACTCCTGAGCACACTTTCAGGTCAGACACAGTTTGACGCTTCAAATGCTCTTGCTGGTTATTCACAGTACTATACACCTATTGATGTAGGTGAGCCTGTTATCAACAATATTACTGTTTCAGACTATAATATTGAAAATCGCTTGAAGCTTTATACAGCAGGCGATGGCGACCCGACCATTAACTTTAACTTTACCGTTCCGGATGACAAGCCGATTTACATTTACTTTAAGACTGAGAATCAGAAGTCTGTAAACTTGTGGCTTGGTGAATGGAGTGATGAGCTTCAGGATTATGACTACACAGATCACGATCGTTATGGCTTCTTCAGCTCATATTTTGAGGGCGATAACTATACAATGATGCGTCTTGGAAGCTTTGAGCCTGGCAAGAAGATAAGCCTTCGTGTAACTGTTGCAAACGAGTATACAATTGTACGTGACTTCTTCTTCTATAGCTTCAATGAAGATCTGTTCCAGCAGGATATTGATAAGCTCAAGCCAAATCAGCTGAATATTGAAGAATATGACGAAAACTATATTAAGGGTACTGTAACAGCTTCCGAGGGACAGATTCTTATGACATCTATTCCATGGGAAGAAACAGGCTCATCAATTGAGCAGTCATTCTTAAAGCTGCCATGGGAAGGCACATGGAGAGTAAAGGTTGATGGCAAGAGCGTAAAGCCTACAGAAGTTATCAAGGCGTTTGTGGGCGTACAGCTTGAACCGGGTACACATACTGTTGAGTTTAAATATGTATCTCCAGGATGGTATACAGGTTTGATTTGTGTAATTCTTGCTATAATTCTGCTTGTTATCTTCCATAGAAGTGACCGCCGCAGAAATAAGGCACTTATTGCCGCAGTTAAGGCAAGACATAAGGCTGCCGCAGAGTGGAACGGTCCTGTGATCTATATTCCTCTGCCAAGTGAGCTGAAAGAAATCGAAGCTGCTGCAAATCAAAGTTCAAAGCCAGCTAAACCTGAACCTAAGGTTTCTGATGAGCCAGAAGCCGAGAAGGACAGCGAATCTGACGCTGAATAATGAATCTGAATAGTAAATAAGATAAAGACTTTCCGTATGAATTTTATTCTGCGGAAAGTCTTTTTTGTATGCTTTTATGCCTATATATTTACTTGTAATTAAGGCGTTAAAATAATACTTGCAAAAGTTACATACATATGATATAATGACATTAGTGTCCTTGCAGGTATAAAAGGTGATTTTTTATCTGCATATTGGGCGATAATGTCACGAAATCTTTGATTTTATGATGCTGGAAACAAAATATACTAATAAATTTTTACGGAGGATATTATTATGGGACTTATTAAAGCGGCAATAGGCTCAGTTGGCGGTCAGCTTGCAGATTCTTGGCTTGATTATATACAGGCAGCAGATATGGGGCCAACTACGATCATGTGCAGAGGCGTGCAGGTAAACAACAAGCGCAGCAGCAATAAAAAGGGTAATGAAAACGTTATCTCCAATGGCTCAAAAATCGTAGTAGGCCCGAACCAGATGATGTTCCTTGTTGAGGACGGCAGAATCATTGACTATACAGCAGAACCGGGTTATTATGAGGTGTTTATGTCCTCTGCTCCGTCACTTTTTAACGGTCAGTTTGGAGATACTCTTAAAGATACATTCCAGCGCTTTAAGTTTGGCGGTCAGCCGACAAGCGCACAGCAGGTTTACTTTGTTAATCTGTCTGAGATACGTGGAATAAAGTTTGGAACAAGAAATGCCGTTCAGTATTTCGATAACTTCTATAATGCAGAGCTTTTCCTGCGCTGCCATGGTACATATTCTGTAAGGATAGCAGATCCGCTTAAATTCTATATGGAATGTACTGCACGTAATAACAATCGTGTTGATTTTGAGGATATAGGCGAGCAGTTTAATATGGAATTTCTCAACGCACTTTCAAGCGCTGTAAATCAGATGTCGGTTGACGGCGTTCGCATTTCAACACTTCCATCTCAGGGCATGAAGCTTGCTAAGTATATGAGTGACGTTCTGGATGATGAGTGGAAAAAGGTTCGTGGTATTGAGATTTCATCTGTTGGTATAGCAAGCATAAGCTATGACGAAGAAAGCAAAAAGCTTATCAATATGCGCAATCAGGGCGCAATGCTCTCTGACCCGACTATTCGTGAGGGATATGTTCAGGGTTCTGTTGCAAGAGGTATGGAGGCTGCCGGCAGTAATAAGGCTGGTGCAGGTCAAGCATTTATGGCGATGGGCATGGGTATGCAGAATGCAGGCGGCTTTATGGGCGCAGCCTCTTCAAACAACATGGCTCAAATGCAGATGCAGCAGCAAGCAGCAGCACAGCAGCAGGCTGCTCAGGCATCGGCAAACAGCTGGAACTGTTCATGTGGTCAGAGCAATACAGGCAATTTCTGTACAAATTGCGGAAGCAAGAAGCCAGCCCCAGCAGGTGAGTGGAAATGCTCATGCGGTCAGACTAATACAGGTAATTTCTGCACAAACTGCGGAAGTAAAAAACCGGAAGCTGGCGGCGACTGGACTTGTTCCTGCGGTACTGTAAATAAGGGCAACTTCTGCACAAATTGCGGCAACAAGCGCAGCTAATTTAAAAAACAGAAAGGAATGGACTCATTTGAACACTGTACAATATAAATGTCCCTATTGCGGCGGCGAGCTGGTATTTAAACCCGAGCAGCAGAAATTTGGCTGCGATTACTGCGGCAGTTACTTTGAGGAATCAGAGATTGCTAAATTGTATGATGAAGTTAATAAGATGGCTGAGGAAAACGCCGACCCGAACGCTCAGACTCTTGAAAATGAAAATGATTTTCCGGATTTTGACGGCGATGACAATGACTTTACAGAACATACAAGACTTTATACCTGCGACTCCTGTGGTGCTCAGATAATTGCAGAAGAGACTACATCTGCCTCTTTTTGTTATTATTGTCATAACCCTGTTGTGCTGGCAGGACGACTTACAGGTAAATACAGACCTAAGTCTGTTATTCCGTTTGCCATTACAAAAGAACAGGCTATTGATAGCTTTAAAAAATGGTGCGGCAAGAGATGGTTTTTGCCAAGCGACTTTAAATCAAAGCAGCAGCTTGAAAAAATGAGCGGTGTATATGTTCCGTTTTGGCTTACAAGCTGTACTGCTGATGCGAATCTTTCCTGTATAGGAGAGAAGAAGCGTCATTGGTCATCGGGAAATTATGATATAACGGAAGTTAGTGAATTTTCTGTAAAAAGAAGCGGTGCGTTTCCGTTTGAAAGAGTGCCTTCTGATGGCGCTAATAAAATCGAGGACGCTCTTATGGATGCCATTGAACCTTATAATTATCGTGAAATACGTGACTTTTCTATGCAGTATCTGAGTGGCTTTATGGCTGAAAAGTATGATGTGGAATGGGAACAGGTAGTAAATCGTGCAAAAATTCGTATTCATGAAGGCTGCAAGCAAAAGCTTCATGAGACTATTCAGGGTTATAGCAGCGTTAAGGCTGAAAATTTGAATATAAACTACAGAAATGTAGATCGTGAATACGCTCTTATGCCTGTATGGTTTATGAACTATCACCATAACGGTAAAACCTATAGTTTTGCGATGAATGCTCAGACAGGTAAGCTTGCCGGTACGCCGCCATTGAGTATAGGAAAGCTTTTGGGCTTCTGCGGTGTGCTTTTTGCTGTGATTACAGTTATTATTGGACTTATAGGAGGTATGCTGCTATGATAAAGGCGTTTAAATCAGCTGCGGCAATTCTTATAAGTGCTGCTGCGATTCTCAGCTGCAAAGTATCTGTGACAGCTCATGCTGATACCGTACTTCCCGATGTACCTATAGACCCTTCCGAAAGCGTACTTATTGATGGTGCAGATATGCTGGATGATGAGCAGGAACAAGAGCTTACAGAAAATATACAGGAAACCGCCGAATATATTGACATGAATATTATGGTATATGTAAGCGGTACAGCTATTAGGGGCAGTGACTCCAAAACCCAGATGTTCTGTGAAGAGCTTTGTTTGGACGCTTATGGTCGTGATGATGACAGCGTAGTGCTTTACCTTGATCTTGCAGGTCATGGGGATACAAGTTATGCGCCATATGATTTCATATATACAAGAAATCGTGCAAGATTTTATTTTTCCGGAGAAACCGATGGTGCAGAGGATCGCATTTCTGCAATCTTTGATACGATGAATCCGTATCTCCCCAGAGGTGATGAAGATCCGTACACTGCTATAGAACGATTTATAAGCGGTCTTAAATTTTATTATAATAAAGGTCCTTCAAGTCTTAAATATTTTTACGTTCCCGATACCGGAAAATATATAACTATGACTTCTGATGGGGTACTAAAACAAAGAGACAGCCGTCCCAAGAATTGGGGCATGGCTATGCTTATAGGTGCTGTTATTGCATTTATTGCGTCTATAATAACCTTCTTCTGCATAAAGAGCCATTATAAATTTAAAAGCGTGCCTTCCAGTTTGCATTATTTGCGTTCTGAAAATATAAAATACGGTCAGAGGTCTGACATGTTTATAAGAAAGTATCAGATACGCACGAAACGTGAATCCAGCAGCGGAAGCAGCGGTGGAGGCGGCGGAACAAGCAGCGGCGGCGGCGGTGGCGGAAATCACCGATAAAATAAAAAACGAATTTTGAAATAAATTTATAATCGGACAGCTGCGTGTGTAAAACTGCGGCTGTCCTTAATTTTAAGTATTTTAAGCCATTATTTCCCATACTGCGTTCGCATATTCTGACAAGCTCTGCACATACTATTTCCACAAACCGAAATTTACGGAGGTAGTAAAGAATATGAAAGCTACAGGTATCGTAAGACGAATCGACGATTTAGGTCGTGTTGTTATCCCAAAGGAGATCCGCAGAACAATGCGTATCCGTGAGGGCGATCCTCTTGAAATTTATACCAGTACAGATGGAGAAGTTATCTTTAAAAAATATTCACCTATAGGCGAAATAAGCGAAAATGCAGCTCAGGTCGCAGATATTATGCATAAATTATCCGGCTGCCCTGTTGCGGTATTTGACCGTGACCACGTTATTTCCATTTCCGGAGCAGCAAAGAAGGAATGGAATGCAAGGCGTGTATCTCCAGAGCTTGAAGAGCTTATGGAAAACAGAAAGCAGTATTACTGCGACGGCTCGAACTGTTCCTTTATTCCCGCAGAAGGAGTTGACAAAGGAGCAGTTGCATGTTTGCCGATTATTTCCGCTGGTGATGTTACCGGAGCTGTGGCGTTCCTTGATAATGGCACTGAATCCGCTCTCAATGAAAGCCAGAAAACACTTATTCAAGCAGCTTCTCAATTTTTGGGAAAGCAAATCGAACTGTAATATAAAAAAATGACCCGGCGGTCAGTTAAAAACCGTCGGGTCAAGATTTTTTATAAAATTTAAATTTAATCCTTGGCAGCTGTTACGAAAATATCATAAATGCAGCGAATAGCCTGTTCAAAGTCCTCTTCATTTACGCCGATGATTACATTAAGCTCACTTGAACCCTGATCTATCATCTTTGCATTTATTCTCGCATGGGCAAGAGCTGCAAATATTCTTGCTGCTACGCCTCTTGTTCTACACATGCCACGGCCAACAACTGCTACAAGTGCTATGCCGTCCTCAACATACATATCGTCCGGATTCACTCTCTTGCGAATTTGTGTCAATATTTCATCGTAATTGCCTTTAATGTGAGCGTTGTCGATGATTACTGTCATAGAATCAATACTTGACGGCATATGCTCAATACATATACCATTTTCAGCCAGTACATCAAGTACATCACGGCAGAAGCCAATCTGGCTGTTCATCATGTCTTTGTGGAGGTTGATAGCAGAGAAATTCTTTTTGCCTGCAATACCTGTAATAGTATAAGCGCTGATCTCCTCTTCATGACTATCCGGAACGATCATTGTACCCGGAGCAGATGGGTCGTTTGTATTCTTGATGTTGATCGGTATGCCCGCTGAACGAACAGGGAAGATAGCGTCTTCATGAAGCACGGATGCGCCCATATATGAAAGCTCTCTCAGTTCAGTGTAGGTGATGGTCTTGATAGATTCAGGATCTTTTACTATTCTTGGGTCAGCAACCAAAAAGCCTGAAACATCTGTCCAGTTCTCGTAAAGTGATGCCTTTACAGCGCCTGCAACGATAGAACCGGTAACATCTGAACCGCCTCTGGAAAATGTCTTTACATAACCGTCTGCACCGCAGCCGTAAAAGCCGGGGATAACGGCGTATTCTTTATCAGCAAGAGTGTTTCTGAGGGCTTCGGCTGTCTTTTCCTTGTTGAGACTGCCGTCTGCACAGAAGAATATAACATCAGCTGCATCTACAAACGGGAAGCCGAGATATGCAGCCAGAACCTTTCCGTTCAGGTATTCTCCACGGCTTGCAGCGTAGTTGCTGCCGAAACGCTTTTTAAAGTTTTCTTCGATAGTTTTTATATCTTCATCAATGGAAAAATCCATTTCCAAGCCGGAAATAATTTCACGGTAACGGCTGTGTATTTCAGACAGCACATCACTGAAATTTTCTCCCTTGTCTGCCAGTTCATAACACTTATACAAAAGGTCTGTTACCTTTGTGTCTTCAGAAAATCTTTTACCCGGTGCAGAGGGTACAACATAACGACGGTTTGGATCTGCCTTGATAATATCTGCGGCTTTCTTCATCTGACCTGCGTCTGCAAGACTGCTTCCGCCGAATTTTACAACTTTAAGACTCATATTCTTCACACAGGAGTGTTTTCTTACTCTCCCGTCTCCTTTCAGTTTTTTTATTACCATATATTATAGTATAGTTTATTTTCGTGGAAAAATCAACTGTTATTTCCCACAAATTTCTCTCAATATAAAATGTTTATTTGTAGAACACGCTTGTGCTTGTGGAGCGGACAATATTCTGTGAATATTAAATAATGAAAAAACTTTTATTTTTTGAGTGACAAAGCGGAATTTTTATGTTATAATAAAAGATAACGTGCATTGCACAAAATTTCGTCAAGGAGGAAGTATTCTATGTGTAAAAAATACTATATCACCACACCGATCTATTATCCATCGGGCAATCCTCATATCGGACACTGCTACACTACAGTAGCCTGCGATTCAATTGCCCGTTACCGCCGTATGCAGGGCAATGAAGTCATGTTCCTGACAGGTACTGACGAACACGGACTTAAAATTGAACAGAAAGCCGCTGAAAAGGGCGTTACTCCAAAGGAATATGTTGATGAGATAGTTGCTATCTTTAAAAATCTCTGGAAGTATATGAATATCAGCTACGATCGTTATATACGCACAACGGATGATTATCATATCGAAACAGTACAGAAAATATTCAAGGAACTTTATGATAAGGGCTATATCTATAAGGGCGAATACAAGGGCAAATACTGCACGCCTTGTGAAAGCTTTTGGACAGATTCACAGCTTGTTGACGGCAAATGTCCGGAATGCGGACGTGACGTTGTTGAAGCAAAGGAAGAAGCATACTTCTTCAAAATGTCTCCGTTTGCAGAGCGCATTGAAAAGCTGCTGACGGAAACAGACTATCTCCAGCCAAAAACACGTGCAACAGAGCTTGTAAACAACTTTATAAAGCCCGGTCTCGAGGACCTTTGTGTTTCCAGAACCTCATTTAAATGGGGCATACCTGTTACATTTGATGAAAAGCACGTGGTATATGTATGGATAGACGCTCTTTCCAATTACATTTCCGCACTTGGCTTCTATAATGATGCATATAATGATTATGAGCATTATTGGCCTGCTGATGTTCACATGGTAGCGAAGGATATTATGCGTTTCCACGCTATTATCTGGCCGGCAATGCTTATGGCGCTGGAACAGCCACTGCCAAAACACCTCGCTGTCCATGGCTGGATAACCTTCAACGGACAGAAGATGAGTAAATCTCTGGGAAATGTTGTTGATCCGCTGGTTCTTGGCGAACGTTATGGAGCAGATTCTATACGTTATCACATTCTTAGAGAAATGGCTTTGGGTGCAGATAGTTCATTCTCTAATGAAATCATGATAAATCGTATAAATTCTGACCTTGCTAACGGTCTTGGAAACCTTGTTTCCCGTACAGTTGCAATGGTTGACAAGTACTTTGGCGGAAAGCTGCCTGTAGAACGTCAGGCTGGTGAATTTGACGATGAGCTTATTTCAGCAGCAACTGGTCTTAGAGATACTGTTGACGGCTTCATTGACCAGACACAGCTCAATCTTGCGCTTGCTGAGATATTCAAGGTTGTATCCAGAGCGAACAAGTACATTGATGAAACAGCGCCTTGGGTGCTTGCAAAGGATGAGTCTAACAAGACACGTCTTGCAACTGTGCTCTACAATCTTCTTGATACTATCAGAATTATTTCAACACTTCTTTCTGCATTTATGCCGTCTACTATGCCGATAGTATGGGAGCAGATCGGCGCAAATGAGTCTGAGAGAACATATGAAAATGCTGGCAAGTTCGGTGTTCTTCGTGCAGATGTAGAGGTAAGAAAGGGCAGTATTATCTTCCCGAGAATAGATGTTGAAAAGGAAATTGAGGAGCTTAACGCTATTATCAGTCAGAATCTCCCGAAAGAACCTGAAGAGGAAACTATTGACGTTCAGCCGGTAATGCCTGAGATAGAATTTGATGATTTTACTAAGGTAGATCTGCGTGTTGCAAAGGTAACAGCATGCGAAAAGGTCAAGAAGTCAAAGAAGCTCTTGTGCTTACAGCTTGATGACGGCATGGGCGGCAGACAGGTAGTATCTGGTATAGCTCAGTGGTATGCTCCTGATGATCTTATCGGCAAGAAGGTAATGATCGTAGCAAACTTAAAGCCAGTGAAGCTCTGCGGCGTGGAAAGTAATGGCATGATATGTGCAGCAGACGCAGCTGACGGCAGTGCAAAGGTAGTATTTCCGGATCAGAGCTTGCCGTGCGGTGCAAAGGTTAGATAATATTAAAAGCATAATTAAATAAGCAAAAAAATAAGCAAAAATAGTGCAGCGATCTTTCAAAAAACGCTGCACTATTTTTTTGATATGAGCTTTTTGTTTATAAATCACAGGTATTATTTACTTGACAACAAAAGATTTTTGTTATATAATACAATTATTGAGGTTTTATTGTTTGTATTTTTATACGAAAGGGGAACTCTATAATGTATGTTTTAAAACGTATATTATCTGTTGCGCTTATATTGTCATTAACAGTTGTGCTTTCAGCCTGTGGAAGCAGCCCTTCATCCGAAGCCGGAAGCAGTGACTCTGAATTTTATAAGAAAGTAGATGAATATACTACAGATGTATCTTTTGTTTCGGATTACGTCCAAAATGACCCAGCTTTGAAAGATGTGCAAGGTAAAACTATTTACTGGTTGTCATATTACGATGTAAACCCTAGTAATAATCAGGACAGAAGTGTGGCGCTTTCTATATTTGAAGATGAGTACGGCGGAAAGGTCGAGTATATCGGCTGTACAAGCGAAAATAAATTTGATGTTCTTGCGAGTCGTATTCTTAGCGGCGACCCTGTCGATATGTTTCCATATGAATGGGATGCGCTTCCAAACGGCGTTGTAAAGGATCAATATCAGCCTCTGGATGATTATATCAGCCTTGAGGACGATATCTGGGACGGTATGGAAAATGTTATTGATATGTATGAATATAAAGGAAAGCATTATGTTGTTCCTTATAGCATATGCACTCCATTGATTATTACATACAGCCGCAGTATGTGCGAGGAAAACGGTCTGCCCGACCCATATGAGCTTTATACTAAGGGTCAGTGGAACTGGGATACGTTTATGGATATGATGACCACCTTTGCCGGAAATGCTGCTGAGGGTGAGACTCGTTATGGTATAAATGGCTGGTTTGGTCAGGCTATGATACAATCAACCGGTGAAACTGTTATAAAGTATGATGGTGAGAAATTTTCTAACAACATAAAAAGCGAATCCATTGAATCAGCAGAAAATGTTATGGAGGATATTATGAGATGTGGTCTCTTTGATCCTGCATGGCATGGCTATCTTAATGAGGACGGTTCTACGCTATTTTTCGCAATGGCTGACTGGGCGCTTGCAGATTCAAATGTAATGAATGATTCCGAACCGGAGATAAATGAGGAGGGCTTTGTTGAAAGCAACGATCTCATGATAGTACCGTTTCCGAAAGCTCCGGATGCCGATAAGTATTATATAAATTGCAGCTTTGGCGGAAAGATGCTTGTTAAAAATTCGGAAAATGGTGCGGCAGTGGGTGCGTACATAAAGTGTGAAAGACTTGCAAGCATTACAGAGGATTATGCAGAAAGCGCTAAGCAGAAATGTCTTATCGTTGAAAAGAATGCGGCAGGAACTATCAAAAAATATATTACCGAAGAGCAGTATGATGCATTGTGTCAATATGTAGACCCTGAAAATGTAACTCCGGTATTCGATTTTGGATACGGAATGGGAAGCAGGATGTTTGGCGAAGGCGAATATACATATGCAACAAGAGGTATCATGGACAATATATCTACCGCACTTTTGAACGGTGATAAGGACTCATGGGCTGTTATACGTGATGAATGTTCATCTGTAATAGATGGAATTCTTGCGGATTTTAATGCAAAATGATTTTTCTAATAAGCATCAAAACGTAAAAAATAAGAGAATCAACAATCGGCAGAAAGAGGTTATACTATGCAGAAAGTTATCTTTTGCAATATTGCATATATGAAGAACTATTGCGGCGCTAAGAATGATACTCCCGTAAATGGTGGAAAGTATATAACTGAAAACAATGATGGAGGAGAAGTCTATAACTTCCTTGATTACAACGGAAAATGCTATGGTTATTTTATGCATTATGGCGATAAGCTGAGTATTGAACGCATTGACATTGATGCCGATAAGGAGAATTATGTTGATGATGTTTGTGTTATCTGGGTTGCGAAGAAATCTTCTGATTCTAGTAATGTTATAGTTGGCTGGTATAAGAACGCTCGTGTTTATAGATATGTGAAGAATGATTTTAGTTGTGAAACATTAGGATACTATCCAGAGCCTGATAAGGATTTGTATTACAATATTGTTGCAGATGCAAAGGATTGTTATCTGCTGCCGGAAAATATGAGAAATTATATTATTCCAAGAGCCTCTAAGATTGGAAAAGGCAAAGGAATGGGGCAGTCGGCAATCTGGTATGCTGATTCTGAATATGCAAGAAAAGAAGTTGTTCCGTCCGTTTTGGCATACATATCAAAATGCGAAGAGGAAAATTGTGGCTTTATTAACACGGTATATACGGATGCGCTGCTTTCAGAAGAGTATACTGGAAACAAGTCTGTTGATGAGCTTACAGAACTCGCAAAAGATATAAATACTCCCACTCAGGAAGCTCTGCGATATGTAAATGCAGCCTTGAAAACTGAAACAAATGCAGATTTGTTATTTATTAAAGCGGATATTCTTATGGAATATTTTTGTTTTGATAAGGCTTTAGAGTGCTATGAAAAGTCGTATGAAATTGAAAAAGATATTAATTTACTTGTGAAAATGTACTGGGTGTACATTTTGACCCATCAGTATGAAAAGGCTGTTATTACAGCTGAAACGCTTGAATCAGATGATACATTTAACGACTGGTCAGATGATGATAAATATGAGTTGTATATGACTGTGTTTAAATGCCTTGGCGTTATGAAGAAAGTTTCAAAAGCGCAAACATATCTTGCAAAGCTTAAAAATATTTGCAGCGAAGAAGAACTGGATTATATTGATGATATGATCAATCTTTATAATTAATTATTTATTATTGAAAAAATGTGAGAAACCCCTTGATTTTTAAAAAGAAGTATGATATAATATTCTTATATTTTTAAGCAAAGACCGGCAGCCACCGGTCTTTTGCTTATGTATACATCAAATAAGAACATTTTCCGGAAAGGACGGAGGCGTTTGCATGAAACTGAAAAAATTCGGAGGAACTGAGAAACTTGTCTATGAAATGGTGTTGCCTATAGCGGAAGAGCTTGGCTTTGAGATATGGGATGTAAGCTTTGAAAAAGAAGGCGCATACTGGTATCTGAGAGTTTTCATCGACCACGAAAACGGCATCACAATTGATGATTGTGAAACAATGACCAGACCTGTGAATAAAATTCTTGATGAAAAAGATCCTATAGCACAGAATTATATTCTGGAGGTAGGTTCGGCAGGTCTTGAAAGAGCGTTGTGTCAGGGCTGGCATTTTGAAAGCTCCATCGGAGAGGTTGTAAAAGCACACGCAATACGTCCGATCGACGGAGAAAAGGAGTGGATAGGAACACTTACAGCCTTTGACGGCGAGAATGTTTCTATTGCCACTGATGATGAAAAAACCGTGCAGCTTAGATTGTCAGATCTTTCGTATGTCAAGCTGTATGTTGAAATTGCTTTTTAATTTAATGGAGGAATGAAACGACATGGACAAAAATTTTTTTGAGGCACTTTCTGCACTGGGAACAGAAAATAGTGTAGATGTTGAGGTTTTGGTTGAAAAGGTAAAATCTGCTATGCTCAAGGCAGCAAGAAAAGCATATCCTGATTGTGAGGAAAACATTACTATTGAGATTGATCCCGCAACACAGAAGTTTGAGATGTATTTGAGACAGACAGTTGTAGATGATGAGCCTATTGATGAAAATGAAATAAATATTACCATTGCAAGAGTGTTCGATCCACATGCTGTTGTAGGCGGTACTATTCAGAAAAGACTAAATATTGATAAGTTCGGCAGAGCTGCTGCACTGTCTGCAAAGCAGTCTATAAAGGGTGACCTGCGTGATATAAATCGTGCAAGAATCCTTGAGAAGTTTGAGAAGAAGGAATTCGAGTGCATTACCTGTCAGGTGTCTCAGGTAGAGGTTGGCGGTACAGCTACTCTTATTTACGACAACACAGAGATATATCTTTTCCGTAAGGAGCAGATCCCTGGTGAAGTGCTCAGAGAAGGACAGATGGTAAAGGTATATATTACAGCCATTGCCAATAAACAGAAGAAGCCGGTTATCAAAATCTCCCGTGTACGCAAGGAGCTTGTAAAGCGTCTGTTTGAGATGACAGTTCCTGAAATATACGATGGTACAGTTGAGATCAAGGCTATCTCCAGAGAAGCAGGTTCTCGTACAAAGATCGCAGTTTGGTCTAATGATCCAAATGTTGACGCTGTAGGCGCTTGTATCGGCCCTAAGCGTTCAAGAATATCTGCTATTGTTGCAGAGCTTTCCGGAGAAAAGATAGATATTATTCCTTACAGCGAAAAGCCGGAGGAATTCATTGCAAGAGCGCTTGCTCCGGCAACTGTTCTCCGTGTGGATATTCTTACAAATGAGGAAAAAGACCGTACTTGCAGCATAGTTGTTCCAAATAATCAGCTGTCACTTGCAATCGGTAATCGTGGTCAGAATGCTAAGCTTGCAGCTAAGCTGACAGGCTTCAAGATTGATATAAAACCTGAATTTGAAATAGTTCCTGCGGATGAGGCTAAGGAAGCGCCTGAAGCTGAAACAGATGAGCTTGCAGGACTTGAGCAGGCGTCTGAAATGACAGAGCTTGAAGCAGCTTCTGAGCTTGGACGTCTTGATGGAGAAACAGCTTTTGAGGAGTAATGCCATGAAGGTAAAAAAAATACCTATGCGTATGTGTATAGGCTGCGGCGAAATGCAGGAGAAAAGGAATCTTGTCCGTGTTATAAAAACACCGGAAGATGAAATTTTACTTGATTCCACCGGAAAAAAGTCTGGTAGAGGAGCATACTTATGTAAGAGTATGGAATGCTTCGACAAGGCGCAGAAAGGACGCAAGCTTGAGAGAGCGTTTTCCCGTAAGGTAGATGATGCTGTGTATGAGGAGCTGAAAAATGAATTGCAGAGAGAAATGGCTGAATCTGCTGACAATCTGTCGTAAGGCAGGAAAACTTGTAATGGGTTTTGATCCTGCTAAGGAGGAGATTCTGGCAGGACGTGCAGCAGGTGTTTTTGTAACAGGTGATGCCTCGCCCAGAACAAAAAAGGAAGTCCGCTTTTTCTGCACAAGGGAAAATGTTCCCGTGCAGGAACTAGATAGTGTTTCTATGGAAGATATTGCAAATGCAGTGGGAAGAAAAGCAGGCGTGCTTGCAATATGTGATAAAGGCTTTGCGAAAAGACTTATAGAGCTTTCAGAGGATATGGATTAGCAGAACACAACGAACAGGAGGGTTCGCCTATGACGAAGAAGAGAAAACTTAGTGATGTGGCAAAGGATTTGCAGATGGATGCAGCAGAGCTGATTGCTTTTTACGAAAGCAACAGCCAGGGTGAACAGAAGAAAAAGGCAGGAAGCGGCCTTACAGAATCAGAGATAAACGCAGCTCTGGAACATTTCACCCAGAGGCAGCAGGTTGAGAATTTTGATGATTATTTCGCAACACGCAGCCTGCCGAGAAGTGCATTTGAAAAGAAACCCAAAACTGAAGAAAAGAAACAGGAAAAGAAAAGTATGAAGAAGACAGAAAAAAATCAGGCAGCAGCTGCTGAAACAGCAAAGACAGCTCCGAAAAAGGTTAAGGCGGAGAATAAAACAGAAAAGCCTGCTGCTCATAAAAATGCAGAAAAGCAGACCGAACATGTAAAGAACGAGCCGAAGGCAAAAGCAAAGCAGGAACAGACAAAGACATCAGCACCAGCACAGGCTCAGACTCAGAATCAGCAGCCAAAGCATAATGCCGAGCAGAAGTCTGATAGAAAAAATGATAAGAAGAAGCAGCCGCCGAAGGCTCAAAAGCATGGCGAAAGACTTCATGTGGAGGTTGAGCTTTCATCAGGAGGCAGCTCTACTGTTGAAAAGCGCCGTACTGTTGATACAAGAGGTTCTTATGTAGATCTTGACAAGTACAACCAGCGTTATGAGCAGATCGCTCCTGCCGGAAAGTATAGCAAGGATAACTATTCTACAAAGAAGCAGAAGATCAATCAGAAGTCTGCTCAGAGAAACAAGCAGAAGTATTCCAATAAGCGTGAGACAGAGCAGGATAAGCTCAGACGTTTGGAGCTTGAGAGAGCAAGAAAGCAGCAGCTTAAGGTTATGATACCTGATAATATCATTGTAAGCGAGCTGGCAGCACGTCTTAAGGTAACAGCTACAGAGGTTATCAAAAAGCTCATGATGCTGGGCATTATGGCTACTATAAATGAAGAGATAGATTTTGACACAGCATCACTGGTTGCAGAAGAGCTGGGCGCAAAGGTAGAAAAGGAAGTCATCGTTACTATTGAAGAGCGTCTTATTGAAGAGGTAGACGAGAGTGAGGATACAGAAGAGCGCTGCCCTGTTGTCTGCGTAATGGGTCACGTTGACCACGGTAAGACATCCATCCTTGACAGAATTCGTCATGCTCATGTAACGGCTGGTGAAGCCGGTGGTATTACACAGCATATCGGTGCATATCAGGTTGTTCATGAAGGCAAGCCGATAACCTTCCTCGATACTCCGGGACACGAAGCATTTACTGCCATGAGAGCAAGAGGCGCTAATATTACTGATATTGCTATCCTTGTTGTAGCAGCTGATGACGGTATCATGCCACAGACAATTGAGTCTATAAGCCATGCAAAGGCAGCAGGAGTTTCCGTTATTGTTGCGATTAACAAGATGGATAAGGAAAGTGCAAATCCTGACAGAGTTAAGGAAGAGCTTACTAAATACGATATGGTATGCGAAGACTGGGGCGGAGACGTTATCTGTGTTCCTGTATCTGCGAAGACTGGAGAAGGTATAGACGATCTTCTTGAAAACGTTCTTCTTGTTGCAGAAATGCAAGAGCTTAAGGCAAATTCAACCCGTCGTGCAAAGGGTACTGTAGTGGAAGCACGTCTTGATAAGGGCAGAGGTCCTGTTGCAACAGTACTTGTACAGAACGGTACACTCCACACAGGCGATGTTCTGATTGCCGGTACAACAGTGGGCAGAGTAAGAGTTATGACCAATGATAAGGGTCAGATTGTAGATAGCGCAGGCCCATCTGTACCAGTAGAGATTACAGGTATGGCAGAAGTTCCAGAAGCAGGCGACACATTTAATGCTGTTGAGGACGAACGTCTGGCAAGAACTCTTGTAGATCAGAGAAAGCATGAAGCAAAGCAGGCTAAGTTCAATGAATATCAGAAGGTAACTCTCGACAATTTGTTTAGTCAGATAGAAGAGGGCGAAATGAAGGAACTGAGCATTGTTGTTAAGGCTGACGTACAGGGCTCAGTAGAAGCTGTCAAGCAGTCTCTTGAAAAGCTTTCAAATGACGAAGTTCGTGTAAGAGTTATACACGGCGGCGTAGGCGGTATCAAGGAAAGCGACGTTATGCTTGCAAGTGCGTCAAACGCTATTATAATCGGCTTTAACGTTCGTCCTGACCTTATTGCAGAGGAAACAGCAGGACGTGACAAGGTCGAGATCCGCACATATCGTGTAATTTATGACGCTATTGAAGATGTAGAAACAGCTATGAAGGGCATGCTTGACCCGAAATATCGTGAAGTCGTTATGGGACGTATTGAAGTACGTCAGGTTTATAAGATTTCTAATGTCGGTGCAGTTGCAGGCGCTTATGTTATGAACGGCAAGGTGACAAGACAGTGTCAGATACGTATTGTACGTGACGGCGTTGTAATTGCAGAGGATAAGATGTCCAGCCTTAAGCGTTTCAAGGATGATGTAAAGGAAGTTACAGAGAACTACGAGTGTGGTATTACACTTGAAAAATTCCGTGACTTCAAGGAAGGCGATATTTTTGAAGCCTTTATTATGGAGGAGTATAGAGACTAATGGCAAGTTTTAATATAAGCCGTACAGAAGAGGATCTGTTTAGAGAACTGACAGCAGTTTTTCGTGAGCTTAAAGATCCAAGAATAGATCCCCTTCTGAGTATAGTCCGTGTGGAGCTGTCAAGAGATATGTCTAACTGCAAGGTGTATGTATCTAGTCTTAGCGGTCAGGCAAAGGCAGAAGAATCCGTAAAGGGACTTAGAAGTGCAGAGGGATATATAAAGCGTGAAGTATTCCGCCGCCTTAAAATGCGTAAAGTTCCTGCTATGCACTTTATTGCAGATGATTCAATCGCACACAGTGCAAAGATAAATGAAATGCTTCACCATGTACAGCCGTCTGTGGTGGATGAGGATACGCAGGAGGAGCAGGAATGAGAGAGCTTACAGTAAAAGAAACTGCGGCTCGTTTACTTGAAGCGGAAAGTGCATATATTCTAATTCACAGAAGCCCTGACGGTGATTGTATAGGTTCTGGGTATGCACTGGCTCTTGCCCTTAGAAGCTTAGGAAAAAAGGCAAGAGTGTTTTGTAGTGACCCAATACCTGAGCGCTATCACTTTATGCTGCCCAAAGCAGAAACACTTGAACATTTTGAGCCGGATATGATAATATCCGCAGATGTGGCTGATGAAAAGCTTTTCGGAGATGAACTTTTAAAGCAGTACGAAGGTAAGACTGATCTTTGCATAGACCATCATATTTCAAATTCGGGCTATGCAAAGGAGCTTTGCCTCGACGGCAAGGCTGCTGCTGCATGTCAGGTGGTATATGAAGTTTTGCAGGCAATGAATATTTCTCTTACAAGAGAAATGGCAGTGTGCCTTTATACAGGCATTGCAACGGATACAGGCGGATTCATGCATGATAATATAAGTCCGAGAACTCTGCGTATTATAGCAGATATCATGGAACAGTATCCGGATATTCCTTACTCCATTATAAACAGGAACATGTTTATTGTTAAAAGTATGGGCAGGATGCAGCTTGATAAGGTTCTCACAGAGCAGCTGGAAAGCTATGCAGACGGAAAATGTATGCTTGTGTGCGTTACAAAAGAGCTTATTGAAAAGTATGGCATAGATGATGGCGAGCTTGACGGCATTGCCGGTTTCCCTTTGCAGGTTGAAGGCACGGAAGTAAGCGTTGTGATGAAAGAACGTGAAAAGGGTGTTTTCAGAGTGTCCATGCGTTCTGTTGATAAGGTCAATGTATCTCGTATATGTATGACATTTGGCGGAGGCGGTCATATAAAGGCGGCAGGCTGTTCTATAAAAGGAACGGCAGAGGAAGCAAAGAAATTGCTTGTAGAAGCTGTTATGAAGGGAATGCAGGAAACGTGAACGGTATTTTGTGTATGAATAAGCCTGAGGAGTTCACCTCTTTTGACGTTATAGGAAAGCTCAGAGGTATTCTAAGAATAAGAAAGCTTGGACATACGGGTACGCTTGACCCTATGGCAACAGGTGTTTTGCCTGTACTTGTAGGAACGGCGGCAAAGGCATGCGATATAATGCCGTGTCAGGACAAGACCTACAGAGCAGGTGTGCGCTTCGGACTTTCCTCTGATACGCTTGACATTTGGGGTAATGAATTTTGTGAGTATCCGTCAATGCACGTTACCAAATCAGCTGTTTTAGATGTTATCCCGAGTTTTACCGGAGAAATTGAGCAGCTGCCGCCTATGTATTCCGCAGTATCAGTAGGTGGAAAGCGTCTTTATGAGCTGGCGAGAAAAGGCGTTGAAACAGAACGTCCCGTGCGAAATGTTCAGGTCTATTCAATAGAACTTGAGCAGTTTGATGAAGAACGTCAGGAGGCTGTTCTTTGCGTTAAATGCGGCAAGGGTACGTATATACGAACGCTTATTGATGATATCGGACGAGTTTTGGGCGGAGGAGCTGTTATGACTTCTCTTTGCAGAACCATGGCGTCCGGCTTTGATATAAGCGAATGCTATACATTTGATGAGGTAAAGTCAGCTGTAGAAACAGGCACGCTGGAAAAGCTCCTTATTCCTACAGAAAGACTTTTTGAAGACTATCCTAAGCTTTATTTAAATGAAGTACAGACAAGAATGTACAGAAACGGTGTAAAGCTGAATCTTGGCCGCATTTATAATATAATACCAAATCGCTGCGAGTATACAGTATACAGCTTTGATAGAACGTTTATAGGAACTGCAAAAGCAGACTTTGAAAATTGTGAGCTTAGATGCGGAAAGAATTTTGAGGAAAGGTAAGACGCTTGAATTATGATAAATGTAATAAAGCCAATGCATGAGACAAGTGCGGTAGCACTGGGACTTTTTGACGGAATTCATCTGGGGCATCAAAGAGTTCTTGCAGCTGCTGTGCAATGCAGGAAGGATGGACTCGTTCCCGGTGCATTTACTTTTAATACAGAGACCTTTCCGAAAAAGCACGGTAAAGCATTTGAATTTCTTTATGACGAAGAACACAAACAAAGGCTTCTTGAATCAATGGGTGTGGAAGCTGTATATACAGGAAAATTTTCTGATATATGCGAAATGGACGGAGAAAGCTTTTGTCAAAGCATACTAAAAGACATGCTTAATGCAAAAAAGGTATTCTGCGGCAGTGATTTTAAGTTCGGAAAGGACGCAAAGTGGGGCTTTAATGAGCTTGTAATATTTGGCGAACAGATGGGATTTGATGTTACTCTTGTAGATGCTGTATGTTTTGATGGCATCGAGGTCTCATCAACACGTATACGTGAATGTCTTCGTGCCGGCAAACCCGAAAAGGCTGCAAAGCTTATGGGCAGACCTTATGAAATAAGCGGCGAGATCGTACACGGAAATGCAATTGGCAGAACTATAAATTTTCCCACTATCAACCAAAGCTTTAAAAGCGGACAGCTTGTGCCTGCAAAGGGCGTGTATCTGAGCCGTGTGGAAACTCCATTTGGTTTATATTTCGGAGTTACAAATATAGGCACTAAGCCGACCGTTTCTAAGGAAAATATTCCTCTTGCAGAAACACATATACTTGATTTCAAGGGCGATCTATACGGAAAATACTGCACTACAAAGCTTTTGCGTTTTATTCGCTGTGAGAAGAAATTTGAAAATATAACCGCACTGCAAAGGCAGATTTCTGAGGATACAGAAACTGCATGCAGACTTGCGGAATCTATATAGGAGAGAAATGATCCATGGATAAAAAAGTCAGAACTAGATTTGCCCCAAGTCCTACGGGATATATGCATATCGGTAATTTGAGAACAGCACTTTATGCTTATCTTATTGCAAAGAAGGATGGCGGAGATTTCATTCTTCGTATTGAGGATACCGACCAGGAGAGATATGTTGAGGGCGCTGTTGATGTAATTTATAATACACTGCGTATTGCAGGTCTTAACTGGGACGAAGGCCCTGATATTGGCGGCCCTGTCGGACCTTATGTACAGTCGGAAAGAATGGGTATGTTTAAATCATACGCAGAAGAGCTTGTTAAAAAGGGAGAAGCTTACTATTGCTTTTGTGATAAGGAAAGGCTGGACAGCGTTCGTAAGGCTCAGGAAGAAGCACATCTTGACCCGATGTATGACCGTCACTGTCGTGATCTCTCGGAAGAAGAGGTTAATGCTAAGCTTGAATCAGGCATTCCTTACGTTATCCGCCAGAAAATGCCGCTTACAGGAACTACTACATTCCATGACGAAATATATGGAGATATTTCAGTTGAAAACGCTACTCTGGACGATCAGATCTTGATCAAGACAGACGGCATGCCTACATATAACTTTGCAAATGTTGTTGACGATCATCTGATGGGCATAACTCACGTTATAAGAGGCAATGAATATCTGTCCTCTGCGCCTAAGTATAATCTTCTTTACAAGGCGTTTGGCTGGGATGTTCCTGTATACATTCACTGCGCACCTGTTATGAAAGACCAGTCTCATAAGCTTTCCAAGCGTAATGGAGACGCTTCTTTCCAAGATCTTATGGAAAAGGGATACCTGCCGGAGGCTGTTCTTAATTATATATGCCTTCTTGGTTGGGCACCTACAGGCGAACAGGAGATATATTCTCTTGAAGAGCTGTGCAGTGCTTTCGATATAAAAGGAATCAGTAAATCACCGGCCATTTTTGACGATATGAAGCTGCGTGCTATAAATGCAAAGTATGTTGCTGCTCTCACAGAGGAACAGTACGCTGAAATTGCAGTTCCTTATATTAAAAAAGCTGTAAAGCGTGATATAGCAGATATGAAGCTGCTTTGCCATGTTCTAAAGCCCAGAACAGAAATATTTACAGATATCGCAGATCAGATAGATTTTATTGACGAGCTGCCTGAGTATGATCTTGAAATGTATCGTCATAAGAAGATGAAGACCACTCCTGAAACTTCTCTTGAAGCTCTTACAAAGCTGCTGCCTGTTTTGGAAGCGCTTGAAAACTGGACGGCAGAAAGTATTCATGAGGCTGTATTCGGACTTATTGCACAGCTTGAGGTAAAGAATGGCTTTATGCTCTGGCCGCTGCGTACAGCAGTTTCCGGCAAGCAGTGTACACCCGGAGGCGGAACAGATCTTTGCGCAATTCTCGGCAAGGAAGAGACCCTTAGAAGAATACGTATCGGTATCGAGAGGCTCTCTTGATATTTCAATATGTCATCACAGTATTATCACAATATAATAGTATAATTTCAATGCATTTTGAATGAAAATATTATAAGGAGGCATTTGTCAATGATTGAGGTAAAAAACCTTACAAAATACTATGGCGATCATCTGGCAGTGGACAATGTCAGCTTCACCATTGAGGACGAGGAGATAATCGGCTTCCTAGGTCCGAACGGTGCGGGCAAATCCACTACTATGAATATGCTTACCGGCTATATCAGCTCTTCTTCCGGTCAGGTGCTTATAAACGGTACAGATATTCTGGAAAATCCTATCAAGGCTAAGGCAAATATCGGTTATTTGCCGGAGCTTCCGCCGCTTTATCAGGATATGACCGTTATGGGTTATCTGAACTTTGTATATGACCTTAAAAAGTGTAAGCTGCCACGAAAAGCACATCTTACTGAAATATGCAGTCTCTGTCAGATAAGCGACGTATCGGGCAGAATTATCGGCAGACTTTCAAAGGGCTATCGTCAGAGAGTGGGCATGGCGCAGGCACTTATAGGCAATCCGCCTATTCTGATTTTGGACGAGCCTACTGTTGGTCTTGACCCGAAGCAGATCATTGAGATCAGAAATCTTATAAAGAAGCTTGGCAAGCGTCATACGCTTATCCTTTCTTCTCATATTTTGTCAGAGATACAGGCAGTATGTGACCGTGTTATTATCATCAACAAGGGCAAAATGGCTGCTGATGATACTCTTGAGAATCTTACAAAAAGCGTATCAAGCATAAACCGTATGACAATACGCCTTAACGGAGAACGTGAAGTGGTGCTTGGGGAGATACGTAAGATACCCGGAGTTAAGAGCGTTCGTGCGGATATGGAGCGTGAGTCCGGAATTTACGATTATGAGATAGTCATGGAGGACGGCGCAGATATACGTGTTATGCTTAATGAGATGTGCCGTGAGAATGAACTCACCATTTACAAGATGGCAAACGATGAAATGACCCTTGAGGACATCTTCATGAGAATAACAATGGGAGATACAGTGTCGGAAAAAGAGAAAACTGTTCCGATAATAAATCTTATAACACCGGAAGATCAGAAAGCGGCTAGAGAAGCTGCCGAAGAAGCAGCAGAAAAGGCTGCGGAAAATAAGGGAGGAAAAGAATAATGGGTGCGATTTTCAGACGTGAAATGGGAGCCTTCTTTGCATCCCCTATAGCCTATGTTTATCTTACCATATACTATGTATTTGCAGGTGTATGCTTTTATCAGACTACGCTTAGCCGAGGAATAGCTGATATGTCAGGCTTTTTCTCAATGCTTTTTTGGGCAGGATTCCTGCTTATACCGGTAATCACAATGCGCAGCTTTAGTGAAGAGAAGATGAAAAAAACCGAGCAGGGTCTACTTACCGCTCCGGTATCACTTGGCGGCATTGTACTGGGTAAGTATTTTGCAGCTCTTGCAATGTACACTATTGGTGTGGCAATAATATTTGTATATGCGCTTATACTTAGCTTTTTCGGTACTGTTGCATGGGGAATAGTTGTTGCAAACTTTATGGCATTGTTCCTTTTAGGCGCAGCGTTTATTTCTGTGGGAGTATTTATCTCATCACTTACAGAAAACCAGTTTATAGCATATATTATAAGCCTTTTAATTATATTTGTGATGTGTATAGTGCAGATGCTTTCGGGACTTGTTGAAAGTGCAAATGTTCCGGAATTTTTCCAGCCAATAGTAGGTGTTATTGCGGCAGGCATGAACGCATTATCCTTCTATAATAAATTTTATGACTTTACGTGCGGACTTTTCGATCTGTCCAGTGTACTTTTCTATGTAAGTACTGCTGCTATTTTTAACTTCCTGACAGTTCGTGGCCTTGAAACACGCCGTTGGAGATAAGGAGGAAAATGGATATGAACGAAAATATGCAGGAAATTCTGGAAAACGGCGATATGTCCGATAAGCAGCGCAAGAGACTGAAAATGCGCAAAAAGCTTAAATACGGCTCTATGGCAACAGCAATTACCGCAGTTGTTATAGTTGTGATCATTCTTGTAAACGTTCTTGTAAGTATGCTTACAGATGTTCGTCTTGACCTTACTACAGATAATGTATACGATGTTTCAGAGGAAACTATCGACTATGTAAAAAATCTTGATAAGGACGTTGAGATTGCGATCTCTGTTGAAAAGGATACTATCAAGTCTCTGTTTGGAACAACTGAAATGATGGTAAGCGAAACCCTTTCCAAGTATGAGAATTATTCCGATCATATCAGTGTTACCTATTTTGATACTACAAAAGATCCTGATATTTTATCTAAGTATCAGACAATGTATGGCGGCGATATAGGTTCAGGTGCAGTTATCGTATCATGCGGTGACCGTATTAAGGTAAGCAGCCTTCTTGAAATGTTTGATATTGACAGCAACAAATATTACGCATATATGTATGGCCAGTGCGCTTTTTCTGACATTATCACCGGCTACAAAGGCGAGCAGATGCTTACAAATGCCATAATGAATGTAACAGATGCCAATGTAAAGCACGTAGGTCTTATTGAAAAGTCTAATGGAAATTATATATTCAGTCAGACACAGGGCAATGTTTACGCTATGGACAGCCTTAATAATCTCCTTGATGATAATGGCTATGACGTTAAAAGAGATCTTGATATTTCAACAGCAGAACTGAGCGCAGAGGATTACGACATCCTTGTATTGCCAGCACCTGTAAGTGATCTTAGCGTTGATGCTACAAAGCGTCTTTCCGACTTTATGTATAATGATGGCAAATACGGCAAATATATGCTCTATATCGCCGACTATACACAGGGAAATACACCTAATCTTGATGCTTTCCTGAAAGAATGGAATATTACTGTTTCAAAGAGTATTGTAAATGATACTGAGGATAATAGTCAGGTAGTAAATACTTATGATGTATTCTACAGCAGGGGTCAGTCCATGATAGCACCGAGCGTAACAGTGCTGACACAGGATTACAGCGGCAGCCTTGAAAACGCTTCACTTCCTATTGTTGCTCCGTTTGGCAGACCTATTATTGAAGAAAAGCTTAATAACGGCAAGGTAGTAGTTCCGCTGTGGCAGACTTCCGACGGTTCTACTGAGATAGCGCTCAAAGATTCCGACGTTTCTGAATCTGAGGCAAACGAGACTAAAGCACGTACAGTTGCATGTCTTGTACAAAATCAGGTGAATACTGACGGAACTATTTATGAGAGCGATATGCTTGTGCTGACATCTATGCAGATGCTGGACACTATGATCGTATCAGATGCAGCTTACAATAACGGCGCTTATGTTATCAGTGCATTGAATACTATTTGCGGCAAGGAAGCAAGCACAGTCATAGCTTCTAAGAACGTAACAGCAGCCACACTTGACATTACCACTGAAAAGATAGATACAATTAAGTGGACTGTCTGGATAGTTATCCCGCTTATAGTTGTTGTATGCGGAGTAATTGTAGCTGTTCGCAGAAGAAAACGCTGAGAAAAAGCTTCCGATTTTTACAGAAAGGATTTTGTCCTATGAATAAGAAAATACTGGGACTTGCAGGCGGCTGTGTTCTCGTTGCAGGACTTGTTGCAGCGGTTGTAGTGGTTTCACGTCAGCAGGCGGCAGATGAAAGCAGCAGTGAGGCAGAGATCTCCTCTGCTTCCACCGCTGTAAATGCCGAGAACCTTGTACTCTCCGACAAGGCGGCTGCAAACGTGGTTTCTATAGATGTGGAAAACAACACAGGTTCTTATGTGGTAGTGCGTACCGTAGAGGCTGATGAGGCTTCGGGTGCAGCAGCTGAATTCGGTGTAAAGGGCTGGGAAGACCTTCCTACAAATACAGCCCTTGCAAGTACACTTGCAAATAACATGGCAGGACTTTCCGCCAGCTCTCTGGTTTTGGAGAACTGTACTGATATGGATAAGTACGGCCTTGGAAATGATGCTGCAAAGGGTAAGCTCACATTTGATGATGGCAGTGCGTTTGCGTTCAGGGTTGGAAATTCTGTTTCAGATGGTGAAAATAGTTATTTTGCAGTAGAGGGTGATGATACTGTTTATGCTGTAAAAACCTCTCTGGTGTCAAACTACAAAAATAGTGCGGAAAGCTTCTTGTCACTTGTAATGCTTAAAGCGCCGGCAGAGGGTGAATATCCTATAGTTAATTCACTCACTATAAATCGTGAGGATATGGAAAAGGATATAGTTTTGACCTATGCTCAGGATGCAAATAATGAAAATACAGGCGGTACTGCTGCAACACACGAAATGACCTCGCCTATTGCAGCCTATCTGAGTGTAGAACGTTCTAATGATATTATTACAGGAATGTTTGGTGCAGCGTCAAGCAGCGTTTTAAAAATACATCCTGAACAGAAAGATATTGCGGAGTATGGTCTTGATGAGCCTTTCTGCACAGTAGTAATGGACTGTGACGACGGCAATGCCTATACCCTTAATATTGGTGAGAAATACACTGAAACAGATGATGAAACAGGCGTTTCCGGCAGCTATTATCCGGTAATGCTTGACGGTGTGGATGCAGTATATGCCATGTCAGAGGATAAATGCGCATGGGCGACTGTAGAACCTACAGATCTGGTATCAAGTCTTGTTATTACAACATATGTATGGGACGTAGATACGCTTTCTCTTAAAGCAGATGGCGTTGATGATATGGAGTTTGCCGTTAAGGGCAATGACAAGGAAAGCGCCGTAGTAACACTGAATGGCGAGAAAGCCGACACCGAACGTTACAGACAGTTCTACTCCTTCCTTTTGAAAACCACAGCAGAGGGAACTGCCATTGACGAAGAACCTGTTGGAACACCCGAGGCAACACTTTATTTCAAGACTAAAAACGGCAAAAAGGAGCAAGAGATTTGTTTCTACCGTCAGGATGATTATAATTGCCTTATAACCATAAACGGAGTATCAAGCTTTAAGTGCCGTGCATCGTTTATTGATGTATTAAAGGAGAACATGGAGCTTTTTGGTACTGATAAGGAATTTATCCAGACATGGAGCTAAACAGCATAACAAGAAGGGATGGTAAAAATGCAGCAGGAATATTTTATGTATAAGGGATTTCCTCTTGTACGCAGCGGCAATTCCATATATTATGGATATATGTCTGATCCGTACGTAGCGCAAATGCAAATTCTGCATAAGACAAAGCAGAACGGCATTGAAATTGCTGATAAAATAAAAGTATATCAGATTTCTACGGATGAGAAGTTGAATCCTATGGAGGCTATTGTAAAGACCTCCGAAAGAGGAAGTTTGTTTGAGGCTCTTGACCTTGCAAATGCATGGCTGGAGCGCTCGGCAGCCGAAAGTAAATAATAGATTTTGCCGTGCTTTCTAGGGGAAGTGCGGCGAATTTTTTTGTGCAATATATTGTCACTTTTTTGCTTTTATAGTAAAAAATAAGCGCTGCTTGATTTAAAAAAACAAAAAACGTATTTACAACTTTTTGTGAAAGCGATATAATATATATGTAAGGAATATCTTTACATATATTATATTATACTTACTTTTAGGAGATGGTTTTCTATGAAGAAAGAAAAATGATTGCAGGGGCACTTGCAGTCGCAACGATTGCCGCAAATGTAACGGCAATGCCTACAGAGGCAGTAACACCCCCAGGTATTAGTTCAAACTTTGATTATGAGCTTGATGTAGAGCCTGTATCAAAGTCACAGCTTAAACTGACGTTCTATACGACCAATAATCCTGGTGTTTCGGTATTGGATTTCTATATTTTTTATGATCCTGATAAATATCATTTTGTTTCAACAAGTCGCAGTGATGAGTTGTACGATGTTAATGAAATGTGTGCGATTAGTAGAAATGAAGAGTTGGGACTTTTTTTCTTCACAAGTACTTTTAATGCAAATGCGGGTACTGAAGCAAAAGAAAAAATAGATTATTCCAAAAACTTTGAAATCTGTGTTTATTTAGAAGCCGATGATGGAAACGTTGAAGATGAGGATTTATCTGAATTTTCAGTGGCTTTGGCGAACTATAAATCTCAAAATGAAAATATTAATAAGAGATTTATAAAGGCTAGTCCCACAATGGATGACATACACCCCGAGCTTAATATTGCAGTAACTCCAAGTCAGACTATCATTTACGATTATATGCTTGGTGATGCTGATGGTTCTGGAGATATAGAGATTTCCGATGCTTCTAATATTAATGCCTTGGCTAACAATGCACAGGCAGCCGGATTAGATCCTGAGATTAGGATTTTAAACCATAAGATCGTTGACAATGAAACGTCAATATTGAGTAATGGCAAAAAGCTTTTATGGGGAGAGAGCTGTAGTGCCTTTCTCAGAACTGTACAGAATGCTACATTCTCATGCGTAGAAGCAGCCGATGCTAATAAGGATGGAGTAATTACTACGGCTGATGGTAATTTGGTGTTTAATTGGTATGGTTCTCTAATGGCTCAAATTCCTGTTGAAGAAATATTAGAAGTTCAACATAAAACAGTTTATTATTAATTTAAAACTAAGAAAGGATTGATATTATGAAAAAATTAACATCATTATTAACAGCGCTCACAATGATAGGCGGTATGGCTTTTGCTGTTTCTGCGGAGGAAACTTCATTTGCACTTGGCGATGTGGATATGGACGGAGTTATAACAGGCCACGATACAGCAATGGTTTCATATTACATTACAGGCGGAGATATTACACTTACAGAAGAGCAGCTTAGACTTGCCGATGTAGATGGCGACGGAGCAGTAACACAGGCTGACGCTGATAAGCTCTATAATGAGATGCAGCAATATGAGCTTGGAGATGTTGATTTGGATGGTGGTGTTGATATAAGTGATGCTGCTATTGCTGAGCATATGACAGCAATTAGAAGAATTCTTAATGATACTGATTTTGGTGAAAAGGGTATTCGTGCAGATGTAAATTTTGACGGAAAAATTGATTTGTATGATGCTCATGCTATTTTGCTTACGTATAACCGTGATATGACATTTATGGGCGATAAGGTTTTTGTCGAGGGTACGTATTATTACAGCTTTACTAAAGAAGATGAGCAGCAGATAGTGGATAGTGTTAATTATACTTTAGAAGCTACTAACAAAGACATTCGAGTAACATCTATTGCTGAAATCGAAGATTACCAATACCGATTTGCTATAAACACTTTTGATGTAAATGGTGATGACGAAGTTACTATAAGTGATACATCAGAGGTTTTGAAAATTTATTCAGAAAATATGGCTGGAACAGGAATTTATAAGGCGTCTGCTGATATAAATAAAAAAGCCGATTTAAATCTTGATGGTGAAATTGACATGGACGATGCAACGCTTGCCCTGAAAGCATATGCTATGAGCGTAGCAGGTCTTACCTAATTTAAAAATTAAAACTGCCTGTACAGAAATGTATGGGCAGTTTTTTGTCATATAAGGCGGATAGTTTGCATAATCTGTAATACTCCATAAAGACAGGAGGTCATTATATTATGCAGAGTCAGGATAAAAAAGAAAGCAGTCAGTTTGTCATAGCGCTTGCAGGCAATCCAAATGTGGGAAAGTCTACCCTTTTTAACGCTCTAACAGGTATGCGTCAGCACACCGGAAACTGGGCAGGAAAAACTGTTGAAAGTGCGTCGGGACGTTGCAGTTATAATAACATGGAACTGGTTTTAATAGATCTTCCGGGAATATATAGTATAAGCTCCGAATCCGCTGAGGAAAAGGCAGCCAGAGAATTTTTATGTAATGAAAAGCCCGATGCTGTAATAGTTGTCTGTGATAGCACTTCAATTGAAAGGAGTCTTGTTCTGGCGCTTCAAATAAAGGCGATGGGACAAAAGCTTATTCTCTGTGCAGGTCTTATGGACGAGGCAAAGAAAAAGAATATTTCCATAGATCTTAACAGGCTCAGTGAGATTATAGATGCGCCTGTTATTGGTATTTCTGCCAGAAAGAAAGAGGGACTTGACAGTTTGCTCGAAAGTTTGGAAAATCTGCTTTCGGAGGAGCGTGAAGAAAAGGAAGAATTGCAGCCATTTTTGGAATGTGAAAATATACTTGATGATGTTGAATCGGCTGTAAGGCTATCTGAAAAAATATGTGCCGAAGTTGTATCAAGCACTGGATATAACGAAAGCCGTGAGAGAAAGATAGATAGAATCGTTCTTGGAAAATACACAGGATTTCCCATGCTTTTTTTGCTTCTTGGAGTGGTTTTGTGGATAACTATTGCAGGTGCGAATTATCCGTCTCAGTGGCTGCAAAAGGGATTTTCACTTTTGGGTAAGCAGCTGTACTTCGTTATGTCGGGCGCTCCTTCGTGGCTGAGCGGACTTTTCCTCGATGGTGTATATAAAGTACTTACATGGGTAATAGCTGTTATGCTGCCGCCTATGGCAATTTTTTTTCCGTTATTCACGCTGCTTGAGGATTCCGGCTTTTTGCCGAGAATAGCGTTTCTTCTTGATAAACGTTTTGCTTGTGCAGGTGCTTGCGGAAAACAGGCGCTTACAATGTGGTCAGTTGCTGTCAGAATGCGAAAAAGCTTTCACTTATTTACTATCCTATGGGTGGTTGCTGATAGAATGTAAAAACGTATAAAACCAAACCACAATCTATGTTTAGTTGCTATGTGAATGCAACGACTACACATTCACAAATTGCATATCCTATGGATAGTTGTCGAAAGAATGCAGATAACGTTTTTTCTATCAGCAATTACACATAGCATGGTGTTTGGTAGAATAAACGTAAAATCAGCAGCCTATAACTTATCCATTTTCCATAAAACAAATCAAAAATCACAATGACTACATATATAGTTATTGTGATTTTTTCTATTTCCACCTGTTCCACCACCCCATGACAAAAGTGTTCTAATCACAAAAGACACCGAATAGAAATAAAAATAAATAATAAAACAGAAAAAGCACTGCAAATACGCTATATTCCAATTCCAGTTGTTTGTGTGGGGTCTCCTATTTCATACGAGACCCCACACAAACAACATGCAATACATATAATAAATTATATTTGAAATATAGCGTAAGCAGAGCAAGTATTATTATTTATTTTTATTTCTATTCTTATTATTTATTTTATTATTATTAGAGGTGGTGGAACAGTTGAGAGTGACCGAGAGAGATGAGTTGATTTTGCGAGAGATTGACCGCTTTAGAGCGTGCGGTAGTAGGCACATTAGATTTTTAGCAGGCTTTTCAGGTCAGAGAGCGACAGACAGGCGACTCAAAATTTTAATTGATGCTGGTTATTTAGACAGAAAAAAATTTTTGTATGGCGTGCCAAGTGTCTATTTTCTGACATCTAAAGGAAAAACTTTGATACAAGCTGGAACACGTCCTGAAAAAATTAAGGTAGAGCAAATAGTTCATGATATGACTGTTTTAGATACCGCTATTTATTTCATGCATAAAAAAGGCTTGTCCTTACAGGAAATCACTACAGAAAAGCAATTACATCAATTAGATGGTTTTGGAGTACGTAAACATAGACCAGATTTCATTTTTCAGAAAGATAATAAAACAACTTGTGTAGAAGTAGAATTGACCTTAAAAGCAAAAAATCGTCTTTTGAAAATCATCAAAGACAACTATATGGAATATGACACCCAAATATGGATTGTTCCTGATTCACAATCTATGATTTTACAAACACTAAGGGATAGCAAACAATTTTATGATAATATTCAAGCACGCTCTCTACAGAAAATCAACCACTATATCCATGAGATAATGTAGCAGACAATAGCAAGTCAGGGAAAAATAGTAATTTTTAGATTTGCTTTCGCACCGCTATTTTTTCTACCCTTTTTATTCCCTACGAAAAAATGGCTAATCTAAAAATTACTTTTCTATTCTACTCGCAACATTTTTATTTATAATAATTATCATAAGTACGATTTTGATGGAATATATTTGTACCAATCTATAAAACTCGTCCTAAAAACTTTTTATACAAGGGCATATTTTCCCAATTTGGAGGTGATTATTTGATATTAGATTATATTTATAATCGGAGTTGTGAAATATAAATTGCTTCTTGAATTTATACTTTTTGCAATTCCAACAGCTATGATAATTTATTTTATCAAGCAGAGAATACAAATGAGAAAGCTTTTCAATTTTCATCATGATTACAAGAAGGGAAAGAAAAAAGTGAAACAGAAAAATTTGAATCAGGAAAATGCAACACTATTAGGCTTTCATGGAAGAAAACCTGTTTATTCTGCCGACAATGCAAAACATATTTTTATTTGCGGTACAACTGGAAGTGGGAAAACCGTTGCACTTAGCAATTATATGCAAAACTGCATGAAAAAAGACTTACCCATGCTAATAGTTGATGGAAAAGGTGATACCGGAACAGGCAGTATTTTAGACATTCTGACACAGCTAAATAAGCAGTACCATAAGAAAATTTATCGCATAGACTTAACCAATCCATCTTTATCAGATAAATATAATCCATTTTGCAAGACTTCTCCAACTGTTGCAAAAGACATGCTTATTAATATGACAGATTGGTCAGAAGAACATTACAAGGTCAATGCAGAACGTTACTTACAGCGTTTGATATTGCTGCTAAATAAGGCTGAAATACCCCTTTCATTTCGAAAAATCGTAAAATATATGGAGCTGGAGCACTTTTCACAGCTTTCTATGCACTTAATCAAGAAAAAGATAATTACAAAAGAAAAGCATTTAGAAAATCTGGAAATTGCCAAGACGTCAGGAAAAGTTGCTGAAAGTTCAATTGCTCGATTTTCAACCATAGCAGAAAGTGAATTAGGAGATCTGTTTTCTGATTCCGGAGTTGATATTGCTACAGCACTACAAGAAAAAGCAATTATCCTATTTGTTTTGAATCCGCTGATTTATCCTGAAATCTCTCCGGCATTTGGACGATTGGTCTTGATTGACAGCAAAAAAGCGATTAGTCAGCGTTTCCAGAACCGAAACCGAACATTTTTCTTATTCGACGAAATCAATGTATATGCTTCTAAAACTCTGATTGACCTTGTCAATAAGTCCAGAAGTGCAAATGTGACCTGCGTTTTAGCAACTCAAAGTCTTTCTGATCTTTCCAATGCAGAAAATGAAGATTTCACACAGCAAATTATTGAAAATTGTAATAATTATCTGGTGTTACGCCAAAACAGTGCTGTCAATTCTGAAAATTGGGCAAATATTTTAGGAACAAAACCCACAATGGAAGTAACTTATCAACTGCGACAAGATGGTTTTGATACAACCCAAACAGGTTACGGCTCTGCAAGAAGTGTGAGGGAATTTTTATATCACCCTGATGAGATTAAACAATTACAAATGGGAAACGGTATTTTCCTTTCAAGAGATGAGTATTTTCACAGCAAAATCCGTATTAATAAACCAATTTAGGGGGAATTTATATGCGAGATAAGATATTTCAGTTTATGTGTGCTCTAAAGAATAGATTTATAGAGATTTCTAAAAAATTGTTTATAGATAAATTAAATCCGAAAATTGTGCTCAGTTTCTATGCTCTTTTAGACTTTTGGAAACACAATCCAGCTTATTTAATTTGTACTATTTGTTACTTTTTTATTTGTGGAAGTATTGTTAGCAACTTGTTTTTGCTGCTTTTAGTATATGTGATTTCACTTTTGATTGTATTTTCTTCATTGGGTGAAAAAATACTACGGCTTTTGAACCGTGTACGACCACTGGAAACCAAGCAAGAAACAGAATATTTACAACCGTTATTTGATGAAGTTTACATACGAGCCAAAGAACTATATAGTTATAAATTGCCTGATATAAAAATTTGCATTATAGACAATATGACAGTAAATGCTATGGCATTGGGCAGACATACGATTGCAGTAACCAAAGGAGCAATGAAGACATTTACAGAAGATGAGCTAAAAGCAGTTATGGCACATGAAATTGCCCACATTGTATATGGAAATACGACAGCTTCTTTATATGTTTTGATTGGTAACGGAATTTTTTCTGTTTTTGTATTATTTTTCAGATTATGTTTATTTTTATTAGATTGGCTTAAAAGTGCCTTTATAGGAAAAAGAGGGATTATTTCATTTTTTCTATCTCTATTTCAGTTTTATTTTGAATTAAATATTTTGGCAATTAACTTTGGCTTTCAATTAATATTGACTGCCAATCAAAGAAAAAATGAATTTGGGGCAGATAGATTTTCTTATGCCATTGGGTATGATACAGATATGATTGAAGCTTTATATTTATTAGAGAAAATTTCATTAGGTGATAATAGTACTATAATTCAAAAAATGACAGCCAGCCACCCAAGAATTACCCTCAGAATAAAAAAACTTGAAGAACTGGACGAACAAATGTGAGTTTAGGTTGGCTTAACCCCTTAGTTACTACAGTTCAAAAAATCCCCGTTATGTTTTGTCAAGAACATAACGGGGATTTTTGAATATTCTGTTTTAATGTGGTTAAGCTATGAAAACTTTATTCAACGAATTTCTTACTAGATGAAGAATCATTTTCATCATCATAAATATTCTTTTCTTCCTTTATAACTTCATCTACTGCCTGTAAAATTGTTTCTCTAAAGCTATCTACATAGATATTGCTTTTAATCGCTGCAGCGTATTTTTGCATGCTCTCCACATCCATACCGCTTTCAGGCGTAAACAATGTAATAATAGTGATATTCAGATTTCGACCAAACTTTTCGCAGGAGAAAAGCATAGACAAACATTTATTTCGTTCACTCGTAAATTGGAATACAACTGCATCAGGATAACTCACATTATCTAAATCAACTGCTTTTGCCTTTGTTCTGATACAAGAAACTTCGCCGTCAAAATCCTTTATCATTTTCTGAAACTCACAGTAAAGGTCATTCATAGATGCATTTTGACCGCTGGATAACGGAAGTGTCTTTTTCCAACTGGAAATTGCTAAAGAATAGTTGAGTTTTAGTTTTTTCATGCCGACTTTGCGGAAAAATACATCATATTCACTTGCGTTCCAGTTTTCTGATGAAGTGTCGTATACAAAATTGTTGGCTGGTTCGATTTCGTATATCTTTACATTTGAAGATGTTCCTCCGCTTTCTAAGAATTTCAAGCGTTCCTGTACTTCTGGTGTCATTTGTATATTACATTCTACCATAGCTCTAAGAACATCCAATTCTAGGTCATATAATTCCATCCATGCCAGTGCTGACGCAAGAATTTCAACATCTTTGTCCTTATGATGATAGTTTTCTATCCAATCATCAATTCTTTTCTTTTCCTGTTGAACTAATGTGGAACCACCTATTGTAAGCTTATTATATATAATTGCTAAAAGTTCTTCCAGTTTTACTGTTTCAGGTTTAGAATAATAACGGTCATCAACATCAATATCATAACCAGACACAAACGTTCTATCTCCTATTGTGAATCTTTCATAAATTGAACATGCAGTTCCAAATTTACTTACATCAAATGGTTGCTTTTTTGCATAGTACCACATAAGCTTTCCAGATAAATTTAAAAAATTTTCACTCATGCATATTGATATATTAGAATAATAACTATCAGAATTGTTTGTTACATTTTGCAAAATATTTATTAAGTTTTCATTGATAATAGAAGCCTTTTCATCTAAAAAACTCATTTCTTTCGGATCATTAAGAGGAAGAGTGAAATTTCCATATTCATTTGATTGTAAAAAATACATTGGTTTCTCTAGCAGTTCAATGAACTTTTTTAGTGTATGTATAGTGGAATCATATTTACAGTCAATGCCATTTGCATATTTTAATAGCATTAAATTATGAAGAATAAATCTTAAATTGGTGCAAGGAGATGAACACTTGACATTTACTAGTTCCTCCAAGTAATCTTTTATAGCGTCATTTAATGATTGGATATGCTCTTGCAGTAAATTATTAAATTTAACCAAATAGGAGTTCCCAAAAGAAGTGATTTCAGATTTTATACTCCATACATCCTTATAAATGGAGTCATATCTTCCCTCAAAAGTCCATACTGTATGGAAGTTATAGTTACTATCCATTTCCCGTGTTTCAAATTTTTCATCACCTGCTTGATGTGATTCAGCTATATTATGAAGAAGTTTCTTTGCTCTGTATAAAATGTTTTGCCGTTCTCTTTCTACTCTTTCCAAAGATTCTTGTCGTTCTTGTTCTGCTCTTGCTAAAGCTTCTTGTTGTTCTCTTTCCATTTTAGATTGTAATTGTCGTTCTTCTTCCTTATCGGCTGAAATTCCAACAAAAAAACCAATCAGTGCACCAGTTAGAATACACAAAACAAATATAAATGCTGTAATGCCTCCATCAACATTACTGCAACTGATGAATGCACATGCACATTGAAGTATCCATAAGCATGCTGCTACAGCGGCACCAATACCTGCACCAATTAAAGTGTATTTTGATTTGTAATTCATTTTTCTTTTCTCCTATATTTTTTTATTTTACGTGTAGATATTCCAAAAACAATTTCAATACAAACAATTTGACTAAAAGAAATCCAGCCAAACACACCTCTGACCTCGTCACCTCGCCAAAACTCAATTACAAAACGCCATAATGCATATAGTAATAAGTACCACAGCAAAATTTTATTATCCCATAGCTTATCATCTCTTTTCTTTTTTTGATACCAACAGTAGCACAGCACGAAAAGAAACAATTCAACTGCCGATTCCATCAATTGCACCGGAATACGGTTGACCCATTGCCCATCTTCCAATACAATCCGGTAGGGAATTGCAATTAAGCTGTTACTTTCTGCACCATAACAGCAACCGCCAAAGAAACACCCTATTCGTCCAAAAACATGAAACAAAGGAATGATAACCGCAGTAATATTACTGATTTCATTCCAGTTTCGTCCTTTGAAACAACAGAGTATTCGAAGCATACCTAAATATCCAAGCAAGCCGCCTAAGTATACAATGCCGGAATGCAGGAAACTATATTTCCATTCCCATATTCCTGTAGAATCATATGTTCCAAGCAGTTTACTAAGAAATCCAAAACATTTCGCACCAATCAGCAACCCTACACATGATATAAGGTAAGTGCCGATGTACTTTCTCAAAATCAGCCGTTCTAGTAGCAAGTGATTCAAGAGAAGTATGGAAACTGTGATTCCAACTATAACACAAATTGAATATGTAGGAATGTCGGAATCCAAAATGTGTATTTTCGGATACATGTTCTAAGCCTTTCTATTCTGAAATTAAATCTCTTTTAGGTACTCTGATATTTCTTTCTTTTCTTCAAGTGATTTTAGTAGCGCATGTGTATATTTGCTTCTACTACAATGAAAATTATTCATAGGCGGAAGATTCCCAAACATATTGATATACTTTTCTATAAATGGTTCCCAGTTTTCAAGCCAAACTTCTTCTGTCATATTATCTAATGCTTTGTCTAATTCGTCTTTTGATAGCCTTCCATTAACTGGATCATCTAAAATTTTTTTAATCATACTTTTACCACCTCTTTTTCTACAAAATCGACTTGAACTGCTCTATCCATGCTAGTTTGAAATTCCTGTGTAAGGTTAGGAAACCACTTTTCCATAAAACTAATTATATCAGAATTATTTTCCGTATAAATTGCAAAAAGGTCTGCAAATGTTTCAGATTTCATTTCCTGCATTGGTAACATATATTTCTCCCAGTTGTGGTAGGAATATATCATTTTGTTTTCTTTATAAAATTCTATAACTTCAGTATTATTTATGGTAAGAGCAGAAAGAATATCAGATACATATTCAGATTTAAAAGCAGCGGTATTTTCTGATAAATCATTTAGCATTTCTTTTAGATTCGCATTTCCTTTATTCGTTGTGCTGTCAAAATTCTTTTTATCTAATTTAAAGGCTTGATTATATTCAGCACTTTCAGAATAATTTCCAATTACATCATCAATATAATGACCATATTCATGTCGAAACACATTGCCATACTCGTTATTTTGCTTTTTTCTGTTTATAATTATATAGCGTTCAGTAGAACTAGAGCAATATTGAGAAGTTATCTCCTTTAATTCTCCTGTTTTCTCATCAAAATCTAAGGTTTGCTCTTCAATATTATCAAGCAAAAGCCAATGTGTATTTATAACATCTCTAATCTGCTCAGGTGTATTAGAAAAGCTATCTATCACAGTAGCACGCCGTTCCAATGGCACAAGTTCAAAGGCACGTGGGTTAAGTTTAAGATAACGAGGGAGTTCACTTCATAAGCTATTTAATTGTCGAGCAATTTCGCTTACTTCACGTTCAGTTTCTATTAAATCAACTTGAACATTTTCTAATTGAGATTTACTATTATCCATTTCAGAAATGGCACTGTCGATATTTTTACCTAGTCCAAACTTATCTAAAACGGATTTCTTTTGTTCTAAATTTTTGCGTTCCTGTTCTGTGCTTTCTGCCATTTCCGAAACTTCCTGTTTCATATCTTCTAATGACATCAAATCATCAGTCATTTCACTGGAAAACTCTTTTCCTTTTTCAGAGTTTTCTTCAAGAGCTTGATTTATTTGTTCCATAACAAGCCTTTTTGTGCTTTCGTCCATATCAGAATTTTGAACATTCATTCCAGAATCTAAAAGAGCTTGTTTCCGTTCTTCTAGCTGACTTAATTCATTCTTTTTTGTATCAAGATTCCGTTTTATGTCACCTTGTTTATCTTTCACTTTATCAATATTATGAGCCATGTCTCTGCCTCCATATAGCAACTATTTTTGAGATATTTTCTTCATACCTTAAACCAATGTTAGTAATAATTTCTAACATCGCATTTTTCTTTTCTTTTTCAATAAATCTTTCTGAAATAGCAGTACACTCGAACTTGTAAACCCTTTTCATGACATTCAGCATATCTAATATTTTAGAGAATGATTCGATGTTTGCTTCAAATTCTTTGTATTGCATTTCGATAAAATTGAAACTTCTTAACTGATGAATTGCTTTTCTCTCAGTTTCAAGTAGCTTTTGAATTTGTTCTTTAAGATGATTCCACTTTTCTTTTTCTTCTTTCTGGCGAAGTTCAAAAAATGCTGGTTTCTTCAACATCATCTCATACAATTCATTGTCATTTGGCGTGCTTTCTCCATGTTCCTCCACAAGACTTACACGCATTTCAAATGGACGAAGTAACTTTTCATAGGTAAACAACGCCTGACCGCTTGTATAAGTAGCCATATTTTCCATTTGTAGCGGACTTGCGGACATTGTACTTCCAACTAATTCACGGTCATCTTGTGAAGTTAAACGATGTACTAACTTGATATTTGTATTTTTAATAACCTCTGGTGCCATTGCTGTTGGCAACTGATCAGCTATAATAATGCCTTCACGTAATGCACGAACCTCAGCCAACATCTTTACAATAAATGCAGTTGCCGCAATTTTCGGATTTGAATCTTGTCCATCTTTTACTTGTGATTCTGGTGCAATTAAATTGTGAGCTTCTTCAATGAAAATCACATGACGAACAGGCTTGTCCTTATCTGCTAATGGATTTGCTTTTAATGTTTCTCTTATCAAGGTACAAAGTAACAATGTAACAAAGTTAGCCGGACCTTCGCCGAGTGATTCCAATTCAATAATAACAGGTCTTTTCAGCCATTCTTCGGGTGAAAGTGTTGACTTTGGAACGTCAAAAATTTCTTTCATTTCTCTGCGGAGCAAGCTTCCGATTCTCATTTCCAACACAGAACGGATATTTCCCTGAATCTCACTATCATAATTGGTAGTAAGCAATTCTTTTTCAAATTGGTCGTATAACTCAGACATTAACGGATATGACTTTGTTCCTGTGTTAACATCTTTTACATTCCACTCATGCTTTTCATAAATAGCTTGAATAGCACGGTCTAATATAAATGGTGCAGGTGGTGCAATTGGAAATGCTCCCTCAAAAACCTGACAAAGTTTGCTGATATGCTCTGATAATGTTAACCCTTTTGGAAACTCAAAAGGATTTATCTTAATTGGAAAATTAGTACATGCAGAGGGCGAGAAAATCAATAGTTCAGGTATATCAAATAATGCCAATTCACGATACTCTCTTTTTGCTGGTTCTAATACTAAGAACGGAATATGTAGCTTGTGTTTTTTGCCGTTTTTGTCCACTTCTTCATAATTCCAAAGACTATTAGCTAAATGAAGCATGGTGTTTGTTTTACCGGAACCGGGAACGCCACATACAAACATATGCTTTGGAAGTAACTTCTGTGGAATCACTACATCATAATTATTTTTATCCTTACCAAGAACAATACCTTCATTTTCTTGAATTGCTGCTGTTTCTTTTGGCAATTCAATGTTTTCACCGTCATATAAAACAGGCAATCTTACAAATGAAGCTATTTCTTCAGCTGTAAAAGTAGTTGCCCAGTTATGCATGGATTTTGGAGTGTCTTTTAGATGATAGCCTGTAGGAATATCATCAAATAAATCAAATACAGTAAATTTACCTTGCTTTACTTGTGTGATTGCGTTACCCTTTTGAATAGATTCTGATATGGTGCTATTCAATAACAACTGACAATACTGTTCATCACTTGAAAATGCACAAATCCTACAGCGGAACACGGAAGAACTGTCAACGGCTTTTATCCAGTCTTCATATTGGTGAAGTGTTTCGTCTGCATTTGGGTCACGTTGGCTTTTTTGCATTCTACCACGTTCACTTATGCCTTGTTCCTTATTTGATATATTTCTCAAAAAAGTAAGTGGTCGCTCAAAATTTTTATGAATCTGCTCTTCTAAATCTTCTTGTACATATAAATCTACACGATAACAACATCTTTCATCAAAAGATTCCATCAGTTGAATCATATTGTACAATCTTGCATTTTCGTTCATTTCCCAGTTTGGAACAAGATAAAAGTATTTTTCTTCATTATCAATAACCGTTTGAAGAATTCTTTCTTTTTTACGAAGCACCGACATACAGGAGTATTTTACATTTACAGCAGATGATTTTTTCACCTCATGGAATTGGAAATACTCTGAAATGTTAGATGCATCTACAATTTTTCGCAATTTGAGATAATAGGCATTATCTTGCTCGTTTCCAGAGAAAACAAGGTAAATACACAGTTTTGCTCCAGCTTTTCTTTCAGGGTCATAATCATAAATAAAGTGAATATGAATTCCGCCTAATAATGCTACTCGATATAATTGTTTGATAAACTGTAATTGTGCTTCTAACATTCCATCAATTCCAGAATCAGCGAATACCTGATATTTGCTTAACGTCAAATCTGGTATACTTTTTATTTCATATATTAGCATTTCAAACACCCCTTTTCATTTTTATTTTTTATACAAATTCTCTGTCTGATGTGATGCTTCTATCTCATTTTCTAAGTGAATAATTCTCTTTGTGACACCTGAACCAATAGAACCGCATACATACTTATTCTCGGTACAATTTGTTTTCTCAAACTCTTGATGAAACGAGATTTCTACAGAACAGTTGTTTTTGTTTGTTTCAGGAATATTTTCTTCATATTTTTGAATGTTATCTTTTAATTTTAACATTTTAATACTCCTTTTATTTATATTTGTAATTTGCATACTCCCCACAAAAAGGGTTATTATAATAATGACCCATTTTGTGAAATCGGTTCGCTTAGTTGGATACTAAGCGACTGACAATTTCTCTTGATTTATACTATTATTTTACATGGAATTGGTAAAAATGTCAAGAAAAATTGTTTATGCAGTATATAATTTCTACCATTCTTATAAATATAAACATTTGTTTTCGGACATAACAGCCAATGAAATATCAGATTTATTTCTATTAGGGGTCAAAATATGGGTCAGTGCAAAGGAGGTTATATACATGGCAAAAAGAGGAGAAAATATAAGAAAACGAACTTACGGAAGATGGGAAGGGCGTTATATTGAGAGTTATTCCAATAATGGAAAAGCTTGTTATCATTCTGTTTATGGTAAAACATACGCAGAAACTAAAGAAAAATTGTCGCTAAATAAAAACCTTTGTAACAAAAATACAGGGAACAAGATTAGCATGGAAGACCTATTCAGAGAATGGTTGTATATTAAGGAGAATTCTATTAAACTATCCTCAGAAGTAACATATCGTTATTTTATAGACAAACACTTTATCCCATATTTCAAAAATGTAAAAGCAATATACTTAACAAGCGAACTTGTACAGGACTTTATATTAAAGAACAATCATTTGTCGCCAAAAACAATGTGCGATATGATTTCCCTCTTAATTCAGATTATTAAGTATGGACAATCAAAGAAATACATAAATTACCTTGATTTTGATTCGATTATATATCCTAAATCGCTGAAAGATGAATTGCCCGTTTTGAAAAATTATGAGTTTATAAAGCTTGTAAATTATGTACAAACAAACTTTGAGGTGCAGAAAACAGGAATATTATTGTCATTATTTATGGGAGTCAGATTAGGTGAAATTTGTGCATTGCAATGGGAAGACGTGAATTTTTCAGATGAAACAATCCATATCGGCAAAACAATGCAAAGGCTGAAAAATTTAGACAAGAACGCAAAAACGAAAACAAAAATCGTGATTGACACTCCAAAAAGTCAGAAATCAATTCGTGATATTCCAATACCATCATTTTTACTGAAGCTACTTAACGAGTATAAATCAAGTGATAAATCATATGTTTTAACCTGCACAACCGATTATATTGAACCACGTTCTTATCAGAAACAATTTAAGATTTGTCTTGAAAATGCAGGAATATCCGATATAAATTTTCATGCGTTAAGGCATACATTTGCAACAAGAGCAATTGAACAAGGTTGTGATATTAAAAGTCTTAGCGAAATTTTAGGACATTCAAGTGTGAAATTCACTATGGAACGCTACGTACATCCATCAAATGAGCATAAAAAAATGAATTTGGAAAAGCTCGCCGTTTTCTATTAAGGGTCAAAATTGTGGTCAGGTTAAATGAATTTCTCCCTATTTTGCGTTATTTTCAGATAAAAAGTCGCTTAGTATCCAACTAAGCGGCTTTTTAGGGTCAGTTTTGATAAATATATATTATAATTACTACATTTTACGATTGCAAATAGCTATATATTACCAATCTTGTTGATTTTAGTTATAAAGATGATAAGTAAAAAGTGTTAAGAGAATCTAATTAAATAAAAAGTCGCCGTATCATATAACGTATTGGGTTATATGATACGGCGGTTTTATTTTATTTATATGGACAGGCATAGCATTAAAATTCCTTCATAAAATTTGTAATACAAAGGAGTGTTGCAAAATGAAATATGAACCAGATAAAAAAGAATGCTACACTATTGAAAACCATTTTACAGAAAAAGAGAAACTAAAAAATTTGTTAAAAGATATGATATTAAAAGAGTATAAAAAATCAATTGCAAAAGAACGCAGCATCGTGTAAAATAGACCTATAAGTTATAGGTTGTACTGGTTTTGGAAGGAGTGTTCATGAAACCAAATCAACCAAATCGTTACATAGCAGCCTTATATATGAGGCTGTCAAAGGAGGATATTGAAAAAGAAAGTAAACAAAATCAATCAACATTAGACACAGACAAAGAAAGTGCCAGTATTACAACACAAAGAAAAATGCTGACAGCATACGCAAAAGAAAACGGATTTATCATCTATGATGAGTACATTGACGATGGAATCAGCGGAACAACGTTTGATAGACCTAACTTTAAACGTATGATTCAGGATATTGAAGACAAAAAAATAAATATGGTCATTACCAAGGATTTATCAAGATTGGGTCGTGATTATATAACTTCTGGTCAGTATACTGAAATATATTTTCCATCTAAAGGGGTTCGTTATATTGCTATTAATGATGGCTATGATTCTGATAGTCCTTATACGGATATTGCACCTTTTAAGAATATCATCAATGAAATGTATGCACGTGATACATCTAAAAAAATCCGTTCTTCTTTTATAGCAAAAATGAATGATGGTGATTTTATTGGAAATTTTGCTCCATATGGCTATCAGAAAGACAGTGAAAACAAAAATCACCTTGTCATTGACCCTGATTCTTCCATATATGTGAAAGAAATTTTCAAAATGGCGGCTTCGGGTCTAAAACCGAAAGACATTGTAAAATCTCTCAATGACAGGCAGATTTTACCGCCTGTTGTGTATCGTTGTGAAAAGTATCATTTAAATGTTGACAATTTTTCAAAACACAAGGAATGGACAACGTCCACAATTTCTAAAATACTACACAATGTGGTTTATCTGGGACATATGGCACAGAGAAAAACAACCAAGGTATCTTTTAAGTGTAAGACAACTATTCAAAATCCCAAAAAGGACTGGATTGTTGTAGAGAATACCCATGAACCACTTATTGACAATGAAACGTTTCAGCTTGTACAACGACTTTCAGAAAGTCGAACAACCTGTAAGGGAACAAAAGGCTTTGTCAACATCTTTTCTGGAATTGCAAAATGTCCGGACTGCGGTAGAAATATGTCTTCCACTGGTACACGAAAAAAAGGTTCTCCAGCAAATCTTGTATGCGGACAGTATAAGCTGTACGGTAGTTCAAGATGCAGTAATCACAATATTGATTACAACATTCTTTATTCTATTGTATTGGAATCAATTCAAGAACAAATAAAGCTGGTAGGAGATAAAGACGCTTTCATTCAAGAACTTCAAAACGAACTGAAAACTGATAACGAAACAAAAGAAGCAGAACAACAACTATATACATTACAAAAGAAATCAGAGCAAATAGACGGACTGATTGAAAAACTATATGAAGATAATTTTAAAAGAGTCATTTCAAATGAACGTTTCCAAAAGCTATTATCCAAATACGAAAAAGAAAGTCAGAATATCCGTGACAAGATGGATACACTAACAAAAGCTCAGGAATCTGCACACATACAAATTTCACAACAAGAATCTTACAATAAATTTCTTAAAATTCTGGAAGAGTTCGAGCAAATCGATACATTAACCCCTGACTTACTATTTAAACTCATTGACCGAATTGAAGTTTGCCAAGGTCATTATGAAAAGACAGAACATGGCAAAATCAAACATCAAATCGTTAAAATTTATTATCGTTTTATTGGAAAAGAAACACGCAAAGAATATTGCGTTTAATCGGGATTGTGACAAACAGTCAGCAATCCCAACTATCATATGTTTTTGGCATTCACATAGCAACGCCACTCCTCTATGGTTGCAAAGTGAACGCAGAAGCACATTCGCCCAGCAAATGTCCATGTGTATGGGTTTTGGCTGCAATGCAGCAGGCGTTACAGGATGCCGCATAATCAATTCACCAAGGGAACGCTTTATTGCGATACTTACAAATTCGTTTGTTCCATGCAATGGCAGATTTGGCACTCTTATTGCAATTATAACAGCATTTTTTGCATCAGCAGCAGGGGGCTCGCTGCTTTCGGCGTTTTATCTTACACTGCTTATTTTGGCAGGAGTTATGCTCACTCTTTTAATGTCAAAGCTGTTATCTGTGACTATTTTTAAGGGTGTGCCGTCGGCGTTTACACTTGAACTGCCACCATATCGCAAGCCACAGATATTGAAAGTATTAGTGCGCTCTCTTTTAGACAGAACTATTTTTGTTTTGGGAAGAGCTTGTATTGTTGCAGCGCCTGCCGGACTTTTACTGTGGCTTTTTGCAACTGTTAAGATAGGCGGCGATTCTATTCTTGCTATTGCAGCAAATTTTTTGGAAGCGCCCGGACAGTTTCTAGGTTTGGATGGTGAAATACTCACAGCGTTTATAATGGGATTTCCTGCCAATGAAATAGTTATGCCGATAACAGTTATGCTCTATCAGTCAGGAAATGTGCTTACGGAAACATCGGGCACACATGAGCTTTTTTCTATACTTACTGCAAATGGCTGGACTGCTGAGACCGCTATTTGTATGATGATTTTCATGCTGTTTCATTTTCCGTGCAGTACTACCTGCCTTACTATAAAAAAAGAAACAGGCAGCATAAAATATATGTTGCTTGCTATGCTGCTGCCTACGTTATGCGGAATTATACTTTGCAGTATTATTTCATGTATATTCAGGTTATTTTGAGTAATAATATAAAGGCAGGGCACAGCCTGCAAAAATATAGAAAGGCGGATTTATCATGAGTAATCAGGAAAACCGTAATCAGAATAACCGCAGCAATCAGAATTGCAATAACCAGAGTAATCAGAACAAGCAGAATAATCATAGCAATCAGAATAAGCAGAATAATCAGAATAACCAGAATTGTAATCAGAACAAGAATCAGTTTTAAGTTTATAAAAAGCAGCAAAGCTTCATGCCTTGCTGCTTTTTACTTATTCAGTTAATAAATCATGAACCGAAAACGATTTGTTTAAGAATTATAAGGTCGAAAACATTTACTCTAACATCATCATTAAGGTCTGAGGCTTCCTTTTGTTCTGTTGAGAAAGAGATAATGCTGCCGATATACTTATGAAGCTGTAATACGTCAATCATATTTACGGACTTATCTAGGTTTATATCGCCTATTAAGTTTTCGTCAGCTTCTGTTGTAGTAGTAATATTAGTAGTAGTTATCTCAGAAGAAGCTGTGGTAGCCTTTGTAGTTGTAGTAGTTGCTTTTGAAGTTGTTGCTCTTGCAGTTGTAGTAGTAGAAGTTGTGGTGGTAGTTGTTGTTGTTGTTGTTGTGGGTTTAGTAGTAGAGGTAGTGGTAGTAGTAGTGTTAGCTGCTGTTGATGAACTGGTCTTTAATATTACGGTTACATCTGTAATTTCAGCGTTGTTTTCAGCATACCAGATATTTATCTCGCCTGTAGTAGCGTCTGGACTTATATCAATGGCAGTACCTGTATTGCCGCCTTTACAATCAAAGCTGCTCTGACCATTCCAAGAACTGTTTTCACCGTACAGGAATATTGAACCGTTTGTATTGGAGCTTGAGGAGAATGTTATCTTGATAGAAGCAACATTGCCTTTGTAAGCAGAAAAATCAATTATATATTTGCCGTTTGAAGGTGTTACAGGAATGGAAACGCTATCACCAATCACTGCGGATGTAGATGCTGTTGTAGTAGTTGATAATGGCTTGTCAGTCTTTAGTGTTGTAGTTGTAACCTTTGTAGTAGTTGCTGCTGGTTTGGTAGTGGTATTAGTATTAGGAGGTGTAGGCTCAACAATAGTTTGACCATTATTAAATACATAATTTTCATTTATCTCACTTGCGTTTGTAATGATAGGCTTCAAAGCGGAAGCGTCGCCGCCATAAAGATTTACAAGGCCTGCACATGCCAAAGCGAAACAAGCGTTATAATCAAGTGCCGGCTCTGTAAATTGATAGGAATTCTGATGATCCTGATAATTGCCTGATGAATCCGGACCGCCTATAAGCATACCATAGTTAGTATATTTAGCAGATGTATTTGCCTCGGCACTGCCGCTGCCCGGATTAGCAGCTCTATGGTGGATATGAGTAGGCCACTTATCGCCGTAACCAACTAAGAAACTATAGCCGAAGGAGTTGTTGCCGAGAATATAGTCCATCTGATATTTTGCACCTTTTGCATAATCAGAAGAAGCATTGCCATTTGCAAGACCGAGCGCCATCATCTGCAATGAACAGTTATAACGAGAAGCGCCCCAACCTGCTGCATTATATGAATTTGTAGGACATCCGCCTTGGTTGTTTAGTTCAAATTTCATTTCAGATGCATAAGCAGAATCGCCTGTGATTTTATACATCATAGTAGAGTATCCGCACCAAACCTTATCCCAGCAGTACATATAGTAATCGTAATAGCTTCCATTGTAACAGCCGTCTGTGGTTGGCTTGTATGTAGGAAGAGATGCTTCGTCATTCAGATAAAGCCATGCCTGCGCAAGAGCCATTTCGTCCTGATACATTGAATCTGTATTGTACATGCCGTTCATGCCAGCTGTTTCATTGCCGGCATATTTGTTGCCGAATTCATAGATAGCCTTTGCATATTTAAGGCATTTAGCTGCATAGGCAGAGTCGGAGTTCTTTAATACATAAGCCGTACCAGCAAGAGCAGAAGCCATTTCACCACATACAGTGGCATTATTGTTTATAGAAGTGAACCAGTAGGTTTTTCTTTCATAAGTTTGAACTTCCGGAGCAGCCCAGTAGTCGTGGTCTGATACGTCGGAAACATTGTAGCATATAGTAGCAACAGAACCATCGCTATTTAAAAATGTAGTTTTCATAAGATAACCAGAGATCTTTTTAAGTATCTCAAACAGATGGTCAGTGCAGCCAGCCTTGGCATAAGCGCCCTCATTTAAATAATAAGACATGGCAAGAGATGAAGCAGCGAAACCATTTGTAAGATTGAATTTTATATGGTCACCGGCATCGTGGTATCCTCCGCTTACATCTACATATCCGTCACCGTCCGGGTCAACGATAGATTTATAAGCTGAGTTGAAATTAACAGCGCTTGATAGGGAAGCCTTGGCATCATAGGTATGGCAATTTCCTCTCCATGTAAGAGGATTGGAATCTACTGATGAACCGCATTCGTTGGAATCAAAGAAATAAAGTGACATTGCCAGAGCTTCTGCGTAATTTGCATCGCTTGCGGCGGATGCAACGGTGCTTTCTGCTGGTGAGAGTGGAGTCAATATCATTGCTGCGCTAAGTGCAGCGGCAGTTGTGGTGGATATAACTTTTTTTATTTTTTTGGTTATCATGCTGGTTATCATAATAGTATCCTCCTTTGATTGTTATGAATAATTCCTTTCATTTGTGCATGCTTTACATATTCTTTTCCGAAAACTGTGATTATATTATACATCGTAACTTCGGCTTTTTCAATAAATTAAACGTACGTTTTTTATGTGTCATTTGTAAAAATAAAATGCTAAAAACGGCTTTTGGCGCAATAATAAAACTTATTTTTTGTAATAATTGCTGTCGTTTTTCACATAAAATCCGAGCTGTAAAAGTTATACTGCACAAATTATAAATGAATATAATTGCATTTATAAAGGGCGTATAAATGGCAAGGTCTATAACAATGACTTATGATTAGATAAAAAATGTACAAAAGCAGCCTATAAGAGACTTGATTTTTGGCGTATCAGTGCGAAAAATATGCGCATTTATATAAATGGTAAGGCGTATCTGAACTCTTGTAGAAGCAGATAGTGCATATTCTACAAAAAAACGGCTTAAAATTTTCATAAAAGAAAGAGAGGAAAATTGCAAAAATGGTTGATATTATCAAAAATGTATGATATAATGTTATTGATACCGGTTTGTCCGGTCACTTAACAACAAATACAATAACAAAGGAGCTTTACTATGAAATTTGGTTACTTTGATGACGCCAACAAGGAATACGTCATTCAGAATCCCAAGACACCTTATCCGTGGATCAACTATCTCGGCACACAGGAATTTTTCTCTTTGATTTCAAACACAGCAGGCGGCTACAGTTTCTATAAGGACGCTCGTCTGCGCAGAATCACACGTTATCGTTATAACAACGTTCCTATTGATATGGGCGGACGTTATTTCTATATCAATGACAATGGTACTATCTGGAATCCGGGCTGGTCACCTGTAAAGACTGAGCTGGACTCATATGAATGCCGTCATGGTATGGGCTATACTATTATCACAGGTAAGAAGAACGACCTTAAGGCTGAGGCTACTTTCTTCGTTCCTCAGAACTATGCAGGCGAGGTTCAGCAGGTAGTTCTTACAAATGAAGGCACAGAGACTAAAAACTTTAAGCTGTTCTCATTTGCTGAATGGTGCTTGTGGGACGCTCAGGACGACTGCACAAACTTCCAGAGAAACTTCTCTACAGGCCGTGTAGAGGTTTCCGGTTCTACTATTTATCATAAGACTGAATACAGAGATAGACGTGATCATTTTGCATTCTATACTGTAAATGATGAAATTGATGGCTACGATACAGACAGAGATTCCTTTATCGGTATGTACAATGGCTTTAACAATCCTCAGGCTGTTGAAGCTGGTCAGGCAACAAATTCATTTGCTGACGGCTGGTCACCTATCGCTTCTCACTTTAAGAATATTACACTTGCTCCGGGTGAATCCAAGACATTGGTATTTATTCTGGGTTATGTTGAAATGCCTGTTGATCAGAAGTTCGAGGCTGACGGCAAGACTATCAACAAGGTAAAGGCTCTCGAAATGATCGAGAAGTACAACACACCTGAAAAGGTTGCTGCTGGTCTAGCTGAACTCAAGGCAACATGGGATTCTCTTCTCGGTATCCTCAATGTTGACACTCCTGATGACAAGGTAAACCGTATGGTAAATATCTGGAATCAGTATCAGTGTATGGTTACATTTAACCTGTCACGTTCTGCATCATACTTTGAGTCCGGTATCGGCAGAGGTATGGGCTTCCGTGATTCCAACCAGGATATTCTGGGCTTTGTTCACCAGATTCCAGATCGTGCAAGACAGAGAATTATAGATATCGCTTCTACTCAGCTTCCAGACGGCGGCTGCTATCACCAGTATCAGCCTCTTACAAAGAAGGGCAACTCCGATATCGGCGGCGACTTCTCAGACGATCCGCTGTGGATGATCCTTTCTGTTTCTGCTTACATAAAGGAAACAGGCGATTGGGATATTCTCAATGAAATGGTTCCTTATGACAACGATGAATCTAAGGCACAGCCTATGCTCGACCACTTGAAGGTATCCTTCTACAAGATCGTAAATAATCTTGGCCCTCATGGTCTCCCATTGGCAATGCGTGCTGACTGGAACGACTGTATCAACCTCTCTTGCTACTCTGATACTCCGGGCGAAAGCTTCCAGACTTATACTAATCCTAAGTTTGCAGCTGAGGGCGGATATTCAAAGGTTGCAGAGTCTGTTATGGTTGCTACACTCTTTACATATGCAGGTCCTAACTACGTTTCTATCCTGAAGCACCTCGGCAAGAACGACGAAGCAGAAGCTGCTCAGGCTGAGATCGACAAGATGAAGAAGAACGTAATGGAACATGCATTCGATGGCGATTGGTTCCTCAGAGCTTATGATTCTACAGGCGCTAAGATGGGCTCTAATGAATGCGAAGAGGGTAAGATATTTATTGAACCTCAGGGCTTTGCAGTTATGTCTGAAATCGGTAAGGACGAAGGCGCTGATATTAAGACTCTGAATGCTATTGATAAGTATCTGAACACAGACTTTGGTCTGGTACTGAATAATCCGGCATTCACAAAGTACTATATCCAGTATGGTGAAATTTCCACATATCCGGGTGGATATAAGGAAAATGCAGGTATCTTTACTCATAACAATGCTTGGATCATTTGTGCAGAAGCTTATGTTGGACGTGGTGACAAGGCATTTGAGTACTACAGCAAGATCGCTCCTGCATTTACAGAAGAAACATCTGATATTCACAAGACAGAGCCATATGTATATGGTCAGATGATCGGTGGTAAGGATGCTGGTTCTGATATCGGCAAGCCGGGCAACCACTTCGGTCAGGGCAAGAACTCATGGCTGACAGGTACTGCTGCATGGAACATGGTAGCTATTTCTCAGTACATCCTTGGCGTTATGCCTGATTGGGATGGCCTTAAGATCGATCCTTCCATTCCTTCTGCATGGGATGGTATGACTGCTACTCGTAAGTTCCGTGGTGCTACATACAATGTAACAGTTAAGAACCCTGATCATGTTTGCAAGGGTGTTAAGTCTGTAACCGTAGACGGAAACGCTATTGAAGGCAACGTTCTCCCTGTATTCCCAGAGGGCGGCGTTCACACTGTTGAAGTTGTTATGGGCTAAGGCTCTTAAAAGCTTTCTTTAAAGTTAATAAATAAAAATGGGCTGTCGCAAGCGAATTGCGGCAGCCTTTTTGTGTATAAATATAAAAACTATTTTAAAATTACAAAAGCCGCTGCATTTGATGCAGCAGCCTTTGTAAATAATAAAAGGAGAGTATAAAGCAATGTTTTAGTTAATAACATCTTCCCATGTACATGTAATACCTGCCATATTATGAGCATAGTAAGTAAGTATGCATGTGGCGTCTGCTATATCTGTGATTCCATCGCCATTTACATCTGTGTCCGCAATGGAATCGACTTCATTCTGCACGTCAATTCCTGCGCATGCATTAGCATATATGCTAAGAACCGTCGTTGCATCGTCGATATCTATCGTTCCATTACCGTTAATATCGCCTTTAACAGGAGCAGGTTTATTGCTTACTGTAACATAGAATACATAAACATCCCAGCAGTTATAGATCTTATGATTGAAAGATATGAAAATTGGGTATGTTCCTGGTAGTAAGGAGTTAAAAGCAGAAGTGTTTATATATGCATCGCTTTTTGGGTCGGTCATAGAGAGCTTATCTACTGCTGTAATCGTGTCATTGTCCGCATTTTCATATTCTATCGAGAACACGCCGCCTGTAAAGTCAAGCTCTTCATTTATACCCACATTGTATTCAAGCTTAGAAGGCATAGAGTCAACTGTAATACGCATACCAGACCCAAAATCTTCTGGAGTTTCTCCTGTTACATTTACGTACAGTCTGGTTCTATATTTATTTATCGGATCTATAATAGTCATGCCAGTTCTGCCTTCAGAAATACCGATGACATAGAATTCATATGGAACATCTGATGTTTGTACAAGGGCAATACTGGGATCGTCTACATCGAATTCGGCAAGAGCTCCGCCAAATGGTTGACCGTTGCCAAAATAAAGACCAACCCCTTCACGTTCGCCTGCTTTAAGATCAACTTCGTTTGTACTGCACCTTAGTGCTGAACCTGGAGTTGTTGTAGTTGTGTATCCATATGGAGGGGCAATGTCGATGGTTGTAACGTTAGTTGATGTCGTTTCAATAGGCTGCTTCGTATGTAATGTTGTAACGGTAGTGGTTTGTGACTCGACATTTGCATGTGAATACTCGTCAAACGTTTCTACAACATTTGACTGATGCTCAGTCACGTTAGATGCGTTAGATTGCAAAGATGTCGTTGCAGCTATAGTAACTGTACCTATGACATATGACAGCACTATTGCCATTGTTTTCTTAAATAAACCTTTTTTCATAATAAATCCTCCTTTTTAAGCTTTAAAAGCTCTTTTACTCTATATACAATTGAACTCTGTAAAATGTTGCAAAAAAGCAGATGCTTTTTATTTTTTTCAGCACTTTACACTATAAATTAAGCGCTTAAATATGCACTATGCACAAGCAATAAATAAAAAAGCTGCTGCAATCTTAAACTTTTGCAACAGCTGAAAATAATTTTTACTATTTCTATTTCATAAAAAATTTGAATATCTGTAGGAATATCCCATAAACAACAGATGCTGCCGTACCATATAGTATAACAGGGCCTGCAATGGTGAATATTTTAGCGCCCACGCCAAGTATCCAGCCCTCTGTCCGTGCTTCAATGGCAGGGGCTGTAACTCCGTTTGCAAAACCTGTTATCGGGACAAGAGTACCCGCACCTGCGTGCCTTGCTATTTTCTCATACCACCCAAGACCTGTAAGCAGTGCGCTTGTAAATACAAGTATAACTGATGTCCATGAGCCAGCTTCTTCTTGTTCCAAACCGAAGTATTCAAATAAGTTTAAGAGTATTTCGCCTATAAGACAAATTCCTCCGCCGATAAGGAACGCAAGAGGTATATTTATATAGCTTTTTGATTTCGGAGCAGATCCGTCAGTCATATCCTTGTAAAGTTCCGGTGTGATCTCCATATCAGTTCTCCTTTATCTGTATATATCTATATATTTTTTTATTTATCCTTTGGTTTAAATATAGCTGCCGCAGCCAGACCAAAAAGCATTGCTGCTGTAATACCTGCGGATGAAGCTGTAAGTCCGCCGGAGAGAATTCCAAGCCAGCCCTTTTCGTCTACTGCCTTTCTTATTCCCTCAGCAAGCAGGTGGCCAAAACCTGTAAGAGGTACAGTCGCACCGCCGCCTGCAAATTCTATAAGAGGCTTATATAGCCCCAGTGCAGATAAAAGCACGCCTGCCACTACAAAGCCTGTTAGTATACGTGCAGGTGTAAGTTTAGTAAAATCAATGAGTATCTGTCCTACGGCGCAAATTGCACCGCCTATTATAAACGCCCATAAATATTCAAGCATAAGCTGTTCACTCCTTTCCGGATACTATTTCTACAATATGAGCAATGGATGGAATGCTTTCACCCTGCTGAACCAGCATAGGCGACATAAGAGCACCGGTCGCCATAAAAAGCATACGTTTTATCTTGCCGCTTTTTACAAGCGGAAGAAAATGACCGCACAAAAGACTTCCGCCGCAGCCGCAGCCCGAACCTCCGGCATGAGTATCCTGAGTATCTGCATCAAACATCATAGCGCCGCAGTCGTGATAGCATGGATTTATTTCATATCCCTGTTTCATAATAAGTTCTAAAAGAAGTTTGCCGCCTATTTTACCAAGATCACCGGTTACAATTGCATCGTAGTTTTCAGGCGATGTTCCTGTAGCTTTAAACCATCTTGTAAGGGTATCAGCTGCCGCCGGTGCCATAGCAGCTCCCATATTATTTGCATCTGTAACGCCTAGATCAGTTATTTTTCCAATGCACGCACCGGTTATCTTAGGTGCATTTTTTGTTTCTGTATCTAGTACAACTGCTCCCGAGGCAGTACATGTCCACTGAGCTGTAGGTGGTCTCTGACCGCCATAGGAAAGCGGAAAACGAAATTGTCTTTCAGCTGTGGAGAAGTGCGAGGACGTAGCGGCAACGCAGCGTTTTCCAGCGCCGGAGCTTAGTATCAATGAGCCTGTTATAATACCCTCAGCCATTGTTGAACAAGCGCCGAAAAGACCCAAAAATGGCACACCAAACGGACGCAGACTGTACGTACTTGATGTACATTGATTTATAAGGTCACCTGCGAGTATAACATCTATATCATCCGGTTTTACAGAAGCTTTTTCCAGAGCATGATAAATGGTTTCCTGCTGCATACGGCTTTCTGCCTGTTCCCATGTTTTCTGACCGAAATGGCTGTCCTCTTCCACACGGTCAAAGCATTTGCCCATAGGTCCGTCTCCCTCTTTTTTGCCTGCTACAGCAGCGTAGGACGCAATACTGACAGAATGCTCCATTTGAAATACTCCTCTGCCCAGAGCCTTTACCATATGTGTTCACTCCTTTAAAAATTTAATTTCTGTGATTACTTTTTGCAAAAAATATCTTATTATTTACGGAAATATGTGGTGTTTCGTAAATATTATAAAGTATATCAACTTTTTTGGCAAAACTTTTCTTGAAAAAAAGTCGAAAAACAGTCTTTCTTTTTTTTCATAAATGTAGTATAATGTAATTATATAAATCTAATACAGCAGCATATGAAAGGAATAGCCTTTTTTTATGAATATTTCCAGAACAACTTTACATAAAGCTGAGTTTGCACTCGGCATAGATGTTGGCTCTACTACGGTAAAAACAGTTATTCTTGATAAAAACAATCAGGTAGTATATTCAAACTATCAGAGACATTTTTCAAAAGTAAAAGAAGCTGTGATAAGCCAGCTTAAACAGATCGCAGGAATGTATCCTGAGGAGACATTTCCTATATGTATAACAGGTTCAGCAGGACTGGGCCTTGCCAATTCTGCACATCTTCCATTTGTGCAGGAGGTCCATGCTGCGTTTGTAGCGGTAAATCAGCGTTATTCGGATGCGGATGCCGTTATAGAGCTTGGCGGTGAGGACGCTAAGATAATATTTCTGACAGGCGGTACAGAGCAGAGAATGAACGGCACTTGTGCAGGCGGTACGGGTGCATTTATAGATCAGATGGCAACTCTTTTGAATGTTACCGCAGATCAGCTTGACGAAATGGCACTTCGTGCGGAGAAAACATATCCTATTGCCTCCAGATGCGGAGTTTTTGCAAAATCTGATATTCAGCCGCTCTTAAATCAGGGTGCGAGAAGAGAAGATATTGCAGCAAGTATTTTTCAGGCTGTAGTCGATCAAACAGTATCAGGACTTGCACAGGGCAGAAAAATAGAGGGCAAGGTTCTGTTTTTAGGCGGCCCTTTGTCATTCCTTGAAGGATTGCGTACAGCTTTTATTGAAACTCTTAATCTTGAAGCCGGCAACGCAGTGTTCCCTGAGGATGGACGAACATTTGTAGCATATGGCTGCGCATTGTCTGCCATGAAGCAAAAGGAATCCTATACGATAAATCAAATCATAGATAAAATAACGAATGCAGTAAGCGAAAACACGGTCATTTCAGACCCTCCGCTTTTTGCATACGAGGATGAGTACGCCTGCTTTAAAGCTCGCCATGCTTCGCATGATGTAAAACGTGGTGATTTTCGTACATATGAGGGCAAGGCTTATCTTGGAATTGACGCAGGCTCTACTACTACAAAGATGGTCGTTATTTCTGAGGATAAGACCCTTTTGTATGAGTATTATACTACAAATAAGGGACAACCTCTTGATTGTATAACAGAAGCACTTGTAAATTTTTATGATGAAAAAAGCAAGAACCTTACAATAGCCGGAAGTGCTGTTACAGGCTATGGTGAAGAACTCCTGAAAGCTGGTCTCGGCATTGACTACGGCATTGTTGAAACAGTTGCACATTTTAAGGCGGCATCATTTTTCTGTCCAGAGGTTGATTTTATTATGGATATCGGCGGACAGGATATAAAATGCTTTAAGATAAAGAACGGTGCTATTGATAGCATTATGCTTAATGAAGCCTGTTCCTCCGGCTGCGGCTCGTTTATTCAGACCTTTGCTATGGCTTTGGGCTATGATATTGCTGAATTTGCAAATTTGGGGCTTTTTGCAGAGCACCCTGTAGACCTTGGTTCAAGATGTACTGTATTTATGAACAGCAGTGTAAAGCAAGCCCAGAAGGACGGTGCAACTGTTGCGGATATTTCAGCAGGTCTTTCAGGCTCTATTATCAAAAATGCGGTATATAAAGTAATACGTGCTAATTCTCCGGACGATCTTGGCAAGCATATTGTAGTACAGGGCGGAACATTTCTTAATGATGCAGTTCTGCGCTGTTTTGAACGTGAGATGAAGCGTGATGTTATACGTCCTGCTATATCAGGGCTTATGGGCGCTTTTGGTGCGGCTCTCTATGCTAAGGAAAAGAGCACAGGTGAGAGCAGTCTTATCAGTCAAAAGGCATTGAAAGAATTTTCTTATACATCACAGACAGCTCAATGCGGCGGCTGCACTGCTCATTGCAGCCTTAATATAATACGTTTTGCAGGCGGGGGAAGATTTATTTCGGGTAACCGCTGCGAACGTGGTGCAGGTGTAAAGTCAGAGAATATACTGCCTAATCTTTATGACAGAAAATACGAGATGATACATTCTTACGGCGAAAGCCAAAACTTTGCACCAATAGCAACTGTAGGTCTGCCAATGGCGCTTCATTATTACGACCAAATGCCGCTTTGGGCAACATTTTTTAAAGAGCTTAATTTTGATGTTAAGCTTTCTGAAACAAGCACTAGAGAAACCTACTATAAAGGTCAGAGCACTATACCATCAGATACAGTATGTTATCCTGCTAAGCTTACTCACGGCCATATAGAAAGCCTACTTGAACAGAATGTTGATTTTATATTCTATCCGTGTATGAGCTATACGTTAGATGAGGGTGAATCGGATAATCATTTTAACTGTCCTGTAGTGGCATATTATCCGGAACTGCTTATGGCAAATAATGAAAAGCTAAGCGTAAAGAATTTTTTGTGTCCGTTTCTTGATCTTAACAGAAGAAAACACGTGGTTCATGTACTGCATCAGTATTTTGGCGCATATGCTTCTAAAAAGACAATAGCAAACGCTCTTGATAAGGGCTTTGCAGAGCTTGAAGCTCACAGAGCAAAAATTGCTGCCGAAGCGCAGGATATCATAAAAAGAGCACGTGCAGAGGGCAGACCGATTATTGTTCTTGCCGGCAGACCATATCACATTGACCCTGAAATAAATCATGGTATCCACAAGCTTATTGCAAGTCTTGGAATGGCTGTTATTACTGAGGACAGCGTGGCTTCTCTTGCCCATACACCTAAGCTTAAATCACTTAATCAGTGGACGTATCATTCAAGAATGTATCGTGCGGCTGAGTATGTTACAACTCAGCCGGATATGCAGATGATACAGCTTGTATCATTTGGCTGTGGTATTGATGCTATTACTACTGATGAGGTCCGCAGGATTCTTGAAAGTAAGGGAAAACTATATACACAGCTGAAAATTGATGAGATAAATAATCTTGGTGCGGCTAAGATCCGTCTGCGCAGTCTTTTAGCTGCTATGGAAGCCTAAGCCGCTCATGGCTATAAAGGAGACACTGTAATATGGCGTATGCTGAATTTACCGCAGATATGCGGAAAACCCATACTATTCTTGTGCCGAATATGCTGCCTATTCACTTTAAGCTGCTTATTAAAATATTCGGACAGTATGGCTATAATATGAAACTTCTGGAATCCACTTCACGTACAGTGGTGGAAGAAGGACTTAAAAATGTACACAACGACACCTGTTATCCGGCGCTTCTTGTTGTGGGACAATTTATGGAAGCTTTAAAAAGCGGCGAATATGACCCCGACAAAACTGCTTTGCTTATTACGCAAACAGGAGGCGGCTGCCGTGCGTCGAACTATATACATATTCTAAGACGCTGCGTTGAGCAGAATTTTCCGCAAGTTCCTGTAATTTCACTTAATTTTGCAGGACTTGAAAAGTCAAGCGGATTTAAGCTGACCGTCCCACTTGCTTTGAAGCTTGTATATGGCGTGCTTTATGGAGATATGCTTATGTTTTTGCATAACCAGTGCCGCCCATATGAAATGAATGCAGGTGATTCTGAGCGTACAGTACAAAAATGGACAGAGCGTATTGAACAGCTTTTTGTTCATGGCGGATATAGAAACACAAAGTCGGTTTATCGTGAGATGATAGAGGATTTTGCTTCGATTCCAAAAAGTCAGCGCAAAAAGATAAGGGTTGGCATTATTGGTGAGATATATGTAAAATATTCACCGCTTGCCAATAATCAGCTTGAGGAATTCCTTTTGTCTGAGGACTGCGAGCCTGTTATGCCAATGCTTCTTGACTTTATACTGTATTGTGCAGCAAATACTGATGTCAGCGGAAAGCTTTATCAGTACAGGAATATGAAAACAGCTGCATTTCGTATAGGTTATAAGTACCTGCATAGCAAGCAGCGTGAAATGATAAAATGCATAGAAGAAAATGGCCAGTTTACGCCGCCTCATGATTTTGATGACCTGAGAAGGGCTGCTGATAAGTACATAAATCAGGGTGTTTGCATGGGTGAGGGCTGGATGATAACTGCTGAAATGGCTGTTCTTGCAGAGCATGGCATAGAGAATATAATCTGTGCGCAGCCATTTGGATGCTTGCCAAATCATATTGTGGCAAAGGGTATGTCCAGAGCTATAAAAAATGCCTACCCAAATGCAAATATAGTTGCTATAGACTATGACCCCGGTGCAACGAGAGTAAATCAGGAAAATAGAATAAAGCTCATGCTTGCAAATGCAAAGGCTGCTGTAAAATGAAAAAACGCCGTATCTTTTAAAAGATACGGCACTTTTGTTTATGTGTTTATTTATTGCTTATTTATTTGCGCCTTGAGTGATTCTTTCTCTCTGTATTGCGCTTGATGTCACACATACGCTCTTCGCTATTCTGCTTGAATTTATTCAGCATGTCATCAAAAGTCATCTCACTCTGCGGCTGCTTCTTTTTAGGCTCCCATACATTTGGACGTGATTCATGACGCTCATGTCTTGGCGCACCGGGTTTCTGATTTTGAGCAGATCTTGCCGGCCTTTGTGGTCTTGATGTCTCAGGTTCTGCTTGTTTTATGGAGAAACTGATCTTTTCATTTTCTCCGATACCAATGACCTTTACCTTGACGGATTGTCCCTCAGTAACAAAATCCCGTATTTCGTTTACATAACTGCGAGAGATCTCAGATATATGTACCATACCCATAACGTGCTGATCACCTGTATCTGCGATTTCTACAAAAGCCCCATACTTAGTGATGCTTTTTACTGTACCATCATAAATTTTACCGTTTTCGACCTGCATAAACTCCAATAATCCTTTCAAAAGTCTTAGAATTCGTTCATTTTAATGAACACGTTCAGTTTCTGGATGTATCATAGAACCGGAATTCATCCGGATAAGCATAGCCATAATCTTCTCTTGCCAATTTTTCCATATAGCGGTCGGAATCTCCGCTTTCAAGAATACGTGAGAGATCCTCGTTTTTGGCTTCGTATTCCATTATCTGCGCTTTGAGTTCCTGAAGCTCAGTGTTTTTTTCAGCAATATTTGATTGAATGCTTATAATCAAAACAGTACATCCCAGCAAAGCAGCCACCGCAGCGGTACGCAGAAGTATACGAAATATGAATTTCGGACGTGAAACTGCTTTTTTTGCAGATCTACGCCTCTTTGCCTTTTTTTTCTGAGCCATTTTCAGCCTCGTCCTTTCTTCCCTTTTTATTAAATATATTATACAACATTTTCCGTGCTGCAATCAAGGGCTTTTTCTCTCTTTTATGATTTTTGGCGTTATTTACAAATTTACTGGTGCATTTTTTATAAGCACGCACGCAGAGCTTTGTTATTGGTGAAAATATCCATTTAATAAGTTTGAAAATGGTGTTTAATAGCCTTGACAAAAGCCGCACAAGAGGATTGCCTATAGTGACCCTCCATAGAATAAATCCGAGAATATTTCCGATTATATAAAATATCCGCAGATCTCCCTTTGCAAAAACGCTTGTAAAACAAATCACAACGCCTGCCCATATGAGCATAAAAAGTATATCCTCAAGGGCAGTAGCAGCAGTTTTGTGGGGAATGATAAGTCGCAGTGCACGGAAAAGGTCAAAGAGTATCTCCAAGGCGCAGCCCAGAAGAACCGCACCAAAAAACAAAAGCAGTTCTTCGTGTACTGTGAGGTAAGTATCCGGTATCAGCATCAGCGAAATAGCTTTCCAAACGCTGACAGAGGACCTGTTTTATCCCTGTCACCGTAGATAAGTGACCATATATCGCCGCTTATCTTCATGTCGCCGCTTTCCAGACTTACGCCGTCTACGTGAAGATTTCTTCCCTTTATAGTAAGCTCTCCCAGTTCCGTGTAAAGTCTTATCAGGCGTTCATCAAAGCAATCCACGTCTGTAACACCAGAAAGGCTCAGACCTTTTCTGTCCTCTAATATAAGATTGTGATGCCTGTCGTTCTTCTGCTGAGGCGTTTGTTTCATAGTATTAGTTCCTTTCCCATAGCTTTTGTTTATAAGCAATGCTTTATATTAAAATACTATGAGAGGGAAGGCGTTATTATGTCTGCCTGTCACGCTCCATAACTGCAAGTCTGTCGCAGCGTTCGTTTTCAGGATGGCCGGCATGACCTTTTACCCACACAAATTCTACATTGTGCCTGTCAAGAAGCGGCAGAAGCTGTTCCCACAAGTCGACGTTAAGGGCTGGTTTTTTGTCGGATTTTATCCAGCCTTTTTTCTTCCAGCCGTAGACCCAGCCCTTTGTAACGCTGTCTACAACATACTTGCTGTCAGTGGTAAGTGTGACTTTGCAAGGTTCTTTCAGTGCAGCCAGTGCAGCTATAACGGCAGAAAGCTCCATGCGGTTATTTGTTGTAGATGGTTCTCCGCCGGACAGTTCCTTTTCAAATGTGCCGTATCGTAGTATAGCGCCCCAGCCACCGGCTCCGGGATTGCCACTGCATGCACCATCTGTAAAAATCTTTACTTCTTTCATATCAATAAATAACCACCGCTTGCTTATAAAGGGCGTTATAGGAGGTTTTGAACATGCCCATGTTATAAGTTATCTCGCCTTGCAACGGGTCTATTACTGTGACAGTATCATTTACAGTATCAAATCCCGTAAGCAGTACGCAGGTTGCATTTGGTATCCAGTATACGTCCTGCTTGAAGTCGTCTGCTAATGCGGCAGTAGTTACTTCCGGAGTAGCCTCTGTTACCTGAGGTGCTGTAGTTCCCATGATGACTACTGATGTTGTTGGCGGTGGAGTTGTAGTATAAATGCCATTTGTTCCGTATACGGTAAAGCAGTACTCCTCCTGCATGAGTTCAAGGTTTGTGTTTATCCATACGAGAACAGGCTGATCGCTTGCCACACGCAGAAGAACATCGTCAAAGGTATCAGCATTTAGAGACTTAACAGTTCTGTCGCTGCCTTGAGTGTTCAGATATTTCATAGCGGTATCTACTATAACCGGTGCAAAGCAGCCCAGTCCGTCGGAATCAAACGGTGAACCTATAAATGCTTGTGAAAATGTAGCATCGCCACGGTCTGCACAAGTCAAGTAATTTTGGGCAAGAGTTTGTTTGTCAATGTCAAAACCGAGATAATTCAGCAGCATAGTAAGTGCTGTGACCTCACTGCCGGTGGGCAGCTCTGGCTCTTGATATATTTCAGGGACGTTTTCTATTTTGTATGATGCCGGAAGCTTTTCCACAAGATTTTCCTGCGGGAGTGCAGATTCGGTTGTTGATGTAACAGCTGCCTCTGTAGAGACTGTGGTAGTAGTTGATGATTTGCCGTCGTCTTTACCGTCGCTCTTGCATGCGCAGCGAATGCAGCTTGCACAGCCCTTTGATAATAGGAAAATAATAAGCAGCAGAACGATAAGTCCGCCAATTCTTCTGTTTCTGAGCTGCTTTCGTGTTACACGTTTTTTAGGTCTTGGTCTATTGTTGTTATTGCTGTTATTATTGTTATTATTATTGTTGTTTTCCATAATACTCTATATCCTCCTTATTCTGTTGTATTTTCAGTTAACCTGATATCCTTGGTATAGTCAGAACCGGCTTTGCCTATTGTGTCACAGGCAAGCTGATAAATATCCGTGGCTCTTGATTCGAGAAATGCGCATCTTTTTGCAGCAGCACTGTAATTTGAAAGCTTGCTAGGCGAATTTGCAAATGGTATCTTTCGTATACCCTTGGAATTTGCAAGAACTTTTTTGCCGGTATTGTTGAATGCAAGAATTCTTCCGTAAGGCGGAAGAGAATATATATCCTCCTTTGTGATTCCTATAAGCATATGAAGGAGGATTCTTCTTAGCCTTGACGCAGGATAGCGTTTAGTTCTCAGGCGATCCATAAGGTCATCAAGGGAGGTTGCTGCTCTTGCATTGTAAATGCGGTTTGCAAGACCTTGTGCGCCGACTTCTGCTATATTTGCTATTTCTTCCGGTTCCATCGTGCGAAGCTTATAGAGTATAATACTTTCCAGATTTCTCAGACTTGCAAATGTACCTTTTTTCTTTGCAAGCGTAATCTCCTTCCATGAAGCCTGTGGAACCATTCTGTGGCAGTCAGTGCCTTCATCAAGGCATCTGCGGATATATGAAGCGCTTGCAAAAAGGCTTGTATCTTCATATGCATGTGCAGCTGGAACATTTACGGCTGGCTCTGAAACAGCATAAAGGCTGTCGTGAGCAGCGCCTTTTCTTTGTACTGCGAAGGGTTTTATACGGCTGTTTATGTCAGAGAGGGAATTAAGATATGCAATAGCAAGGGTGTTATTTGGATGAGAAAGTACGGCTGCCACATCAGGGCCAGCAAGCCTTGTTACAAGATCCTGCAAAACTGCCGGATATGAATGCCCCTGACGTGTGAAGAGTCTTATTGTATCGTCATATTCTGTCTGGCAGGTACGGCAGACCTTGGCAGCTGTTTTAAGCAGCTCGATATCACTGCATTCGCAGCCAAATGATATCTCGTCTACTACCTGTAGTGCATCCAGAATAGTAACTCCACCAGCGGCGAATTGGTCAGCCGGTGAAAGCGACCATATAACAGGCAGTTCTATAACAAGGTCAGCTCCGGCTTTTATCGCAAGATTTGCACGAACGAGCTTTTCCATAATAGCAACGTCGCCACGCTGCATAAAGTTTCCGCTCATTACAGCGACGACAGCATCAGCACCATTTTCACGAACTGTTTTCAAATGATGAAGATGTCCGTTATGCAGTGGGTTATATTCACATATAACACCGCTTGTTTTCATGTAAATACCCTCTTTCTATAAGTCAGAATATGTTATTTTCTGAAAATACAAATCGAGTTTAAGGAAAAGACTTGCAATTTTCAGAAAAAAGTTTATAATAGATATAGACGGAACTTTTTTAGCGATATTTTTGGCTTTTAAAGTTCTCATAAAAGCAGCCGTTTTGTGCTGCCAAAAGACGAAAGGACTTGAAATGTATGATTATTCTCGTTGTTAATGCAGGCAGCTCTTCTCTTAAGTATCAGCTCATCAATATGGACGATGAGTCTGTAATTGCAAAGGGCAACTGTGACCGTATCGGTATTGATGGACATCTGAGTCATAAAACCTCCGATGGCAGAACTGTTGAAGAAGACTGCAATTTCCCAACACACTCCGAGGCGTTTGCTCGTCTTGTTGAGGCTCTTACAACAGGTGAAGCTGCTGTTATTTCCAGCATGGATGAAATTTCTGCTGTAGGTCATCGTATTGTGCAGGGTGCAGAGGTCTTTACAAAGACAACTATGGTAACACCGGAAGTTATTGATAAGATCGAAGAGCTCAAGGAGCTTGCACCAGTACATAACCACGGACACGCTCTGGCACTTTGGGCTTGTACAAAGGTTATGCCGAACGTTCCACAGGTCGTTGTATTTGATACAGCGTTCCATCAGACAATTCCGCAGAAGGCTTATATGTATGGTCTGCCTTATGAAGATTACGAGCAGCTGCACGTAAGAAAATACGGCTTCCACGGTACATCACATCGTTTTGTAACAGCTGAGCTTGCAAAGCAGATGGGCAAGGATCTTAAGGATCTCAAGATAGTATCTTGTCATCTTGGCAACGGTTCTTCTATCACAGCTGTACAGAATGGCCAGTCTGTTGATACAACAATGGGTTTTACTCCTCTTGACGGCGTACTTATGGGTACACGCTGCGGTGCGATTGACCCGTCTGCTGTAACATATGTTGCAAATAAGCACGGATTCTCCACCGGTGATATGGACACATATATGAATAAGCAGTCTGGTCTGCTCGGTATTTCCGGTAACTCCTCTGACTGGAGAGACATTACAGCTGCATCTGAGTCAGGCGAAAAGAGAGCTCTTCTTGCAAGAGACATGCTTGTTTATGACATCAAGAAGGACATCGGTGCATATACAGCTGCAATGAATGGTCTTGACGCTGTTATCTTTACAGGTGGAATTGGCGAAAATGCGCCTAACTGCCGTGAAATGGTATGCGCAGATATGGAATATCTTGGCATAAAGATTGATAACAAGGCAAATGACTTCAAGGGTGAGTTGAGAAAGATATCCACTCCTGATTCAAAGGTTGAGGTATGGGTAATACCGACAAATGAAGAACTGCTCATTGCAAGAGACACTCTGGCAATGGTAACAGGAAAATAACCTTACTGACAATTTATAAGAAATTCGGGTAGCCTAAGTCTGCCCGTTTTTCATTTTAGGGAGGAATCGTCAAAATGGTACAAAATATGACAGACGCAGCAATGGCAGCAAGGTCAAATGCCTACGCTCCATATTCAGGTTTTCTTGTTGGAGCTGCCCTGAAAGGCGAGAGCGGTATAATATATACAGGCTGCAATGTCGAGAACGCCTCATATTCAATGGGCATATGTGCTGAACGAAACGCCGTTTTTCAGGCAGTAGCAGCCGGTGAGAGACGTTTTCGTACTCTTGCTATAGCAGGCGGCAGGAACGACGAGGAAGCAAAGCTTGTGCCCTGTGTTCCGTGCGGTGCGTGCTTGCAGGTTCTTTCTGAATTTTGCGGACCTGACTTTCCCATTCTTTTGGCTGATGGAGTGCATAAGCTCGGGGAGTTTCTGCCTCATCAGTTTATTCTTGATTAACCTTTTTTCTTAACCTCGGTACGGCTGCCATCTGGTCTTACTATAACCGTATGGTCAAGCTGTCCGGTAAGATTTCCTATAACAGACCTGCGAAATTCATTTCTAAGCATTGTCTGTTCTTCACGCTCTTCTGCGGTAAGCTCTCTTTCTTTGGAGGCTTTTGCAAGTGCGTTAATGCGATCAATTTTAGCTTGGTTCATAAAATATCTCCAATAAAAATTTTATTTTTCGGCTTTACATTTAATTATAACACATAAATCTTCAAAGTGCAAGGGTTAGCCGGGAAATAACATGGAAAATGAATTTAAAAAAACTTGAAATTCTGCTTGCAGCAAGCGGATAAATGATATAACTATAAAATCATGTCTATGATTATTTAAACACAACGAGAGGAGCAGCTTACATGAAAACAGCATTTGTAACAGGCGGTACACGAGGGATTGGTCTGGCAATAACAAAAGCACTTTCTGCTCAGGGTTATATGGTTGCGGCAGGCTATTGCCGTGATGATATAATGGCTATGCAGATGAAAAATGACTGCGGTGCAGTTCCATTAAAATGTGACCTTAGCTGTCCAGGTAATGCAAGAGTTCTTGCGCAGCGTGCGCTGGAGGTTTTAGGTCATGTTGATGTACTGGTAAACAATGCAGCCGTATCGTATACGGAGCTTTTTCAGTGCATGACGGAGGACAGGGTCAGCGAGCTTTATCAGGTCAATCTGTTTGGCACAACGGAAACCACACGTACTCTTCTTCCGGATATGCTTTCACGAAAAAGCGGATGCATAATCAATATAGCCTCAGTGTGGGGCGAGGTGGGCGCTTCTTGTGAGGTGGATTATTCAGCGACAAAGGGTGCTGTAATAAGCTTTACAAAAGCGCTTGCAAAAGAGGTCGGACTTTCGGGAATACGTGTAAACTGCGTGTCACCCGGTGTTATAAATACCGATATGAATTCTCATCTTTCCGAAGAGGATATGGCAGCGCTTGCAGATGAAACACCGCTTGGACGTATAGGAAAGCCGGAGGAAGTAGCAGCGGCAGTATGTTGGCTGGCATCTGATGCTGCAAGCTTCGTAACAGGACAGGTTTTTCCGGTAAACGGCGGTATTATTTGATTTGAAAGGATGTACTTTATTATGGAAATTTCTGCATTTTTTAAAGGTATAATTGATTCTGATATTGCGCCTGTTGTGGTATGTGATATGAATCATACTATAGTTTATATGAATCCTTCTGCTGCTGAGCGCTATGCAAATAGCGGCGGTTATCAGCTTGTGGGGCAGAGTATACTAGATTGCCACAATGATGACTCAAACTCAAAAATCGTAAGGGTAGTGGAGTGGTTTAGCCAGAGCAGAGATAACAACAGGATATTTACGTTTCATAATCCAAAAGAAAATAAAGATGTTTACATGATTGCCATACGTGATGAAAACGGTGCGTTGATAGGCTATTATGAGAAGCATGAGTATCGTACACCGGAGAGCCTTAAATAATATTATTTATTATGATTATGCAAAAAGCTGCTGCGCCTTGGTTTTGGCGCAGCAGCTTTAGTTTTATTTATAGACTGAGAAGTAATTCTTTTAGTGATAACAAATCAAATATATTGACTCTGCCGTCATTGTTTATATCGCCGGCATTCAGGGAAGGAATTGTGGTGTTCGGGACAGCGGCAATCCACTTTTGAAGCAGGATAATATCCATGACAGTGAACACTCCGTCATCATTTACATCTCCTGTAACAGGTTTCGGCAGAGGTTCTGTTGTGGTGGTTGTTGTATCAGTGTCGCTTGAAACTTCGGTTGATGCGGTAGTAGTTGTAGTAGTTGTTGTGGTAGTAGTAGTGGTAGCTTTTGTTGTTGTTTCAGTCTGAGCCTCCCATTTCTGGCAAGGATTGTTTGTAGGCGCATACTGCTGCACATTAGCGCCGCTTTCCTTGGAAGCGCCGTCTACCTCGATGAGACAAGCGTCCCTTGAAGCGTGAGTTATAATGCTGTATGAACCGTCAAGATTCTTGCTGAAACGGAACAGCTGTGAGCTGTCTTTGGAGCTGTATGTAACAATATCAATGTTGCTTCCATTTTTATCGCCCTCAGCTTTCAAGGCAAAGTTTTCGTCCTGCTTTGAACGAATCCAGTAGTAGTTGCCTGAACCAAAGGCTTTCAAGGTCCATTTCTGGCAATCGTAGCCATTTGCGCCCCACTGCTGAACGTTTGAGTTATCTTTCATGGAAGCACCTGCGACTTCCATCATCAGACCGGAGTTCATGTTTTTAAAGGAATAGATAACATTTGTATCCATAGATACGCCCGGGTCTGTTACGGGTTCTAAAATCCAGTCCTGACAGCTGTTGCCATTAAGCTCCCACTGCTGAACATTTGCGCCGCTTGTCTTAGAGGCATCGGCAATTTCTACGGCAGAGTCTTCTCCTGTTATTTTTGTGAGTATTTTATAGCTTCCGTCACTATTTTGTGTGAGCATGAACTGCTGATTTGTGCCGCCGTTATACTGGTATATATCAATATTTGTACCGTTTGCGGTTTTTTTGCCGGCAATGTCAAGTACGTATGTACCGCCGTCGCCTATGCATGAGGCAATGTAGTAATAGCCGTCACCAGCACTGTATAATTTCCAGATATCGTGAACATCAGTGCCATTTGAACCCCATTGCTGAACGTTTGTGCCATTGGCAGCTTTTGCGCCTTCAACCTGCATATACAGACCGGAGTTTACGTTTTTGATACGATAAGCAGACGCTTCTGTAAAGCTTGCCGGAATAGGCTTAATGGGGCCGCTTGGAGCTTCTGTATAGCCTGCACTTGGTACGCCTTTCTTTGCAAAACGCAGATACATCATATTATCCTTAGAGTTCTGGCAGCTGCTGTAGTTTGTGCAGTATGTCTTTGCGTCCGCTGATGAAAGGGACACATACTTGTAGTTGCTGCTTGGTCGCCATGTACAGTTCTGAGCAGAACCTTCAATAGTTGTTCTTTGACAGTTTGAAGAAGTCGAGCCTGTTTCTGCATATGAACCAGCGTATGTTATAGGATTCCAGTCACATATAACGTTTCCGCCATCTTCATAACGGCAGTTTTCAGCAAATATCTTTGATGCCGAATGAACTGTATAAGCCATACTGAAATCATGTACATAGTTATTAAGCGAATGGAAATAACCATATCTCATAAGTCCGGGGCCTCTTGTACTGGTTTTATTATAATGATTTCCTATGATGGACATGCGTGGGAAGTTGTTATAATTTTTATAAGAGTTCTCGTCATCGGCAGGATAACCGAGAATCAAACCGTATTTATGCTCGCCGAATGAGCAGTCTGAAACAGTACAGTAATCTGCATCATAGCAGCAGGCAAGGAATTTGTCCTCGTCTACCTTTCCGGTTTGAGGTGCATAACCGCAATCCTTATGTCCTGTGAAAGTAACATGGTCGACCCAGATGTTTTGACCTGAACCGAAATAGCAGACTATAGAGTCGTTATTATTGGATTCTGCATCGTGCTGCATATCAAAGTTTTTGATGATGATATTATTGCCTACACCGCTTTTCGATGCTGTACAGAACTGTACATTGAAAAGAGTATGCGCATTATAGCTGCCTATGATGGTCTTATTACTGTGAACATAAATTCTTCCGGCGGAGCACATATATCTTTCGCCGTTCATATTAAGCTCTGTTACTTTTATATTTGAAGTAACTACGATAGTATATGGAGTATCGGAAGTTGCGTATTTTTTCAGATCATTGAAGTTATTGACCTCAACTACTTCGCCAAACAGACCGCCGATATTTCCGGCTTTAACGCTGCCTGTGTTATCGTTATTGCAGTAGCCGGCAAAGCCTTGTAAGCCGTCGGAATTAAGCAGCCACAGCTGGCTGGATGAACCTGAATAGTTTTCAAGAGTCATGCCGTTTGAGCCTTGTGTGAGAGCAAGGTTTGTGTTTTCATAGTTTACGATCTTATAGTAGAGATCGTTTTTCAAGCGGTCCTGCTGCACCGGAACAACGTACCAGTGCTGAGATTTAGCGGATTCACTTCCGTAAATTATTACTTTTGAGCCGCTTGACACCTTATAACCTTGAGGGGTAAGCAGACGGCCGGACTGAGCGTTTACAATTTTAAAAAATGTACCGTTTCCATCTGCACCGACACGGTCGAATCTCCATGAGCAGGATAGGTCGTTGCCAAGGGCTTTAACTGAAAGCTCTGAGCCATCGGTCACACCGTTTTCTGTAAGTACCTTTGAATTGTCCTTAGTTGCAATATTCATCAGCTGAGCAGGGTAATCGGTGGAAATAGCCGAAGCTTCGATAGAAAAACTGCTTCCAAAGACTGGCACTATGCATGAAATGAGCATTACAAGGGAAAGCAAGATAGCTTTTCCTGTGCGAGTAAATATTTTCATTTTGTCCTCCTTAAAATATTAAAATAATTTTCCAATACGCTTTTATATTACAATTATACCAGTTTGAAATCATTTTTGTCAATGACTTTTTACACGCTTTATATTGCGAAAAATGTCATGGAAGCATCATTAAACCTCTAAGCCTATTCTCAGCCCTGAGTATAACTCTTGACAAATAATGGATATTGTGTTATCATTATTACCGGTAATATACATATTTTGTGTCGTATTACTAAAATAAAATTCACATAATTTTTATGTTGTGGGGATTTAAGAAAAGGATTTTTTAAGAAAGGAAAAAAGTATGAAAGTTATTATCTTAGCACTGATAGTACCTTTTTTGTGTTTTGTGCTGGCATTTGCAATAAGTCTTTGCCTGCTTAAACGAAAAAAGGCTGGTACTGTCACGCTCAGACGAAAGTCTGTGCAAATTACCGGTTTGAATCAGGTTTTAAAGCTGTTTCTGCCAATTATGATTTTGGAGATGTCATTGCTCCTGATATTGTGTTTTCTTGTAAAGCGTTTTATGTTTTTGGATGGAGACAATATTCCTATTTCCGTAGTGGCCATAGCGTCCGTTTTGCCTTTTGCTGCGGCCATGACTGCTGTCTGGACGACAAAAGAAAAATTATCACGTTTTCTGAAAAGTACCGCTCTGTCTGCAATGATAATTCTGGCAGCGGAGGTAGTTGTCTTTAATGGCAAAAGCTTTACTACAGGAAGCACAGATACATTTGTAGACTTACAGGAAGCCACTGTTGAGGGTGAAGCTTCCCTTGATGGCGACCATGCTGTTATCACAAGAGATGGAAGCGTTACTATTACAAATGTTCCAAAAGGAACGAAAGCGCTTATCTGCGATGTGCGTCAAGCTGAGAGCGACTACAACATTCGTATTCATGTATGGCTTAGAATGACGGATGATAATTTTAAAACCATCTATCAAACCGTACAGGACAAATATACTATTGCAGGTGAGCGTGAATGTACATTCTCGTTTCGTCCATATGGTGAAGTGCGCTCGTTGCAGCTTTGCTTTAATGAAATAAATCAGCCTGTAACGCTTTATTCAATACGTGCTGTAAGTGCGCTGCCATTTTCATTTTCTATGCTGCGATATTTTGTTTTGTTAGCTGTTTTGTCGGCAATAGCAGCAATTAGAATATTTGGCTTTTATAAGACGATTTATCAAAAGGAAAAGCGGCCGCACAGATTGATGGTCGTAGGTATGACAGTTGTATGCGTTTTGTCATCGCTTCTATTCCTAGATACATCTCAGGGACTTATAGAATACACTCCCGGAGCAGACTATAGCGCTAACAATGATCCATATGTACAGGTGTTTGATGCATTTAATAAAGGACAAGTGCATCTTGATATAGAACCAGATCCAATGCTTGAAACCCTTGAAAATGTTTATGATAAGGGAGAACGTGATGAATCCGGAGTGAATTTTATGTGGGACTTCGCATATTATAACGGTCATTACTACAGCTATTTCGGAGTTGCGTCTCTGCTTATGCTTTATTATCCTTTCTACTGGATAACAGGCTCGCTTCCGAGCTGGTCAATATCAAACGTATTTTTCTCATCGCTTGCAATTTTGTTTATGTGCCTTACGATACTTGCAGTATCGCAGCTTCTTATGAAAAAACGTAATCTTTTGATGCTTCTGGGCTGCATGGCTGCTTCGACAAGCTGCGTGGGTGTGTATTTTGCTATGAATTCTGCCGATAGGTACTGCCTGCCGCTGTCATCCGGCTTATGCTTCCTGTTTTTATGCCTATATACTGGAGTAAGCGCTTTAATAGTACAAAAGAAACCTTTAAAGTATTTATTGTTTATTATAAGCGGTGCGAGCCTTGCGCTTTGTGTTGCCTCTCGTCCGAGTTTGGCTGTAAGCGCAGCGGTACTTTTGCCGTTCTTTATAGGCGTACTTCTGAAAAAGCAGGAGAAATTATCCTTCCGGCTTTCTCAGGCGGTTTGTTTTGCAATACCGCTGTGCCTTGGTATGGTGGGAATAATGTGGTATAATGTTGCAAGATTCGATTCTCCGTTTGATTTTGGTGCGGCATATCAGCTCACGGCAAGTGATGTTCACGCCAATAAACCTTATATATCAGCAATTCCTGCAACGCTGCTGCATTACTTCTTTCAGCCGCTGCGTGCACGTGCAACATTTCCGTTCTTTGACCCGCCTGTATTTTATTACAACAATTACGGCAGCCACACCTATGTTGCCGATGCAGTAGGTGCAATGACATATCCGTTTATATTGGTGGGTATGCTTCTCATTCCGTTAGCCATAAAGCGATATGAAAAAAATATATCCGGCTACGGCGTGACGAAGCTACAGTATAAATCGTTCTTTATAATAGGCATAGTAGCTGCATTGTTTACTGCATGGCAGGTATTTTGTATGGGTGGTATAACTCAGAGGTATATCGTTGACATAATGCCTCTCATGGTACTGATTTCGGCTATGACTATTCTCAGATGCGCTGAAAAGCCATCACTGCACATCTACCGTTACATCTTGACTATCATAGCTATGGTGGGAACAGTATTTATCGGCTGGCTTTTACTCGTAGAGCTTAAAGACTGCCGCCTTGTAAAGAATTTCCCGTATCTTTATGAGATTCTAGAAGATTTGTTTGTATTCTGGATGTAATTATATAAATGCAAATATAAATAAATATCCCTCGGCTTTTGGACTTTCGATGCCGAGGGATATTTTACTGTTCTCTATTATATATTTTATTATATGTTTTTAAAAAGATGGCGCTTTGAGACAAATCGTTTTCAGAATATACCCATTCTAATATTATCAGTAATCAATGCAATTACGTCAGCATTGCTTGGTTTGCCAACTGTATATGGGAAGAAATCCAGAAGTAATTCCGGATTTCTATCATAGGCATTATCAATTACAGTTCTTATGTTTCGCTCAACATTCAGTCTATTTGTATTATGAATTTCTGCGACCTTGTCATAAAGATCTGTAGTAATGTTGTAAATCAAATCCGGCATTTCAATTGCACATACAATTGCTGTTCTGAGAAAATAGTATCCTTTCATTTTCATTGGTATTCCCATTCTTCTAATAATTCCTGTGGCTGCGTGTTCGATATCACTTCTATGCGGTTGATCGGTCACATAGAATTCGATCATACTGCATATAGAATCAGTTTCTAGTGCTTTTGAAATGAACAGTACGCCGTCTTTATGAACAACATAATTGCTGGGATCATCATCATTTGTAAGCACCATTATCTGAGTGTTTGGTTCCGGTTTAGGAATATTGTCATCTTCATAATCCATCAGAATTACTTTGTATTTTTCATTGGATGATTGTTTGAAGCTGCTGCTGACAACTGCATTCAGTCCCATCTTTTTAAGCTGAGCTGCAAGCTTCAATCCATATCCTATTTGATTTGTTTTAATGAGTATTTTGGTTTTTAGTTCAACCATTCTTTTACACGTCCTTTTGTTATGATTCCGAAGATACATGAGTAGAAATTTCTCGTATTTTGTCAAAATATGTATTTCTGATTTTATCATAGCAACTTTTTTAGTTGTAAAACATGGCTTAATAATCGAAAATTGTCGAGTTTTGTCGTAAAAATGATTATAAAAATTACATCACCTAAGCGGTTTTTTTAAACTAAGAAACGGCAGGATATATATTTTTTATTCATATAAATCATTTTAAAATAAGTTAAAAATAAGCTGTTGCAAAGCAATCCGTTGCAACAGCTCTATTAGAATTGGAAGGGTTGTAATCGAATAAATTTATATAATCCCTTACTTTTTGAGCTCCTTCAGAGCCTTTGGTTCTTTTGGCTGATGACAGCTTGCCCATGAAGTTGCACCAGCAGCCTTTACAGCAGCAGCCTTGCCGATAGCAGCAACCTTGCTAAGCATATTTTTCTGAGTCTTATTCATTGCTTGTTCCTCCTTTCTTGATTTTTTGCTATTAAAATCAGCGCTGAAATACTAAATAATGTAAATGCAATCAAAATAGAAATTTCAAGCTGAAAATAAAACGTAATACAGCTTATTACTGTAAGTATAACTGTCAATATGATGGCGATCTTGTGGTTATGTTTAAGTTCATCCTGTGTCATTGGCTTGTTCGGATTTTCTATTGGCGCAAGCTTGCATACGCTTAGCATAACCATAGCAAGTATCAAAAAGTGAAATGTCAGCGTATACATATGGCTGATGTAGCACAGCTTTATCATTCCCAGTGTGCAAAATGATACTCCAGAGAAAACCAGATTACATTTTAGGTATGAGTCCGCATGATATCCGCCGGTAAGCTGGCGAAGTATTACAAAAACAACATAATAAAAAATAGCAGATAATGTCATGCGAAAAGCAAGTCCGATAAGCATTACTATTATAAACCCCAGCAGCGTGGAAATAATAATTTCAAATCCATATTGATATATTTCCAGTTCCTGCTTGTCAATTACATTGTTCTTGCATAAAAAATGCGATATGGTTTTACTGAGAAATGTGATAATTTCCATCACCTTCCTTTAAATAAAATCATATCGCAATTATTTTTAAAAATCAATAGATTGTGCCCCAAATGCAGGATTTTGTGCCCCAAATGCAAATTCTTGTTTCTTTGTTAATAGCACATCAACAAAAAAAATGGAATCTTTTTCGTAGAAATCTATGAGACCATCATGCTTTAAAACAATATCTTCTACGGATTTCAGACCCCAGCCATGTGCGAGTTTATCCTGTTTTTCTGATTCAAGTATTTTGTTTTCTTGCAAAACAGAGCTTTCGATCGTGTTTCTTACAACGATTCTATAATAGCCTGCTTCTTCGTATATAGTAAGAATAATTTGGGAATGGTTCTTATTTTTTTGACAAGCTTCAATCGCATTATCAAGCAGATTGGAAAGAAGAACGCTTAAATCAAATTCTAAATATTCAGGGATTGATGTAGCTATTCTCACGGAGGTTTCGATGTTATACTCATTTGCTTCATTGCATTTTGAGTTTATCATAGCGTTTATTACTGTGCTGGAAGAATGTATATGAGTCTGAATTGAGTTTATTTTACGCTCTTTCAAATTTTCCGCATAAGTTAGTGCGCCGGTGTAATCACCCTGATTTATCATTCCGCATATGCAGTCGATTCCATTTCCGAAATCGTGCTTTAGTATTGATATTTCCTGATACTTACGTTCAAGGGAATGCAGCTTGTCGTGCTGATGCTTGAGCTGCAAGTTAAGCAGTTCTTGTTCCTTTTCTTGGCGGTTTATGATATTCATTTTGCGCATAAATACAAATATAATTATATCAAGTATGGATAGAAGCAGCGCAACAGCAATGTAGACATAGTCTTTTATCGTATCTCCTATGGTTATCATATGCATAGAAAAACCAATCAGAAGCGTAACTATAAAAGCGGCAATTACAATTATCCATTCATTAAACTTAAAGTGGAATTCTTCCTTTTTCTGAATCCATAGTATAAATTCAGTGGCGAAAAATTGAAGCATCTTGGTAATAAACAAGCAAACGATTCGTTCGATATTATGTGAAGTCACTAACTCGGATGTAGACATATCAGAAACCGCACTTATCAATGTTAGGACGGGCAAATTGATAAAGTAAAGAAGAGCGTAGTTTGTTATAGATATCATCAGCTTTTCAAAAATATTGCCATTTAAGAAAACTATAGCGAACAGAATTTCGCATGCGAGGCATGTAAAAATTGAAAAGGCTTCATTGACAATACAAAATGAACCCAGAATATCTGTTGCCAGCAGCGAAACAAACAAAATTGCCCATTTAAGGAGTTTGTAATCACTTGATTTTAGCTGAAAATACTTTATGAGCATTCTTGTTACAATAAAGCATTCTACAAAAATTGCAATAAGCTCTGCGGCAGTTTTTATCATAGGACACCTCCTTCACGAAGTAAGCGCTGGTATTCCTTTTTTACTGTATCAGAGCGTGCCCTACTAAGCGGCAGCTCATTGCCATCTTTCAGATACACGGTACTGCTTTGTATGCGAAGAATCCATTTGAAATTCAACAGATATGTTTTGTGTATTCTGATAAAGCCTCTGTCTTTGAGTTTATCTTCGAGCTGCTCCATTGTATATGTATGAGCCAGACGGATGGAATCCTTGTGGGTATTATAAAGGAAAATATCATGCCGAATGGAATAAAAATACACGATATGGGATACATTTTCAAGAGAATCTTTTTTGGATTCCAGGTCCAGCAATATATGCGAAGGACGTTTTTTCAGGATATCGCAAAATGTACGTATCATTTCAGCTGTATCATTTAGCAGATTGTTTTTACGTATGAAACGATATGGAGAATATCTAAAGGATTCAAATACAAAATGATCGTGATTAGAAACGAATACGAGAGTTGTATCTGCACCTGAGCTTCTAAGCTTTGAAGCCACTTGTATACCTGTAACTTCCGGCATATTGATATCCATAAAAATTAAATCATAGTTATTGAAATTGAGTTTGCTTTGAAAAATTTTTGAATCTGTATAGATATCAACGCAGCATTCAACATCGCATTCTTTGAAGAGATGTATTATTTCTTTCTTATACATTTCTACAAAAACCTTTTCATCATCACAAATCGCAATTTGAATCATGTCATATCACCTCATTTAAATAATAACACAAATAAGAATAAAAATCAAGGCAAAAAAAGAAACGCTGTACAGATTTCGTACAGCGTTTTTATTGATGGAACGAGGTGGGGTGACTATTCCCACATCTCCTACAGTATTACCCGGGTGACGGCTGCCTGTTCCGTCCTCAGCGTTCTATCAATCCCAGTTGATAGTATCATGTGAAACAAATTCAGTTTCACCGGCTGTACTTTTCAGTGCTTCCAATTCATCTAGTTCTGGTTTATCAGCCCCCGACACGCAAGGGGTAAAATTATCATGCCCATTATTATTATGCATATGCAAGCTTACCCTTAGGTTCTGGAATATCTTTGCCCATAATTTGGGCGGTTTCGATCCATTCTTCTATTACTGTATGAATATTTGCCAAAGCTTCTGCCATTGTTGCACCGTCTGCCATACATCCTGCGAGTTCTGGAACTTCTGCAATATAACTTTCGTCTTCATTGCTCCAGTATAGAATAACTTCATACTTATACATTCAAATTACCTCCCAGTTGGTATTTTAATATTATATTACGTACCTGTTTTACTTGATACGGCTTTGCCTTGTTTCCTTTAGGCTGAATATTTATAATTTCCTCTATGTCATCTCTAGTATATATAAAATGATCGCCTTTTATACGGACAACAAATCCCAAAAGCGTTAAGACCTTTTGTAAATCAGAAAATGCAATGTTGCCGTCTTGTGTGCCACATAAAATGCGTAGCATTAGCTTTTCGTATTGGCTCATGCGTTTTCCTCCTCATACTCCAGTATGTCCCCCGGTTGACAGTTCAGTAATTTGCAAATAGTTGCGATATTTTCCCACGCTAAAGGGGCAGATTTACGCAGCTTTTGAACAGTTGATTCACTTAATAACTTTTCTTTTCTTATTCGATATGTTGTATATCCGGCATCTTTTAAAGCGGCTAATATATCAATTTTATATTTAATCGGCACAATATTAAACTTCCTTTTTTACATTTATATAATATTATTATAATACATTTTGTGCACGATGTCAAATGTATAAAATAAACTATAAAATAAACAAATCAATGCTCTAATATTCGTGTATTATGTCTATTGACTATGGGCGAGAAATGGTGTATAATATAACCAGTGAAAGCGAGGTGCGTAAAAAACAACGGTAACTATCCACCGACCAAAGCGATTAGTTACCGTTATCAATCCAGACAGATTGCTCTATCTGAAATTTATTATACATCAAGTAGAGCTTTCCTGTCAAGTAGAATTGAAAGGAATTTTAAAAAATGAACACCGTTAAACTTCTAGACAGATTAGATGATATCAAAGAATTAGCAAAATGTGCAGAGCTTGCCACATGGGAGCTCATTGCCGATTATGGTTTTGCAACAAATCCCGACCCACAAAAGGCGCTTGACTACTTGAATGGAAAAAGCAGTACAATTGAAAGCATGCAATCTTTTATGTGGTACGCCGAATATGAACGTATATTCACGCTTATTGAGATTGCGGACGATTATATACATAAAATTTTAAAGCTTGCAAGTGTGACCCAGTAGGGCTGATAGGCAAAAAGAAACGCTGTACGATTTTGTACAGCGTTGTTATTGATGGAACGAGGTGGGATGACTATTCCACACATCTCCTACAGTATTACCCGGATACTATTAATACTACCCAGCTATTTGTTGTGCCTTAGTTATTGCCGTTATACTGCCCCTTTATCAGTATATGGAACACTATCCATATATAATTTATCAGGGCATATATCAACTTCAATTCCGCTTTTATTTTTCCACGTAACCGCACCATATTCAATGTATACACTATTAAAAATTCTAATGTCTCTTAAATCTGCAAAAACTCCGCCTCTTTTTATCAAAGGTTCAATATCGCCTATACGTTTTTCACCATTTTCAAATTCAACTAAAATACAATAATTATTTAATGGAATAACGTTTAAAACCTCATGCATTTTGCCACCTCTTTCAAATCAATGTAAGAAATAGCCCTATTTTAAAGGCTCAATTCTGAATAATGGTTCACTATTATGTGCAAGTTCCCAGTTTGCAATCAATTCGTCTTTATGTATAGCAATCCACGCTACTACTAATTTATGCTGTTTAGTTGGCAATTCACCTTCAATAACTTCACCATCGAAATTATAACAAGCTTTTTCATTTCCATATATAGCATGAATATGTGGCGGATTGTGATCATCAAAAAACATTCTTATTAATATGCCATAAAACATTGATAAAGTCGGCATTAGTATCCCTTCTTTCTATAACATCATTATACCATAAGAATATATTCACGTCAATATATAACTTAAACAAGTACATTTATATAATTTTATTTTGACATAGGGGTTGACAAGCTTGTCGCTACGTAGTATAATAAGACTGTAGCAACAAAGATTGAGAGGTGAAATAGTGGCTGCAATGAAAAAGGGTACTAAGCTAACAGATAACCCAAAAGACTATATGCTTCGTGTAAGGCTTGACCGTGAAACTTTAGAAAAACTTGATACAGTATGTAAGGAATCTAATATAAGCCGTTCAGAAGTTGTCAGAAACGGAATTGAAGGGCAGTACCAGAAAACAAAAAAATAACGGTAACACCGCACGACCAAGCACAAATGTTACCGTTATCCACCAAAGCCCCGAAAGGACTATGTTAAATCTATTATAACATTCCTTTCGGAGCGTGTCAAGTTACGATAGAAAGGAATTTTTGAAAATGAACACCGTTAAACTTCTAGACAGATTAGACGATATCAAAGAACTAGCAAAATGTGCAGAGCTCGCCACATGGGAGCTTATTTCAGATTATGGTTTTGCAACGAATCCCGACCCACAAAAGGCGCTTGAAAACTTAACCGGAGAAAGCAGTACAATTGAAAGCGTGCAATCTTTTAGGTGGTATGCAGAGTATGAACGTATATTCACGCTTATTGAGATTGCGGATGATTATATACATAAAATTTTAAAGCTTGCAAGTGTGACCCAGTAGGGCTGATAGGCAAAAAGAAACGCTGTACGGAATTTTTCATACAGCGTTATTTTTTACTTGTATATCTGACCTCTGCTGCCGGCATCAATTACAATTACTATTAATTCACCATGATCTACAGTATAAATAATTCTATAATCGCCAACCCTTAGCCGTAACAGATTTTCAGAACCTTTAAGTTTTTTGATGTCTTCTCCGTTTGGTAGCATTTCTATTGCTTTCGCAACACGTAAACGTTCATTTTTAGGAAGTTTATCTATAAATTTTTTTGCTTTCTTTTTAATGATAATCTTATACATCATTCAGTCCCCATGCTTCCATGCACTCTTCTAATGAATAAGTTTTATCTTTTTCGGGGTCAGGATCATTTTCATAGTTTTCCATCATTCTTTGACAAAAAAGGTCGTCTGCTTCTTCATCTGCTGCAATTCCTTGTACATATGCCAGAACATATCCCATTTTATAATCCGGAACAACGTCTAATAATTCTATAATTCTTTCTTTATTGCTCATTATAAAACCCTCCTAATCTACTATTCTTCATTATAATTATATCATATCGTCATCATGATTTCAAGTGACAAAATATACAAGTACAACATGAAATATTTGTGCAGATTTATTTTGATATAAGGGTTGACTTTCTGTGGCGCATAAAGTATAATATAATTGTGGCACAGAAAGTGAGCTGATAAAATGTCCCCGAGAACAGGTAGACCTAAAGCGGAAAAGCCTCTTACAATTGAAGTCAAGGCAAGGATAGACAAGGAAACTAATGATAAGCTTGTTGAATATTGCAAAGATAACAACGTTACAAGAACAGAGGTTGTTCGTGAGGGAATTAAAAAAGTTATTGAAAAAGAATAGCGTTCCGCTCTCCCGACCAAGAGATAAGCGAAACGCTCAACGACAGATTTCTCTATCAAATATATTGTACCACGGATAGAGCTTTCCTGTCAAGTAAAATTGAAAGGAATTTTTAAAAATGAACACCGTTAAACTTCTAGACAGATTAGACGATATCAAAGAACTGGCAAAATGTGCAGAGCTTGCCACATGGGAGCTTATTTCAGATTATGGTTTTGCAACGAATCCTGACCCACAAAAGGCGCTTGAATACTTAACTGGAGAAAGCAGTACAATTGAAAGCGTGCAATCTTTTAGGTGGTATGCAGAGTATGAACGTATATTCACGCTTATTGAGATTGCGGACGATTATATACATAAAATTTTAAAGCTTGCAAGTGCGGTTCAGTAGGGTATTGCAGCAATATAACATACGAGAAAGAGCGGGCTAAAAGCAAGCCCGCTCTTTGCTCTTGCTCCTGCGTATTTCTTTTTTTGGGGGGTGTCTTCTGTTTCTCGGAAACAGAAGATATATTATTATTTATAATAATATCAGTAACAGTATCAGTATCAGTTACAGTTTCAGTAACAGCTTGTTTTGTTTGTTTAGAAGCATTTTTATTACATTTAGGAGCACCGCCTAATTTTCCCACAAAAACAAAAAAGCCACGCAAGCGAGGATTTTCCCTAAACTGCGTGGTTTTAAACTGGTCGAGGTGACAAGATTCGAACTTGCGGCCCCTACGTCCCGAACGTAGTGCTCTACCAAACTGAGCCACACCTCGTTTAAAAATCCGAAAGCATTATAATATACTTTCGGATTTCTTTGGCTCCCCCAGTTGGACTCGAACCAACGACAACTCGGTTAACAGCCGAGTGCTCTACCGACTGAGCTATGGAGGAATATTTGTTTTTTCCTGATTACAAAATATATTATATCACAGACGAAAAGCTTTGTCAACCCCTTTTTTCAATTTTTTTGAAAAAATTTCGACCTCTCATATATTTATCTATAGATATCTATCCAGATATTTATCTTATACGAGAGGTCAAATTTATAGGTCATATCAGTCCGGCTGACATTTTTGCATAGAGAGAAAGTATTTCTGTGGCGTCTTCCATGTTTATTTCGTCATCATATACCATATTCATGGCGACCTCTTGCTTGCGATTTGTTCTATATAAAAGCATCGCTGTGCGGTGCGCATAAACCTTTAACGCTTCGCTGGCGTCTGAAATGGTTATCTCACCGTCACCATCACTATCGCCCGTTATGGCATTGTAATCTGTGTATATGTATTCGGGATAACTTAAATCACCGCCCAGCTTTTCAAGTACAGCAAAAATTGTTCTGGCAGCTCTTTTAGCAGATTCCGCACTTCCACCTTCTTGCAATATATTTTCGCCTGCTGCAACAGCCTTTTCAAGAATCGGATCGTCTATTTTAGAATCGTAAGCAGCGTTAAGAGCAGTTTCAAGCATTACCGGAGAGTATTCTTCGGTTCTTACGGCAAAAGCCTTTAGCGGAATGTTGCCAAAATTGCCGTTTTCACCTTCGCTTAAACAAGTATCCTCCCATTCGTCGTTGATACATAAATAGCTTTCACCGAAGTTAGCGCCGCATTCAAGAATGAATGTGCTTGTAAGAGACGTTGTCTCCTCGATAGGGAGATATATGGTATTATTTTTGTTTTTATGTGTCATTCTTAATACAAGTGAGAACTGCTCGCCTTCAAGTACTGCTGCCGGCTCTTCAAGTGGAATGGTATAATATCCATTGCTGTTAAAAGTGCCTCTTGCAGAGCCGATACATTCTCCGTCTGTCGGGTTTGATGTATTATCGACAAGCCTGTATACAAGTACTTCGGCAGTAGTGTTACTGGGGTTTCCGCCGGGCATATAAAACGAAACATCCGTAATAGTACAGTCATAGTCGGCTGTAAATACATTAGCTGTCGCATCAAAACTGTATGACATTATATATCCTGCACCGTCGTATTCGTAAATGTCATCGTAGTCAGATGTTTTTTCTACAATATATCGACAGAATGAACCGGCTGACGGTTCTTCGTATGAGAGCCAGAAATACCCGTCATCAAAGAGGTCTGCCCCATAGCTGTTTTTTACAAGCCATGCGCCATCTTTAGAGGGACGATTTTCTTCGGAAAAATTTTCCTTGCTGTAGTAGTCGTCCCAGCCGACTATAAGTGCAGCGTGATTTGCATCTTCATAAAACGATTTGCCTTTTGCATAGTACGCAGTTGATTCGCCGTTATCATAATATAGTGTACGGTTAGTGTAGAATGCAAAGCTTATACCGCCGCTTTCCATGAGCCATTTTTTCAATTTGATTTTTGAGGCGCTGTCTGCAATGCTTGTCATGCACTCACAGGTTCGCAGCCTGTATTGCCCAGCATATCTGCTGTATTCAGAATATCCCTTTGACCAGTCGCTGTATTGGCAAAATTCCTCTCTTTCAGTGCCAAAACCTGACGCAAGACCTGCTGCTGCCAGCATACCATTTCCGCCGTTTGAACCCTTTCTGGGCGTGTTTATATAATCTCCGTAAAGACCATCAAGGGGGTCTTGCTGCTTTGTATAAAGAAAGTATCCAAGCTGTGCTTCTGATAGGTCAAGCTCAAGGGAATCAGTTTCAAAACCTTGTTTCAGAATATTTGACTCGCAAGCGCCTATCGCAGCGAACGCATGACACATCCCCTCCGGACCTTGATTGCGCACAGGAGTTACAGCATTTTCGTCCCTGAGGTCATAGTAAGATGGCAGAACATCTGCCTGAACGATTGGGAAGTCGCTGTTAAGCTCTTGGCTTTCTGAAAAAGTTTTTTCGTATGGGTTGTGGATATATCCGCCGCCGTTACCTGGTACGTATACGTTTTCATTGGGGATATTTTCTTCGGCAGATGCAGATATATTTGTATTTATGTTTATATTTATAACTGAAAGCATGCCTATTAAACAGGCTATAGTAGTAAAAGCTGAAATTATTTTTTTCGCAGTCATAAGAGCGCTCCTCCTTATTATATATTATATAAATCATATAGCTATATAATAGTATATAGTAATATTTTAACATGTTTCCAAGCTTTTTGTCAATGGCTTTTCAATAATTGTGAAAAAGATTAATTTCGGTGCAAAAATAAAAACTTTTTTAAAAAAAGCAAATTTTTGTGAAAAAGTACTTGAAATTTGATTTTGAATGTGGTATAATAACAACATCTGATTCGGATTTCTGTATCAGTGGCTATTTTTTCGGAAGAATCTCCGGAATATAGGTGTGCGGGTCCTGTGCAATGAAGCACCGTGAACCATGTCAGGCGGGAGACCGAGCAGCATTAAGCGGATCGTTTTGTGTGCCGCAGTAAACCTGCACACCTATGTTCCGGATTTTTTATGTGAAAAAGGAGGCTTTTTTATGTATAAAGCATTATACCGAAAATGGCGTCCTATGACATTTGACGACGTGATTTCTCAGCCTCATATCACATCTACTCTTTGCAATCAGGTTCGCAGCGGCAAGACTGCCCATGCTTATCTGTTTACAGGTTCAAGAGGAACAGGTAAAACTACCTGTGCACGTATCCTTGCAAAGGCGGTAAACTGTCCGAATGCAAAGGACGGTATCCCGTGTCTTTCATGCGATATATGCAAAGATGCTGATAAGGGGACATTATCCGATATTATAGAGATTGATGCAGCTTCCAATAATAGCGTAGAGGATATACGTGATCTCCGTGAAGGCACTGTCTATATGCCTGAACGCTGCAAATATAAGGTTTATATTATAGATGAAGTTCATATGCTGTCGCCGAGTGCGTGGGGCGCTCTTCTTAAAGTTATGGAAGAACCGCCTGCATATGTGATGTTCATTCTTGCAACTACGGAGATACACAAAGTTCCGGCTACTATTATTTCAAGATGCCAGAGGTATGATTTCAGAAGAATTCGTACAGAGGATATCGCTGCGAGACTAAGCTTTATTGCTGATGAGGAGCATTTCTCTCTTCATGAGGATGCTGCAAGGCTTATTGCTAAGATATCAGACGGCGGCATGAGAGATGCTATTTCACTTCTTGACCAATGTGCAGCGGTTTCAGATGATATTTCGGCTCAGGTAGTTTCTGAATCTGCCGGAGTTGCAGGAAGAGAGGCTCTTTTTGATATACTCGAATCTGTATTTTCAGGTAAAGCTGCGGATGCAATAAGAACAGCAGGGGAACTCTACAGCCGTTCAAAGGATATGAGCAGACTTTGCGAGGAGCTTACAGATCAGCTGAGAAATGTTATGCTTCTAAAGCTTGGCGGAAATCAGGAGGATATGCTATCCTGTATGCCTGATGAGGTGGAAAGGCTCAGATCGCTTGCAAAGAATATGCCTATGGAGACTATACTTTCGCATATTGCGTCATTGCAGGATTGCCGTGAACGTATGCAGAGAAGTCCGAATAAGCGCATAGAGCTTGAAATGACGCTTATTTCTCTTGCCATGCCTAAACCTGCGCCAGTGCAGGTGGTACAATCAGTACAAACAGCGCAAGCAGTACAGCAGCAAACCGGACAGGCTGGGCAGAGTAATGCAGATGTTCATGCAGATACAACAGAAGAGCGTCAGGAAAGCAAATCAAAGCCCACGCAAAATGCAAAGAAGCTCAGACCGGAGGATTTTAAGCCGCTTGATAATTGGATGGATATTTTGGAAGAATATAGAAATGTCAATCCGGCAGTATCAGGAAGCCTCGCTGAGTCGAGCGCATTTGTAAATGACGGCTATATGCTTATCGTTACAAAGAATAGATTTTTCCTCACACTTCTCAAAAATCGTGATAATGCACGTTCTCTGGGTGATACGGTAAAGCGTATTCTTGGAAGAGAATATAAGATACTCGGTAAATGTAGCGAAGAGGAACATGCAGAAAATCCGGCATACAGCTTAATTCAAAAAGCAATAAACAGCAATATTGAAACTGCTGTTGAATAGTTTAAGGCAACACTGCACAGGTTATGTGCGGAATTCCCTTTTAAAAAATTATCTTTTAAGGAGATTTTAACAATGAAAGCAAGATTACCTAAACAGAATCAGGGCGGGGCACAGAATATGAATGCTATGATCCGTCAGGCACAGAAGATGCAGGATCAGATCACTGAACTGCAAGAAGACATCGGCGCACGTGACTTTTCTGCAACAGCAGGCGGCGGCGCAGTAGAGATCGTTGTAACAGGAAATAAGACTGTAAAGTCACTCACAATTAAGCCGGAGGTTGTTGATCCGGAGGATATTGAAATGCTTCAGGATCTTATTATCAGCGCATTTAACGAAGCAGTAAACAATGTTGAAGCAACAACAGAAGCTGAAATGAGCAAAATTACTGGCGGCGTATCTCTGCCGGGTATGTTTTAATCGGTAATGGCTGACCATAATGCATTGCCTTTAGTAGTACTGACAGAACATTTTGCACGTCTGCCCGGTATAGGAATGAAAACAGCTGAAAGGCTTGCATATTATATAATTTCACGCAGTGAGGAAGAAGTGGCTGAATTTTCAGAAGCTTTACTTGCTGCAAAACGTGAGATACATCATTGCAGCTGCTGCCAGAACCTTACTGACAGAGAACTTTGTCCTATCTGTGAGGACAGCAGGAGAGACCATAGCACTATCTGTGTTGTTGAAAGCCCTAAGGATGTCACGGCATTTGAACGTACAAATGAGTATAATGGTGTGTATCATGTGCTTCACGGACTTATATCTCCTCTTGATGGCGTTATGCCGAATCAGCTGAAAATACGTGAACTTTTGGCACGTATACAAAAGCAGGAGGTTCGTGAAATAATCATGGCTACTAATCCTACTGTTGAGGGTGATGCGACTGCAATGTATATTGCAGGGCTTTTAAAGCCGATGAACATAACGGTAACAAGGCTTGCCTTTGGTTTGCCTGTGGGAGGTATACTGGAGTATGCCGACGAGGTAACACTTTTTAAAGCGCTTGAAAACCGTAATGAGATGTGAAAAATAAAAAAAGCGAGCTGCTGTCAGCCCGCTTTTTTATTTATCTGAACAAATCAGTTAAATTGGTATAAGAACGCCCTGCTGTGAAGCAATATTTGAAAGGCTCAAGTGCTGTTTCCATGGCGGCTTCTGTAGACGAAGCGCCATTCAGTGTGCATTCGCCGGTAAGATAGTTTATAGTTCCACTCATTGTTTCTGTGAGTTTACCACGTTCCAGTTCTTTTACAGATATACTTCGAAGTCCAGTATATGCCATATCATTTATAATAATACTATTTCCAGACATATATTTAATTTCACCACATTCTCCAAAGCAGTTTTCACCAAGAAGAATCGCTTTTCCGTTAAGATATGTGTAGATTGTGCATCCACCGTCTATATGTGTCGTGCTCGGGGAGAGAATCAGCTCCGGAATCATATTATCATCAATATATACAATATCATATGCAGGATCTAATCCGTTTTTGCTGCATGATTCAAAAAAATCTGCGGTTATATTTCTGTATGCGTCCCATGCATCGTAATAAACGTTATACACATTGAAGTAATCTGAACGCGACACCTCTAATCCTGCCATGCTTGCAGCATAATATCTGAGGATATCAGTAGCATCACTAATATCTATAATGTCGTCACCGTTTACATCTGCACCTGTTTGCATTATAATGTTATCTATAGGACCTTTCATTCCTGCCATTGTCATGGCATAATGCTTTAGAACCATGGTGGCATCGCCGATGCCTACACCGTTCGGCTCGTCATAGATGTCATCTACCTGACCTGGTACGCCGCCTGTTTCAGCTTGTACTTCAGTTGGAAAAATGTAGCTTTGACAACATATACTTAATCCTATACAGCAGGCAATAGCACTTAGAATTGCTTTGTTATTCATAGAAACAACCTCCTTTGTGAATGTTATAACATAATTTTATCATAAAACGCAATGAAAGTAAAGGATTATTATTCAGAAAAAATGAAAGTGCAAAAAAATTAGAAAAAAGCCTTGACAAAATATAAAATGTATGGTATCATTGTAAAGCTGAATGACTTTACACCTGCAAGGAGGTTTTTCTATGGCAAAGGATCTGCAATTTATAATGCTCCTTGATTGCTATGGGGAATTCTTAACAGAACGTCAAAGAAAAGTGTCTGAGCTTTATTATGGTGAGGACCTTTCTCTGAGTGAAATATCTGAGCTTTCAGGTATAACCAGACAGGCTGTAAGGGACAGCATTAAACGCAGTGAGGAAATTCTTCTTGATATGGAAAACAAACTCAGATTCGCTGAAAGACTCGCTGCACTACGAGAAAATTATGCTGAAATCGCTGCTTGTGCAAAGTTTATTTCTGAAAATACAGCATGTAATCCTGCTGCTGTTGAAAAATGCCGTATTGTAGAGGCAAAGGTGCAGGAAGGACTACAGTTGCTTTAATATAAGCTGGGCATAAGCAAACATAAGCTAAAAGGAGGATGCGCTATGGCTTTTGAAGGCCTTTCCGATAAGCTGGGTCGGGTATTTAGAAAACTTAAATCTCACGGTAAGCTCACAGAGGCTGACGTTAAGGAAGCTATGCGTGAAGTCCGAATGGCTCTTTTAGAGGCGGACGTAAGCTACAAGGTCACTAAGGATTTTGTTGCGAAGGTTTCAGAAAGAGCTGTTGGTGAAGAGGTTCTCACAAGCCTTACACCAGGTCAGCAGGTAATTAAAATCGTAAATGAAGAGCTCTGCGCTCTTATGGGAAATGACCATGCAAGAATAAAATTCCCGTCTAAACCACCGTGTGTTATTATGATGTGCGGCTTGCAGGGTTCAGGTAAGACCACTCATGCGGCTAAGCTTGCAAAACTTCTCAAAAAAGAAGGCCACTACCCATTGCTTGTCGCTTGCGATATCTACCGTCCGGCTGCTATAAATCAATTGCAGGTTGTGGGCGAACGTGCCGGCGTTAAGGTTTTTGAAATGGGACAAATTTCTCCCATGATTATAGCTAAGGAAGCTATGAAATACGGCAAAGACCACGGCAATGACGTTATTATTTTGGATACAGCAGGCCGTTTGCATATAGACGAAGCTCTTATGGACGAGCTTAAGGAACTTAAAAAGCTTACAAATCCCAATGAGATAATGCTCGTTGTAGATGCTATGACGGGTCAGGATGCGGTAAATGTTGCCAAGGCTTTTGATGACGCACTGGGTATCGACAGCGTCCTTATGTCAAAGCTTGACTCTGATACAAGAGGCGGCGCAGCACTTTCAGTACTTGCTGTTACTGGTAAGCCAATCAAATATGTTGGTATGGGTGAAAAGCTCGATGACTTTGAGCAGTTCCATCCGGAAAGAATGGCATCACGTATTCTGGGCATGGGAGATGTTCTTACTCTTATTGAAAAGGCGGAGAACACTGTTGATGTAAACGAAGCTGAGAGACTGGCTAAGCGTATGGAACAGAATCAGTTCGATATGAACGACCTTTTGGGTCAGCTTCAGCAGATAAAGAAAATGGGTTCTCTTCAATCTATAATAGGTATGCTTCCCGGTGTTGGCAGTAAGCTGAAAGATGTCGATTTGGACGATAAGCAGTTTACAAGAATTGAAGCTATCATAACTTCAATGACTACTGCCGAAAGAAAGAAGCCTTCTATAATCAATCCATCACGCAAGAAAAGAATTGCAGCCGGAAGCGGCAATAAAGTAGAAGATGTAAACAGACTTCTCAAGCAATTTGATCAAATGCAAAAAATGATGAAAAAGCTTGGCGGCAACGTCAAGGGCAAAAATGGCAAGGTTTCACGCCGAGCTATGAAACGTCTCGCTGGAATGAATATGGACGACTTACAGGGAATGCAGGGCGGTAATATACCGGGACTTCCTCCGGGAGTTTTCCCGCCGAAAAAATAAGCTAGTCATGCAGGAAACTGCTGATATAAAGAAAATACACATGGAGGTGAAACAGAAATGGCAGTAAAAATCAGACTGAGAAGAATGGGCGCTAAGAAGGCTCCGTTCTACCGTGTTGTAGTTGCTGATGAGAGATATCCTCGTGATGGTAGATTTATCGAAGAAATCGGCTACTATGATCCTACAAAGGAACCATCTGTAGTAAAGGTTGACGCTGAAAAGGCTAAGAAGTGGATCAGCAATGGTGCACAGCCTACAGATACCGTTAAGGTTATTCTGAAGAAGGAAGGTATTCTTTAATCGAATAGCTTTATGAAAATGCAGGTAGGGGGCAGAATAGTGCACTGCACTGCTGCTCACACTTCTTGCAGGTATTTCCTTGAAAGGGGCAGACATTATGCAGGATTTGCTTTATACGATTGTAGCTGGTCTGGTTGAAGATCCGTCTGCAATTAAGATTACAGAAGACGCACCCAATGAGGAAGGCGTTATAGTATTTCACTTGAATGTTGCGCCGGATGATATGGGCAGAGTTATTGGTAAGCAGGGCAGAATTGCCAAGGCTATCCGTGTAATTATGCGTTCCGGAGCTGCTAAGGCCGATCAGAAGATCGCAGTGGAAATAGACTAATAGAACTAGGCAGGCGGTCCTTATGGATTCGCCTGTTTCTATATATTTTTTAATTATTTAATTATTCTAAAAAGGAGATACTCAGATGAAAAAAGAATATCTGGAAATCGGCAAGATCGTAAATATCCACGGACTGCGTGGCGATGTAAAGGTAATGCCGTGGTGTGATGATCCTGAGCTTTTGTGTGAGTTTGACAGCCTTTATATTGATAAGGACAAAAAAGAAATAGCTGTTGAAGAGGCAAGAGTTTTCAAGAATACAGTTATAATGCGCTTTGAGGGTACTGCTACTCCGGAAGCTGCCGAAAAGCTTAGAAATAAAATCCTTTATATTCATAGAGATGATCTGGAGCTTGAAGAAGGCGTTTATTTCATTCAGGATCTTATAGGAATGCAGGTCGTTGATGCTGATAACGGCAAGGTGTACGGAACTCTTAAAGATGTATCGCAGACAGGCGCAAACGACGTTTATGAAGTTTTCGACGAAGAGAATAAGAAAACCTACTGGATACCTGCTATTCCAGATGTAATAATAGAAACTGATGTGGACGGCGGCGTTATGAAGATACGCCCTTTGGAGGGACTTCTGGATGCGAATTGATATAGCAACTCTTTTTCCGGATATGTGCGAAGCAGTGCTTTCGGAGAGCATTGTTGGACGAGCAAGAAAAGCAGGTCATATTACGGTTGAATGTCATAATATACGTGACTATACGCTTGATAAGCATAGACGTGTAGATGATATTCCTTATGGCGGAGGAAGAGGCATGGTTATGCAGGCTGACCCGATTTATAGATGCTGGGAAGCTGTTTGCGAGAGTCTTCCAGAAAAGCCGCATGTGATATATCTTTCACCAAAGGGGAATGTTCTTACTCAGCAGAAGGCAGTGGAGCTTTCAAAGATGGATGGGCTTTTTTTGCTCTGCGGTCATTATGAAGGTATTGACCAGCGTATTTTAGATACAATAATTGATGAGGAAATATCTATAGGCGATTATGTACTTACAGGAGGAGAGCTTCCGGCATTGGTGCTTACAGACGCTATTGCACGTATGTGTCCGGGTGTTTTGCCGGAGTCTGTGTGCTTTGAGGAAGAGAGCCATTATAGCGGTCTGCTTGAATATCCGCACTATACACGACCGGAAATATGGCATGATATGGCAGTTCCTCCGGTGCTGCTTTCAGGACATCATAAGAATATTGCAGATTGGCGGCTTGCACAAAGTCTTGAGATTACTAGGGAAAGACGACCCGATCTTTACGAGAGCTATACTGATAAAACATAATGCTATATTGCGGGCTTATGCATTCTTTGACTAAAGCTTTAAACAAACATTTCGTTAATTGTTACTAAAACATGATGTTTAATTTATGCAGTCTAACCAGCTATAAATCTTTATTGTGAATATCAACAAAGTTTAGAGCTTAAAAAATCCCTTGTTCGTCAACAAGTAGAAATTTAGGCGAAAACCCGTATTTGTTGCAAAAAACAAGTTGACGTGAGAGAAAAAAGCCTGTATAATAGTTATCAGAGAAAGAAATCAAATGCTTATTGGCAGAAAAGCATAACGCTTTTCTAAAGGCAAAGCTTTATCTCATAAGGCAGCGCCGAAATACTTTTTATGATAGGAGAGTAATTATTATGTATGTAAAAGACGTTGAAGTGAAGAATCAGGTTGGTCTGCACGCAAGACCGGCAACATTTTTTATTCAGAAGGCTAACGAGTTCCGTTCATCTATTTGGATCGAAAAGGAAGAGCGTCGAGTAAACGCTAAGAGCTTGCTGGGTATCCTTTCTCTGGGTATCATCGGTGGTACAAAGATCCGCATCATTGCAGACGGTCAGGATGAGCAGATGGCTGTAGATTCTCTGGTTGATCTCGTAGAGAGCGGTTTCAGCGACGAGAACAGATAAGTTTTTTCATTAAGATGGACGCCTTGCAGTATGTATTAGCAGGGCGTTTTTTATTTCCTATAGAAAGAGGTTTTGCTGTATGAAAAAAGGTTTAGGACTTTTAATAGCAATGCTCTGTATTGTTTCACTGTGCAGTTGTTCCAAGAAGAGTGACGCTCAGGATGAAAAGCAGACACTTGCTATAAATGAAGTGTCAGATGAAAGCAGTACCGAAAGCACAGATAGTACAGAATCGGGAGATACAGCTTTCGGCGGCAGTGATGTTACTACTGGAAGCGATGTAACTGAAACGCCCGAAGGCAGCAGTGCGGTTCAGACTGACGTGCCGCAGAATAAGATAAATTCAGGAAATTCAGGAAATTCGGGAAATGGAGCAGTGCAGTCTAATATTGGTACTAATGTTAGTATTGTTATTAATACCGGTACGGCTAGCGTTACGAGTCCGCCTGTGGTTTCAAAAAATGAGGAATGGGCAGAGAATGTGTTCGGAGCACAGGGCAAGACCGATTCTGAGTGGCTTGCTTTTGGTCAAGAGCTTTATAAAGAAGGCTGCGACACTGCGTTCCGTTTTCTCTGCACAGGAAGTCAGTTCCCCTTTGACAGGCAGAACCTTGAAATAATAGATAAAACATATTTCCTTACGACCTGTTCTTCTTTTGATGATGCAACAGCGCCGTATTATAAGATTTTTAGCCGTCAGTACCACAGCAATGATTTTGACGGGCTTCTTGTTGAAAGCGGTGGAAGACTTTATGCTGCAAGAGCTGCAAGAGGTATGGATATGACATACCTTTCCTCCGAGGTTGACAAGCTTGTTGAGGTCACAGATACTGAGATAATATTCAGCGTTATAATGGAATATGAGGACTGCGAAACAACAGCTGAATTTACACTTGTTCCAGAGGATGGAGAGTGGAAGATAGGAAAGTTTACTCTGCCTTATTAACCTGCATATGATGCACCATAACGATACATATTTTCACAGAATATGCCGTAACCTCTTGTTGGGTCATCTACAAAGACATGAGTTACTGCTCCGGCGATTTTTCCGTTTTGTATGATGGGCGAGCCGCTCATTCCTTGAACTATTCCACCGGTGGAGTCAATAAGTCTCTCATCGGTTATACGGATTATCATATTTTTAGTGTTGTCCTTGCCGTTGTGGTCGATGTCCGTTATCTCTATAGAGTAGCGCTCCGGTTCTGAACTATTTAATGTGCATATTATTTCCGCAGGGCCTTTTTCTATTTCCTGCTTAAATGCCATGGGAATAGCTTCCTTTTCGGGCAGCGAACAGGAAAGTTTTCCGAAAACTCCGCAGCGATTGTTGCAGAGAATAGTACCAAGCGAGCCATCGCCATAGAACTCCCCTTCAAGCATTCCCGGGTCGCCTTCTGTACCCTTGACTATGTCCTTTACAGTAACCGGACAGGCACTGCCTTCTCCTATGGGAATGCATACGCCGGTGTCACTGTCGCATATGGGATGTCCGAGACCGCCGAATGAAGATGATGCCGGGTCGTAAAAGGTCATTGTGCCTATACCTGCAAGACTGTCACGTACCCATATTCCTGCCGTAAAGCAGTTATCTGAAAGTGAATATGCAGGCTTCAAGGAGCATGAGTATTCTTTGCCGTCACGGGTAAATTCTATCTGTACAGCCTCTCCTTCTGCTGCGCAAATTGCTTCCCTTAACGAATCATTTGATGTTACCGGCTGCTCGTTTACTGATTCTATAATATCACCAGCACGCAGTCCAGCATCTTTGGCGGGGCATACAGTGCCGTTTTTTGTATCGGCAGCGCCAAGACGTATTACCATAACGCCATCCATTTTAAGCCGTATTCCAAATGGTTCTCCTCCCGGAATGAGCATTGGAGTCTCCATTTCTTCAACGTCTGCATTTTTAATTGGAATTATGCCGAAAAGCTTTAGCGATGCAGTATTTACGGTGGAAGAATTCTGATAAAAGGCAGCAAGTGACTCCTTTTCTTTGCTTATATCAGCTGTAATTGGAAGAAATGATGACAGCTCTAGCTTACTGCCGGATGATATATAATAGCTGTCGGGGAGTTTCCATGAATAGTATCCGGCAGCTGCAATAGTATTAAATGATGCTGCGAAAAGCAATATCGCTGCAATGCGAAGATGTTTAAACATAGATGACCTTCTTTCTGTATTTTTTTATGATGAATAATATTTTCGTCGGGTGTATCCATAATATGAGCCGGACAAAATTTTTTATTAGCGAAAAAAGCAGGTAATTGTGTTTCCTTAAAGAAATAAATTTTATTATGAAAAAAATGATTAAATGCTACTACAGAAATTTTATATCAAGCGGCAGCCCAATAAAACCAATGAAAATTCAATTGTCTGCAAAAAATGTAAAAGCTGTTTGTTTTCAGCATATATTAAAATCTACTATTATTCTATTCTTTTACTTACTTCGACAAAGCTGCTTCTTGTGAGACGCTCTCAGGCTGTGGTAAAATAGTAATTGCAGGTGAGAGGGAGGATATATGAATCACAAGGTTAGGGTGCTTATCGGTGATGACAGTGTAGAATTTGGCATTTCTTGTGCTAATTGCTTCCGCTCAAAAGGGGTTTATACAGTCACACGCAAAAAGGACGGCAAGGCTCTTTTGGAATCCATAAAAGTAGATTGTCCGGAGGTCGTGATCATGGATGCGGTGATGGTTCACTATGATGCGGTTGAGGTAATGACAAAACTTCGGACGTTGGGGGGAAAGCTCCCATATTTTATTATTACCTCAGCGTATGATAACGCCTTTCTTGAACGGCAGGTAGTGGAAGCAGGAGCTACATATTTTGTACAAAGACCCTTTGATAATGAAATGATGTATGAACGTGCCCAAAAACTTCTCAGCGGCGAACCAATCCAGAGGGTAGATGAACAAAATGATCTGGAAGTGATAGTAACCGATATAATTCACCAACTTGGGGTTCCGGCACATATAAAGGGCTATCATTACCTGCGGACAGCCATACTTATGGCAATAGATGACAAGGAGCTTCTAGAAAGTATAACAAAGCTTCTGTATCCGAGCGTAGCTAAGAAGTATGAGACCACCTCTTCACGAGTAGAACGAGCAATACGTCATGCAATAGAAATTGCGTGGGACAGAGGAAACATAGAAACGCTGAACTCATTTTTCGGTTATACTGTAAATACTTGCAAGGGAAAGCCTACAAATTCTGAATTCATAGCACTTATAACAGATAAGCTCAGACTTCAATATAAAAACAGCGCAAAACGATTTGCATAATGCTTGCATAATCATGGATAATGTGGTATAATTATAGAAATAAATAATACGCATTTGAAAGGAGCAGGTTACAATGAGCTTTGTAAAAAAAGATGTTCACGAGCTTACTGGCAATCCGTTTAATGAAATAGGCAAGGAATGGTTTCTTATAACAGCAGGAGAGCCCGGAGACTATAATACCATGACTGCCTCATGGGGCTTTATGGGAGTAATGTGGGGCGCACCGTCATTTATATGCGCAGTGCGAACCAATCGTCATACATTTGGATTTATTGAGGATAGCGACGTTTATAGCATAAGCTTTTTTGATGAAAGCTATAGAAACGCTCTTAATTTCTGCGGTACGAAGTCCGGCAGGGATTATGATAAGGCAAAGGAGACGGGGCTTACTCCGGTTGAGCTTGATGGGGTCATGACATTTGCAGAAGCAAAACGTGTTTTTGTGTGCAGGAAGAGATACTCTGAAATGATGAAGCAGGAAGCGTTCACATCAGAAGAAACCTATAACAGGTGGTATGGTACTGACCCGATGCATAAGCAGTACATAGGCGAGATAATCGCAGTTTACGAAAACGTATAAAATTATAATAAGAGCAGCTGCTTCGGCGGCTGTTTTTATTATATACTGTTTTATGGAGGAAATTTGGAGAAAGAAAGCGGTTACAAAAAATGTGTTAATTTTTGTACAAAGATTACAAAAAAGTATTTGGAAAATGGTATAAAATGTGTATTGATTTTTGATTTGATATAGAGTATAATATAGGTAAATGGTAATATATGGAAAAGGAGGAATTTGTTATGAGTAGGAAGTTCAAAAGAATGTCGTCTGCTGTGACTGCTTTTTGCATGATGGCAGCTATGGCTGTGCCGTTTGGCAGCGCTTCTATTACTGCGGATGCAGTAACATGGAAATGCGGTGATGTCGATAACGACGGCAGAGTAACTATGACGGATTCAGTGCAGCTCACCAAATATCTTAATGGTATGGTAGACCTTGTTGACTATACAAAGGCTGATACAAATGGCGATTGTATAGTTGATATCGTTGACAGCAAGATTTTGACTATGTTTTTGGGTGAAAATGTGACCTCATTGCCGTGTACACTCTATGGCGGAGGCTCACCATATGCAAGGGTTGGCGTACAATCTGTTAATGAACTGAGAAATTATACCGTTTTTGATGCAAAAACAGGTGAATCACTTGACGAGTATGCACTTGATCCAAATCCTATTACTGATAATTCAAGGACAGTTATTGGAGAGGAAACACGATATAGGGATGATTCATTGCCCGGTGTTATAAAAATTATAAAGGGTGCATCAGTTGGAACTGGATTTGTGGTAGATGCTCATACTATTGCTACAGCGGCTCACTGTGTATTTGATTATGAGGATGGTAATTTTCAGAATACCCGACATCAGATTAGTAGAATAGTGTTGACTGATGAAAATGGCGACGTTTGCAAGGAAATTAAAAATCCATGTGAAGTTCATGTTCCAACTCAATTTATTTTAAAAGCTACAAACATGGATCCAAATGGACCTGATGAATATAAGAATGCGTACTATAGAGATGAGTTGACGCTATATGACTATGAGCTTATTACTGTTTCGGAAGATCTTAGTGAATATGCCTGTTTTGATCTTGGTATAGCGACAGACGGTATTATTTCTGATTCGAGAGAAATTTATTGCACGGGTTATCCTGAAATAGCTAAAGGCTCTTCTGGTTTGGCGAATGACTGGGCTAATACACATAATAAGTATACAGGTAAAGGATTTTTCATGGATGAATCCCCTCTACCTCAACCCGAAAGAAATTTTAGGTATAATATTGACACATCTGGAGGAAATAGTGGAGGACCTGTTTATGTTAAAACAAATGTGGGGGATACAACCTATTATACTGCTATAGGTATAAATGTTTATCATTTAAATGATAATGTATCAAATGGTGGAGTGCAAATGACTACAGAGCTTTTGCATTTCTATAAAAACAATCTCTATTTAATGTGGTAACATGAGGAGGTACTATTATGAAAAAATTAAGTAAAGCTTTAGCGCTCATTTCCAGCGCAATAATAGCAACTTGTACCATGTCCGGCATATCTGCCAGTGCGGTGGAGTGGATAGATTCAACAGGGGATTTTGTAGTGGACTTTGGCGACGAGGGAGAAAAATTTGTATTCAGATATTTTAATGATACTGAGGCTTATAAAAAATATCCGGATAAATTTCCGGGTGTGCTTGTTTATCAGAGCATGTATGAGCCTAGTCTATTATTTTCATGTAATCAATTTGCATTTCATCGTGTTGAGCTTACAGTTAAAAATGATGGCTGGAAGGAAATATACGACAAATATGCTGAACAAATCGGCTTTAATAATATGTATACAACAGATGATACAATTGAGCTTGAGTGCTATTTAGATTGTACTAAATACGATTCTAAGGAAGAGGCAAGAGCTGCATATGATGCTCATATGGAAACATTAAAAGAAAAATACGACCTCGTAGTACAGATGTGTACAGAGATGTATAAAAAGGGTTGTATTGATAAGGCTGATTACATAGAGTATTTTGTCTGTGATCAAGAAAGGATGCGCTTTTCTGGTGTAACAATTCGTGATTTTGAGGGCACGCCGGAAGAAGCGCAGGAGATTGTAGAGAGCGTAGATGAGAATTTGTATGCAGAACCTGTTGTAAATATTATTGGTATGCCTTATGAAGAAGAAGAGGCGCTTGTTATAGATGAAAATGGAAAATATGTTCCTCTTGATTATAAGAAGCTAGACTATTATAAGGAACTGTATAAAGATAAATATGAGGTAGAGCTTGTTTATGTGATGAAATTCAAACCAGGCACACCGAGGGAAATGATGGATATAGAGTCTGAGATTTACGCATACGAAGCGATAAAAGATAAGTATCCGAATATTACTGTTAATAATTTTGAAGCATACTTCCCTGCAACTGATTTGGGGACTGGAGTTCATATATTGACAGATACAATCAACCTGATATCTCCTAATGCAGATGATGATATATTCGGTGCTGACATTGGCGACACCACCGATGACGGCATAGTTTACGGCGATATCAACGCTGACAGCAAAATAGGCATAGGCGATGCTATTGCAATTAATAAATATATTAATGAATCTATTGTTTTCAATAAAAGTCAAATCAAAGCCGCTGACCTTAACGAAGACGGTGCTGTAAATGTTGATGACCTCAACATTATGCTTCAATATCTTGTTGATATAATTGATGAGTTCCCGGTTAGTAAGTAAAGATCAAACCGGCTTGCATATGTGAGCCGGTTTTATTAAAAAGGAGGATGCATTATGAAAAAATTAAGTAAAGCTTTAGCGCTCATTTCCAGCGCAATAATAGCAACTTGTACCATGTCCGGCATATCTGCCAGTGCGGTGGAGTGGATAGATTCAACAGGGGATTTTGTAGTGGACTTTGGCGACGAGGGAGAAAAATTTGTATTCAGATATTTTAATGATACTGAGGCTTATAAAAAATATCCGGATAAATTTCCGGGTGTGCTTGTTTATCAGAGCATGTATGAGCCTAGTCTATTATTTTCATGTAATCAATTTGCATTTCATCGTGTTGAGCTTACAGTTAAAAATGATGGCTGGAAGGAAATATACGACAAATATGCTGAACAAATCGGCTTTAATAATATGTATACAACAGATGATACAATTGGGGTTGAGTGCTATTTAGATTGTACTGAATACGATTCTAAGGAAGAGGCAAGGGCTGCATATGATTCTTATATGTCGACATTAAAAGAAAAATACGACCTAGTAGTACAGATGTGTACAGAGATGTATAAAAATGGTTGTATTGATAAGGCTGATTACATAGAGTATTTTGTCTGTGATCAAAAAAGGATGCACTTTTCTGGTGTAGTAATTCGTGATTTTGAGGGCACACCGGAAGAAGTGCAGGAGATTGTAGAAAGCGTAGATGAGAATTTGTATGCAGAACCTGTTGTAGACATTGTTGGTATGCCTTCGGATGAAAAAGATGCGCTTGTTATAGATGAAAATGAAAGATATGTTCCTCTTGATTATAAGAAGCTAGATTATTACAAGGAACTGTATAAAGATAAATATGAGGTAGAGCTTGTTTATGTGATGAAATTCAAACCAGACACACCGAGGGAAATGCAAAGGTTAGAGTCTAAGATTTACGCATACGAAGCGATAAAAGATAAGTATCCGAATATTACTGTTGATGATTTTGGAGCATACTTTCCTGCAACTCAGTTGGGAAGTGCCGTTCATATATTTACAGATACAATCAACCTGATATCTCCTAATGCAGATGATGATATATTCGGCGCTGACATCGGCGACACCACCGACGACGGCATAGTTTACGGCGATATTAACTCCGATAGCAAAATAGGCATAGGCGATGCCATTGCAATCAATAAGTACATTAACGGTTCTATTGTTTTCAATGAAAGCCAAACAAAAGCCGCTGACCTTAACGAAGATGGCGCTGTAAATGTGGATGACCTCAACATTATGCTTCAATATCTTGTTGATATAATTGATGAGTTCCCGGTTAATAAGTAAGTGAATATAAAACCGGCTTGCATATGTGAGCCGGTTTTTTGCATAAATACAAGTATTATGCAGAAAAACAGGGGTGAATATTCAGTTTTAATGCATAAACTGTATATTTAACCCTTAAATGAAAATATTTTACGTATATTTATACAAAACCCTTGACATTTCGCAAAAAGGGTGTATAATATAATCAGAATAAAAAATAACTGCTTAATGCAGGGGTATTATAACGAATACATATAAGGAGAGATTATCATGGCAAAGGAAATTAAAAAGGTTATTCTGGCATATTCCGGCGGTCTGGATACTTCTATCATTATTCCGTGGCTCAAGGAAAATTATAACAATTGTGAGGTTGTTGCTGTATCTGCTGACGTTGGTCAGGGTACAGAGCTTGACGGTCTGGAAGAAAAGGCTATTAAGACAGGCGCTTCTAAGCTTATCGTTCTTGACCTGAAAAAGGAATTCATCGAAGATTACGTATTCCCGACAGTTCAGGCTGGCGCTGTTTATGAGAACCGTTACCTGCTGGGTACTTCATTTGCTCGTCCTATTATTGGTAAGAGACTGGCTGAAATAGCTATCGAAGAAAACGCAGATGCTATTTGTCATGGTGCTACTGGTAAGGGCAACGATCAGGTTCGTTTTGAACTGGCTATTAAGGCTTACGCTCCTGATATGAAGATCATCGCTCCTTGGAGAGAATGGTCCATTAAGAGCCGTGACGAAGAGATCGACTATGCAGAAGCTCATGATATTCCGCTGAAGATCAACCGTGAAACTAACTATTCTAAGGATAAGAATATGTGGCATCTGTCTCATGAAGGTCTGGATCTGGAAGATCCTGCTAATGAGCCACAGTATGAGAAGGAAGGCTTCCTGGAAATGGGCGTATCCCCAATTCAGGCTCCTGATAAGCCCACTTACGTTTCTATTCACTTTGAAAAGGGTATTCCTACCGCTATTGACGGCAAGGAAATGGGCGCTGTAGAAATCGTTGAGACTCTCAATAAGCTTGGCGGCGAGAACGGTATCGGTCTGGCTGACCTCGTTGAGAACCGTCTGGTAGGCATGAAGTCAAGAGGCGTTTATGAAACACCTGGCGGTACTATCCTGTATCACGCTCACGATGTTCTGGAGACAATCACTCTTGATAAGGAAACTGCAAGAATGAAGCAGTATATCGGTATCAAGTTTGCTGATATCGTTTATAACGGTCAGTGGTATACTCCGTTGAGAGAAGCTCTGACAGCTTTTGTTGATGAAACACAGAAGACTGTTACCGGTGATGTTAAGCTCAAGCTCTATAAGGGCAATATTATCAATGCCGGCGTAACTTCTCCGTATACTCTGTATGATGAAGAGGTCGCTACTTTTGACGCTGAAGATGTTTACAATCAGAAGGATGCTGAAGGCTTTATCAACCTGTTTGGTCTGCCGATTTGGGTTAAGGCAAAGCTTGATCAGAACCGTGATAATAAGTAATTACTTTATATCATAAAAAAAGAGGAAGGCGGCGGCGTGCCGCCTTTTTTCGCTTGATTTGCTTGAAAGGTAAATAGCATGGCATTATTGGGAAGAAGAAATTTGACGGTTTGTAAAGTGCCGCTTTATGTTACTTATGTTTGTTCAAAATGCGGCAGTCAGGTCGTTACTGAGCATGTTATAAATGAAACCGGATACTCTTCCGGTGCAGCGTGGAACCTTGATGATATAAGAGAAAAGGCTTATCATGATGCTGCGGGCAGAATGACAGGTAAGCTTCTGGATATACTTGAAGAACGTAAAGATGGGCAGTATCGCACAGCTAAATTCAAATGTAAATGCGTTAAATGTGGCAACAGAGAACCATGGGCAAGATTATGTTTTGATGGATTTTCTAGTATAACAGCTCTGGTTATTCTTATAGGCATTATTGCTGCTATATATTGTTTTGCAGTTAATAATTATGCGGCAACGTGGACTGCAATTGGAATTATGGCTGCTTTGTTATTGACGTATATTACTTACAGAATATGCCATACACGAAAAATGGAAAAATTAACAGCTGCTCTGTCTGTGAAGTCGCTGCCATCCTTTTCACAGGAATTGGACGAAGTGCTTGCAAAGGCGCTTAGTGATAGTGAGTCTGAACACAGAGAGCTTTATATAGATAAGAAATTACGAAATGTAATGAAAGGCAGGTTGAATCAATAATGGCACTTTGGGCAGGAAGATTTTCCAAGGAAATAGATGAAACTGTAAATGCATTCAATTCATCAATAGCATTTGATGCGAGAATGTACAGGCATGATGTGCTGGGCAGTATTGCACATGCTACTATGCTTGGTAAGTGTGATATTATTACCGAAGAGGACAGCAGAACTATTATTAAAGGTCTTAATGAAATTTTAGCAGATATCGAATCCGGCAAGCTTGAATTCGATCCTAATGCAGAAGATATACATATGTTTATAGAAGCTGAGCTTACAAAACGTTATGGTGACGTTGGAAAGAGACTTCACACTTCACGTTCAAGAAACGATCAGGTCGCACTTGATCTTAGACTTTATCTGCGTGACGAAATAGTAGAAATAAGATCTATGGTGCATGAGCTTTGTGAAACACTTATTTCTCTTGCTGAAAAGAATACCGAAACAGTAATGCCCGGCTATACACATCTTCAAAGAGCACAGCCTATAACATTTGCACATCATCTTATGGCATATGTTCAGATGTTCATTCGAGATCTTGGCAGACTGGACGACACGGCAAAGCGTATGAATGTGTGCCCTCTGGGAAGCGGTGCGCTGGCAGGAACTACATATAATATTGACCGTGAAATGACCGCAGAGCTGCTCTTCTTTGATGCTCCTATGGCAAACAGTCTTGACGGCGTTTCTGACAGAGATTACTGTATAGAGCTTGCTAATACTCTTTCTATTATAATGATGCACCTTTCAAGATTTTCAGAGGAAGTTATTCTCTGGTGCTCATGGGAATTTAAATTCATTGAGCTTGATGATGCTTATGCTACAGGTTCTTCTATCATGCCGCAGAAGAAAAACCCGGATATTACCGAGCTTATTCGTGGCAAGACAGCAAGAGTTTATGGCGATCTCAACACTCTGCTTACTATGATGAAAGGACTGCCGCTTGCATACAATAAGGATATGCAGGAGGATAAAGAGGCTATTTTCGACGCAGTCGATACAGTAAAGCTTTGCGTTAAGACATTTATTCCTATGATGCAGACCTTGACTGTAAATGCAGATAATATGAGAGCTGCTGCTGCAAAGGGATTTATCAATGCTACAGACTGCGCTGATTATCTTGTTAAAAAGGGAATGCCTTTCCGTGATGCATATAAGATTTCCGGTACACTTGTTGCAGAGTGTATTTCAAAGGGGCTTACACTTGAAACACTGCCTCTTGATGAATACAAGAAAATGACAGATCTTTTTGATGAGGATGTATACGAGGCAATCAGCCTTGAAACTTGTGTAAAGGGCAGACTTTCACAGGGCGGCCCTTCACCAAAGGCAGTAGCTGCACAGATAGAGCTTGCTAAGATGCAGTTGGAAGTGTGAGCTAATGCTTAAAAGACAATTTAAATTTATAATGTGCCTTTGCCTTATTGCTGTATTAGTTTGGATGCTGGGCGAGGTGCTTATTGCACTGGTGCTTGATTTAAGCCCAGTGTTATCATGGATCTGGGCGGCGCTTATGCTGATAGGTACTTGTGCGTTTAGCATATGGAAGTGCCCCAGAGAATAGGGAGGAGTTTATAAAATGTCAGTAAATGTTTTTATCGACGGACAGGAAGGAACTACAGGTCTGCGTATACTTGAGCGTTTTTCAGGCAGAGATGATATAAATATCCTGAAAATAGACCCTGAGCTTAGAAAAGATGCAAATGAACGACAGAAACTCATTCAGTCAAGCGACTTTACAATTCTTTGTCTGCCAGATGCAGCCGCAAGAGAAGCCGTAGCGCTTGCCGGCGATGCACCTGTACGTATAATTGATGCTTCAACTGCCCATAGAACAAATCCGGCATGGGCTTACGGTTTCCCGGAATTATCTTCTGCACACCGTGATAAAATCAAAAAATCTTCAAGAGTTGCTGTTCCCGGATGCTACGCAAGCGGTTTCAATGCGCTGGCATATCCTATGGTGAAAAGCGGTATAATTACTGCTGATTATCCTGTTCAGTGCTTTGCTGTATCAGGCTACAGCGGCGGCGGCAAAAAAATGATCGCAGAGGTGGAATCGGAGGATAGTGCCCCAGAAGTTCACAGTCCGAGATTTTATGGCCTTGCAAATAATCATAAGCATCTTCCTGAGATGCAAGCTATATCCGGCCTTACATCAAAGCCTATGTTCACACCAATAGTCGATGATTATTATAATGGCATGGTCGTTTGTATTCCGATTCAGTCAGCCGTTGCAAGAAAGAGAGTATCTATTAAAGAAATTCATGCAATGTTCAGCCACCATTATAAGGGCTGCACATTTGTAAAGGTTATGCCGCTTCTTGAGGCTTCAGACCTTACAGCTCTTAAAATCAGTTCAAATGACCTTCGTGATACAAATATGATGGAAATTTTTGTTTGCGGAAGCGACGATCAGGTTCTTCTTTGCGCAAGACTTGATAACCTTGGCAAGGGTGCTTCCGGCGCTGCTGTTCAGTGCCTTAATATTATGATGGGCGCATGTGAGTCGAAAGGTCTTTTGTAAACATCGGAAAGGACAATCGTTATGAAAGATATAAAGAAAATAGCTTACGATGGCTATAAATATATTGACGGCGGCGTATGTGCTGCTAAGGGATTTCGTGCCAACGGACTTTACAGTGGTATAAAAGAAAATGCTTCTAAAAAGTTTGATCTATGTCTCGTAGTATCAGATGTACTTTGCAATGCTGCCGGTGTATTTACTCAAAATAAGGTGCAGGCTGCTCCTGTAACTGTTTCAAAAAGCCATCTTAAAGCTACAGGCGGCAAGGCTAAGGCTTTTATTCTCAACTCAAAGAATGCCAATGCCTGCAATCCGGACGGTATAGAAAAGTCTGAGAAAATGTGCAGCTTAGCAGCTGAAAAGCTCGGCGTTTCCGCAGAGCAGGTTCTTATTGCTCAGACAGGTGTTATTGGTCAGACAATGCCAATAGAACCTATTGAAAACAATATTGATTCTCTCGTAAGCGGTCTCTCTTATGACGGTAATGAAAAAGCAGCGGTTGCTATTATGACTACTGATACCGTTAAAAAGGAAGTGGCAGTAGAATTTACTGTTGGAGGAAAGACGTGTCATGTAGGCGGCATGGGCAAAGGCAGCGGCATGATTTGTCCTAATATGGCAACTACTCTCAACGTTATCACAACAGACTGCAATATTACATCTGAAATGCTTCAGAAGGCACTTAGTGATGTAGTAAAAGTAACTTATAATTGCCTGTATATTGACGGCGACCAGTCTACCAACGATACTTGCGCTGTTATGGCAAACGGTCTTTGCGAAAATGATGTTATTGCTACTGAAAATGAGGACTTTGCAGCATTTAAGCAGGCACTCTATATAGTAATGTCAAATATAACAAAGATGCTTGCCAAAGACGGTGAAGGTGCAACTAAGCTTCTGGAATGTAATGTAACAGGCGCTAAAACAGAAAAAGATGCTCTTGCTATAGCAAAAAGCGTAATTGCGTCAGACTTGCTAAAGTGTGCAATGTTTGGGGAGGACGCAAATGTTGGACGTATTGCATGTGCTATTGGCTATGCAGATGCCGACTTTGATATTACAAAATTTTCTGTTGAGCTTGAATCCGGCAAGGGCTGTGTTAAGTTCTTTGAAAATGGTGCAATATTGCCGTTTTCCGAAGAAGAAGCTGCTGTTATGCTCAGTGATGATGAAATAAATATAAACGTTGCTCTTGCAGACGGTAACTCAAAGGCAACTGCATGGGGCTGCGATCTTACATATGAGTATGTAAAAATAAACGGGGATTACCGTACCTGAAAAGAGGATATAGAAAATGGGAGAAGTTAATAATAACATTCGTGCTCAGGTGCTTGTTGACGCACTTCCGCATATTCAAAGATATAATAACAAGATAGTTGTCGTAAAGTATGGCGGCAATGCTATGACAAATGAGACATTAAAGCAGGCTGTTATGAATGATATTGTGCTTATGTCTCTTGTCGGAATAAAGGTTGTTCTTGTACACGGCGGTGGCCCTGAGATAAACGACATGCTCAAAAGACTTAATATTGAAAGCAAGTTTATTGGAGGACTCAGATATACTGATGCTCAAACTGTCGAGGTTGTAAAGATGGTTCTTGCAGGCAAGGTCAACAAGGAGCTTGTAAGCTTGCTTAGCAGAAGTCGTGGCAGAGCCCTTGGACTTTGCGGTACAGATGGCGGAATGATCCTTGCACAGCGTAAATCTGGTGCAAATGGCGAAGATCTCGGATTTGTAGGCGATATTGTAAAGGTAAATGAAACACCTATTCTTGATGCGCTGAACTGTGGATATATTCCTGTTATTGCAACAGTTGCAACAGATGAGTTCGGTCAGACTTATAATATCAATGCAGACACAGCAGCTGCAAGAATCGCAGCTCAGCTTGGTGCAGAAAATCTTATTCTTATGACAGATATAGCCGGACTTCTTCGTGATAAGGACGATCCGTCTACGCTTATTCCGTTTGTCAATGTAAGCGAAGTTCCGTTCTTTAAGAGGAAGGGCGTTATTTCAGGCGGTATGATTCCTAAGATCGACTGCTGCGTTGAAGCTGTCCGCAGAGGTGTTAAGAAAACTGCTATTATTGATGGAAGAGTGCCGCATTCAATTCTCATTGAAACAATGACAAATGATGGCATTGGCACACAGTTTCGTTAATCACTTCGGATATATAAGATAGATAGAATAGATTATGGGAAAAAAACGCTGCCCGCAGTGCGGGAAGAAGTTTGACTTTGAACTTAGCGGCTGGATTTGTCCTGAGTGTGGACTTGTCATTCTTGGAAGCACAGAAGAAAAGGTATTTCAACAAGAAGAACTTCGCAAGAAGGCTGAAATCAATAAAAGAAACAATAAGTATGGCTTTAAGTATTATTTAAAGAAAAGGTTCTTTACAATGCTTGTCAGCGTATTGTTGATTTTTGTTATAACATTTGGGATAGGCCTTTCTGTGAAAATTCCTGATCTTGTGCGCAAGCAGAAAGATATTGAAAAAGATGCTGTAATTAAATCTACATCAGCAGAAATGGGAGAGCTTATTTCTATTGCTCCATATACGCTTGAGTTTACACGGGCGTTTGCGCCCGATTGGGATATACTTCCAAGGCTTGATAGTGTATATTATCTTGCGGTCGATTATGTCGCTGCCGGAAAAGATCAGGAAAGCGTTCTTAATAATTTAAGCGATGCAGCATGGGTTTGTCTTCATGATATAGAGGCGGATTCGTATCTCGCACCGCAAAGTGCGTATCAGCTCACGGGTAGTGAGGTAAATCAAACAGCACTGCGTCAAATGAATGTTACTGGTGAGCTTGATAAAAAAGAAGGTACGCTTATTTATATGGTGCAGTCGCTGGGCAGAGAATATGAGCTGTGTGTGTTTGCCGGCAGTGAAGCTGATGGCTATGGAAGATATGATATCTCGGTCAATGAGCAATACACTATTCCGCTTAAGATTACAGAGCAGGGGACGGTGAACGGTTCATGAAGCAGAGAGGCAAAAAAACAAAGCACATATTTATATGGGTAATTAGCATACTGTTTATTTTAGAAATTATCGTATTATTTTTTGTAGCTGAGTGGGAAGGCAGCTTGAAAAGAGTAGAACCAAAGCTGCAAATTGAATCCGTACAATGGATACCGCCGAACGAGAATGCATCCGGTGAGTTTGGAGAGATTCTTGTATCTATAAAAAATTACAGCGTAAAACCTAAGTGCTATATTCCAAAGCTGCTGCTTAGCAACAGCAATGATGAGAATGCGTTTGGAGAAATGCTCATGCCAAACGGATATTATGACGCTCTTAGTGCAGAATGTGCTGTAGATTATAGCAGCAGTGAGATTATACCTCCCGGTGCAACAGTTGATGCGCATTATCGGCTAACAGAACAGGATGCACGTGAACTTGATGCGATGATTAGTGCTGATGATACGGTTTATGTGCGTTTGTCAGGGTATATATCGGAGGATAAAATTTATTACAAGCTGCAAATGCAGCAGGAGGAGGAATAAATATAATGACAACACAAGAAAAACAAAACAGCTCTGTTATGGGGACATACGGTCGTTTTCCTGTGGTTCTGGATTCTGGTTCAGGTGAGAACTGTACTGATGAAAACGGAAAGAGCTATATAGATTTTGGAAGCGGTATAGGAACATCTTCTCTTGGTTATTGCAATGAAGCGTGGACAGAGGCAGTATGCACACAGGCAAAGAAGCTCCAGCATACTTCAAACCTTTATTATACCAAGGTTCAGGCAGACTATGCCGAAGCTCTTTGTAATAAAACAGGGTACAGCAAGGTTTTCTTCTGCAACAGTGGTGCAGAATCAAATGAATGTGCGATAAAGCTTGCAAGAAAGTATAGCTTTGATAAATACGGCAAGGGCCGCCATAATATTATAACACTGGTAAATTCTTTCCACGGAAGAACTATGTGTACACTGTCAGCAACAGGTCAGGACGTTTTCCATAACTACTTTTTCCCATTTATTGAAGGCTTCCGCTATGCTGTTGCAAATGACATAGAGGATATGAAATCTAAGATAGATGATACCGTTTGCGCTGTTATGATGGAATATGTACAGGGAGAGGGCGGCGTAAATGCTCTTGATAAGGAGTTCGTGGACGCTGTTTATGAAATCTGCGCTGAAAAGGATATTCTTGTAATAACGGATGAAGTTCAGACAGGTGTCGGCAGAACAGGTACATTTCTTGCCGGAGAACAGTTTGGTCACAAGGCGGATGTTGTTACTCTTGCAAAGGGAATTGCCGGAGGACTTCCAATGGGTGCGTGCCTTGCAAATGAAAAATGTGAGAATGTTCTGGATAAAGGCTCTCATGGTTCTACATTTGGCGGAAACCCTGTATGCTGCGCTGCTGCACAGGCAGTTCTTGATACAGTAACAGGGGCAGGATTCCTTGATGAAGTAAACAAGAAAGCTGTATATATTCGTGAGAAGCTCGCTGCTATTGATGGAGTTAAGTCTGTAAGCGGTCTGGGTCTCATGATAGGTATTGAGCTTGAAAATATGACTGCGCTTGATGTTGCCAATGCAGCACTTGAAAAGGGATTGCTTGTCCTGACAGCTAAAACAAAGGTTAGACTTCTGCCGCCGCTTACAATTACATATGATGAAATTGATAAGGGTCTGGCTATACTTGCAAATATAATCAAATAATAAGGAGGAAATATACAATGAAGCACTTACTGAAAATGCTCGATTTGAGCAAGGAAGAAATCATAGAAATTCTTGATCTTGCAGATCAGCTTAAATATGAACTGAAACACGGTATACCGCATCCGCATCTTCAGGGCAAGACTCTGGGTATGATTTTTCAAAAGGCATCTACCCGTACAAGAGTATCTTTTGAAACAGGTATGTATCAGCTTGGCGGACAGCCATTGTTTTTGTCAGCTCATGATTTACAGATTGGCAGAGGAGAGCCGGTTCAGGATACTGCAAGAGTTCTCTCCCGTTACATTGACGGTATAATGATCAGAACATTCGCTCAGAAGGAAGTAGAAGATCTGGCGGAATATGGCAATATCCCGATCATTAATGGCCTTACTGATTTTTGTCATCCGTGCCAGATACTGGCAGACCTTATGACTATTCGTGAGTTCAAGAGCACTTTTGATGGCTTAAAGGTATGCTATATCGGCGATGGCAACAATATGGCAAATTCTCTTATTGTAGGCTGTCTGAAAGTTGGTATGGCGTTTAGTATTGCTTGTCCGGATGATTATCAGCCTGACGCAGAAGTTCTTGATTTTGCTAAGGATTATGATTGCTTCCAGATGGTAAATGATCCAATGGAAGCTGCTAAGAATGCAGATGTAGTTATTACTGATGTATGGGCATCTATGGGTCAGGAGGAAGAAGCCGAAAAGCGCAGAATTGCGTTTAATGGCTATCAGATAAACGATGATGTTATGGCTGTTGCTAAGAATGACGCAATGGTTCTTCATTGTCTGCCTGCACATCGTGAAGAGGAGATCACTGCAAAGGTATTTGAAGAGCATGCTAATGAGATTTTTGAAGAGGCTGAGAACCGCCTTCATGCTCAGAAAGCCGTTATGGTTAAGCTTATGAAGTAATTTTTGCAAATGAAAATAACAAAAAGCTGTTGCAACTTGAGTCCTGCAACAGCTTTTTGTTTTATACTTGTATTCTTTTTTCGATTTCTTTTATAATATCGCTCATACGCACGTTAAGGGCAAGAGATATTCTATATAGAGTTTCAAGAGTAGGTTTTCTTTGACCACGTTCAATAGCACTAAGATGAGTTCTGCCAATATTGGCAAGACCGCTTAAAACTTCTTGCGATATAGATTTATCATTACGAAATTGTGCAATAACTTCGCCTACAATAATAGGGTCTAACATTGGTTCGTTCATTTAATATCACCTCAATAATATGATACTATTTGTTAAGAAAAAGTATGACTACATATGTAGACAAAGCTGTGACGGAAGGGTAAAACAAGAGGCGAAACGAGCTAAAAGATACAAAAAAACACAAAAACGAGCA
>CAJTWE010000003.1 GCA_910579955.1 uncultured Ruminococcus sp. | reverse complement strand
GGCGGCTGTCAATTCGACATAATTTTCTTGTGATACTTTACCGTACATGAGCATTAGGAATAGGAATGTATCTTTGTGTGGTAGTTGTTACTTGCACAGGTATTATTGTTTCAAAAATCAGTTCCAAGCCAAATGAAGATACTCCTGAAGAAAAAGAAGAATGACCAATTCTGATTTATCTTAGCAACCGAATACACTCAAACACGGATAGACCGTCCTTAACAGACGGCTATCCGTTTCTTATTATTCCGTAAAAATGCCCCTCACTCGTCATTGTCCTGTTCCTCAGTGCTTTCCGCACCTTCGCTTGTTTCAAGCGTAATCGTGTGGGTATAGATCATGTGGTCATTCAGGCAGTCCAGGGAGCAGTAGCTCTGATTGGTATCCTGATGCTTGTAATAACTCTTGCCTGCGGGTATTTCCTTGTAACAGTTTGCACAAAACATTATTCGTCCCTCCAAAGATAGATCATGGTATCGTAAACGACTCTCTGCGCCTGCATACGGAGCAGATTTCCGATTGAGCCAACGGCATTGAGATCGCCCGATTCAACGGCAACCTGATAGTCACGGCTCGACTGCATAAGCAGTTCGGTCTGACGGTTTACTGCGTCCGTGACCTTTGTATCAAGCTCGTCCAGGTGTTTGTAAATCTCGCCCTTGTCAACGATCTCCTGCAAGAAATCGGGCCGCTTATCCTCAATGTGATGCAGATAATACCTGATTTGGTCGGTATGGAACACATAGCGCGACCTTTCACCTGTCCTGGGGTTGCAGTGGCTAACCGTCTGTGTGTCGGTATCGACTTCCCATATGGGAGCGCCGTTTACCTTTTGTTTGCTCTGAAAAATCATAAAATCACTTCCGCTTTCTTGTAAAGTAGTAAGCTGCACCGCCGACTCCTGCGAGAGCTACCACTCCTGCAATGATAGCAAGAGAACTTGCACCAGAACCGTCAGAATCGCCCTTAGAACCTTCTGACGGACTAACAGTGGCATCGTTACCCTCTGCGGAAGAACCGCCCTCAGATGACGTTTCCGTTCCGTTTGTGACCTCTCCGATAACTCTCGGGCTATCAGCACCGTCATCGTTGATCTCATAACCGTCTGCGATTTCGGGATCGTCCTCCTCTAAGGTGCTGAACGGTGGGAATGTGTCAACGGTATCACCATTCTTGTCGATCATTTGCCACATACCGTTAAGCATATAAAAGCTGTAATGGTTGTCCTCGGTGTTAATTGTCCAGCCACCTTCATTATCGTCCTCAAAATCCCAATTTTCGATCAGACGTCGGTAGTAGTCCTTGTATTCATATTGAAGCTCTCCTATCTCAGTCCAGTCATAATCTTCTGAACCATAGTTCTCATCAAGCCACTTGTCAAGAAGATGATGTTTGTATGATGCTTCGGGAAAATCAAGCCCGTTATCGCCCTTGCCGTTCCACATCTCCTCCCAAATCTCGGCTTCGATATAGTCCCGTTCAAGGATCTCGGCAGCATAGACGTTCAAGCCTGAGCAGAGTGCAATTGCGGTGCAGAATACCGTTGTAATAATCTTCTTCATATTATTTGTCCTCCATATTTTTAAAGTAGAGTTCAAGTGCCTTTTCAATAGTATCAGTGATCTCTTTCGGCTTCTCGCCGTTGCTGAAATACTTGGTATAAATATCGTGGCTGATCTTCACACTTTTGGACTTCACTTTCGGCTCGGTGTCCTCGCCGTAAAGAATAGCGTGAACGGTTTCGGGAGTGATATTGCCCTCGCTGTCGGCAGAAGCACGGAGCTTCTTAGCGTTTTTCATGTCGATCTTCCAGTCCTCAGCACATTCAGCGACAACAGCCTGTGTATCTTCAGAAAGGAAAGAAAGCTCCACGCCTGTTCGGATAGCAATATCTCCGCTGTCCACAAGGGCTTTCAGCTCATCAGTGAGCTTATTGATACGAATAAGCCTTACTACCGAGCCTTTGCTGACACCGTACTCATTTCCGATGCTCTCGCTCGTGTCTAACTTTGAACCCACTGGATTCAAAGTTGAGCTGTCGGGTTCGGCTGAGGGATTTTCAAGGCGTGCAAGCTCCCTGAGAATATCATTCCGCTTGCCCTGAGAGAACATTTCGGAATGGCGGAGTGCAACGGCGGCAGCCTGTTCCGATATTCTGAGGTTTTCAAAGCCTCTCTGCATAACATTCGACTCTATGACATACATTTCGGCTTCGTCCTCGGTGAGCCCTGCCTTGATGATCGACGGAACAGTCGACAGTCCTGCAAGTTTAGAAGCATTCCAGCGGTTGTGACCGATAAGAATTTCGTATCCGTCTCCGTCCGGCTGAACGATGATCGGTGATAGCACACCATTTTCCTTGATGCTGGCTACCATATCTTCAAGTCTCTCGCCGGAGTACAGCTCAAACTTGTGATTGTGATATGGGTGGAGTTTGTCGCAAGGAATCTGCTGAACAGCGGTCTGCTGCGGTGTGGAGAGCATAGCACTCAGGTCAAACTGCGGTGTATTCATCGTTTCATCTTCCTTTCCATGTCCGCAAGCTGTTTGCGAAGCTCACGGTTCTCTGCGTCAAGCTCCATAATGCGGCTTTTCAGCTTTTTCGCCGTCACATCTGCACGGACGATCATATCCGCAAACCGCAGGAGCGTGTATCTGTATCTGCGCTGATTGTAATTGAAGGTGTAGCATAGCTTCCCTGAGAACCTGTCACGGCTCTCGGAAAGGCTTGCGATCACTTCCTTAGAAGTCTCGGAAATGACTATGCTGTGGTCGGAGCTGAAATACTCATTCAGCTCACCCTCGCCGTGGGGAGTGAAAAGCCACGGTATCTTGTCGGTATCAAAGGGTTTCATCACTCGTCCTCCTCGTCATCTTCATCGGTGCAGTAGCTCAGTCCGTTCTGAAGCTGAATGTAGATGCCGGAGTAGCGGTCATGCTCTGCGCCGTCGCTGTTCATCAGCGCTTCAAGGAAATAAGCCTGAGCTTCTTCACGATCGTCCCACTCCTGCTTTTTGCCGTAACATACGGTAGTGACCTTGCGATTCGGGTTCATTGCAAGTTCTGACATACTTAACATCTTGAAAGCACCTCCTGAGCCAATTCATCATATTCCTGACCTAACTTGTGACCTGTGAGACAAAGCGGTGTGCCGTTCTCGGAGCTTTTCGCCGCTTCAATGGACTTGCTGATGCTTGTCCTGAACAGCATTTCGCCGTACTTTTCCTTGAGGGTTTCTATCGCCGTTCTGCTGACCTTTGTGCGGTCAACCATAGTCGGCAGCACTCCGATGAGGTTCAGCTTTGGGTTGGTATTTGCCTTGACGAGCTGTGTGAGGGCTTCAAGGGACTGCAAGCCGTCCATACTGAACTTCTGTGTCTGCACGGGTATCAGCACTCTGTCCGCAGCGGTAAGAACATTGATAAGGAGCGTTCCGAGGGACGGCAGGCAGTCGATCAGCACGAAGTCATACGCTCCGACCACATCTTCCGTAAGTATCCTGCGGAGAATATGCTCCTTTGAGATCATCGTGACCATGAGCGTTTCCGCATTGGCGAGGTTGATGTCGGCGGGAATGTAGTCCACTCCTGCGGTTTCGCTGTGACGGATCGCTCTCTGAGCTGTCTCGGCGGTCACGGGATTTCCTGCGTAGAATGACATGATAAGCTGTGTCATGGTCGGGTTGCCGTCCGGCTCGTATTTCAGGTATTCGGAGAGGTTTGCCTGCGGATCGAAGTCCACAAGCAGAACCTTCTTTCCGTGGTTCAGAGCAAGGCAAGCTCCGAGGTTGTATGCGGTGGTGGACTTGCCGACTCCGCCTTTCTGATTGCTGATTGCAATGATAGTAGTTTCCATTTTCCTATCCTCCTTGTGATTATTGCTCAGAACAGCGGATCGTCCTCTGTTCCTGCGTAGGGGTTATCGTAGCCGCTGTCAGACGGTGCGGTGTTCTCACGCTTCTTACCGCCGTTGAAGTGGATTTCCTCAACTTTGACCTCAGTGGAAGAACGCTTCTGACCGTCCTTTTCAAAGCGGTTGATGTGGACTGCTCCGACGAGTGTGACCATATCGCCCTTGCCGAACCAATCAAAGATCACGTCAGCGTTGCGGTTCCAGGCGGTGCATTGAAAGAAGTCAGTTTCGGGATTCTCCTCGTCCTTACGCTTTGGACGTTCGCAGGCAATGGTGAACTTGCAAAGCCTGTTTTCACCTTTGGTCTGAATTTCGGGATCAGCAGTCATTCTGCCTGCGACTAAGAATTTGTTTAACATAGGATTTACCTTCCTTTCGTGGTTTGTGGGTTTCCGTGTTCCTGTTGCACTTTCATTATATTATACAATATCCCTATTGTCAAGTATAATTTTGAGAAGTTTTTGAATTTCGGCAATGCGCAGCAAATTATCTGATTTCCCCAGTGCAGCTTCACTATATTTTCGATTATACTTGACATATCCCCACTAATGTGATAGAATATCTGTAATAACCGATCAAGGGGTGATCTGATGTATAAGCACACTTGCCAGATCTGCGGAATGGAGTTTGAGTCTCCGTCAAGCAGAGCGAAATACTGTATCTACTGCCGTGACAAGGCTCAGGTCATGCGGAACAGGGCATATAAGGAGAAGAAGCAAGCCGGAGAAGCTGTTGCGATCGGCAGCGAGCAGATATGCTCTATCTGCGGAAAGCCTTATAAGGTGACGGCAGGCTCTCAGAAGTATTGTAAGGAGTGCCAGCAGAAGCAGGCTCGTTCCAAGAAAATATCCTCAAACGCTCAGTATGCCAAAGCAAATTACAAAACGCTGAAGCTGTATGTGTCTGCCAAGGAGCGTGATGCGATCAAGGCTTATGCAGAGTCTCAGGGTATGAGCGTGAATAAGCTGTTGCTCACGGCGTTGGAAGAATACAAGGCTAATCATGGAGAGAAATGATATGGCAAAATATGCTTTGAAATATATGTATGATTGGGGCAGCGGTATCTGCTTATGGAGTGTAAATGATGCTGCCCGTGAGAAATATGATTATCCAATCGAGCTTGATAGTTTACCTCTTTCTGACAATTTGAAAAATGAGCTTGAGTATCTTATCAATAAACATGATGAAGCATTGGATTGGGAGTATCCTCCGAATCCGCTTCTGTGGTAAGAACAAGAGCAAGCCGACTTTATTGAAAGAGCAAAACAAGCATATTATCGGATTGTCATGGAACTTGGTGATGATTATGAATTAGAACTACGGGAAAAATGGCTCTTGTAATCACTCCAAATCCCCATTCTTTTTACGCTTGCGGTCTTGCTGCTGTTCATTGCGTTCCTGACGGAGAAACTCCTCAATGGTACGCTGTGCGTCGGCAAGGTCACGTGCCCGCTTGTCCGCTTCACGAAACTGCTGATCCTTCAATGAACGCTCTTGTATAAGGGCGTTTATTTTTTTGTCCAGGCTCTCCACGGTCGGGATATGACCGGAGGGATAAAGCTCCAATACCTTAGTGCGGATTTGCCCGTACTCGGTAAGCTCTGCGCTGTGTTCCTTTCGGTACTTCTTCGCAGCACTTCCGCTGAGGGCTTTCAGCTCCTCGACGTACACTTTCAGCTTGCGGTATTTCCGCAGGACTTTCAGCTTCACCTGCAAGTCCTCGATCTTCGTTTTCATGTCGTTTAGCTCGGAGAGAAGTCCTCGGCTGTGTGCGTATTCCGATATTGCCGCCTGCCGTATCTCATCAGGCTCAACACCGTACTCAGCTATCACATTCTTTGCGATACTGGCGAGCTTCATATTGCCACGGTCGATAGCGTCCTGAACGAACTTGTTCGGTGGCTTCTTTGTGATAACTCTGACCTTTGTCCTCGGCGTGTAGATCATAACTCCGTGATACTGAGCGATGCGGTCTTTGATCTGCCGTGTTTCATAGTACCAGCCGAGTGTTCGGGCGCGAGTCATCTTGGCTCTCGGATTGCGTTCTTTCTGCTCCGAAAGCATAAATTTCAGGTCGATCTTGTGGTCTGGATTGTACTCAACAAGCACACCATATTCGGCGCATTTCCTGATAAAATCATCGAAGTCCTCGCTTGCTTTCACAACCTGATCTATCGTGTATTTCAGCTTGGCTTTCCACGATAGCCTTTGACGGTTCATATCCCACTCCCAATGGCTCTTGCCCTTCGTTCTTTCGGGGTGTTCGATAACATCCAGATGATGCCGTTTGCATACTTCGTCCGACAGGTCAATAAGCTTCTTCCACGCACGTTCCTTGACCTTGCCCTGATTCATATTGGTCTCGAAAGTTCTGCCGTTTTTTCGGTTCACATTATTGAAGATAACGTGCAGATGTGTATGGTCGGTATCGGTATGGATTGCGAGAAAGTATTGGTATTCGCCCTTGAGGAATTTTTCGCAAAGTTCCTTGCCTACTTCCAAAGCTCTTTCAGGCGTGATCTCACCAGGCTTAAAGCTCTGAATAAAGTGCTGAGAGAGGACAGTATTCAAGCCCGTTCCTCCTGCACGGACTGCTTCAAAATCTCTGCTTGCCTGTGCAGGATCAGAGCTGCACCCGTATGTGAAGATCAGTCTGCCGCCGTCTGTTTTTTCAGGGTTGGCGATATAGGCTAACGCTTTAACCTCAGTAGTTTTGATTGCAAAGAGTTTAGTAATTGCCAAATCTTATCCTGCCCCTCCTTGATGTTCACGATGTCTTCGGTATACAATTTGTTCGTGCTGTTCGCTCTCACGGCTATCTGATTGATGTTGTTGGAAATACTTCCGACAAGCCTGTAAATCTTATCAAACTTCTCCTCATCAAAATTGACTATATATCCCTCAAAGATCATAGCCCTGATAAACTCGCTCCGTGACCTCAGACCGCTGTTGCGAAACTTGCGCTCGATAGCTTCGTATTCTGCTTCGGTGAGGCGTATCTGCATATACCGATTATGCGGTTCGATCTCTGCTATTTTTCTCATCTCCTTTTGTTCGGGGTTCAAGGGGTGTCCCTCTTGCAAGCATTGTATCGGAACATTAAATTTCTGAGAAATTGTAATGCGGAGATACCGAGCTTGCTGGGTTTGAATCACGCCCTCCGTGCGTGATTTCAATTTGAGCCTTTGGCTCTGCAAAGTTTCCTCTCTCCGTCAGAGAAATTGGAGCTTTGCAACTTCGGCTGCAATACCCCCTCACTTATATACCGCCAAATTTGAGAAATCGGGAAAGAAATCCGCAAATGTTCATGAAAAGTTTACAGTTAAATTTGCTGATGATACAACATTCCGAATAATATACCGTTTTTTTTCGAACTTGATTGATACTCATGCATAATTATGGTAAAATAGTAATAGTAGGCTGTGTCCGGATCGCTATCTGACAGAAGAATATATTTCATTTAGGGGCGATGCGTGAACGGGATAAGTAAAATGCAAAAATCCCTGTTCTGAACTCCGTTTCAGAACAGGGTTTTCAGCTTTTTCAGGAGGGAAAATAAAATGGATCATGAAAGAATTATATACATCTACGATTATCTGTCACGGTACACGGACGAGAACCACTATGTATCAATCAGCCAGATACAAGAACACCTCGCCAATGTCTGCAATCTGACCAGAGTGAAGAACGTAACGATTCGCCGTGACCTTGACAGGCTGACTGCTATGGGAAATCATATCGTAAAGCATAACCGTGAACATAACACGGCATACTATGCTTTAATTGACAAGAGTTTCTCATTCAATGAAATACGTTTCATCGTTGATTCGATCTCGATAAACAAATTCCTGACAGCATTTCAGAAGAAAACACTGATAAAGAAATTTGAGGGTATGTGTTCCGATGCAGAGATCAGGCAGCTCATCAGCCGTATCGTTCTGAATGAACGTTGTCCCTCGACACTCGATCTCTTGGAAAACTTGGATAAGATTCATAGATTGATCGGTGAACGGCAGAAAATAGATTTTGAATACGGCAAGTATGACGAAACAACGAAACAGATAGCTTATTACTATAAGAAACGGGAAATGCTCCCTGTGAGCGTGATCTACTTCCATGAGCGATTCTATCTTAAATGCCTCAATGAGAAGGACAGGAAATGGCGTATATATAGAGTTGACCGAATGAAGAATATCCTCGGTGGCGAAGTGTCTTATGTTCGGCTGCCACCGGAGGACAATTATGAGGGGTTCGTAACGGATATGTTTGCTCCTGAATACTTCACCGTAGTCACACTGCGGGTAAAGAAGTATCTGCTCGATGAAATGAGGGAAAATTTTGGAGATTACGCTTCGATTTTTCACGATGAAGATTCTGACTATGTTCGTATCCGTGTACGGGTAGGTATCAACCGCAAATTTTATCTGTGGCTTATGCAGTATGGTGACGGTGTGGAGCTTGTTTCGCCTGTAAAAGAACGAGCTGAGTATTTGGAAGAAGTCCGTAAAATGCTAAGAGCTTATCCTGAATTTGCTTAGTAACAGCTTTTTGACGGCTCTTTCTGCAACTCACAAGCAACTCTTGTGCAATCCCATAATTAATGATCTGACGGTAAGCTGTCATTGTTCTCGGATAAACAGGTTTTGAATAGCTTTGAGCGAATCGGAGCATAATGAAAGGCAGTCGGCAGCAATGTCGGTTGTTTTCTTTCTGCCAATTGACCTTTCCGTTCCGTTGTGGTATAATTAACCTATAATCTGCTTTGCTTGGGAGTGATACGATATGGCAGTCTACATAGTCTTTGACGTTGAAACGCCCAATCGTGCAAATGACCGTATGAGTGCGATAGGCATTTCTGCAATCAAGGATAATAAGATCGTGGCGAACTACTTTTCTCTTGTTGATCCCGAAACACACTTCGACTACTTCAACACTAAGCTCACCGGAATAGATGCGGATAAGGTCAAGGGCGCTCCGAATTTTGCAGAGCTATGGAAGAAGATTGAGCCTATCATGAGCAAGGGTATCCTGGTTGCACATAATGCTGTGTTCGATATGAGCGTTCTTCGTGCCTGTCTGCGTGATTACGGTATCTCTTGGAAACCGACGGCAAAATACCTTTGTACGGTCCGGATCGGCAGGCGTGTTCTGCCTGATATGAAGCATAACCTAAACGTGATGTGCGATCACTACGGTATTGCTCTCGATCATCATCAGGCAGACAGTGATAGTCATGCCTGTGCGGAGATACTGCTGAGATATATCGAAAGCGGTATTGACGTGAGAGAATATGTGAAAGAATACAAACTATAAATCATCAATTATCAGAGCTGTTGCGATAAAGCAATGGCTCTTTTCTTTTCAGAAGTACAAATTCTGTCTATCTTAAATGATATAATAAAAAATGAAAGTTTGTTTCCAGAAAGCCAAATTTTGTACAACTGGTTTCATATAATGGAAGCAGACAAGCATACAACTCGATACTTTTGTGATGTCATTGAACAGTTCCATACAAGACTTGATCGGTAATCCATTACGGTCTTTAGGGGGTGATAGCTGTGTACTGGACGATGATAATAGATCACGGTCTGCATTGATTGCCTTGCGGATTTGTTTGTGCTGATACAGAAGTTGAGTGTGTTATGCTGTAAACTCTCGGCATAAAGGGCGGTCTGAGCAGATCAGGCCGCCCTTTTTTTTACTCATAATGTGATAGGAAAATGAAATTTTGGTGAAAAGTTGCCGCACTATAATTTTGCACAAAGAGTAATTTTTCAACATGGGACTGAGGTTTGAATGAGTTAGGTGGAAATGTTGAATCGGTAGTGCATTATCGAAAAGTGCAGGAAAATGGGGCTTTTATAAAAATCGGGTGTTCCCGAACGGGAACGCTGAGAAGTTGCTTTTTACGCTGTAATGGTTCATAATAATATAGAACGCATCGGCGCGTTGCTCCAACGGTGAACCTTACTGCGCAGGAGGGTTACTCGATCACTGTATGGAAACTGAATATGAAACGATCGAATGGACGAGTAATGTTTGATTGTCGGACGGGTATATTCCGAATGACAGGCTTACTATGTTCATTTGCTGATTTCCGTCTGACAGAAAGGACGGAACCGGTATTATGAATGATTTACATACTCCTCAGATTTCATTATTCAGCGAACATGAGGAGCCGCAAAGCTACGAAGTTTACGTTTACGGGACTGATGATCTCAATGAGCAGAACAAGGACAGCTTCTGCGTGGCATTATGTCGGTATTTAGACGAGATCAATATAAGCCAGAAAACGCTTGCAAGACTGACGGGAATTGCTCCATCTACGCTCTCACGGTATCTTTCGGGTAAAAGGAAGATGCAGTATGATTACCTCTGTGCGGTCTGTATAGCAATCAGACTTCACCCTTTCAGGCAGCGTTACTTGTTTTCGCTCCTGCTGTATGCGATGCCATGTGACCAGGATTACAGAAAAGCAGATAAGAATATCATCAGGGCTTATCTTGACGGCTGTGCATTCGATAAACGTTTTACGCTTACAGCCTGCAATGAACAGTTGAAGGCAATCCATACCAAACCTCTTACAAACCTGACCTCTGCTAAGGAGGACAGTGAGTAATGGGAAGATTTATGTATGTCCACTTTGGCGATGATGTTCCCCGTAACATCGAGAAAGAGTACAACAAGCTCTTGCGAAAAGAACGATACATTGAGGAGCTGGATGCAAAAAACGGAAAGATCTATCCCGATTTTGACGATGTTCTATCTTCGAATCCCGATCCTGCGAGTATTCCCATAAGCGATGAAGAAGAAAAGGAGCAGATCAGGCACCGGAACAGGCTTGATTATCTGCCTGATGCCTTAGAACTGCTGAAATCGGATTTTCCTGAAGGGTATGAGCTTATACGGGACTACTTTCTGAGAGAGGATAAGGTGACGATGTGGTATCTCGTTGAGAAATACGGTTTATCAATTGATATGGTGCGTTACCGAATCAAGATTGCAAAGCAGAAGCTCAAGGAGTATATCATCTTGCACGAAAACGAATAAAGAAATATGTGCAGAACGCTGATTTTTTCTTTTTGGAGAAATAAACATGGGAAAAACCTTCCCGATTTTGCAAAATCCTCGGTTGATATATAGAGGGGTTCATACCACTGATGGCTGAAAAGGGTACGGATCACTCGCTGACATATCCTATCCTCCGTGATGAGGGGCGGTACGGTTCTTCCATTTGCCGCACCGTCCCATACTTTCAACTATGCTTTCATGTTAATTTCTTTTATTTTTCTGTCAACAGCAGAGATGCTGTTGGGAGTGTACGTCCTTCGGAGCGTACATTGCCAAAGGCATCTCACACATTCCTCTTAGTTTTGTTTGACGGCTGATATGCTGTCGGGAGCTTCCTCTCGATTTGAGGAGAAGCTGCCAACAGTACATCAAATATCAGGCATAAAAATAACTGACAACGATGCACTTAGTATCTTGACAATAGAATATGGAACATCTACGCTTTTTCAGTTTCTTTTCTTCTGACAGGAAGGAGGTTATGTCCTATGGATTCAATACCGCTTGAAGTTGTATATAAGAATATGTATAGCGAATATCCTGAGATACTGGAAGTAAAGGACTTATGTGAAATTCTCGGCTATGGAAAGAAAAAGGTTTATCAGCTTATCAAGGAAGGACAACTCAAAAAAATTCCTTGTGGTAGAACAATCAAGGTCGCAAAAGCTACGATTATAGATTTCGTTCTGCAATGCGCACAAAAATAACTGGTAGAAATGTCCCTTGTGTCAAATTTTGTAGAAGTGGTAGGAAAACGCTTGCAAATGACTTTGTATCGCGCTACAATATAGTTATGAGGTCAATAGCGCAGACCACCGCTTTCGACATAAGGAGGATAATATAATGAAAGCAAGTCTGCCTTTTAAGTACATTATTGCCGAAAAGAAGGGCAAAAACTATGTTGTCTTTGATTTCAAGGACGATAGTGGCAAGCGTAAGAGAAAATGGGTTACAACCGATTTGCCTGTTGACTGTTCTTATAAAGCACTGACAGCAAAGGTGAACGTAATAGTAGCAAAGTTCTATGAGGAGTTTCTCACAGGCAGCTTAACAAAAGTCAAGGAAACCCCAAAGGAAAAGACAGAACTCAGCGAGGAGGTTCTCAGTGATGATGCTGTATGCAAGACAAGTTTTGAGTTCACAGCATTTCTTGACTACTGGCTTGAAACAATCAGACCGACAATCGCACGAACCTCTTATGAAAGCTACAATCGCTATATCACCAGGATCAAAAACTATTTTGACGAGCGTTATCCGCATCTTCTTCTTGGCAACCTGACAGCTTTACAGCTTCAGCAGTTCTATAACGATAAGTTCAACAGCGGTCTTTCGGGCAATTCGGTAAAGCATTACCATGCCAATATCCACAAAGCACTAAAATATGCTGTAAAAATGGATATGCTCGATGTAAACGTCGCAGATAAGGTTGAACTGCCGAAAATCCAGAAGTTTGAAGCCAATTTCTACAACAAGGACGAGTTGGAACAGCTCTTTGAAGTATTCAAGGGCGATAGACTTGAACTTGTGGTACATATTGCAGCCTACTACGGACTTCGCAAGAGCGAGATTATTGGTTTGAAGTGGGATTCCGTCAACTTTGAGGAAAAGAAACTCACGGTTCGCCGTAAGGTTTCCAGCACTTATGGCGGCGGCAAAGAAATGATTTTTGTCGAAAATCAGCTTAAAACTGAGTCCAGTGTAAGAACTTTTCCCTTGATTCCTCATATTGAGCAGATGCTAATAGAACGCAAAAACCTTGAAGAATACTACTCGAAGCTCCTCGGTAAAGACTTTGACAGGGAATATGACGGCTTTGTGTGCCGTGACAACTTCGGTAAGCTGATTACGCCAAACTTTGTAACTACTCACTTCAAGTACATCATTAAGAAAAATAAGCTCAAACACATTCGATTCCATGATCTTCGTCATTCATGTGCCAGTCTGTTGCTGGCAAACGGAGTATCCATGAAGGCGATCCAGGAGTGGCTTGGACATTCAACATTTAATGTTACAGCCAATTTTTATAGTCACCTCGACTTTCATTCCAAAGTGGAGTCTGCGGAGACTATCGCCAAAGTGTTGGGTGGAGACAGTACAGATACGGAACAGGCTATCCATGATAAAGGTTCAGAGGACGAAAAAAATCGCAAGTCCTCAACCTGAGAACCTGCGATAATAGTGTGCCGATCGTCTACCCATTCTACCACGGCGGCATTATAAAAAAAGTAAAAAAGTTAATCAGGTCAACTTGACACGGGGGATAAAAATCTTTTGTGCTAAGACCAAAAATGAAAGTGAAATTGAAAAAAGCAGCGATTTTGGTAGAAAATTTGGTAGAAATCCGGTAGAAAAACGCTCATTCACAAGAAACTTTTCTACCAAATTAGTCAGAAAATAAGAAAAGAATGCCGTAAAATCGACATTCTTTCGATGGTGCCGCTAACCGGACTTGAACCGGTACGCTGTTGCCAGCGAGGGATTTTAAGTCCCTTGCGTCTGCCTATTCCGCCACAGCGGCAAATATAAAAATTATAAATCAACAATAAAAATTATATCATAAAACCAGCGGAATGTCAAGCAAAATATTTCATATTCATAATTTATTTGCACGTATTATTGTTTAACGCTATAAAACGTTATATCATCAAAGCACTTTCAAGCTCTGATGTATTTGATACGATTTTTTCAGCGCCTTTTTCAATGAGAAACTCTCGACTGCGAAATCCCCAATCTACTGAAATACACTCAATCCCTGCATTTGCAGCGGTCATTATATCAACATCAGAATCACCTATATATACAGCGTCACAAGCTGATACATTAAGTTTTTCTATAACCAAATTAACAAGATCAGGTGCTGGTTTTTTATTATAAAGCGGCATTTGCTCTCCTACTGCCATATCAAATTTCCCATCAAAATACTGATTGCACAAAGATTTAACAGCATAATCCGCCTTATTTGATACTACAGCTGTTTTGCAGCCATGTTTATGTAAATTATCAATAAGTTCTATAATACCATCATACGGCTTAGTTTTATCGGCACAATGCTCTGTATAATACTCAGTAAATCTCCTATGTACCTTATCTATATTTTGAATCTCTGTTCCATTTGGAACACTGCGTTCAATAAGTTTTCGGATTCCATTGCCAACGAAACAGCACACTTCATCAATTGAACGTAATGGATAACCTTCTATATTTAAAGCATAATTTACACTATATGCAAGATCCTCAAGCGTATTGAGAATAGTACCGTCCATATCAAATATAACGAGTTTATATCTCATGATCATTGTCCTCTCGCAATAATTTATAGTTTTATTTTTATTATAGTATAGCACAATTTTATTAAATGTCAATATGCGATTTTATGTCCAAATAAGCAAAAAGCAGCCTATTCTAAAATACATAAAGAATAAGCTGCTTAATTTTATCGTGCTTTACTTTCAGCAATAGCATTACTACTGAGCATCGCTTGCATATTCAAGAATATCTCCCACACCGCATTCAAGAACCTCACATATAGCCGCAAGGGTTGAAAATCTTATAGCGTTGACCTTATTATTCTTTATTCTTGAAAGATTTACATTTGAAATTCCGACTCTCTCTGCAAGGTCATTAAGTGATATTTTTCTTTCAACCATCATACGATCAAGTCTAAGTACTATTTTTCCCATTATATTCTCTCTTTCTAATTATACCAGACCGTCGACTTCTTCCTCCAGCTCAACACCACGAGCAAAGAATTGTGTCAGGCAAAGGATCAATATTCCCATAATAAATCCGTTCATATTAACAGATGCTTCTACATAATCAACATTTGTAACCAAACGCACGATAATGCTCGCAATAAGTCCCAGAATAGGAATAGATATTGAGAATATTCCGATTTCTTTCAGCATTCTAACATTATCCTTCTGAAACGGAGTAGAGTTCTTTGATTTTTTAACAATAAGATATACGTTACGAAATGTCATTGCCATAAGGCCCAATGTTATAAATGCAACAACTATGAAAATACGCAAAGCGCTCATGTTTAATAAGCCGTCACTGCTCACTGAGGTTATCTCAAAGCCGTAAACATCAAGCGGCATTTCTTCTGTAAACAGTATTTCGTTAATTGCATCCTTGCATGCAAATGTGCATACAAAAAATACCGCCATAGCAGCTACACCAAGCCATTGCACAACCTCAATTATCTTTGATACCACTAAAGTGATCTTGCTGATTTTACTTGTATTGTTCATTTTTAATACCTCCAAAAATTACCCTTAGTTTATTTTCGTTCTTCAGTCTGACTGTGATTTTATTATATCACACGATTTATCGTTTGTCAAGTGTTTTTTATCGTTTTTCGATAAAAAATTTATGTTTAGCAATATAGCAAAAAAACAAGCTGCCGCACATGGAACTGTACAGCAGCTTGTAAAACTAGCTATCAATATTTAACGTCAAAGAGCTGACCAGAAAATGGAGGCAATATAAACTCTGCAATACCATTTTCGATGACAGGTTTTGTATTTTTCTTCTTATCAACACATCCCCCAAAACGGGACTCTTCACTGCAAATGATTTCTTTAAGGGATTTAACATCTCCAACATTCAAACTATACTGAACAGCTTTATCTGAAAAGTTGAATACAGCCAGAACATTACTTTCACCGCATTTTCTCATAAATGCATAAACGCAAAGTTCTTCACTGTGACAGTCAAGCCAGCAAAAACCATTATTAGAAAAATCATCTCCATATAAAGCCGGTGTTTTCAAGTAAATATCGTTAAGCTCATTTATGTATTTATGGAATGCATCATGATTAGGATATTTCAAAATATCCCAATCCTGCTCACGTTTTTCATCCCATTCTCTGAACTGAGCGATCTCATTGCCCATAAAATTAAGTTTTTTTCCAGGATGCGCCATCATATAAAGATAAAGCGCTCTTGCCTGTGGAAACTTCACATCATAATCTCCGTTCATCTTCTGAATAATTGTTGCCTTGCCATGTACAACCTCATCATGTGAAAGCGGGAGAATATATCTTTCATTGTAATAATACATCATACTAAATGTAAGGTTATGATAATTATATTTTCTCTGTTCGGGAGAAAGTCGGAAATAATCAAGGGTGTCATTCATCCAGCCCAGATCCCATTTGAAATCAAATCCCAGACCGCCATCAAATACAGCTCTTGTAACTCCGTCATATGTACTTGAATCCTCTGCTATAAGCATAATACCCGGAACTCTTTGTTTCAAACCACAGTTCATATTTTTTATAAAATCACGTGTCATGCCATTTACACCACGTTTAGGGTCTCCCTGCCAGTAAATAAGATTGCTTACTGCGTCCATTCTAAGTCCATCCATATGGAACTCACTTAACCAGAAAAAGGCAGCAGACTGTAAAAAGCTTCTTACTTCTCCACGTGAATGCATAAAGTTACAGCTTCCCCATTCACTTCTTCCCACATCTGAATGTGGATATTCATAAAGAGATGTACCATCATAATTCCAAAGGGCATATCCATCAACTGCAAAATGAACAGGAACAAAATCAAGTATTACGCCAATGCCATTCTGATGGCATTCATCAACAAATTTTCTCAAACCATCCGGATCGCCATATCTTGCAGTAGCACTGAAAAAGCCTGTTCCCTGATATCCCCACGATTCATCGCATGGATATTCATTAAGCGGCATTATCTCAACGTAATTATATCCATTTTCCTTGAGATACGGTATAAGAAGCTCTCCAAGCTCATCGTATTTATACCAGCCATCAGGTATAGTTTCAGCATCTTCTTTTGTTTTCCATGAACCAAAGTGAAGCTCATATATGTTTATAGGCTTATTATAAAAATCACCTCTTGAGGCAAGCCATTTTTTATCATTGAATTCGTATTTGGAATCGAATATTTTAGAGGCATTTCCCGGTCTAAGTTCCGCATAAAATCCATACGGATCGCAGTGATCTGTAACGTTTCCGCCTCTTTTATAAATTCGATATTTATACATATCATACTGCTTTGCACCATGAACTTCACATTCCCAGAAATTGCCATCCCCCACCTTATACATTGGAATCTCATTCCAATCACTAAATTCACCTATAAGAGATATTCTTTCTGCACTGGGAGCAAATGTCCTGAAAACAGTTACGTCCCCATAACAATGAGCTCCCAAATACTTATAAGCTTCAAATTCCGTACCTGTATAAAAGCCATAATAATCCATAATAATCTCCTTTGTAAAATAAAATAGACAACAGTTGTTTTTCTTCTTCAAATATAGTATAATATAGTTAATATAAGCTTTCAACCACTGATTTTAGATATTAGTTGGAAAAGCAACGTTTTAAAAAAATAGTCGTATATTATCACAATTTAAATAAACGGAGATATTGTTATGGATATAAGAACAGAGAAAACAAGAAGAAGCATTTATAACGCATTTATCTGCATACGTTCAAGAAAGCCACTAGAAAAGCTTACAGTAAAAGAACTTTGTGAAGAGGCTCAAATAAACAAATCAACGTTCTACGTTTACTATAAAGACGTTTACGATCTTTCAGATAAAATTGAAAGTGAGATAGTTTCATCTGTTATAAAAAGCCTTGGCAGTGCTGATGATATTTTTGATAATCCAAAAGAATTTACAAAGAATCTTTTCACTGCGTATGCATCACAAAGTTCTCTTATATCAACTGTTTTCTCCGGAACAAGAAGCGAGCGGCTTCCGGATAAAATCGAAGCCGCTCTTAAGGAAATGATTTTTACAAGTCATCCTGAACTTAATGATTCACAAGAAAAAAATCTTTTCATAACATTCAGTGTTTATGGCGGATATTACGTATACAGTAAAAATCAAAACTACAGCTTAAATGAAAGAGTAGAATTTATAGGAACTATGGCAGAAAAGCTGCTGAAATAATTTCTCTATACTCTTCTATACTCTCACTTTAACATTATATTTGCGCATCCATGCATCAAGCTGTACGAAAAATGCTATTGTCTGAGGTTTTGTCATAAGCTGACCATACCACTGTACAGACTCATTTCCTTCCATAAGCTCTATAAGTCTTGATTTTTTAATAATAGACAACAAAGGTGAGGCTTTATCATCTATAATTTTACGAAGCATTTTTGATACTGCAAGAAAATAAGCAGGATTGTGCGTTTTAGGATAAGGGCTTTTCTTCCGCCAGAGGATCTCATCGGGAAGATAGCCTTTCATTGCTTCTCTGAGAAGTCCCTTTTCATAACCCTTATAATCCTTATATTCCCATGGAACGTTATAAAGATATTCAGCAATACGATAATCACAAAATGGAACTCTTACTTCCAAAGAGCTATACATACTCATTCTGTCCTTACGGTCAAGAAGATTCTGCATAAACCAGTCTATATTAAGAATCATCATTTCTCGTGTTCTGCTCTCTGTAACTGGTTCTCCTGAAAGTTTATCAGCCTGCGCAATGGTATTTCTATACGCTTTATCTACATAAGCTCTGCCGTCTATCAGTTCACTGAATTCATCACGCAAAAATGACTGCCGATATGCTGTACTTTGCGCCCATGGGAAGCCTTCACTCATACGAATAGTTTCATCTCTATACCAAGGATATCCTCCAAATATCTCATCGGAACATTCACCGGAAAGTGCAGCCGTAACACTTCTGCGAATATCACGGCAGAACAATAGCATAGAGCTGTCAACATCACCCATTGCAGCCATGCCTCTGGCTTCCATTGCAGGAATAAGAGCTGCCGCAAGTGCAGGAGTATCAAGAATAGTCTTATGACTATTGCTCCCCAAATACTCTGCCATTATACCTATAAATTCAGTATCGCTTGTAGGCTGAAACCGACTTTTTTGGAAATATATATCATTGCTTTTATAATCAAGAGAAAAAGTATCAAGAACTCTCCCCTGCTTTTTATATTCACTTGCAGCAATAGAGGAAATTATACTGGAATCAAGTCCGCCGGATAAAAATGTCCCAAGTGGCACATCTGAAACAAGCTGTCTCTTAACGGAATCTTCAAGAAGGAATCTTACAGTTTCGGCAGTTTGACTAAAGCTATCAGTATGTTCCTTTGCTTTAAGCTTCCAATAAATGTTTTTTCTAAAGCCTGAAATATCATAAAACGCATATTCAGCACGTCTTAGTTCTCTTACTATTCTAAAAATTCCGTATCCCGGCGTTCTGCCCGGAGCCATAAGAATTATCTCAGAAAGTCCTTTTATATCTATCTCACGTGGAATATCTGGGTTTTCAAGAAGTGAATTTATTTCCGATGAAAAAACAAGTCCTTTTTCTGTTTCTGCATAAAAAAGCGGCTTTACACCCATTCGATCTCTTGCAAGAAAAAGACGTTTGCCACTGTGTTCCCATACGCCAAATGCAAATATACCATTGAACTTTTGTAAGACATCTTCCTTAAACAGGATATATCCCCAAAGTACAACCTCTGTATCACAATTTGTTTCAAATATTGCTCCAAGCTCTGTAAGCTCTTCACGTATCTCCTTTGTATTGTAAAGCTCACCGTTATATACTATAGTATATGTCTCTCCCATATACGTTCTTGTCATAGGCTGTTTTCCATTTTCAGGATCAATAACAGCAAGCCTTCTGTGTGCCATTATACATTCACATTCACTGCAAAATATACCTTCTCCATCAGGACCTCTTCTTTCAAGAGCTGACTGCATTTTTATAAGTACATCACGTTCTTTTCTCATATCATTTTCAAAGCTGACCATACCGCATATTCCGCACATAATAAAACAACCTCCTATATAATAAAAACAGAGAATAACAAAAAGCTGATAGCAGCTTTGTTTTGTTATTCTCTATTATTGGTCACTATTATAGTATATGCAGATATTTGCAAAAGGTTACAGCTCCGATATTATTTTTTCTGCGGTTTTTTCTCTCGTGCATCTTGTATCCATAGAAATCTTCTCGATATATCTATGAGCTTCATTTTCCGTCATAGATTTTTTTTCTATAAGAAGACATTTAGCCCTTGAAACAACTCTCATTTCACGCAGCTTATTCTGAAGTCTCACATTCTCCTGCCTCATGCATATAAGACGATTTCTCACAGACATACCAAAAATGATCGCCTGATGAAAGGCAGTCTTATGAATGGGTTTTGAAATAACAGATACTCCATGTTCGCTGATACGGCAGCTTATCTCTTCAGCAGAATCAGCACGGCACATAAGAATTATACCTGCACTTGTACTGCTGCTCATCTGTACTGCTAATCTGTCCCCCATCTCATCTGTAAGAGGCATATTTATGAGAATAAGGTCAAAATTATCCTGTGCTGTACAACGTCTTGCTTCATCTCCGCTTATTGCAGTACACACATCAGAAAAGCCGCATTGTCTAAGAAATGGCACAACTCCAGAGCCTGATTCGGTAACACCGGTAACTATCAAAGCACGTTTGCTCTTCAAGTTTCTACACTCCTTTCCAATTTATGCCCTTTTCTGATTCGTTTTATTCTTTCTTACAAAGTTATCCGTACATGATGCGGGTATATGTCTGGCTACAAATTCACTTTTTGCTGTAAGCTCCATAGCTTCTCTAAGCGTATCCGGAAGCTTAGGTTCGTTATCAGAAAAACTATCCAATCCTTTTTCCATGCCTTCAATTCCTGCTTCCAAAAGAAGCTGCAATGTGAGATAAGGATTACAATATGCATCAGCAGAACGTATTTCAAGCTCTGGCTCGCATCCGGGAATATTTTCATTTTCCATAACAAGAAGTGTACCATCATTTTTCATACTTTCAAGGCGCTGATAAGAATTTTCTATCGAATTCATAAATGAAGTAAACTCAGGAAGATATCTCCTTACTCCTGCTTCAAATGCTTTTCCCTCACTGCATTCACCGTCAAGAAGAGGCTTTCCATCCTTAGTAATACTTATATATATTTTAAGTGCACTTCCTATTTCATCATGCAGCGGCTTAGGCATAAAAGAGGCATAAAGTCCATGTGTTGCCGCTACTGTTTCAACTACGGTCTTATAGTGCATCATATTATCTGCTGCTGTAAGAGGGTCACTGCTTGCAAAGTCTATCTCATTCTGACCGGGTCCGGATTTGTGACATGAAGAGATCGGATTGAGTCCCATTTCCTCAAGAGAAAGACATATCTCACGTCTTGCATTCTCGCATTTATCAAGAGGAGCAATATCAAGATAGCCGCCGTTATCAAATGGAATATCTGTAGGATTACCATTTATATCGGTCTTAAAAAGATAAAACTCACACCTTGTGCTAACACTGCAATTACAGCCCATCTTTCTAAGCTTTTCAACAGTCATTCCAAGATTTCGTCTCAGATCCCCCTCATACGGACTGCCGTCAGTATTAAAAAGATTACAGAAAAAGCGTACTACTCTTCCGGATTGAGGTCTCCACGGCAGAACTGAAAGGGAATGTGTATCCGGCTTGAGCATAAGGGTAGTCGGCTTTTCCCCCAGAACATCAGAGGTATAAAAAGGTATACCATATTCTATAGCACGAGAAAGTTCGCCGGGCATAATTGCGATGTTTTTCATATTTCCAAGTATATCGCAAAATGACATTCTTATAAATTTAATGTCATTATCCTCAATAAATCCCTGTATATCATCATCATAAAAATACATATTTTTTCTCCTTAACATACATTAACCATAAATGGCTGCCGCATCATAAAGACACAGCAGCCATAATAAACTTATGGAATCATTATTACCGGCATGCCTACTTCAACAGCATTAAACAGTTCTTCTGCAAAATCACATGGAAGATTTATACAACCGTGAGAACCGTTGTACATATAAATATCTCCACCATATTCAGTACGATCCAAATCGTGAAGTCCAACTCCGCACTCTGAAATATACATCCAATAGCTTACAGGAGTAAGATAATCATCACCCTTTAATTCTATATCTCTTTCCATAGACCACAGCTGAAATACTCCTGTAGGTGTAGCTCTTTCAGGATCTGTAGCTGTACCGGTAACACAATCAGAATCCATTACCAGTTCACCATCTTTATAATACCATACATGCTGATTTGTAATATCTACTTCAATATAAGTATCACCAATATCATCTGTAGCACGGCAATATCCCTTCTTGATATATTCCGGTTCAACGGTAACGCTTTCTCCTGCCAATATATATTCAACAAGCTTCTCAGCCGTAGCGTCAACATCAGTAAGCCAGCCATATATACCCTGTTCACCCAAAGGAATCTCAACAGTACCCTGCTTAGTTGAATTAAAGGTTCTTGTATAACCCGGAACATATGTGTCATACTTATCTGCAATATTAGACTGAACCCACGCCTGCACAGCATTCTCATCAACTATAATATTACCATCAGTATCAGAAGAAACCCATTCAACAATAGTTGAAGATTCAAGCACTTCCGTTCTGTCATCAAAGTCATATGTTATAGTAAGACCTTGAAGAGAATTTGCCTCTTCACAAGCTTTTTGCAAGCTTGCCTCTGTAACCTTAGCATATAAATAGCAGTCACAATCTTCAAGTTTTATTACTGTATCGCCGTTTCTAACACATTCAAGGGTATGTTCAACAAGAAGGTCAGTATCAATCATATCGCCGTCATCCTCAGGAATAATAGTGTACATACCATCACTCTGCTTCTGGAGATAGGCATCTGTAGGCGGCGCACTTCCCCATGTATAATCCCTGATAAGACTTGCAAGCTTTCCCTCATCATATGTATTTATAAGCTTTATACTATATTCTTTTTTACTGAATATATTCTTAAACCACAAAAACGGACTTTGAGAGGCAGCTTCAACAAATGGTTCTTCATTTTCAATAGTTATAGCAGATCCGAACTCTTCACCCTTGAAGTGAACTTCATCGCCATTTTTCTTTATAAATGTAAGACCCATTATTTCTACCTTATGGATAACAGCTTCCTCGGCCTCACTCATAGTCATACCGCTTATATTAACATCGTTCATATAAGTGTTGTGCAAAAATCCATTGCTGGATATTATAACACCAATAAAGTAAATAAGCACAAGCACAATGAGTGCTGCAAATGCTGCAATTATACCGGTCTTACTCTTTCTTTCAGTAGCGACCTGAGCTTCATGGATGCGCTTACTCTGTCGATAATCCCTAGGAATTTCATAATTATAAGTTTCCGAAGCATCACGCTTGCGCTTAGATGTCTGTCGCTGGACATATCTCTGTGCTTCTGCCGCTGTAGAAGACGGAGCAGTGCGCTTTTTAGGCTGACGCACCGGTTCATCCATAGCATTCATAGATTCCTTAATTCTTCGCATTTTCTCCACTTTATCATCAGGTGCACCCGAAGAATTATTCGTACTGCCCTTGCTGTTAGTACGTTTTTTAACATTCTGCTTTTCGGAAAGCTGTGATACGCTCTTATTGCTATTTTTCATTCCTGAGCTTTTTCTTCCTGAATTAGAAGAACTAGTTTTCTTAGATGAAGATAATGATTGCTGCATCTGACGGTGCAGCTCATCTTTTGATGGTCTTGACTCAGAAGCAATGCCACTGCCTCTGCTAACGGTTTGTTTGTTTTTCTCGTTCAAAGTAATCTTCCTTTCGTTCTCTGTTTTTCTGCATATTACGAGCTGCTTTTATCTCACATAAAAGCGGCAATACTTCAAATATTTCCCTTTAAATTATACACCTTATTTATTATATATTACCTTAAGTTTTTTGTCAACAGTTTTAAGAAACAATTTTGACCAATATTTATTCTTTAACCGTTTTGTTACCGATTTTAGAAATTACAAAAATACATAACCAGCATCATACACTATCAAAAGCATATAAAAAGTATACAAAATCAGAATTTTATAGTCAATATAGATAAACATGGTCTATTTTATTTATGCAATATCATGATTGACAAAATTATGCAGCTGTAATATAATTATTATATACGGGCTGCATTTAAAATAATGCCATATGCCTGTATAAGTTTATTGGTTTTAGGAGGTTTAAACCAATGGGAATTAAAAAATACGCAAAAAAAGCACTTGCCGCTTTTCTGGCAGCAAGTACACTTACAGCATCCAGTTCTGCATTAAATGCAATGGCTGTTGAAAGTGATTTTCCTGCTGCTAACGCAGGAACTATGCCGCTTGTAACAGCGGGCAACACAGCAGTTACTTTTACTGAATCTAAGGGCTATGAGGAAGGCGCTTATGCAGAATGGGCAGCTGTTGATGGTGCAGATGGTTACAATGTTTATTGTGACGGTGTTCAAATTGATTCAATGCTTATTCGTCAGTATGCAGGCTATTTCAGAGCTGATGCTGTTGGTATCAAGGCTGGCAGTCATAAAATCAAGGTCGTTCCTACAAAGGGCGGTTCTGAAATGACTTCCGCTGCTGCCGAAACTACTGTTACATCTACATCATATGACAGAAGCGGCTTTTGTTTTGCCAAGAGCTCTATAACAGGCGGCTCAGGCATCGGCGCTTACAATGATGATGGTACTCTCAAAAGCGACGCTGTTGTTCTCTATGTAACAGAAGATACTAAAAATACTGTTACAATGGATGTCAAGATAAGCAGCTCAAAGACTCAGGCTTGCACCGGTATAAGCGAAATTCTCAAAGCTATGCAAAAGGGTGCTGAAACTCGTCCTGTTGACATTCGTATCATCGGTAAGGTAACTATTGATGGTATAAACGGCTCAGGCGATACAAACAATATGCTTCTCAAAGCAAGCTCAGAAAGCAGCCCTATACAGAATATAACTATTGAAGGTATTGGTGAGGACGCTGTATGCTATGGCTGGGGCATTCGCTGCAATAGAGCAAAGAGCATTGAAATCAGAAATCTGGCTGTAATGCTCTTCGGCGATGACGGTATCGCACTTGAAACTGCTAACTACAATATATGGGTTCATGACAACGACATCTTCTATGGTTCAGCCGGAAGCGACGCTGACCAAGTTAAGGGCGATGGCTCTATGGATCTTAAAAACGATTCAAAGTACATAACCGTATCCTACAATCACTTCTGGGATTCAGGAAAAATGTCACTCTGCGGAATGAAGAGCGAAACCGGTGAAAACTGGATATCATACCACCACAACTGGTTTGACCACTCTGACTCTCGTCATCCAAGAATTCGTACAATGTCTGTTCACGTTTATAATAACTACTACGACGGCAACGCTAAGTACGGCGTAGGTGTTACAATGGGCGGAAATGCATTTGTTGAAAGCAACTACTATAGAAACTGTAAGTATCCTATGTTGATATCCATGCAGGGTTCTGACATATCAAGCGGTGAAGGCGGAACATTCTCCGGAGAAAACGGCGGTATGATCAAATCCTTCGGCAACTATATGGAAGGCCATAAGGCTTATGTTACTTACAAAGATGATAACACACAGTTTGACGCTTATGAAGCTTCTTCAAGAGATGAAAAAGTTCCTGCTTCTATAAAATGCGTTAAAGGCGGCACAAGCTACAACAACTTCGATACTGACAGCAGTATTATGTATTCCTATACTCCGGATACAGCCGAAGCAGTTCCTAGCAAGGTAATGGAGCTTGCCGGCAGACTTAACGGCGGAGACTTTGAATGGGAATTCAATGATGCTGCGGATGATGCTGATTACAGCGTAAATAAAGAACTGATGAATAAGATCACTTCTTATCAGTCAAGCGTTATTGCTATTGGCAGTGGATTTGGCAATCAGCCAGATGTTACAACAACTACAACAGCTACTACAAAGAACAGCAACACATCTAATACAACCGTTACAACAAAGGGAAGCTCAAACACACAAGCTCCTGTAAGCGGTGGCTACGTTCATGACTTCACTGCAAACGGCGTAAGCAGCACATTCTATACAATTACAGGTAATCTTTCCACAGGTAAGGGAACTGTCAATTATGACGGCAAAACACTGACTCAGTGCCTGAAAATGGAAAGTGCTACAAATATCGCATTCACTGCACCGGCAGACGGCAATCTCACTCTTGTATTTGCAGAAGCTGGAAAGACAGTTAAGGTTGACGGTACAAAGTACACAACTGATGCAAGCGGTATAGCTACTGTTAGCTTGAAAGCCGGCGCTCATACCATTACAAAGGGCGATTCCATCAGCCTGTTCTATATGGTATACGGCACAACAGGTCCTATTGTTACAACAAAGACCACAGAAAGCAGCGGCGGTCAGACTACAAAGACAACTGCTAAAACTACAAATTCTTCCGGTTCTGTTTCCGATAACATAACAGGTGAGATCAAGGTAGTAAACGCAGGCGGCTGGAACGAAATGATGTACATGACAATTTCCGGTGCATCCGACGCTGATGTAACATCCGTTTCATACAGCGGCCCTACAAACGGCAAGCTTACAGGTGCAGATTTTGAGTATCTTGTAAGAAACGTTGACAAGGGCGTTCGTGTTGATATTACCGGTCTTAAACCAGGTACATATTCACTCACAATGGAAACAACAAAGGGTTCTGTAACAAGAAGCGGCATTGTTGTAGGCGCTCAGGATCGTTCAGGATACGCTCACTACAACTACACAGCAGGCGTAGGTGCTTATAATGACGACGGTACACTCAAGAGCAATGCAATCGTTCTCTATGTAACAGAAGATAATAAGGATACTGTTTCCGTAACATCCAAGGATGGCACAACAGTAAAGGGTATCGGTCACATCCTGAACTCCGCAGGTATGGATAACGGTACTGGCAAGACTGCCAACGGTGGTGCACCTAACAACAATAATGGTATAATCGCAAAGCTTGCAGCTGATGGCACTCCTCTGGTTGTAAGAATTGTTGGCAACGTAACTGCTCCTGATGGTGTAACTGTATTTGACTCTGTTGACAACGGCGGTTCTGTTGGTGATAACGGCTACATGGCAAGAATGAAGTCCGGTAAAGACATTACAATCGAAGGTATAGGCACTGATGCTTGTGTAGACGGCTGGGGCTTCCACTTTATGGCTGAGTCTGCAAAGCCTGATTTCGGTAAGAGCTTTGAAGTAAGAAATATTGCATTTAGAAATGTTCCTGAGGACTGCGTTGGTATGGAAGGCGTTCAGGAAGGCAGCACTCTGACTGCTTCTGTTGAAAGATGCTGGATTCATAACTGTGAATTCTACGTTCCAAAGATCGCAAATCCTGCTGAATCTGATAAGGCTGAAGGTGACGGCGCTTGTGACTTTAAACGTGGTCAGTATTTCACAAACAGCTATTGCTACTATGAAGGTTATCACAAAACTAACCTTGTAGGTGCTTCTGACAGCAATCTCCAGTTCCATCTGACATATCATCACAACTACTGGAAGAACTGCGAATCTCGTGGACCTCTTGCACGTCAGGCTAACATCCATATGTACAACAACGTATTCGATGGACAGACAAGCTACTGCATGAACCCAAGGGCAAATGCATATATTTTCTCCGAATACAACGTATTCAAGGATAGTAAAAACCCAATGCAGGTTAAGCTCGGTGCTATTAAGAGCTATATGGATGAATTTACAAATGTAAAGGGCGACCAGCAAGGTACTATTGTAACTGATAAGAGCACAAAGGTTGATACAGCTAACAAGTATGCTAACTTTGATACAAATGCTTCTATCTGCTACATTCCTTCCGGCAACTACAAGCTTGATACAGCAAATTCTCCTGATCTGTTTACAAATCTCAAGGACATCTTTGAGAAGGACGGCGGATGCATGGATGAAACAAGCATTTCAGATTCTACAGGCTCAGATACAACAACTACTACAACTACTGTTACAACTGGCAAAACAGATACAACAACAACTACTACTGTTACTACAAAGAACACTGAAAGCACTGATAAAACAACTACAACTACAAAAAATGGCGGTACTGAAGTTAAATATGGCGATGTTAACCTTGACTCTAAGATAACTATGGTAGACATGGTATATATGACTAAGTATCTTACAGGTGCAGTTAAGTTCAACGATAATCAGAAGGCAAATGGCGACTGCGCAAAGGATGGAGCAGTTGACGCTTCCGATGCAACAGCTCTGCTTCAGTTCTTGGGCGAAAAGATCGAAGTACTTCCTGTTCAGGTAGGCTGATCTATTATCTAAATGAACACAAACGGTCAATACTTTAATTTAAATTGATCTAAAAAGTACAAATCCGCTTCGGTTTTCAATAAACCGAAGCGGATTTTTTCATCTACCTTTATTGCAAAAAACTACTCAAAATTACTCAAAAATCTGATTGTCATTCTTTAGCTTTTTACGTTTTTTTAATAACCTGAATATTCCAAAAGAGCCAATCAATCCCAAAGCAAGATTGACAAATCCAAAAGAATTCAATTCACTATTATTAAAAAACATTAATAATAAATTATTCATACCTATGTACAGATTTGCCACAACAAGAAATATGATCATAAGTATTATACGATTAAGCTGCTTTATTCTGGATTCAAAATCGAAAAACAGCTCAAATGCGCCCTCTGATGTTTTCTTTCTAAAATACACCCATTTGCAATATGAACCAACATGCTCTGCCCCAGTCTCTTCTACAAAAGAAATATAATGCTGACTTTCAGGGTGATTCGGTCTATTGTTTAACAATTGAAGCCTTACATCATATTCGCCGGGATCACACTTTTCAAATTCATATCTGCAAAATCCGACTCCCACTAATACAAATCCCTTTGCAGCCATCTCACACAGCCATTTTTCCTCTTTATCAAAATTCCATACAAAAAAGCACTTATGAATAACTTTTCTCATAAATTTATCCTCCTAAAATCTCCTCACCGTTGCGTAGCAGTTCTCTTAGTCTTTCTATCTCTTTAGAAAGCATTTCTCTGCCTGTTTGGGTTATTACATACTCTTTCTTTCGGCTTGACTTATCCTCAGGAAGTGCTTCTATCCAGCCCTTTTCTATCAAACTATTTATAGCCCCATAAAGTGTTCCTGCTGCAAGTTTCACACGCCCGCCAGAAAGCTTCTCTGCATTCTGTATTATGCCATACCCGTGCAAAGGCTTTGTCAGTGAAAGCAGTATATAATATACCGCTTCTGTAAGCGCCATATTAGCCATGTCATATCCTCCTTATGCTTCTATCGTAAGGTGGTATATCCAGAGACGTTATATCGCCTTGCGATATAACTAGTATATCACATCCCGATATACTTGTCAATACTTTTTTATAAAAAAGATTATAAAAAAAGACTGTAGCCAAATCGAAATAACTACAGTCTCTTTATGATTATATAATTTTATAACGCTTCTTTATGCAATATCATTCATCATACGATTCAATGCACCTATAAGCGCCTTGATGGAGGATGTTGCAATATCAGAATGAATGCCTACACCCCAATAAGTCTTGCCGTCACGCTCAATGCCTACATAAGATACAGCGCTTGCAGAAGAACATATCTCCAAAGCATGTTCTGTATATGTGGTTAGAACAAACTCTATTCCCATATGGTTCTTTATTGCATTGTGAACAGCATTAAGTCTGCCATTACCTGTACCGGTAATAACTTCTGTCTTACCGCCATTGCAGAATGTTACAAATGCTTCTATTATGCCGCCATCTTTCTGCGCATAATGTATTTCAGAAGCGGTCATAGGAGATTCTATATTAACATAAGTCTTATTGAAGATATCCAGTACTTCTTCTGGCTGGAGTTCCTTATGAGCTCTGTCAGAAACGCCCTTTACCAAATAACCAAATGATTCTCTCATCTTTGCCGGAATATTATAGCCATACTTTGTTTCCATAAGATATCCAATGCCGCCCTTACCAGACTGGCTATTGATACGAATAACATCAGCTTCGTATTCCCTGCCTAAGTCTGTCGGATCAATAGGAAGATATGGAACTGTCCAGTGATCTCTCTCTTCTGTCTCACGCCACTTCATACCCTTTGCAATAGCGTCCTGATGCGAGCCGCTGAATGCTGCAAATACAAGCTGTCCGCTATACGGTGAACGCTCATAAACGTGCATACGTGTAACACGCTCATAAACCTTTGTGATCTCAGGCAGATTGGAAAAGTCCAGCTCAGGATCTACGCCCTGTGAATACATATTAAGCGCCAACGTAATAATATCAACATTACCTGTACGTTCGCCATTTCCAAAGAGTGTACCCTCGATTCTATCACCGCCTGCCAGCAGACCCATTTCACTATCAGCAACAGCACAGCCTCTGTCATTATGAGGATGAAGCGAAATGATGATATTTTCTCTTCTGTTCAGGTTATCATTCATATATTCGATCTGATTTGCATAAACGTGAGGCATTGAATGAGAAACTGTTACAGGAAGATTTATAATAACCTTATCATCCTCGGTAGGCTCCCATATATCAATAACACGGTTGCAGATCTCCAAAGCAAATTCAGGCTCAGTACCTGTAAAGCTTTCAGGGGAATATTCAAATGTAAAGTGACCTTCTGTCTTTTCACGGTATTCCTTGCACATTTTAGCGCCTGATTCTGCAATAGCAATTATCTCTTCCTTGCTTTTCTTGAAAACCTGTTCTCTCTGTGCCAGAGATGTGGAGTTGTAAAGATGAACAATAGCATGCTTAGCACCCTTCAGCGCCTCAAATGTCTTTGCAATGATGTGCTCTCTTGCCTGAGTCAAAACCTGAATAGTAACATCATCTGGAATAAGATCCTGTTCTATAAGAGCACGGCAAAAATCATATTCTGTATCGGAAGCAGCAGGAAAACCTATTTCAATTTCCTTAAAGCCGATCTTTACCAGAACCTTAAAAAATTCCAGCTTTTCTTCCAAACTCATAGGTGTTATAAGTGCCTGATTACCGTCTCTCAGGTCAACACTACACCATATAGGAGCTTTTTCAACATAATTCTTGCTTGCCCAGCGCATCGGGGGATTTTCCACAGGGAAAAATTGTCTTGTGTACTTACTTACATTTTTCATATCAAACATTCCTTTCATTAAAACTATATTCATTGTATTTAGCGATAAAAAAAGCCTCTTCTATGCTGCACTTATAGCATTAGCATAAAAGAGACGAAGATTTTTATTCTCCGTGGTACCACTCTTCTTGACGAAAATTCATCCACTCTATCACATCTTACAATGTGTTTCTCTGTAACGGGAGAAACCCGTCAAAGCTTACTATATAAAATTTATCATATAAAATTATATTAAAATAATTCAGCCTTGAAGCTCAGGGACGAGTTATCCTACTTCTTCCGCATTGTCTCTCACCCGCCGACAATTCTCTGAACCGATCAGAAGTATCTTTTTTCCCTTCATCGCCATAGTTTAAATATTTTGCATTTGGTTCTTTTTATTATTTTATATTATTTTTTCATTTTTGTCAAGCCCTTTCCACTCTTTTTTTCACTTTTTTCATTTGTAAGATATGTTAACCAGAAATGTGAATTTTATATGCTTATCAAATTATGAAAACGTAAAAACAAAGTGATGTGCCTTGCAATTAGCGCTGTAAAGTGTTATACTAATAATTAGATATTTTTACAGACAAGCTGATATATTAAGTTCAGTGCGCCTGTATATTCATAATTTTTATATGCAAGGGTGAAACATAATGAAATTAAAAGGAGCACAAATCATTATCGAAACTCTGATCGAACAAGGTGCTAAAACTGTATTTGGGTATCCGGGCGGTCAAGTTATTGATATTTATGATGCACTTTATATGGCACAGGATCGTATTCATCATATTATTACAGCTCATGAGCAAGGTGCATCACACGCTGCTGATGGTTTTGCACGTGCAACTGGTGAAGTCGGTGTTGTTATAGCAACTTCCGGTCCTGGCGCTACAAACCTCGTAACAGGTATTGCCACAGCTTACCTCGACTCAGTTCCGCTTGTAGCTATTACAGGCAATGTTCCAAATTCTCTCATTGGCAGAGACAGCTTCCAGGAAGTCGACATCACCGGTGTTACAATGCCTATTACAAAGCATAATTTCTTTGTAAAGTCTATTGAAGATCTCGCCCCTACTATTCGTGAGGCGTTCCGCATTGCAAAGTCCGGCAGACCGGGACCTGTTCTCGTTGATATTCCAAAGGATGTACAGCAGGCTGTTTATGAATACGAAGCAGCTCCTGTAGTTGAAAAGGATGCTGTACCTGAAATTTGTATGGATTCCATTGCAGAAGCTATAAAGCTTATTAAAGAATCCAAAAAGCCTTACATATATATCGGCGGCGGTGCAATTACAGATAATGCAGGTGAAGAAATCGCTGCACTAGCTGACAAAATTGATGCACCTATAGGCTGCACCATGATGGGTCTTTCTGCTGTTCCCACAGATAATCCAAAATGGCTTGGCATGGAAGGCATGCACGGTCATTATGCTTCATCTATTGCACAGAACGAAGCTGACCTTATCATCACAGCCGGCTGCCGTTTCAGCGACAGAGGTACAGGTAATGTTTCAAAGTATGCAAGAAATGCAAAGATAATCCACATTGATATCGATGCATCTGAGCTTAACAAGAACGTAAAAGCTCATCTGGGACTTACTGGTTCTATGAAGAAGATAATCGCTGCTCTTTGCGAAAATTGTGAAAAGCAGGAGCATCCTGAATGGATGGCACGCATTGCAGAGCTTAAAGCTTACACAGAAGAGCTTGAACGTCAGGGCAATGATATTACACCGTTCACAGCTATCGACGCTATTGAAGAAGCTGCTAAAAATGCAGGCGAAGATATAATCGTAGCTACTGATGTAGGTCAGCACCAAATGTGGGCTGCACAGCGTTTTGGCTTTAAATCACCACGTACATTCATTTCAAGCGGCGGTCTTGGTACAATGGGCTTTGGTCTTGGTGCTGCTATTGGCGCTGCTACTGCTACAGGTAAGAAAACTGTTCTTATCACAGGCGACGGCAGCTTCGGAATGAATCTCAACGAACTCGCTACTGCTGTTACAAACAATGTTCCGGTTGTTGTATTCGTAATGAATAATGGCGTACTGGGCATGGTTCGTCAGTGGCAAACGCTTTTCTTTGATAAGCACTATTCAAATACCACACTGCAAAGAAAAACAGATTTCGTAAAGCTTGCAGAAGCTTTCGGTATGCCGGCTTATCGTGTTGGCAATATGCCTGGTATTACCTGCCCTAAGGATTGCGAAAACTGTTCAAATATGGATAACTGCATCGGTACTCTTGATGAACTGAAGGCAGTTCTAAAAAAAGCATTTGAAGCAGAGGGCCCGGTACTCGTTGATTGTACTATTGACTGCGATGCATTCGTACTGCCTATGCTGCCGCCCGGCGGTTCTATTGATGACATCATCGTAGACCCTACTGCAAATAACTAAAGAGGTGAACTATATGGAACAATTTATTATTTCTATTCTCGTTGCAAACCGTTCTGGTGTGCTGACACGTGTTTCCAGTATGTTCACACGCCGTGGTTTTAACATCGACACTCTCACAGTAGGTGCAACTGAATCACCTGAGTTTTCAAGAATCACTATAACTCTCAGCGGCAATAAAGCTATATGTGATCAGATAGTAAAGCAGCTGGAAAAGATGTACGATGTTTCAAAGGTACAGGTAATGAAGCGTGACAGTACTGTTGCACGTGAGCTTTTACTTATCAAAATCAAGCATACTCCAGAGCAGCGTCAGGATATTTTGTCTGTAACAGATGTTTTCCGTGCTAAGATAATCGACTTTTCACCGGAAGCACTTGTTATTGAAATTCAAGGCGCTTCATCTAAAATCAACGCTTTTATTGAGCTTCTGGCTCCCTATGGCATTCTCGAAATGTGCCGCACAGGTCTGGTTGCTCTTGAAAGAGGCGGAAATTGTCTTAAAGACTAATATTTCGTCCATAATAAAATATATTTAATTCATATCAAAGGAGTCTTTCACTATGGAAAATATGGCTAAAGTTTTTTATCAGGAAGATTGCGATCTTTCTTTGCTTTATGGCAAAACCATCGCTGTAATTGGCTACGGCAGCCAGGGTCATGCTCACGCACTCAATGCTAAGGAATCTCTGGGTGACAAGGGTCGTGTTATAATTGGTCTTTACGAAGGCAGCAAGTCATGGGACAAGGCTGTTAAGCAGGGATTTGAAGTTTATACTGCTGCTGAAGCTGCTAAGCAGGCTGACATCATTATGATCCTTATCAATGATGAAAAGCAGGCTGCTATGTACAAGAAGGATATAGCTCCTAACCTTGAAGCTGGAAACATGCTGATGTTCGCTCACGGTTTTGCTATCCACTTCGGTCAGATTGTTCCTCCGGCTGATGTTGACGTTACAATGATCGCTCCTAAGGGCCCTGGTCACACTGTAAGAAGTGAATATCAGGCTGGCAAGGGTGTTCCTTGTCTGGTTGCTGTTGCTCAGGACGCTACAGGTAAAGCTAAGGATATGGCTCTGGCTTATGGTCTTGCTATCGGCGGTGCAAGAGCTGGTGTTCTGGAAACAACATTCAGAACTGAAACTGAAACTGACCTCTTTGGTGAACAAGCTGTTCTCTGCGGCGGTGTATGTGCACTGATGCAGGCTGGTTTTGAAACTCTGGTTGAAGCTGGTTATGATCCAAGAAACGCTTACTTTGAATGTATCCATGAAATGAAACTGATCGTTGATCTTATCTATCAGAGCGGTTTTGCTGGTATGAGATATTCTATCTCCAACACTGCTGAATACGGTGACTATATCACAGGTCCTAAGATCATCACAGAAGATACAAAGAAGGCAATGAAGCAGATCCTCAAGAACATTCAGGATGGTTCATTTGCTAAGGAATTCCTGCTGGATATGTCTGAAGCAGGCGGTCAGGCACATTTCCGTGCTATGAGAAAGCTCGCTTCTGAGCATCCTTCCGAAAAGGTTGGCGAAGAGATCCGTAAGCTCTACAGCTGGAATAACGAAGAAGACAAGTTCATTAACAACTAATCCGGATTTCCGGTAAGATTGCTGCTTTCCTGATTCGGGTGCTTCCGTTTTGGAAAGCAGCTTTATTTTTAATAATCATATAATATGAGGTGAAATATTATGGGCTGCAATTTTTATTGTGATGGCGTAGACAAAGCGCCTCAGCGTTCACTATTTAATGCACTGGGTCTCACTAAAGAGGAAATGGAAAGACCTCTGGTAGGAATAGTTTCTTCATACAATGAAATCGTTCCGGGTCATATGAATATTGACAAAATTGTTGATGCTGTAAAAATGGGCGTTGCAATGGCTGGAGGCACTCCTGTTGTATTCCCTGCAATTGCTGTATGTGACGGTATTGCCATGGGTCATGTTGGCATGAAGTATTCTCTTGTAACACGTGACCTTATTGCAGATTCTACAGAATGTATGGCAATGGCACATCATTTTGATGCTCTTGTTATGATCCCAAATTGCGATAAAAACGTTCCGGGACTTCTCATGGCTGCTGCAAGAGTTAATGTTCCAACAATTTTTGTAAGCGGCGGCCCTATGCTTGCCGGCCATGTAAAGGGCAGCAAAACAAGTCTTTCAAGTATGTTTGAAGCGGTTGGCTCTTATTCAGCTGGTAAATTTTCTCTGGAAGATGTTGAAGAGTTTGAAAACAAGGCTTGTCCTACATGCGGTTCATGCTCAGGTATGTATACTGCAAACTCAATGAACTGTCTGACAGAAGTTCTGGGTATGGGTCTTAAAGGCAATGGTACTATCCCGGCTGTATATTCTGAGAGAATAAAGCTTGCAAAGCATGCAGGTATGGCTGTTATGGAGCTTTATAGAAAAAATATCCGTCCTCGTGATATCATGACAGAAAAGGCATTCCAGAACGCTCTTACTGCTGATATGGCTCTTGGCTGTTCAACAAATAGTATGCTGCATATACCTGCTATTGCAAATGAATGCGGTATAAAAATAAATCTTGACATGGCAAATGAAATAAGTGCAAGAACTCCTAACCTCTGTCACCTTGCTCCTGCTGGTCATGCTTATATGGAAGATCTCAATGAAGCCGGCGGCGTTTATGCGGTTCTAAATGAACTTGCAAAGAAAAATCTTATAAATACTGATGTTATGACCTGCACAGGAAAAACACTTGGTGAAAATATCAGTGGAGCTATAAATAAAAATACAGATATAATTCGCCCTATCGAAAATCCATATAGTGAAACCGGCGGTATTGCTGTTCTACGTGGTAACCTCGCAAAGGACGGCTGCGTTGTAAAGAGAAGCGCTGTTGCTGCGGAAATGATGCAGCATAAAGGCCCTGCAAAGGTGTTTGACAGCGAAGAAGAGGCTATTGACGTTATTAAAAGCGGCGGAATCAAGGCTGGCGACATTGTTGTTATTCGCTATGAAGGACCTGCCGGCGGCCCGGGTATGAGAGAAATGCTCTCCCCTACCTCTGCTATTGCAGGCATGGGACTGGATAAAGAAGTTGCTCTTATCACTGACGGCAGATTCTCAGGTGCTACAAGAGGAGCTGCTATCGGTCACATTTCTCCAGAAGCTGCAAACGGCGGTACTATCGCATATGTTAAGGACGGAGATATTATTTCTATTGATATTCCGAACCACTCTATTAACCTTGAAGTTTCTGACGAGGAACTGGAGAAACGTAAAAATACAATGGATATCAAGGTAAAGACAGACCTTACCGGTTATCTTAAGCGCTATTCCAAGATGGTTTCCTCTGCTGATAAAGGCGCTATTATAAATTATTAAATCTGAAAGGAATGATATATAAATGGGTATGACAATGACACAAAAGATCCTGGCAGCTCATGCAGGGCTTGACAAGGTTGAAGCTGGTCAGCTGATCCTCGTAAATCTGGACAGAGTTCTGGGTAACGATATAACTTCACCTGTAGCCATCCGTGAATTTGAAAAGCTGGGTCTTGATAATGTATATGACAAGGACAAGGTGACTATGGTTATGGATCACTTTGCTCCAAATAAAGACATCAAGGCAGCTACTCAGTGTAAAATGTGCCGTGATTTCTGTAATGAAAAGGAAGTCACACATTTCTATGACGTAGGTCAGATGGGCATTGAACACGCTCTGCTCCCTGAAAAAGGTCTGGTAGTTTCTGGAGACGTTGTAATCGGTGCTGACTCTCACACCTGCACATATGGTGCACTGGGTGCATTTTCAACAGGTGTAGGTTCTACTGATATGGCTTGTGGTATGGCTATTGGCAAGGCTTGGTTTAAAGTTCCATCTGCTATCAAGTTTGAACTTAAAGGCAAGCTGAATCCCTATATTTCCGGTAAGGATGTTATTCTCCACATTATCGGAATGATAGGCGTTGACGGTGCACTGTACCGTTCTATGGAATTCACAGGTGAAGGCGTTGCAAGTCTTTCAATCAGTGATAGACTTACAATGACTAATATGGCTATTGAAGCAGGCGCTAAAAACGGTATCTTTGAAGTAGACGATCAGACACTTGAATATATTGCACAGCACAGCGACAGAAAGCCTGTAGTATACAAGGCTGACGAGGACGCTGTTTACGATGAAACATATGTTATTGATCTGTCTAATATCAAGTCTACTGTTGCATTCCCTCACCTGCCGGGCAATACACGTACTATCGACAATGTTGGCGATATTAAGATTGATCAGGTAGTTATCGGCTCATGTACAAACGGTTTCTATCGTGATATTGAAGAAGCTGCATCTATTCTTAAAGGCAAAAAGGTTGCTAAAAATGTACGTGCTATCATAATTCCTGCAACACAGGATATCTATCTTAAAGCTATGGAAAATGGTCTGCTGCGTATATTTATTGAAGCAGGCTGCATAGTTTCAACACCTACTTGCGGTCCATGCCTTGGCGGTCATATGGGCATTCTGGCAGCAGGAGAACGTGCTGTTTCCACAACAAACCGCAACTTTGTTGGAAGAATGGGTCATCCTACATCTGAGGTTTATCTTGCAAGTCCGGCTGTAGCTGCTGCAAGTGCTATTACAGGTAGGATAACTGATCCAAAGGAGGTAATGTAATATGAAATTTGAAGGTACTGTCATTAAGTATGGAGATAATGTTGACACTGACGTTATCATCCCTGCAAGATATTTGAATACTATTGATAAGAAAGAACTTGCGTCTCACTGTATGGAAGATCTGGATACTACATTCACATCCAGAGTAAAAGAAGGCGACATCATGGTTGCAGGTGAAAACTTTGGCTGTGGTTCTTCTCGTGAACACGCACCAATTGCAATCAAGGAAAGCGGTATCTCTGTTGTTATCGCTAAAAGCTTTGCACGTATATTTTACCGTAACTCCATAAATATCGGTCTTGCTATTGTTGAATGCCCCGAAGCTGCTGAGGCTATTGAAGAAGGTCATATTGTAGAAGCTGACCTTGACAACGGTATTCTTCTTGATAAGACAACCGGCAAATCTTTCAAAACTGCTCCATTCCCACAGTTCATTCAGACCATAATAGAAAACGGCGGTCTTATCGAATCTATACGCAAGGGTGCAGTAAAGTAAAAGGAGGAAACATAAATGACATACAATATTGGCTTGCTCAGAGGAGATGGCATTGGACCGGAGATCGTTGACAGTGCTGTAAAGGTTCTTGAAGCTGTAGGCGAGAAGTTTGGTCATACTTTTAATTTTACAAAATACCTTATCGGCGGCGCTGCCATCGACGAAACAGGCGTTCCGCTGCCACAGGAAACTATTGACGGATGCCTTGCAAGCGACAGCGTTTTGCTCGGTGCTGTAGGCGGTGCTGTAGGCAATTCCAAGTGGGATAGTATGCCTCCTCATCTTCGTCCTGAAAAGGCTCTTTTGGGCATTCGTGAAGCTATGGGACTTTTCACAAATCTTCGCCCGGCTAAGCTCTACCCTGCCCTCAAAGGCGATTGCCCTCTTCGTGAGGATATCGTTGCAAAGGGCTTTGACATCATGATGGTTCGTGAGCTTACAGGTGGAATTTACTTTGGCGAGCGTGGCAGACGTGACGGCAAGTATGGCACTGAAGCTTATGATACAGAATGCTACAGCGAAATGGAAGTTGAACGTATTGCAAGAGTTGCATTTGAAACTGCTCAGAAGCGTTCTAAGAATGTTATCTCTATTGACAAAGCAAACGTTCTGGAAAGCTCAAGACTGTGGCGTGAAATAGTTCACAAGGTTGCAGCTGAATATCCTGATGTTACCTGCACTGATATGCTGGTTGACAATGCAGCTATGCAGCTTGTAAAGAATCCTAGACAGTTTGACGTTGTTGTTACATCAAATATGTTTGGTGATATTCTGTCTGACGAGGCATCTCAGATAACAGGTTCTATCGGCATGCTGCCTTCTGCTTCTCTCGGAAGCACAAAGAATGGTCTTTATGAGCCTATTCACGGTTCTGCACCTGATATTGCCGGTCAGAACAAGGCTAATCCTATTGCTACAATTCTCTCTGCTGCTATGATGCTGCGCTACTCATTTGATCTTTCTGATGAAGCAAAAGCTATTGAAGATGCAGTTGATAAATATCTTGAAGCAGGATATCGTACAGCTGACCTTGCAGGTGAAGGCGTATCACCTCTGTCTACAACAGAATGCACAGCTAAGATACTCGAACTGCTGTAAAATAAAAATATGCCATCTGAAACTATTTCAGGTGGCATAATCAGTATAAATTCACAATTAGAAAAGAGTTGACTCTTATTATGACTCCAAAAGAAACGATAGGATATGGACTTGATGCCCTTGTTATTTTCAGGAGCCTACAGAATGATCCGGTCATTCGTTCGCTTATGCAGTTCTGCCATACAGACAGAACAAATCTGCCGGCACAGATACGCTTTTATAGTGCAATGGCTGCGGCTCTCTATGAAAAAACCGACAGTCTGACTGATTATATAAAAACGCTGGTACTAGAGCATGAACAAGTCTGTGCAGTACGTGCAGGTGCAGGTGAAGAAATTCCAGATGCTATGAAGCAATGCCTTTATACTGAACTGGATCTTTTTGAACGTATAGCAATGCTCACCCCTGCCCATCTTCAAGCTGAAATGGTTAGCGCTGTACCACTGCCCGTATGGAGCGTTTACAAAATAGATCTAAAAGCTGCTTATGAAAAACGTACTGCTGATATTGAAAAGTGCGGTTACGGCAACTTTGCAAAATTCCATATGTTTACGGTAAATAGAAGCGGTGAAATAATTCCTGTAGAATATCCTGATCCTATCAAAATGACTGATATGGTCGGATATGAACGTGAAAGACATGAGGCTGAGGAAAACGTACTCGCTCTTCTTGATGGAAATTATGCTATGAATGTCCTCTTATCAGGTGATGCAGGAACAGGAAAATCAGCGACTGTAAAGGCTCTTGCCAATACCTATGCTGATAAAGGTCTCAGACTAATTGAACTTACCAAAGACCAGCTTTGTTTTATTCCTCAAATCATGGATAAGCTTTGCAGAAACCCTCTGAAATTCATTCTGTTTATAGATGATCTTACCTTCTCCGAAGATGATCCGAATTTCGGTACACTCAAAGCCATCCTTGAAGGAAGCATTTCTGCAAGAATGAAAAATACTGTTATTTATGCCACAAGCAACCGCAGACATATCGTCAAAGAAACATTCGGTGATGGCAACGATAAACATGAAAATGATACCGTTCAGGAAAGAATCTCTCTGTCTGAACGTTTCGGTATTACCATTACCTATTCTAAGCCGCAAAAGCAGCTTTATCTTGAAATAGTAAATAATCTTGCAAAGCAAGCCGGACTTCACATGGATGAAGCTGAACTTGCTATGAAGGCAGAGCAATTTGCATTGTGTAAAAGCGGAAGAAGTGCAAGAGCAGCACGTCAAATTGTTGACCAGCTTTTAATTTTGCAGAATAAGAAAAAGGAGTCTGATTGATCTATGCTTACACTTGATAAAATATATAAGGCAAGTCATGTTCTTAAAAAGGTCATTCGTGAAACCGATTTAATATACTCACCAAAACTCAGCAATGATTGCAAGGTTTATCTTAAAACAGAAAACCTGCAAGTAACAGGTTCATTCAAGGTACGTGGTGCGTCATTTATGATGTCACAGCTTTCAAACGAAGAAAAAGCTCGTGGCGTTATAGCCTGCTCTGCCGGAAACCATGCACAGGGTGTAGCTCTGGCAGCATCAAAACTTGGAATAAAATCTCTTATATGCCTGCCGGACGGCGCACCGATATCCAAGGTTGAAGCTACAAAAAGCTATGGTGCAGAAGTCTGCATGGTAGAAGGCGTTTATGATGACGCTTACAATAAAGCTTTGGAGCTTCAAAAAGAACATAACTATACATTTGTGCATCCCTTTGATGATGAAAATGTCATTGCCGGTCAGGGTACTATTGGTCTGGAAATACTTGAACAGCTTTCAGATGTAGACGCTGTAGTCGTACCTGTAGGCGGCGGTGGACTTATCTCCGGTGTTGCATTTGCCATAAAAAATCTTAATCCAGACGTTAAGGTTTACGGCGTACAGGCAAGCGGCGCTCCAAGTATGCAGAGATCTATTATTGATGATAAAATCGAAAGACTCGCATCTGTTTCAACAATTGCAGATGGCATTGCTGTAAAAGAGCCAGGACAGAACACATTTGAATACTGCAAAAAGTATGTAGATGACATAGTTACAGTTACTGACGATGAGATCTCAGCAGCTATTCTTACACTTATCGAATGTCAGAAATTAATTGCAGAGGGTGCAGGCGCAGCATCTGTAGCTGCTGTTATGTTTGACAAAATCCCTGTAAAGGAAAAGAACGTTGTATGTCTTGTATCAGGCGGTAATATTGATGTTACTATTCTTTCAAGAGTAATAAAGCGTGGTCTGCTTATGTCCGGAAGAACCTGCACTATGACCATTGAACTTCTTGACAAGCCGGGCCAGCTGCTTAATGTATCAAGAATTATTGCAGAACAGGGCGGTAACGTTATATCCATTCATCATGAAAGAGCAAATGAAGGCAGCGATGTAAACGGCTGTTTCCTTAGAATTACAATGGAAACAAGAGATTATGCTCACATCGAAGCTATTCGCAAAGCACTCACAGATTATGGATTTCATATTGTTTAATTAGGAGATGAATTTTTATGGAAACTATCTATACAAAAAATGCACCGGATGCGATCGGTCCATATTCACAGGCTATTAAGGCAGGAAATATGGTTTTCACCTCAGGTCAAATTGCCATTAACCCTGCTACGGGAAATATTGAGGCAACTGATATTGAATCTCAGAGCAAGCAGGTTATGAAGAATCTCACTGCTGTTCTTGAGGCAGCAGGCTGCACATGGAAAAATGTTGTAAAGACAACCTGCTTCCTAAAAGATGTAGCTAAAGACTTTAGCACATTCAACACTATTTATGCAGAAACTCTTGGCGACTGCAAGCCTGCAAGAAGCTGCGTCGGAGTAGCTGAACTTCCAAAGGGTGTACTCGTAGAAGTAGAAGCTATCGCTGTATTGTAAAATATAAATTGTAAAAATAAAAACGGACCGCTAATTTAAATAAACGCAGTCCGTTTTTATTATTAATCACCTAAACTATCATACCATTAAAAGCAATTAAATAAGTACATTATTCATTTATGCAATAAGCGCCTCTGCCTGATGAATGACGGCCATGTTGTCCATGTTGTCCTCTATTATAATTCGGACATTCCTCACGATTCACGCAGTTCTGCTGATTTTCGTCGTAATTTGGGCATTCCTCACGATTTGCGCAGTTCTGCTGATTTTCACCGTAATTCGGGCACTCCTCACGGTTTGCACAGTTCTGCTGATTTTCGTCGTAATTCGGACATTCTTCACGATTTGCGCAGTTCTGCTGGTTTTCGCCGTAATTCGGACATTCCTCACGGTTTACACAGTTCTGCTGGTTTTCATTGTAATTCGGGCATTCCTCACGGTTTGCGCAGTTCTGTCTGTTTTTATCATAACCATTTGCCACTGAAGAAATTTCCGTTGATTCTGTTGCTTCTGTTACTTCTTCAGATACCGGTATAACATCTATAAGATCAACATTCTTTAATTCCTCAGATGTACCAGCATTATAAGAACCACTACTACAAGCGACATTCAACATTATAAAGATCATAGCTGATGTAAGATATAAGACTTTCTTTAACATAATATAACCTCCTGTATCTTTTTCAAATCCCTATGGCCATTATAATTAATCATGAAATATCCTCTAATTAAATTATATCATATAATAAATTTTATCAATTAACAAACGATAAATCTTATATAAAAAAACAATAAAACAAAAAGCTGTTGCAAAAATTTAAGTTGCAACAGCCTTTTCGTTGTTTTTATTATTGTTTGGTTTAAACCCCTCCGTCACGGCTAATGCCGTGCCACCTCCCCTTTCAGGGAAGGCAAGGTGGGGATCGTAGTGCGATCAAGCTGGCTCCAGCTTGTTTATTTGCTTTCTGCTCCCATAGTTACAGCCTTCATGTTTACTTCGATAAGATTTGCACGTTTTGGTGGGATACATTTCTCCATTGCCTTACGTACTGTATCCATATCAAAAAGACCGCTTTCTGCAAGCATTCTTCCCATAAGTATCATATTTGCACTGCCATTCATTCCATTTTCAGCAGCCATATCTGTTGCAGGAATAGATACATATGTAATATCATCTCTGCTGCACACTTCATCAACTACAGAATTGTCAACTAAAACCAATCCACCGGGTTTAACAGCATCAATAAACTTATTGTATGAAGGTCCATTCATTGCAATGAGGATATCAGGATTTGCAACCAGCGGTGAACCGATAGGCTCATCAGAAATACAAACTGAACAGTTTGCTGTTCCGCCACGCATTTCAGGGCCGTATGACGGCAACCATGAAAGCTCCTTTTCTGCCATAAGACCACAGTATGCTAATATCTTACCGGTAAACAGTATACCCTGTCCGCCGAAGCCTGCTAAAATAATTTCTGTTGTCATAATTACTTCGCCGCCTCCTCTTCTGCTGCCTTATCCTTATATACACCGAGAGGATAGTAAGGTATCATCTGTTCTCTTACAAAATCCATTGACTTATCAGGAGAAAGTCCCCAGTTTGTAGGACAAGTAGAAAGTACTTCTACTATAGAGAGTCCTCTCTTGGCAACCTGATTATCAAATGCCTTACGGATAGCCTTCTTAGCCTCACGTATATGCGGAACACTGTCTATAGCAACACGCTGTGCAAGTGCAACACCGCTAAGTGTAGACATCATCTCACAAATACGAATCGGGAAGCCTGCTGTATCAGTATTTCTACCGAATGGAGTGGTCTGTGTAACCTGACCCGGAAGAGTGGTAGGAGCCATCTGTCCGCCTGTCATGCCGTAAGTAGTATTATTAATAAAGATTATAACGATATTCTCGCCTCTTGTACCAACATGAACAGTTTCAGCAGTACCTATAGCTGCAAGGTCGCCATCACCCTGATATGTAAATACTATCTTATCAGGATTAACTCTCTTTGCACCTGTTGCAACAGCCGGAGCACGTCCGTGAGGAGCTTCGATTACGTCACAACCAAAATAATTATAAGACATTACAGAGCATCCTACAGGTACAACACCAATAGTATCGCCAATAACGCCCATTTCATCAAGAACCTCGCAAACCAGACGGTGAACTATACCATGTCCGCAGCCCGGACAAAAATGTGTAGAAACGTCCAAAAGAGACTTAGGACGGTCAAATATAACTGCCATTACTTAGCACCTCCTGTAAGCTTAACAATTTCATCATATACCTCAGCAGGTGTAGGAATTACTCCGCCTGTTCTGCCAAAGAATGATGTAGGGATCTTACACTCTGTAGCAAGCTTTACGTCATAGATCATCTGACCCATTGACATTTCAACATCAAGAATATTCTTAGCGTCCTTTGTTGCTTCTCTCAGTTCCTTTACAGGAAACGGCCACAGTGTTTTTGGACGGAAAAGACCTACCTTTATGCCTTCATTACGAGCCTTTGTAACAGCAGATTTAGCAACACGAGCCGTTGCACCATAAGCTGTAATAACAAGCTCTGCGCCGTCGCACATGTAGATCTCTGCATCAGTTTCATTTTCTTCTATTTTCTTATAACGTTCAAAACGCTCAAGTACCTTTGCTTCAAGCAGCGGCGCATCAAGGAACAGTGAGTTGATGATATGATGCTCACGCTCATTCTTATGACCACAAGCTGCCCAATCTGATTTATCAGGAAGCTCTGTTTTTGGTTCAGGGAATGTAACAGGCTCCATCATTTGACCGAGAAGACCATCTGCAAGTATCATAACAGGAGTACGGTATTCATCGGCTTTATCAAATGCCAGTGTAACTACATCAACCATTTCCTGTACAGAACATGGAGCATAAACAATAATATGAAAATCGCCATGACCCATAGCCTTTGTTGCCTGGAAATAATCAGACTGTGCAGGCTGAATAGAACCAAGTCCCGGACCGCCTCTCTGTACATTTATGATAACTGCCGGAAGGTCAGAGCCTGCCATATAGGAAATACCCTCTGCTTTCAGAGATACACCCGGTGATGATGATGATGTCATCGCACGAACACCTGTTGACGCTGCGCCAAGCACCATATTGATTGCGGCAATTTCAGATTCTGCCTGTAAAAATACGCCTCCTGACTTTTCCATACGCTTAGCCATGTAAGCTGAAAGCTCAGTCTGCGGTGTAATAGGATAACCAAAAAAACATTTGCAGCCGCAACGGATCGCTGCTTCTGCCAAAGCTTCATTACCCTTCATAAGACTTCTTTCCACGATAAATTCACTTCCTTTTATTTCTCAATTTTTATTGCACAGTCAGGACACATCATTGCACACATCATACATGATATGCAAGCGTCTTGATCGGTACAGATCGCAGTAAAATAACCTTTTTCGTTACGCTTTTCTTTCTGAATAGCTACAAGCTTCTTAGGACAGGCTGTTATACACAGTCCGCATCCCTTACAGCGTTCAAAGCGAACCTGCATCTTCTCCATATATCTTAACCTCCTTATTTTATAACTCTTCCCACACAGGCTTTACATAAACCTTAGCCGGAATGCCATTTTTCACAGAAACACCAAGATCTTCTCTATATACAGTACCTTTAAGAGGAATTCCTGCCTTTAAAGCAACATTCTCTGCATAAGAAATACTATTAAGAACGGTTTCCGCAGTTGTTTCTATTCCAAGATTGGAATTATTTATTATACCTGTATGTTTCATTTTAGAGACATCTTCTATCTCATACATAAGCTTCAAAGCTTCAGAAGAGTCTTTTGTAAGATATCTGTAAGCATTTACAACATAAAGCATATCAAGGTCATCTTTATACTGCTCAAGTGCCTCCGCATACCTGCCAAGACCGATTGCTCCTGCATCGTCTCCGCCAACATCTATTATAAGATAGCCCGGCTCATACGCCATTCGTTCTATATCAAACGATATTGCAGGTATATCAAGACTTGTATTGGCATACATAGATGCTGCAAGAATTACACCCTTTTCCTTGAAAAGATCGCCGAAATCTGCTGTACGGAAATAAGGATTGACTATATCAAAATCTACTATAGTTACCTTTTCGCCCTTTTCTGCAAGCTTAACAGCCTGATTAACAGCAAAATTCGTCTTACCTGATCCATAATGACCGGTTATTACAGTTATTTTTTTCATTTCTTACCGTCCTCTTTCTGACTGCCTTTCATTATGCTTTATTATTATATCACATTCCATTTTAAATTGCAAGTATCTTTGCATAGTAAAGTACGGAAATATGCATATAATATCAGCACTATAAATTAGTAAAAACAAAGTTCTCATTTTTAACAAAAAAACAATAAAACTGATATACCAAAAGCCAAACAGTATGATATAATATATAAAAATTCACCGAAAGGAAGTATATTTATGCGCACATTTGACGGATATATACACGGAGTAAATCTTGGCGGATGGCTTTCACAGACATCTGATACATCTGCTGAACATTACAACAACTTTATAACAGAAGAAGATATTGCTTATATTGCATCTCTGGGTCTTGACCATGTGAGAGTGCCTGTTGATTATATGGTTATCGAGGAAGAAAACGGTGATCCTAAAGAAGACGGATACCGTTATATCGACAACTGTGTAGAATGGTGCAGAAAACATAAGCTTAATATGATTATCGATCTGCACAAAGCATTCGGCTACTCATTTGATCCTCTTGATAAGACAGATAAGACGATCTTCTTCCATGACGAATCTCTTCAGGAAAGATTCTACAAACTCTGGCAGACTATCGCAACCAGATATAAATCTGAAAATGACCATGTCGCATTTGAACTGCTCAATGAAATAGTTGAACCGGAGGTTGCAGAGGCGTGGAATAAAATTGCAATTACTGCAATTGAAAAAATACACGCAATCAGCCCCGATTCATGGGTAATCTTTGGTGGTACAATGTATAACAATGTGCTGAGCGTACCTGAGCTTGCTAAAACTGACGACAAAAAGGTCGTTTATACTTTCCACAGCTACGAACCTCTTATCTTCACACATCAGGGTGCATACTGGGTAGACAATATGCCGTCTGATTTCAGGATAAAATATCCTGATAGCCTGGAGAATTATAGAAAATGCAGCGATATGCTGTCCCAGTCATTGGTAAGCGCTATTTACAAGGATGATCTTCCTGAAATGTCACCAGATTATTTCGAGATGCTTTTTGCTCCTGCCCTTGAAACAGCAAAGGAAAGAAATCTTCCTCTGTACTGCGGCGAATACGGCGTTATTGATCTTGCTGATGACGAATCAAAAATAAACTGGGTATCTGATATAAGCACTGTTTTCGATAAATACAATATCGGCAGAGCATACTGGAATTACAAAGAAAAAGACTATGGAATCGTAAATATCCCAAACGAAGATATCAGAAGAAAGCTTGCTTCTAAATTATAATAAAACAATAAAGCAAAAATAAAACCAAAACCTGCCCCTCTTAAATCATAAAGGGCAGGTTTTGCTTTTTGGGAAATAATCATATGTAGGCATGTCCATTAAGTTTACATATCTTCCTTGAGATGAAAAGACCTATCTCAACAAAGCATACAGCACCGACTATATCAAGCACTACATGCTGCTTTACAAGGACAGTAGAGGCAAACACCATAAGTGTAAATATCAAACATACATACTTATACCATTTACCGGGCTTTGTAAGATATATTGCACCACGAAAGCAAACCCAGCTTTCCAGACAATGAACTGATGGGAAGAGATTATCAGGTGCATCGTTTCTGTAAACAATATCTGTAAGAGTACTCCACAAATCCGTAGAAACGATTTCAGGACGTTCAATAGTTGTTGGAAATACCACAAAGCATACGCATGCCATTGCTTTGGCTATCAGTTCACCTACAACTATCCATTTGAAAACATATCTGTTTTCTCTGGCAATAAGGCCATATCCCAGAATCCACTGTACATATGCAAGTATATACACAGAAATAAACGCAGGACATAATGGTATGATGCTGTCAAGCTTTGTATACATAGTATGATGTGCCATATCTGAGGTAAATAATCTCGTACCAAAATAGGCGATACTATTAAACACGATCATCACCACAAGAGGGATGTAAGAATATGTAGGTAATATTCTCGTAAACATTTTTTTGATTTTAGCCATTATTTTTTCATCCTTATGTAAATATTTAACCCATTAACTCAAAGAATATTATAACTTAGGAATTTGATGATGTCAAGGCTTTTGCAAAGGCTTCGCTTGGAGTTAACTTTATATAAATAAATCTAAATTTCGTGCCAATTCTTGAAAAATCCATTGACACGGGACGTTGTTGTATAGTATAATTAAAATTAAGATATAATAAGAATTTTTTATCACAACAACTACTTCCTGCACGAAAGGATACGGCAAAATGGCATCTAAAAAAATAAATATTACAGCTGCAATAATCACTGCATCAGTATTTTCATGCTTATTCGGCTGCTCTAATATCGACAACGCCCCTTCCGAAATAGCAGATACAACATCGGAACATACTGTTGTCGCTGAAAGAAGCGCCGGTCAAGAATCTATTATCACAACAACTGAACAAACAACAGAATCTAAACCTGCAATAGAATCAGATCTACCTGTTTTAAAAGGCAATCTCAAATTTCAAGGCAGACATCTATACAAGAACGACATCCAATGGCTTGTTCAAAGCGGTAGTGCTGCGGAATTTACCGTAACAGGAACAAATGTTTCAATTGTGCTCACAAACACTTCTTCTATAAACGATTATAGCAGCAGACGGCCAAGATATGCTGTTTTTCTTGACGAAAAGCTTGTTCGTGATAAAATTATAACTGCTCCAGAGGAAAATCTAATACTTTTTGAGGAAGAATCTCCACGTACTGCAAATGTAAAAGTAATGCTTCTTTCAGAAGCGGCTTATGGTCCTGTCGGCATAAAAGATATTAATATAATCGGCGGAGACCCTGAACTTATAAAGCCACTACCTGATAACGACCTTGCAATTGAGTTTATAGGTGATTCTATAACCTGCGGATACGGAGTTGACAGCGATGATGGCGATGACTCTTTCAGCACCGCAACTGAAAACTTCTCCAAATCATATGCGTACATAGCGGCAGAAGAACTAGAGGCTGATTACAGTGTTGTTGCATACAGTGGATACGGTGTCATCTCAGGATATAGTTCTGGTGGAAAAAATACTGAAGAAACTATACCTCAGTATTACAACATTACAAGCACCTATAAAGGTTATGACGAAAAATGGGATGCATCAGAACGCAAAATTGATGCAGTAGTTATAAATCTAGGCACAAACGATACCGGATATGTTTATAGTGATGATCCCTCTACTTGCAATGAGTTTGTTAAAGGGTATGTATCATTCCTCGAAGATGTACGCAAAGCAAATCCAGAGGCTGCCATTATCTGTACAGTAGGACTTATGGGTGGTGGAGAAACCATATATCCTCTAATACAAAAAGCAGTTAAGGAATTCAATGACGACAGAACTACCTGCTTTTTATCCAAGGAAATGGATATAGAAAAAAATGGAGCAGGTGCGCTCTGGCATCCATCAGAAAAGACACAAAAGGAATACGGACACATTATTGCAGAGGAAATAAGAAAAGCTATTTCTGAATAATCTGCCATAAAAGTGAACGGGTAAGTAATATGAAAAATACAAAAAAATATATTGCGGCTGTTTTAGCTGCATCAATTTTTACATGCACAGCAGCTATAGAAGCAAATGCTGAACTTGACTTATCACCTGAAAATATGATAAGCTTGCAGAATGCTCTTGTAGATCTGGAAGAAATAATTCCTGAACAGGATTTAAACAACGATGGAAGCGTGAACGTTTTTGATTTATGTATAATGAAAAATCAACTTCATAAAGAAAGCCAAGATATAAAAGATATGACAATTCCTATAACCGACAAATACGTTAAATTTACAGGCAGACACATCCTCAAAGACGATACAGAATGGCTGCTTCAAAGCGGCAGTGCCACAGAGTTTACAGTAACAGGTACAAAGGCTTCTGTCACAATTTCAGGAGACAGACATTCAGAGTACGATAAAGATTATCGTCCGAGATATGCTGTATTTGTAAATGAAGAGCTTATACTGGATAAAACAATAGATTCAAAAGAAGAGACTGTAACCATATTCGAAGGTGATGAAAGTCAGACTGCATCTGTAAAAGTAATGCTTTTATCAGAAGCCGCAAACGGCCCTGTTGGCGTTAAAAATATAAACGTAAGCTCAGGAGCGTCAACTCCTGTAAAGCCATCTCCTAAGAAAGATCTGCTTATTGAATTTATTGGAGATTCCATAACCTGTGCATATGGTGTTGAAGGAAAGTCAAGCTCAGAATCATTTAAAACAACAACAGAAAACTTTTCAAAGTCCTATGCTTATCTTGCAGCACGTCAGTTAAATGCCGATTATAGCGTTGTTTCATACAGCGGTCACGGCATCGTTTCGGGATATTCATCCGGCGACAAAAACAGCGACCAGCTTGTTCCGGACTTCTATTCACTTTCGAGCAAAGTTTCCGATTATGATTCCGAATGGGATTTCAACAAATATGAGACAGACGCTGTCTTCATAAATCTGGGTACTAATGACATAAACTATGTTACAAACGACTACGATACACGTTCAGAGGAATTTGTAGAAGCTTACATCGCATTTCTTAAAACGATCCGTGAAAAGAATCCAAAGGCTGCAATTATATGCACAATGGGTGTCATGGGCGGCGGAGATGAGATATATCCTCTTATTGAAACAGCTGTAGAAAACTTCAAAGCCGAAACAGGTGACACAAACATCACCTATTTTGAATCAGCTGTTCATAATATTACTGCTGATGGCGTAGGCTCTGACTGGCATCCGTCTGAAACTACACAAATAAACAATGGCTACATTGCAGCTGATAAGATATGCAAAGCTCTGGGAATAGAAAGTTCAGGTACAGGTCTTGACGCTGCTGCTGATGCAAATTATGATGTAGTTTGCGATAAGGACTCCGGAGCATATGCAGCATTTTACGTTGGATACGATAAATCTTTGTGGATAAACACAACAGAAGGCGGCAGCAAGCCTACAGATATTGAAGCTACCATATCCGGCATTGAACTTAAAGCAGGCGGTAAATATAATCTTGTATTTGACTGCACTGCCACACCAGATGCAGAAGTTCCGGTACTTGTAACAGGTAAAAGCGATTACTTCTCATCATCTTTGGCTGTATCAGGAAGCGACGTGCACTTCGATGAAACATTTACAGTTCCAGAAAAGGATACTAATGCAAAAATACTATTCAGAATAGGTGGCATGAGCTATCAGAATGTAACTATACGCAATCTGAAACTTGTTAAAATAAACTAACGAGAAATAAGCGAGGTTTTTAATGCTTACCAGATTTTTAGTAAAGAAGTTCATACCCCAAAATGCGTCCGTTTCCAAAACACGTGCATCATACAGCACACTTTCAAGCATTACAGGTATGATCTGTAATATCATACTTTTTATAACAAAGTATATTGCAGGAACAATCTCAGGATCGGTTTCCATTATATCTGATGCTTTCAACAATCTTTCAGATTGTGCGAGCTGTATAGTAGCACTTTTAGGCGGTCTTCTTGCTTCTAAACCAGCTGATAAAAACCATCCTTTTGGTCACGGCAGAATAGAATATTTAGCGGCTATGATAATTGCTGTTTTAATTATGCTTATGGGTATTGAGCTCATGTCCGACTCTATATCAAAGATAATCTCGCCAAAGCCTTTAACCATTTCTATACCTGTATTTATTATACTGATATTCTCCATATCAGTAAAAATCTGGATGGCAGTTTTCAACACACACCTTGGAAAGGCTATTGATTCATCAGTTATATTGGCTGCTGCAAAAGACAGTAAAAGCGATATTATTGCAACATCTGCGACTCTGGTAGCGCTGCCAATTTCATATTACACACCGCTGCCTATAGATGGCATTGCAGGTGCTGCTGTTTCACTTTTCATTTTAAAAGCAGGCTTTGATATTATTCGTGATACGCTTGATGATCTTTTGGGCAAACCAGGCGATTCAAAAACTGCTGAATCTATCAACCAACTTATACTTGCCCACAAAAAGATAATAGATGTCCATGATCTTATGATACACAATTATGGTCCGGGAAACAGTTTTGGAAGCTGTCATGTTGAAGTAAACGGAAGTGAAAGCTTTTATGCAGTTCATGACCTTGTTGACCATATAGAAAAGCGTATCCTTGAAGAGACTGGAATAAATATGACTATACACATGGATCCTGTAGATACAGGAAGTACAACTATAAAAAACTGCAAAGAGTTTACAAAAAAACTTATATCCGGTCTTGATAAAAGGCTTACACTTCATGACTTTAGATTTGCTGAGAAAAGCGATTATACAGAGGTAAGCTTTGATCTGGTAGTACCTTTTGATTGTGCATATAAAAATGAACAGCTCCAAAGCATTATAGCTAAGGAGCTGCACGATCTCGATCCATGTTATAAACCATTTATAACATTTGACAGACAAATGATAAAATGATTTATATATCTGTATTATGTTCGGTTTCTTTTGAATAGAGCTGCACTATCCGTAAAACTGCGGAAAAAGGCAGCTCTTTATTTTTTTGTACATATGCAAGGCAGAGACGTTTCACCATTAAATAAGCCTTTGCCATTATAATTATCTTTTCTTCTGCATCATAATCAAATGCAGCTCTAAGCCAATACCTGTTAATATAATAAGTACAAAGCTGCCTGTATGAAATATCATAAACATCAAGCTTCTTTACAGCTTCTGCAAATTCAGGTGCATTCATAGGCTTATCACCTAAAAGACGTGCGTCCATGAGACTTTCTCTAAATTCATGGGTCAGAATATCCCCTGATAAATAATCATCTATCATTTCTGTAAAGCTCTGGCAGGATGTATTAAATGCAAACGTTTCAGAATATGCGTCCATATCAATACAACGCTGAACCTTATTTGCATGCTCTTCGCACTTATCAACAGCTTCATCAACAGAAATAGATTTGTCCCATATAATATCAATCATTTCCCTGCGTGACGACTTCATAAATTTCATAAATTCTATGTCATAACATATTTCCTCATCATCTATTTCGCATTCTGATTTTATATATTCCGGACGACAAGTTTTTGAAAGGATTATTCTTGCAGCCTCAGGACATGAAAGAGAAAGGTCATGTTCTGCAAAATCACCGGAATCCTGCACTGCCCTTGGATATTCCCTACAGGTTTTACAAAGGCATCCCTCACCGAGAATTCTATGTATTTCACAAAGTCCAGTTTCTTCAAGAAATGGACAGCAATTTTTTTCCAGACGAAATATTCTGTCTCCGTCAGCATCAATCGTCATAGAAGAACGCAGCTTTTCGCCTATATTCCCTGCAATGCTTTCATATATAGCAGCACTTTCATCATCTACAACAATTTCCCATTCCTCACAGCAGTTGTCAGGGCATTTATCAGCTATACAATGAAATTCATTATAATAATCAGGATAAATATTAACTTGCTTCACCCGTATCACCTCATACTTTTATCTGTGAAAGAACCTGTCCGATAGGTTCTCTTATACAAAGGCTTGACGATTCGTCCATCGATGTGGCATCACGGTTTAGAATAACAAGCTTGTCACCACGAAAATATCTGACAAAACTTGCTGCCGGATATACAACCAAAGACGTACCGCCTATGATAAGCATATCAGCCATAGAAATAGCGTTTACTGTACGCTCTATCGTGCTGCTGCTGAGCGATTCCTCATAAAGCACTACATCCGGTTTTATACGTCCGCCACAGCTGCAAACAGGTATATCTGTTGAATTAAGCATAAATTCAGCGTCATAAAGCTTACCGCATTTCTGACAATAATTTCTGTGTACACTTCCGTGAAGTTCAAGAACACATTTACTTCCTGCTGCTGTATGAAGCCCGTCTATATTCTGAGTGACTACTGCTAAAAGCTTGCCGCATTCTTCAAGCTCGGCAAGTTTTTTATGAGCAGCATTCGGCTTTGCATTTAGACAAATCATCTTATCACGATAAAACTTAAAAAACAATTCCGGATTTTTCTCATAGAACGTATGACTTAATATCGTCTCAGGAGGATACGGATACTTCTGGTTGTAAAGTCCATCCTGACTGCGAAAATCAGGTATACCGCTTTCTGTCGAAACTCCTGCACCGCCAAAAAATACAATACGCTCTGACTTATCTATCATTTCCTGTAAAAGCTTTATTTTATCATTCAACATGAGATCATTCCTCACTGTCCTCAGAATCTTCTGAATCGCCGCCGATTCCTGATACTATAAAATCAACCTCAATTTTAGTCCATGAACCTATTTTATCTTTATCAATGATTCTTGCAGAATAGCTTTCGCTGTCTGTAACAGCACCGTCTGCATCATGAGCATCTTCTGGAAGTGTATCTGTCCACTCATTATAAATATTTGCTCTCATTTCAATATCATCATCTGATGTTGTATAATTATGTGCAGTTCTCTCTATCTCTTTACCATTTACACGTATACTTGTTACATCAATAGACATATCCGGATAAAGCTGATTACCGTCTTTTACAATAACGGCCATAAATGAACAACCTGATGGAGTATACTCTCCGTCTACACTTTCTGTTATATCATAGAGCATTCCATTGGTAGCGCCATTTACACTTACTGTATATTTGCCGTTCTTTTTTATAGGAACAACTCCTGCATCATAAGTAAGAAGATCAGAATCTGTACCCCAATACTGAACGTACCACTGACCGTCTGCTATTGCAAGGTATGCATCACCGGACTGTGCTTCAACTGCCTTTTCAATTTCCAAATGCTCATCAGTGGACGTTGCCTTCTCCGTGCTTTCTGTAGTCAGTGCAGCTGTAGTCTCTGAGTTTTTTTCAGAATTCCCCTCATCCTTACTGCTGCAAGCGATAAACATATTCCCTGCTGCTATAGTACAAAGCAAAATTGCAGTAAGCTTTTTAACCATCATAGTAAAAGCACCTTTCTTTAGTTATTTATATTATCCCAATTTTACTATCCTAATTCCTCTTCTAAAAGAATAAGCTCTTCTAATATATCATCTGTCTGTTGCCTTATCTCTTCCATACGGCTGCATTTTTCCTGCATAAGCTCAAAGTTTGAGTATACTTCTTCCTTTGCTGTTTCTTCCGTAAGCAGATCAAGTTCTTCTTGAAGCTCATCACAAAGTTTTTCAAGCTCACGCTTTCTTGTACGCATCTTAGCTTCCGCAGCTCTCTGCTGCTTAGAACGATATGCCGGCTTTTCAATATTTTGGCCTTTTTGTTCTTTTATATCATTTAAAGCTGCTTTCTGTTCTTTTATACGCTGCTGTTCTGCTGCAAGCCAGTCTGAAAATCCGCCTTTATATATTCTAATTCCGTCAGAAGTTATTTCAAGGATCCTGTCAGCCACCTTATCAAGAAGATAACGGTCATGTGAAACAAATAAAAGCGTTCCACCAAAATCAACTAGAGCTTCTTCTATAACTTCTTTCATAGAAATATCAAGATGGTTTGTAGGCTCGTCGAGTATAAGAACATTACCACGTTCGATCATCATAACAGCAAAGCAGACTTTAGCTCTCTCTCCGCCGCTTATTACTCCTATTTGCTTATAAACATCTTCTCCAGTTATACGAACCTGTCCAAGAAGACTTCTCACTTGAAGATCTGTCCATGTTGGAACTCTGTCATGTATTTCCTGCATTATGCTCTTTTCGGGATGGAGATTGGTGCTTTCCTGCTCAAAATAAGAGCGTTTTACATTACTTGTCCATCTAACTCTACCCTTATGAGGAAGTATGCCCTGTAATTCTTTAAGAAGCGTTGACTTTCCTATGCCATTATCGCCTATAATGCCCCACTTCTCACCTCGTCTTACTTCAAAAGAAAGATTTTCCACCAAAGTTTTGCGAGAAATTCCTTCACCTACGGAAATATCAATATCCTGAACTTGCAAAAGCTGCTGCGGAGGATCAATATCATAATCGAAATGCACTCTTGCCTGTTTGTGATATGTAAGAGGCTTTTCTATACGTTCGATTTTATCAAGCTGCTTCATACGACTCTGAGCACTTTTGGCTGTAGATGCCCTTGTCTGATTTTTGGCGATATAATCTTCCAGCTTAGCAATTTCTTTCTGCTGAATTTCATATTCCTTCATCTGTCTTGCAACAGCGGCTTCTTTAAGAGCAGTATATGCAGTATAATTGCCCTTGTATCTTGTAAGCTTTTTATTTTCTATTTCGCATATAGAGGTACAAAGCCTGTCAAGAAAGTATCTATCATGGGAAACTATAAGAAGTGCGCCCTTATAATCTTTCAGATAATCTTCAAGCCACATAACTGTTTTAAAGTCAAGATGGTTTGTTGGTTCATCGAGTATAAGCAAATTTGGTTCTTCAAGCAGAAGCTTAGCTATAGCAAGACGTGTCTTTTCACCACCGCTAAATCCACTAATTATTCTGTCATAGCATTCTTCCCCAAATCCCATACCGCTAAGAATAGTTTTTATTCTGACATCAATACGGTATCCGTCATTGCTTTCAAACCAGCTCTGAAGGCGATGATATTCCTCTGCTGCTTCTTTATTACCCAATTCAAGCTGATCGGCAAGAGCGTGCATTTTCTCCTCAGCAGATAGCAATTCACTGAATACGCCCCGCATCTCGGTCCACACTGTATTTTCTCTGTCAAGACCACTCATCTGTTCCAGATAACCCACAGTAGTTTTTCCTGAATACGCAATTTCTCCGTCACCATCCGCAATATGATCGGGAAGAATCTGACCAGTGATAAGTCTTAAAAGCGTGGACTTTCCACAGCCATTTACTCCGATAAGACCTATTCTGTCCCTATCCTCAATTGTAAGGTCAATATTTTTAAGAAGAGGTTCGCCATTATATACCTTGTTTACATCGTTTAGACGAATGAGTATTTTTCTCACCTCCGAGTTTGAGTTTTACATTTTAATAAAATGTGGCAACTTCCTGTTCTGGCGCAGACGTAAGTACTACTTCTGAAACATTCAACACAGGACCTTTTCCACGATACATCTTATGTTTTCTAACTTCGATAGTTCCAGTTACATTCACCCACTGTCTGCTTTGGAGAGAAGCAGCATTCTTCCATTCAGCCACAACACAGCAATAGCTTATATCATCAACACAGCAGGTCATAACATGTCTGCCAACAGCAAACATTCCGCTTGGAAATTTAGGATCCATGGCAACGAGACCACGGAATTTAATTGTCTTTCCGTTATATTTCTGAGGCTCTTCCATAATATCTCTGTACCAAAGTGCAAAATCAGAATCCTCAATGACAATTTTATCTGCATTTATATCAAATGGAAGCGGATCTTCTATATCATCATATTCTACCTGTCCATTTGCATATTCATAGGCAATGTCAGCTCTGCGGCTTACTCCACGTACTATCTTATGGAATTCCATCTTATCAAAATCCTTTGAAAATCTATTGAACACCACAAGGTCGCATGTATTCAGCTTGTCTACAACAAGACTTCGCATATTGGCATTATAATTTAAAAAAGTTGTAGAATCTACAAACATCATCTCCTGATAAACAGCCCATGTATCAGGAAGATTGGCAAACAAATTTTGAAGCTGCCACATACCGTTATACTCAACTACTACACGCTCTGCCTCTGTTTCCTCAAGAAGTGCAGTGAGATTATCAGGATTTATCTCTGATGGATCGTCTATTGTGCGAATATAAATATTCTTAAACGGATACGATGACATATCGTATTCTTCTTCACCCTCTTCACAAATAAGAAGAAGTGTTTTCTCGCCGCCATTAAAGCGTTTATCCTCAAATGTTCCTTGAATAAACTGAGTCTTTCCTGCCTCTAAAAAACCGGTAAAAAGATAAACCGGAATATCCGAAGGTGTCTGTTTTTTAGCCATGATACTCACTCCTTATACCATAAAAGCTTCGGCAATTGCGTCTTCATTTATCTTTGAACCAATTACGCAAATTCTGCCTATAGTACCTGCACTGCCACGTCTGATATCCGGTGTACCCGGTACATAATCAAAGTGGATCCAGCTGCCGTCTGTACACTGAACAATTCCCTTAGCACGGAGAATAAATCCGAATTTCTCTTCATTTTCAAGGGCTGACAGTACAGCGGCAATTTCATCTTCGGAATATGCACGAGTAGTCTCTTTTCCCCAGCTTGTAAATATATCATCTGCATGGTGATGGTGGTGATGTTCATGGTCATGATCGTGATGATGTCCGCAGCAGCATTCTTCGCCATCCTCGTGGTGATGGTGATGTTCATGGTCATGATCGTGATGATGTCCGCAGCAGCATTCTTCGCCGTCTTCGTGGTGATGGTGGTGTTCATGTTCGTGATCATGATGATGTCCGCAGCAACACTCCTCGCCATCCTCATGGTGATGGTGATGCTCGTGTTCATGATCATGATGATGTCCACAGCAGCACTCCTCGCCATCTTCATGATGATGGTGATGATGCTCATGAGTCTCTTCTTTCAGCTTTTCAAGCTCATCACTAAGAGTATCCTTACGATTTATTGCAGCAAGAATCTGCGCACCTGTAAGCTCTTCCCAATCAGTAGTAATGAGAATTGCTTTATTATTCATTGTACGAACACGTTCTACAGCGTCATGCAGCTTTTCCGGAGAAAGTCCCTTTGTATGGCTGAGTATAATACAATCAGCATTTTCTATCTGATTTCCCCAGAATTCACCAAAATTCTTCTGGTACATCTTGCACTTCTTAGCATCAACAACAGTAACACTGCCTTCAAGCTCTGCATCCTGAATCTCAACATTCTGAACAGCACGAATAACGTCACTGAGTTTACCTACACCTGAGGGTTCAATAAGTATTCTATCAGGATGATAGGTATCAAGAACCTGAGCAAGAGCCTTTCCAAAATCACCTACAAGACTACAACATATACATCCACTGTTCATTTCAGTAACAGCAACGCCTGCATCCTGCAAGAATCCACCGTCAATACCGATCTCACCGAATTCATTTTCGATAAGAACAAGCTTTTCACCTGCATAACTTTCAGCGATAAGCTTCTTTATAAGAGTTGTTTTACCAGCACCTAAAAATCCGGAGAAAATATGAATCTTTGTCATACTAAACACTTCTTTCTCATAATAATTTATTTTGGTTTATGTTTAACTTTTAGTATACCATATTTTGCATGAAATTGCAACAGGTTTTTATTTATAAAAAATGATCAATATCTCACATAATCACGCATACTCTCAATAATCTCTTTAAAAACAGGAGCAGCGGCATCGTTGCCATATCCTGCATCCTCCGCCAGAACTGTCACTGTAAATTTTGGATTGTACGCAGGAAAAAATCCCGTTACCCAGCCATGACAATATTCCTCACCATTTTCATCAAAACGTCCTGTCTGTGCAGTAGATGTCTTAGCACCTGCCGAAACTCCATCCGGTTTTCCATTAAAGTTTCGACTGCCATATACAACACCTATCATCATTTTTCTAAGCTTTTCCGACGTTTCCTCGCTGAGTACACGTTCGCCCTTTTCCCATTTATCTACAAAGTCTACATTACCATCCTCTGTTTCTCCTGCCACAAGTCGTACATTTGGCAAAATGCCGCCATTTGCTATTGCCGAAGTCATTCTGGCAACCTGCAAAGGCGTTGCAGTGAGCTTTCCTTGTCCAAATGAAAAATTTCCTCTTTCCGCAGGCAGCATAAGCTCTTGTACATCTGGAAGATAACCTGAATCTCCACATATGCTTTCCGAAAGATAAATTTCACGTCCAAAACCAAGTCCGGCAGCCGTTTCAAACAAATCACGCGGCGAGATCTTACTACTTATTGCAATAAAATAAGGATTACAAGAATTTATAAGCGCCATATCAAGATCAAGCATTCCATGACCCTCTCTGTCGTGACAGGCAAAGTTTTGAGTTTCTATTTCTATGCTGCCTGTACATTCATAGGTGAAATCCTCATAGCCATTATCTATAGCCGCAGCTGCTGTTACAAGCTTAAAAATAGAACCTACAGGGTAAGAATATAACGTACGATTTATAAGAGGGCTGTCCTCAGATGACAATGCCTCTTCCATATTCTGGAGCGAGTATACCGGTCTGCTTACAAGTCCAAGAATATCACCAGACTGTGTTTCCATGACAATAACTGCGCCTTTTTCAAGCGAACTGGAAGCCTTTTCGCATATAAGCTGAATACCTGTGTCAAGGGTAGTAACAACTCCTTGAGATGCTTTAGGAGCATATCTCACAAATGCATTTTCTCCTGAAAGAGCACTCCCTGTACCGTCAACAGGAAATGTAATAGTAGTTTGTCCCCTATCACGTCTCAGCAAATCATCATAATCACTTTCAAGCCCGCACACACCTTTGTTTTCTTGCATATATCCGATAATATGCTGAGCTATTTGCGGTTCATCGTAACGCTCAGGAACATCGAACTGCAAAATATCCTCAGGAATATCTTTGCTTTCGTCAAGCTCACAAGTAAAAGGAACACACTCTCTGAGCTTTTCGGAAAATTCTTTCCTGTCCTTTACATAGGCAAAAACTTTTGCAGCTGATTCGCCGTCACCACTCAAAACAGCAATATGCTTTGAATAACGATTTACCAAAGGCATACCGTTTCTGTCGTAAATAGTTCCAAATGAAACAGGAAGCTTTAATTTATAGTTGCCTTGAGCTGCCGCCGCCTCTCGATATTCAGAAGACGCTGCACTGTTTGCGAGCTGAATTATCACAGCACTGCACACTATTGTCATAATAAGTCTGAGACTCCACAATCTTGGTAAAGCCTCACTGTGCCTGCATTTTTTCATAATATCATCACCTCTATGTGAGTATAGGCAATTTTGAAAAAAAAATGCAGGCTACAGCCATATAAATTACTTTACAATTTCATCTGAATCAAGCACAATTGTAAACGGCCCGTCGTTACACAGCTCTACTTTCATATCAGCACCGAATATACCTGATTCAACTACCGGAACAGTCCTTTTGCAATACTCTTTAAAATATTCGTATAGTTCATTCGCCTTTTGCGGATTTCCTGCCTTAATAAAGCTGGGACGATTTCCCTTTCTGCAATCAGCATACAACGTAAACTGAGATACAACAAGCAGCTCCCCATCTACATCTGTAAGCGACAGATTTGTTTTATCATTTTCATCAGCAAATATTCTAAGCTTTAACATTTTATCCGCCATTTTTTCAAGTATCTCTCTTGTGTCATCAGCACCAACACCTAACAGAACAAGCAAACCCTTTCCGATTTTTCCTGTTACTTCACCGTCGACTGTCACACTGGCATTTATTACACGCTGTAAAACCAGACGCATTAAAATCACTCCTTAATATAATAATTAGTATAATAATTAATAACCATTTTTCACAAGCTCTCTTACAGCACGAAAAGCAGCAGCTTCGCCCTCATTTGCAAGAATTTCCAGAAGCTCCATAAGCTTTTTCTCTGTCTCAGGATGGAGAAGTCCATTTTTACGTGCATTTGAATTCTGGAAATATATGAGCGAACTATCTATTTTGTAATCTTTACCCTGATATATCTTGCTTGCAGCCACTCTGTCACAAAACATTTCAGCAACAAATCTAGCCGGCATTTTTACAGGTTCAATTCGTTTGGTAATACGATTATAGTCTTGCCAATACTCAAAATGATGTCGGTTTCTGCCCTTATGATGCATCCACGCCAAAGAATAGCCGTACTTGTCACGTTCCGCCTCATTGGGACTTCTTGTGCCAAGATAAAATCTAGCCCCCTGAATAAATTCAGTAGGTGAATATTTAGAAAGGTCATGTCTTAGCCCCTGCCATAGAATACCGCATTTTGCACAGTGAACAATGACCTTATGTCTGTGTCTTGTAATAGTTTTAAAATGCTGCCAAGCCTTCATATAATTCCTCCTTGCACTGTTTTACTATATTATATCATATTTCAGCAAATTTGAAAAGAGAAAAGTAATAAATAAGGGTCGCAATCATAAAGAAATACGAAAAAAAGCTTTGTTTTTGTATGGACAGCTGCCTATTTACTTGATTTTTTGCTGAAATTTTGATATAATAGGGTGTATAATATATTAGGATGTATATGTGAAATTGGAGGTTTTTTTCTACATGATCAAATTATTTAAATATCTGCGTTCATATAAAAAAGAATGCATACTAGGTCCTCTTTTTAAAATGCTGGAAGCTATATTTGAGCTGTTTGTACCTCTCGTAGTAGCAGCAATTATTGATAAGGGTATTGCCGGAGAAGATAAGGGCTATATTATTAGAATGTGTCTGCTTATGGCTGCACTCGGTGCTATTGGTCTTACCAATACTCTATTTGCACAGTTTTTCGCTGCAAAAGCGGCAACAGGCTTTGCTGCAAAAATTCGCCATGTCATGCTCGCTCATGTACAGGAGCTTTCCTATCAGGATATAAACAGATTGGGCAGCAGCACGCTTATAACACGTATGACAAGTGATATAAATCAGGTTCAGACAGGAACAAATCTTGCAATACGTTTGCTTTTGCGTTCTCCTTTTATTGTTTTTGGCGCAATGATCATGGCGTTTACTGTAGATGTAAAGGGTGCGCTTGTATTTGCGGTTACTATCCCTGTTCTTTCAATTATAATTTTCGGAATTATGCTTGTAAGTATTCCGATGTTTAAAAAAGTTCAAAGCAGACTTGATCGTGTAATGAATTCTACAAGGGAAAATCTTAGTGGCGTACGTGTAATACGTGCATTTGGTCAGGAAGAATCAGAAATAGAGGGATTTGAAAAGAATGCAGAATCTCTCACAGCTATGCAGAAAACAGTTTGTAGAGTGTCTGCGCTTATGAACCCTCTTACTTATGTAGTGATAAATATGGCTGTAATTGCCCTTATTTGGACAGGTGCAATAAGAGTTGACGCAGGTTTGCTTACTCAGGGTGCAGTAGTTGCGCTTTATAACTATATGTCACAAATTCTTGTTGAACTTATAAAGCTTGCAAATTTAATTGTTACACTTACAAAAACCGTAGCTTGCGGAAACCGTTTGCAAGCTGTATTGGATATAAGGCCCTCTCAGGATTTTGTATCAAATAATGAAAAAACTGATATCACCAAACGCAGTACGGTATGTTTTGAAAATGTTACATTTACCTATGAAAACGCAGCGTTGCCGTCACTTTCCAATATATCATTTACAGCTGAAAAGGGTGATATTATTGGTATAATCGGCGGTACGGGTTCTGGTAAGTCTACTCTTGTGAATCTCATACCAAGATTTTACGATGCTGACAGCGGAAGTATAACTGTAGGCGGTATAGATGTTAAAAAATATCCCAAAAAACAGCTTCGAGAATGTTTCGGAATAGTTCCTCAGAAATCTGAGCTTATGTCCGGAACTATAAGGGATAATCTGCTTTGGGGTAAAAAGGAGGCATCCGATGAAGAGCTTCGTGAAGCTCTTAAATCCGCACAGGCTCTTGACGTTGTAGAATCCAAATCAAAAGGGCTTGATGAAGTTATAACAGAAGGCGGACGAAACCTTTCAGGCGGACAGAAGCAGAGACTATGCATAGCAAGAGCACTTGTCCGAAAGCCTGATATTCTTATTCTTGATGACAGTTCATCTGCTCTTGACTATGGAACGGAAGCAGCGCTCAGGGCAGCACTCAGAAAACTATCCTTTAAGCCTACTGTATTTATTGTATCTCAGAGAACAGCCTCTATAAAAGATGCTGATAAAATCATTGTTCTTGATGATGGCAAATTGGTCGGAATGGGAACACACGACGAACTGCTTGATAACTGTACAGTTTATAGAGAAATATATAATTCACAGCAGATTAAGGAGGCGGAAACTCATGAAGAAAAATAAAAAAGGTTCACAGCTTAAAGTCCTTGTTAAGGTCATGTACTATATTTCACGATATAAAATATGGCTTGCAGTAACTCTTATTATGGCTGCATTCGTCGTTGCGCTTACTCTTTACGTGCCTATTTTAGTAGGCAGAGCTATTGATAATATTATTGGCCCAGGCGAGGTTGCTTTTGATAAAATTTTAAGAGTACTTGTTACAGTTGGCATTTCTGTAGGAATAACGTCGCTTGCTCAGTGGATTATGAATATGATAAATAATAAGATAGCTTGCGAGGTCGTTCGTGATATGAGAGAAGAAGCTTTCCGAAAGGTTCAGAAGCTTCCCTTTAGCTATCTCGATTCTCATCCAGCAGGTGAAACAGTAAGCCGTATTATTACTGATGTTGATGTGCTTTCAGAAGGACTGCTGCTAGGATTCACACAGCTTTTTACAGGTGTTCTCACTATTATAGGCACACTGTTGTTTATGGTTTATATAAATGTATGGATAACACTTGTTGTCGTTATAATGACACCACTATCTTTAGTTGCAGCAAGCTTTATTGCAAAGAAAACTTATCTTATGTTCCGTGAACAGTCTGAAACAAGATCGGAGCAGACAGCTCTTATAAACGAAGCTATAAATGGACAGAAAACAGTTCAGGCATTTGGACAGGAAGAGGAAATTCTCTCAAAATTCGATGAAATAAATGATAGGCTTGAAAAAACATCACTTAAAGCTACTTTTTTTTCATCACTTACAAATCCTGTTACACGCTTTGTAAATGCTCTTGTTTATGCAGCAGTTGCTCTTGCAGGTGCATTTGCAGCAGTAAGCGGAAGTATAACAGTAGGCGGATTATCCTGCTTTTTAAGTTATGCAAATCAGTATACAAAACCGTTTAATGAAATATCGGGAGTAGTGGCAGAACTTCAAAATGCCCTTGCCTGTGCAGAGAGAATACTTGCTCTTATCGAAGAGGAAACCGAGATACCGGATAGCAAGGATGCTGTTACAGAAGTACCTGACGGTGATATTGAATTTTGTAATGCGTCATTTTCATATGTGCCCGAAAGACCTCTTATAACCGACTGCAACTTTACAGTAAAGCCCGGACAGCGTGTTGCCATAGTCGGAAAGACAGGCTGTGGAAAGACAACTCTTATCAATCTGCTTATGCGTTTTTATGACGTTCAAAGCGGAGAAATACGCATGGGCGGTGTGGATATTCGCAATATGACAAGAGAAGCCCTTCGTGATCATGTGGGAATGGTTCTTCAGGAAACATGGCTAAAAAACGGTACTGTCAGGGAAAACCTTCTTATGGCAAAGCCGGATGCTACAGATGAAGAAATGATAGCCGCAGCAAAGGAAGCTCATGCTCATGGATTTATAAGCCGACTTCCTAACGGTTATGATACTGTTATCGGTTCGTCGAGCCTTTCTGAAGGACAAAGACAGCTGCTTTGTATAACAAGGCTTATGATCAGCCCGCCGCCAGTTCTGATACTTGACGAAGCTACATCTTCTATAGATACAAGAACTGAAATGAAAATACAATCAGCCTTTGCAAGACTTATGGAGAACAGGACAAGCTTTATTGTGGCTCATCGTCTTTCCACCATACAAAACGCCGATCTTATACTTGTAATGGATAAGGGAAGCATTATTGAAAAAGGAACTCACAACGAGCTTATTAAAAAAGGCGGAATGTACGCCAGTCTTAGCTCTGCTATGGGTGGATAAAAATGTTTTTAATAAGTAAAACAAAATTTATGCTGTAACCTATTGCAATTTGAGAAAAAATGGGTTATAATAATAAGTAAGAGTGCAATAGGCACTGCTTTATGATAACATCTTATTTAAGCGTTAGCGAAAATTATTTGATGTTATATTAGAATTTCTTTAGGAGGAAATGAAATGTTAGTATCTGCAAAGGAAATGATGGACAAGGCTCGTGACGGCAAGTACGCTGTAGGTCAGTTCAACATCAACAATCTGGAATGGACAAAGGCGATCCTTAACACAGCACAGAAGCTGGAATCTCCAGTAATTCTGGGTGTATCCGGCGGTGCTGGAAAGTACATGACCGGCTTTAAGACTGTTACTGAAATGGTAAAGGCTATGGACGAATCTCTGGGTATCACAGTACCTGTAGCTCTTCACCTTGACCACGGCACATATGATCAGTGCTATGACTGCATTAAGGCAGGCTTCACTTCTATCATGTTTGATGGTTCACATTTCCCAATCGAGGAAAATCTTGCTAAGACAAAGGAACTGGTTGCTGTAGCTCATAAGCTCGGTCTTTCTATTGAGGCTGAGGTTGGCGCTATCGGCGGCGAAGAAGACGGCGTTGTTGGTAAGGGTGAATGTGCTGATCCTCAGGAATGCAAGACTATTGCTGATCTGGGCGTAGACATTCTGGCAGCAGGCATCGGTAATATTCACGGTGTATATCCTGATAACTGGGAAGGTCTGTCTTTCGAGACTCTCGCTGCTATCAAGGATACAGTTGGCGATATGCCTCTGGTACTCCACGGTGGTACAGGTATCCCTGATGACCAGATCCTGAAGGCAATTTCTCTTGGCGTTGCTAAGATCAATGTAAACACAGAGTGTCAGCTGGTATTTGCTGAGGCTACAAGAAAGTACATTGAAGAAGGCAAGGATCTTAAGGGCAAGGGCTTTGACCCAAGAAAGCTTCTCCTGCCAGGTTACGAAGCAATCATGGCTAAGGTTGAAGAGAAGATGAACCTCTTCGGTTCTGTTGGTAAGGCTTTCTAATTAAAGCTTTAAGCTGATTCAACTTATATTAAAATGCAAAACCGCTGCTTGTTTTATATAAGCAGCGGTTTTTGTTATACTAATAATATTAATAAATAATATTAAGTTTTACTTTTCCATCATCTCAGCTTTCATTTGGCAAAGATCGAATACATTTATTCTGCCATCTTTGCAGATGTCAGCATTTTCACGATTAGTAAGCTTTCCTGCCACAAGCAAGTACTTTTGAAGCATTACTGAGTCGGACACACTTAATATTCCGTCACCGTTTACATCCCCGGGAACGCCTTCTTTAATTTTATCAGCTCTCTTGAAAATACCATTTTTGATTTCCAAATCAAATTCCATAAAGCCATCCGCAGTAATAGATAATTTGCCGTCCTTTTTTGCACGAACCATATAGAAATCCATTATATCGTCTGAGGTTGCTGAGCCTGATGTATGCATTTCACTCAGACATTCTGCAAGATTATAATCAGAGAGTACTATCCTTGGCATAATCATATCAGTCTCATTTAAATAGCCCACATTCATGCAGAAATAAGATTCCGTATTATACTTATTGTAATAGTTTGTGATATAATTTTTCAAATGGCTGTCTTGCAAAGGCATTTCACCATTTACATATGAAAAGTATTCACCATTTAACAGATTCTCAGAACCTTCAGCCATTACATCAGAGCAAACGATTAGTTCTGTACTTGCACATTCAGCTACTATTTTTTCTATCTGTTCTTCTGAATACCAGCTGTGTTTATAATTTTTCTGAACAGTTATTTCACCATTTTGAACATGTGCAGTGTAATATGTTAGAACAGGATAAAAATAATGGAAGTGACCGCTGTTTGACATTCCAACAGAAATTATAGCTTCGCACAATTCTTCTACAGTCAGAACATATGTTCCGTCTTTTTCCGGTGTAAATACAGATGTTCTTTCACCACAAGTCATATCATAATCAGAGTTTGAGCTTATGATATATGATATTTGAGCATTTGAAGAACTTTGATCAAATATAATGCTGCCGTTTTCTACAGTGTACGAATAGCCTTCTGTGTAGTTGTTGTTGGAAGTGATTTCATGTATGGAGAGATTGCTGTCTATTTTGTAATTCTTTGATATAAGCGCTATCGGCTCTTTATCAGTCTCCCAAGGTCTTGCTATCTTAAATTCAGCCTTGACATTTCCTTCTTTTACAGGCTCATAAACAGCCACTGTATTACCGGAATTACCGGGATCTATAGGCTCCGCAGTTGCTTCAAATATGGCAAACTTTTTGAATTCCCGAAGCTCGCCTTCACCTGATTGAGATGTAATAAGCTCATATCCTCCGTCTGTACAGACGCATTCAGCGAATACTACATAGTTTTCATGAAGAGAAACAACGTCGTTTGCTTTTCTGTATTCTCTATATTCTCCAATTGAATCAGGCAGCCAACCGAAAATATCAGTTTGTGTTATATTGCCGTTTTCATCTGATTCAAAGCTAAAGCTGCAATCATCATAACTAAATGTCATATCATTTATATAACGTTCTGTACGACAGGAAAAGCTTAGCTTATCATTTTTGTCCATGTAAAAAACAGTTACCTCATACATGGTATCAGACTTAAATTGAAGAGTATCGTCTTCATTTTTGTAATACACTTTGGAAATATATCCTTTGTCGTAATCTTCATTGTCCACCTCGACACTATGTACATATTCATCGTAATTGGGTACTGCTCGAACACAGCATACAAGATTTTTTCCATCTGTATGAGTTCTTCCATACATATTGGTAAAGCTTAAAGCTTCATCAAAATTATCCGGCACCCAACTGAAATCAAGCGCCACTGCATTTGGTTCATCGTATGTATTCTGATTGCTTAAAGATTCTGCTGCTGACACTATTGCTTTAGCCGAAACAGAACACATACTTAAAGCGAAAATGGTTGCTGCAACAGCAGCAGAGAACTTCTTTTTGTTTTTCATACTTTCATCCTCCTAAAATTATTTTATTGGGAATAATTCCCTTACACATATATTAACGAATAAGAGAAGTAAAATGTGCGGTTTTATATGTGAATTTTTTGTAAATTACGTGGCAAGTTATAAAAATATTATCAATACTGTTGTATTATTTTTAAACGATAAAATGCAGATTTTGCTGAAATTGCTTGTAAAATCTATTTACATATATTATAATATACACACGACAAATATTTTTGTGTATATTAGCTGAAAAAAATTCGCAAAACGGCTTGACGTTTCGTTAAAAAAGTTGTATAATAAAGGAGATGGGTTTATACTTATCGTAAGTAATATTAGGGAAAGGAGCTTGTGTGTACAAAAAATGTACATACGACACTTGGACTATGAAAAATATTTTATTTGCAGCTTCCGAATGTGTACCGTTTGTAAAGACAGGAGGCCTTGCTGACGTAGTAGGTGCTTTGCCAAAAAATCTATATAAGCAGGAATATGATGTGCGTGTTATTCTTCCGAATTATACCTGCATTCCGTGGGAATACAGAGGACAATTCCGCCATGTCACAAGCTTCTATATGGACTATGGTCAGCGTCACGATAAGATGTTTGTTGGTATTATGGAATATGAATATGAGGGAATAAAGTTCTACTTTATAGATAATGAGTATTACTTTAAGTGTGATACACCTTATACAAGTTCTATTATGTGGGACGTTGAGAGATATATCTTCTTCTGTAAAGCTGTACTAGCTTCTATGCCGGTAATAGGTTTCCATCCGGATATTATCCATTGTCACGACTGGCAGGCTGGTATGATTCCGGTATTTCTCAGAAGTACCTTTGCTTCTCATAGTTTCTATTGGGGAACTAAAACCATTATGACTATACACAATCTTAAATTCCAGGGCGTTTGGGATATTCGTCACTTCCTTTACAATACAGGTCTGCCGGGATATATGTTTACTCCGGATAAGCTGGAATTTAAGAAAGATGCAAACATGCTCAAAGGTGGTCTCGTTTATGCTGACTACATTACTACTGTAAGTGAAACTTACGCCGAAGAAATCAAGACTCCTTACTACGGTGAACAGCTTGATGGACTTCTTTGTGCAAGACAGCGTTCACTTAGAGGTATTGTAAACGGCATCGACTATGATGTTTACAATCCAGAAACTGATAAGAAGATCTCTGTAAATTATGGCATTAAGAACGTTATTGAAAAGAAAAAGCTTAACAAAAAGGCTCTTCAAGAAGAATTGGGTCTGCCGGTTGATGAGAATAAGTTCATGATAGCTATTATATCAAGACTAACAGATCAAAAGGGCCTTGACCTTGTGGATTGGATCGCTGATCGTATTACTGATGACTTCACACAGTTTGTTGTTATCGGCACTGGTGAATCTAAATATGAGGATATGTTCCGCTACTATCAGGGAAAGCATCCTGATAGAGTTTCTGCGAACATTTTCTATAGCGATGCACTGGCACATAAGCTTTATTCTGCTGCTGATGCAATGCTTGTTCCGTCTCGTTTTGAGCCATGTGGTCTTACACAGCTTATTTCTCTGAGATACGGTACAGTTCCGATCGTTCGTGAAACAGGTGGTTTGAAAGATACAGTTGAGCCTTATAATGAGTATGAAAAGACCGGTACAGGCTTTACATTCCAGCATTATAATGCGGAAGATCTGCTGTATACTATCAATTATGCTAAGAAGATCTATTTTGAGTATAGAAATGACTGGGATGATATTGTTAAACGTGGCATGGAGAAAGACTTCTCATGGGGCAGCTCCGCACTTCAATATCAGGGAATGTACGACTGGATAATGCGTGGTATGCATGACTAATTTATAAAAAGCATTTAAAATGGCACTCTCGATTCTTTTGAGTCGAGAGTGCCTGCTTTTAATTAATTATGACAGAAGGTTCTATGAATTGCAAAGCGCACAGATCAAACAAAAGCAGTCTAAGCGATTTATGCAAAAAGCACAGATTTGTAACAATCTGCAATAAATTAATAACTATAATTCACGATATAATCATTGACAATAGCTTATTAAAATGATATAATAAATAATATCAAAAGGAAAGTTCATATCAATGCAAAAAGTAATCGAAATAGGATAGAAAAACAAAAAGGAGAACAGCTATGAAAAACACACTCTTAAAAGGATTGGCAATATTTTTAGCATTTATACTATCACTTGTAGGCATTCCCGCAAATTGCATTGCCGAAGCTGCCGAAACTATCGAAGAATATCCCGATTTTCAGTTATATGCCTGCTCAGGTGATGACAGAAAAAACACAGTTTATGTTTCTACGGAAGATTTGGCAAAAGGCAATGTTCATGTTCCTGTTGAAATATATACCATCTCAGAAGAATGGACAAATCCACATATTAAATTTATGCTTTTCTTCTGGGAACCATCTGACTGGAATGCTATACGTTTTGACAATATCTTAAACTTTGCCGCAACACATGAACAACAGACATATACTTACAGCGGAGGTACTTTTGTAAGCAAATATACACCTCATATGCTGGCTTCCGTCACCGAACGAAGAGGTGTTATTTCATACTCAAAGCCGAACTGTAGTTCTTACTCTTCAAAATATTCTATTGAGCCTATTTTCGGTTCAAATCTTTATTCTGACGGAAATGGTGGCGTATATTTTAAAGCGTCATATTTTACCAGCGAAGAGGATAAAGAGCTGGGAAATCATGTTACATCAACATTCACGCCAACACTGACTCCTAATGCGGACGGCAGTGCGACGTATGAATATGAGTATATACGTCAGGATAATTTTAAAAAAGATATTTCTACAGGCACTATTCCCTTTTACGACCCAGAACTGCCTGCTGATACAATTGTTCCGGGAAAATGCGATCGTCTTCTTTGGCAGGATACATCCTTAAATCCTACTTCTTTCCTTGGCGCATCCGATGAATTCCCATCAGTTACGTTTGATGCCGTTGTACTGCAAAATACACCAATCGGTACTTATACAGTAAATATATGTGATAATACCTATTTCAACAATGAGTATATGAATCCTTCTGCTACCTATCCGCTTACGATCATTGTAACAGACGATCCACCTGCAACAACTACCACTACAACAACAACGACAACCACTACTACTACCACAACCACCACAGAAGCTACAACTACGACAACTACCACTTCTACTACGCCGGCAACCACTACAGAATCCACAACAACCTCCGAAACAACAACAACAACAACTTCAACCACCACAATAACTACTACCCAGTCAACCACAACATCTTCGACAACTGAGACTACTACTACTTCTGATTCAACAACAACTACTACATCTGCAACTACTACAGCAATACAACTTACAGAAGCACCTGAACTTCCGTATTTATCAAAAACACGTGCGTCATTATACAGAGGTATGTCACTACAGCTTTATGCTTATAATGCAGATAATGAAGATTATGAATGGAAATCAACTGATGAAAGCATCGCTACAGTTTCTCCGGACGGCCTGATAACTACAAAGAATGTCGGCTCATGCAGAATTTATACCGTAATAAGAGGTAAAATTCTAGTATGCAATGTTACTGTTAAAAATGGCTTATGCGGAGATGTTGATATAAGCGGAGATGTTTCACTGATAGATGCAGTATGGCTAAATAAATACCTTACTGGATATATTCGTCTCAATCAGTCATCTATATATAATGCAGATTGCAATATTGACGGCAATGTAACCTCAGATGATATGGTATCACTTTTAAAATATCTCGTACAGATAACGGATACGCTGCCATATAAAGGAGATTAAATTATGGAAATCGAAATAAGATATTTTCAGAAACAAGATATTCCGTCAATGGTACGTATTTGGAATGAAGCTATACAAAATGGTGATACTCTTCCGCAGCAAAAAATTATGACAGAAGATGAAGCACTTTCATTTTTCAGTGACCAGACAAGCACATGTATTGCTGCTGATAAATCAACCGGCGTTGTAGTAGGGCTTTATATCCTACATCCAAACGGCGTAGGTCACTGTAAACATATCGCAAATGCAAGCTACGTGGTATGGTCTGTTATGCGTCATAAAGGTATAGGCAGAAAGCTGGTGCAGCATTCTCTTGAAGAAACAAAAAGAAAAGGCTTTAGACTACTACAATTTAATGCAGTTGTATGCACCAATGTTGACGCTCAAAAGCTCTATGAGTCTATGAACTTTCAGCGCCTTGGCATTCTTCCCGGAGGATATAGGCAAGATTCCGGCAATTTCCTTGATACAATACTCTATTATCACGATTTGAGCGATTTATAATAATTTATAATAATTTATAATAATAAAAGCTGCTGCATTTTTTAGATGCAGCAGCTCTGTTATTTTATGTATCTATTTGTATTTTACAGAAACATAACTTCCATCATCAGTTAAAATATGCAGAGTACCGTTTTGCACCTGCAAAGTCTCTATCTGAAAACCTTGTTTCATGATAGGCTCTATCATATTTTTAACAGATTTCTCAATTCCATCATCGGATGCATAAATCTCACCCTTTTTTGTCAATGCAAAAAGGCATGGATCTTTCACATTTCCATCTTCCCAGATAAGCTCTTCTACATTCATCCATGATGACACAGCTTTATACTTTGCTTCATAATTCATCTTAGAGGAAGAAAATATATCATATGATACTGTACCATTTTCCATAACACCAAAAAGCATCGCACCATCGGGATCGTTATAAAGCTTTGTAACATCACTCCATGTACCGAAATCCGATTCATAGGGAGCTACATTAATAACAAAGCTTGCACCATTTTGCGTCTCTTCATGCGTCACATCCTCATATGATTCATTAAGGCATACAACTTTTCCATTACTATCAAGAGTAAACGCCATAGTTCCAACTACACACATTTCAGCTTCTGATAGTGAAGAACTGCTCTCTGATGTACTCTGTAAAGTACGAGTCTCATCTTTTATATTATTATTTGTCATACTATTATCAAGATAGCCCTGACTTTGATCCTGCAATTGATCAGACTCATCATCATTGCCCATAAAAAACGACAGTGTAAAAATCAATGCTAGTATAATCATAATAATAAGCGCAAATATAGCCACAACACGGCTTGAAGGAATTGTAAGCTTTCGCTGCACTTTATTTTTAGATTTTTCAGACATATCAAAATCATAGTAATAATTCGCACTTACCATTCTTGTACCGAGTGTTGCCGTTGTAAGGCCAAGATTAACCGCCTCCCTGCAACCCATTACAAGCTGAGCTTCACGAACCATAATAGCACGTATTTTTCTATCACAAAGTGCAAGATACTCACCCGCACGTTCGTTGCCACGTATTTCCATAAGCAGCTTTTTTACGTGTTTCCAATCATCAATTGTTTCCGCACATTTTCCATGTTTCGTTGCCTGATACAATATACCTGCTTCACGATATTTTTTTAATCTCTCACACAAAAGCTCATCGCCGTATTTTAGAACATTTTTGTAATTTTCAGTTTCAGAAAGTCGTGTTCCCGTCTGTGAGAGTTCACCTTCACGATGCACCTGAAGCTCTACCATCATCTTGCCGAAATAAGCAAGAGCATTGTCTGGCTCTTCACTAAGCACCCTGTCAAACTGTGCTTCAGCTGCATCCCATGCGCCATCCTCTAGGCACAGAAATCCCCTGTTAAGCGGAAGCTCAGCATCAGCATCTTCTGTACTGTACTTTCCCAGAACCTCAAGACGTGATTCTTCAAGTATCCTGCCATCCATTTCAAAAATTCCACGCTGAGCCGGACTCGCATAATGCAGAACTTTCTGAAAGCTTTCATGTTCCACGACACTTGTTTCTCCTGCCATGCCACACCTTATTGTATAGCCTTCGTTCTCACGAATGTATACAGCTTTGTAATCAATAAGCACACCAAGCCAATACAATGCAGCGTCCGCACCGCCTTCAAGAATAAGATGTTCAAAAAGCTCTTCTGCCTTTTCAAACTGCTCACTCTGCTGCAATATAACAAGCTCGGCATAGTACTCAAGATATTCGTTGCCTAAGGGAATAGGAAGCACCTGCCTTGCACCGCAGGAGTCACATGTCGCCACCACTGCCCCATCAATAGGGTCGAGCAGCTGACCGCATACCTTACACCAGAATTTTGCCATAATACACTCCATAATACACAGCTTGTAAAGCTGTAAAAAATCTCTTTCGCCCACATTATATGAGCATAGTTACACACCATTATTATACCTTTTTTTCAAATCAAGGTCAAGCATATTTATATATTTTATCAGTGAAAAACTATTTTTTGAGCATTTCAAAAAATACTAAAATAAATTTTCAGTGATTTTGACTATTGCTATTTCCGTTTTTTAACTTTTGTTGCTAAAAAGTTACATTTGATTTACAAAAAGTTGATTGCAAGCTTGTCCCAAATAAAAGAAAACTATGTTATAATAAAATAGATATTGTATTTTAACATTTCAAAATGTCAAGCGATCGTATCACAATATTTTTTATTTATAATTAATGCAATAAGCAACAACCCAATTATTATAATTTTTAAGGAGTTACTTATTATGAAAAAAAGTCATATTTTTATAGTTTTAGCCCTAAATATTACAATACTTTCGGGCTGCGGAAGTATAGAGCCTGCTGAATCTGAACCATCCAACACTTTAATATCAGATCAAACTGCTGTAACAGATATATCAGACATTTATGTTGACAACGTAGAGGTACATACAGAAGAAACTGAAATTGCAAGTGAAATCACTACCGAAATGACTACTACCGGAAAAGCTCCGCTTGTAACTGTAAGCACTCTTCCTGAAAGCTTTCAAATAGATGTTGAACCTATTATGCAAGAACCGGAACTTCCTACAGGATGTGAAATCACTTCCCTTACCTGCTTGCTGAATTATCTCGGATTCAAGGTTGACAAGGTGGTAATGGCTGATACATATCTTGATAGTGTAATGGAAAATGGTACAAATTACTCATTTTTTGAAAAATACATAGGCGACCCTCATGCTGACGGCTACGGATGTTATTCACCTGTTATCATGAAGGCTGCTACGGAATATCTTGCAGATCAAAACAGCAGCCTTGAACCTGTCAATCTCTCAGGAAGCACTAAAGAAGAGCTTTTCTATGTAATTGCCAGCAATCATCCTATCGTTATCTGGAATACTGTATATGCACAATACGTTGAGGGTCAATATGCATGGACAAAACCTGACGGCGAAGATGTTTACTGGAATAATTATGAACATTGTATGCTGCTCAGTGGATATGATATACCATCAAACACCGTAACATTGTGCGACCCTCTTAGAGGCGAGGTACAATACGATATAGATCAGTTTTTCGCTGTTTATGATGAACTGATGTATCAGCAGGCTATGACAATATATTAATGCTCAATAAAATACTCTGCTGTTATTTTTGCAGCTAATTCCGCCATTCCTTTACACGGACGTTTTTTATAATACTCGTCAGTGCGCTTTTCAGGAACATAGCTGTCTGCTCCAGTCTTTTTAAGTCCCAATAATTCACGGCAGATTATACTGCCTGTACTTTCTCTGAACCGCTCTGCAAGCTCTTGAATGCGCTTGTAATGGGCGGTTTTTGCTGCATAATCCTTCGGATCGGAATATCCAGCTATCATACCTGCAACTATAAACATTCCGCTGACAGTACCGCAAACCTCTCTGAGTCTGCCCATTCCACCCCCAAATGAAGAGGAAAATCTTGCAGCAGTATCTATAGAAAATCCAAGCTCTTCTGCAAATGCAAGTACTACAGATTGACTGCAATTATAGCCCTGTATAAAATATTCACCTGCTGCCTTTGAGTATTCCTCAGGCGTTTTTTTTAGCACGATTTCTTTCATAAGTATTACTCCTATTACTTCTTTGATTTTGCAGATTTCTTTTCTGCTATTCCTTTGCTTATATGTGCCGATTTCATATTAGTAAGCTCAATATATTCATTTATTTCACGCCCTGCCAGACGAATTTCTTCATAAAATTCAGACGCTGACATACGATAAGCACCACCGCCTAAAATGATGATCTGCTCCAATCTGTCAGATGTAGCTACTCTCACTCTGTAATCACTGCTAAGGTCATGAGCTGTTCGTTCAATATACGAATCGGCTGTCTGAGCTTCCTTTGTATACACTACATGAATACCGTCTATTTCTTTCTCAGATCCAGGATTTCCCTTTACACGATATGCGTCAAATACTACGATTATTTCACACTTGCGAACACCTTTGTAATTTATCATAATTTCTATAAGCTTATGACGTGCCGCATCTAAATTTTCATCAGATATTTTTTTAAGCTCATCCCACGCAAAAATTATATTATATCCATCAACTAAAATATACTCCTGAGTAGGTTTCTGAGGTGCGACCTGCTCATAACTTACGGTCTCGTCACGCCTTGTATGAAGTGCATTTCTTTCATCACGTTTTATCTTACCATAAGTCTTTTCAAATATTGCCATAAGCTCTTTGTCCTCTTCAAGACTTCCACTATAGGCTGCTCGTGAATATCCTGTACTATTAGGCGCATAGACTTCTTCTGCTTCTTCCTTGGAGATATCTTTTTTATAGGGAATATGCATATATTCAGGTACATCGTTCCATTTTACAAGAAAGCCTGCACCATGAGAACAAAATATAGAATCTGATGAATTTTCCGTATCACTGTCCGGGTCATAACCTATATCTTCAATCACATTATCAGATTGTTTGCATTTATCATATCCATCCGGAATACAGCATAATTTGCCCTTGCCTTGTGTGTAGGCATTTATTTCAGCCGCATAATCCTGCATTTTCTCAGCAGAACATCTTCCGGAAATGACAGACATCTCACCATTTATTTCAGGAGGTAAAAATTCTGCATCCATTCTCTCAAGATCTGTCATTGCACGTCCAATTTGACTGCTCGGCACTTCTAAACGAAACGCATAAAACGGTTCTAATAGAATACTCTTTGCCATACGAAGTCCCTGTCTTATGGCTCTGTAGGTCGCTTGACGAAAGTCTCCTCCTTCTGTATGCTTCTTATGTGCACGTCCGGAGACAAGTGTAAGACGCATATCAGTTATAGGAAAACCTGTGAGTACTCCTACGTGAGTTTTTTCCTGCATATGGGTTAAAATGAGTCGCTGCCAGTTTTTATCCAGAATATCCTCAGAACAGTCAGTACAAAACTCTAGTCCGCTGTTTTTAGGAAGAGGTTCTAAAAGAATATGTACCTCAGCATAATGACGAAGCGGTTCATAATGACCTACACCCTCAACAGCCCCAGCAATTGTTTCCTTATAAGAAATACTGCCTTTATCAAATGCTACATCCATTCCAAATCTATCATGGATTATAGCAGAAAGTATTTCTATTTGAACCGCTCCCATAAGCTCAACATGTATCTCCGAAAGGCGTTCATTCCACACAAGATGCAGCTCAGGATTTTCATCTTCAAGCCGTTTGAGCTTATCAATAGCCTTTACAGGGTCTGTACCGTCAGTAAGCACAAGGCGATAATTCATTACAGGCTGCAAAAAAGGCTTGCCGCTTTCCTCTTCAAAACCAAGACCCATTCCGCATTGTGTAAAATTACAGCCAAGAACCGCACATATCATGCCGGCTTCTGCTTCATCCACTGTGCTATATTTATTTCCAGAATAAATACGTATACCATTTACCTTTTCCAAAGCTGTACTTCCGTCGGGAAGCGTTATGCTAAGCTGAGAGCGTACTTTCAGTTTGCCTCCGGTTATCTTCATAAACGTAAGACGTTCGCCCTTGTCATCCTCAGCTATTTTAAAAACACGTGCTCCAAATTTCTCTTGATAATTCGGAGAGCAGGCATATTCTTCAATACATCCAAGCAAGTTATCTATGCCGTCAATTTTACGTGCAGAACCAAAACAGCATGGAAATATACGTCTTTCCATAACGGCAGATGATATTTCATCTTTGGTAAGACTGCCATTTTCAATAAAACTGTCCAGCAGCACCTCATCGCAAAGAGCGGTACGTTCAAAAAACATATCATCTTCTATATGAGTAAAATCAACGCAGGCATTACTAAGCCTGCTTTTCAGCTCTAAAAGGATATCATCCGAATCTCTGCCGGCTATATCCATTTTATTTACAAAAATAAAAACAGGTATATTATATCTTGAAAGAAGCTTCCAAAGCGTTTCCGTATGACTTTGAACGCCATCAGAAGCACTGATAACAAGAACTGCTATATCAATAACTTGTAGTGTCCTTTCCATTTCCGAAGAAAAGTCCACATGTCCCGGAGTATCAAGAAGAGTTATTTCGGTATTCTTCAATCTTATCATTGCCTGCTTTGAAAAAATAGTAATACCTCTTTTCTTTTCCAAAGAGTGGGTATCAAGAAAGGCATCTCCGTAATCAACTCTTCCGAGCTTTCGTATTTCTCCCGACCGATATAGCATAGCTTCTGAAAGTGTAGTCTTACCGGAATCAACATGGGCAAGTATACCTGCTGCAAGTCTTTTCATCAAATCATCCTTTGCTTTTAACTATATTGATTATATCATATTAAATACAAAGGTTCAAGAGGCAATACATAACTTCATCCACAAATTTTACTGCAAATCACCGTTGCTGTCATGATCTCAGCTCCAAATTCGTCTGAGTCAGACATGAAAAGAGGTTTCAGCCTGCAAATGCTTTGTTCTGCCTGACTTATCCTATCCATAGGCACAGTGTATGTTATCATTTTTTCCACCTTATCCCACTTATCATTCACAGTATCGCAGAGCTTTTCCACACTTTCATCATCGCCTTTTTCCGCTGCATCTTTAAGCTCATAAAGCATTTCTGTAAGTTCATTGCACTGACGTTTTAACATATATTCCGAAAACAAACTTACTGATACAATAACCGTAAGTATTGCAAACGCCCACTTTACATGGTTCATAAATCCTACACTCCCTTCTTCTCAATCACAACACATATTCCGCTGACTGTTGCCATTGCAAGAAACGTTCTATCTGCTGAGAGCTTTTGTTTTTGGAGTTCCTTTTTCAGCCATTTTTCATCTTTTCCAATACTTTTAAGTGCCTTTTCCATTATTGCACAATCAGATACTACCACACATGGCGGATCTTCTGAGATATTTTTAATGCCCATGTCTTCCTGTACTATATTTCTGTATGCCGCTTTAGGATATACAGATATTGCGCCCGTCGTTTCCACGATGGCAAACTGTACTTCGTCAGGACTGAATATCTGATTACTGCGAAGCGCCATAAGCAGGTCATCTATAGTCAAACGAAGCTCCAGCATGGTATTTTGAATAATCTCCCCGTCCCTTATAACTATTTTAGGACTTCCGGAAACAAGCTTTCTAAGCTTCTTTGATTTCATTGTACAAAAAGACATTATAACTTCCAGACATACAAGAGTCAGTATAGGCAGCATTCCCGGCAGCAGCGGCAAAGCAGGATTTTCTATAGGAAGAGTAGCTATATTTGATATTAAAATAGTTATAACAAGCTCACCCGGCTGTAATTCACCGAGCTGCCTTTTTCCCATAAGCCGCAACGAAAATATGACTATCAGATATAAAACAACAGAACGAAGCAATATAATACCCATTTTACTCTCTCCTAAAAAGTCTCTTAAAAAAGCAAAGGCAGCATTTTATGTAGTGCTGCCTTTGGTATTATGTACTGTTGTTATAAAATTATTCCTATTTTTAAGACTTATTCTCAGTTTCCTTGAAAACAAATACCTTGCTTATAACATAATTTATTATAAGAATAATTATTTGTGCGGCAAGTGTTACCCAGAATGCACTCCATCTCAACCAGCCGATAAATACAGCGGTAAGAAGCGTATCTATGCCCAGAGACGCAAGTCTGCCTATATAGAAATTTATAAATTCCATCCAGAATGCCTTTCTTGTTTTTGCAGTGCTTTTAAAAACATATGCACGATTAGTAAAGAATGCAAATGTAACAGCACATATCCATGAGAACACTGCACAGCCTGCCGAATACACTGTATAAAAATCGCCCATTGCTTCTTTATTTGCAAGATAAAGCGGGACAAGCTTTGTAATAAATGAAACTACAGTAGTCAGTCCACCGTAAAATATGTATAATAAAACTTCTTCATGCTTGAAATAAAAACTCTGGATCTTTTTAGGCATAAGTCCAACAAACCATAAAATAAGTCGATTCATATTAAAAATTCCTTTCTTTTCGGTGCAAAATGCCAAAATTAAAAATAGCACTTGATTATAAATATAAAATATGATATTATTATAGCATTATATTATGAAAAAATCAATCTCCGGAGGATATTTAATTATATGATTATTGTTTTAATACTTTTATTGGTTCTGTCAGCACTGTTTTCCAGTTCAGAAACAGCGTTTGCTTGTGTCAACAAAATAAGACTTAAACATAATGCCGATATGGGCGACAAACGTTCCGCACGTGCTTTAAAAATAGCAGATAAATACGAAGATGCCCTTACGGCTATACTAGTCGGAAATAATATTGCAAATATTGGTTCTTCTTCTCTTGCTACAGTTCTTTTCACTCAATGGGTAGGCGACGCTGGCCCTGTTCTCTCAACTGTTGTAATGACTCTGCTGGTACTCACATTCTGTGAAGTGCTTCCAAAGTCTTATGCAAAATCTCATGCTGAAAGTCTGGCTCTTGCATTCTCATCTGCTCTATCGGGACTTATTGTTATCATGACTCCATTTGTAAAGATATTCGATGTTTTATCTAGGGTATTCAAATCAAGCGATGATTCTCCATCAGTAACAGAAGATGAACTTAAATACATTATTGATGAGATCGAAGAAGAAGGCGTGCTTGAAGAGCAAGAAAGCGATTTGGTGCTTTCTGCACTGCAATTTGATGAAACTACAGTAAATGAAATACTTATACCTCGTGTAAAAACAATTGGCGTACCTCTTGATGCCGACATAGAAGAAATCAAGGAGCTATTTTTAAACAGCCGTTTTTCACGTTTCCCTGTTTACGATAAAACCCTTGACAACATAGTTGGAATAATCACAAACAAAGAATTTTTCAGACTTCTTAACGGTGTATATCAAAGCCTTGAGGAGATAATGCAGGATGTTATATATGTACCAGCAACAAAACGTATAAGTGAAATACTTCAGGATATGAAAAAAGCCAAAACACATATGGCAGTTGTAGTCGATCAGTACGGCGGTACAAAAGGAATCGTAACTCTTGAGGATATTCTGGAAGAGCTGGTCGGAGACATATATGATGAAAGCGATGAGATCCTTAATGAATTTATAAAAACAGCTCCTCATACTTATGAAATAGAGGGTTCATTTAGCATAATTGACATGCAGAGCGGTCTTGATGATGAAGATATTCCATCTGAACGCCCTGAGACAGCGTCAACATCTGTGGGAGGATGGATAACGGAATTGCTGGGATATATTCCGGATAAAGGTGCTTCTGCAAAATGGGGAAGATTTAATTTCACTGTGCTTGAATCTGATAATCTTACGGTAAATAAAGTAAAGCTGGAGGTTGAACCCATTCCTGAAAAAGATGAAAATGATGATTAAATAATTTTAAAAGATATTTAAGCGCAACTGGTTATTGCATAATTTATAAAAATATGATATAATATACAGAGTACAAAACAGAGTATAAAAAAGAAATCTATTTTATAAATGAAAGGAATAAATGCTTATGGCAGTACGTTTAAATGAAGATAAAGAAATGGTTAAAATGATACGGGAAGGGCTAAAAATGAAAGACGGCTACTGCCCGTGCAGAATAGAAAAGACTCCAGAAAACAAATGTATGTGCGAGGAATTTCGTCAGCAGATAGCAGATCCTGATTTTGAAGGATACTGCCATTGTAAATTATATTATAAGGAAAGGGACTGATAAAAATGAGTACTATACACGTTGGTGAAAGTAATTTTGAAAATGAAATAATAAAGGCAACATGCACCGTTCTTATTGACCTATACGCAGATTGGTGTGCACCGTGCAAAATGCTTGCGCCTATACTTGAAGAAATTTCAGACGAACATCCGGAAATCAAGGTCTGCAAAATAAATGTAGATGAATCACCTTCAATAGCAGCTGCATTTCGTGCAAGCAGTATTCCTATGCTGGTTGTAGTAAAAGACGGCAAAGTCTCCAACTATTCTGTAGGATACATGGAAAAGGCAGACATCCTCAAAATGCTTTAATAAACGCTTTGATTTCTAAAAGGCTTCCTCTACTTGAAGGAAGCTTTTTGCATTAAATGTAATTTTTTTAATAACTGTTGACTTATGACAAAAAACGTGGTATAATGCCGCTAATGGGTTTAAAATCTGTTTTCATAAGAATTATGGAAACCGTGCTTTATTTCCAATAAGAAAACATACCAGAAAGATATTAAAGGAGAAAATCAATGAAAACAACCAATTTGAAAAAAATAATAATCCCTATAGTTGTGGCTTTCCTGCTGCTGGTAACAGCTGCTTGTACTCTCACAATCGTTCCTGCCGGCACGGCTGGTGTTATCGTTACAATGGGTAAGGTAAGTGACCATGCACTTGACAGCGGTCTGCATTTCAGAATTCCATTTGTACAGTCTGTTGTTATGATGGACAACAAAATTCAGAAGTGTGAAGTTGAATCCAACAGCGTTTCTAAAGACTTACAGACAGTCTCAAGCGGTGTTGCCGTAAACTTCCATATAACAAGCGACTCTGCTTCTTATATTTACAAAACTATTGGAGAGCAGTATCAGGACACAGTTCTCCAGCCGGCTATTCAAGAAGCCGTAAAGTCTATCTCTGCTCAATATACAGCAGAAGAGCTTATTACAAAGCGTACAGCAGTTGGCGATGAGATCGGTTCTGCCCTTACAGAAAAGGTGTCCGATTATGGAATTATCATTGATAAGTTCAATATTGTAAATTTTGAATTTTCAGAAGAATTCAATGTTGCTATTGAACAAAAGCAGGTTGCCGAACAGAATTTCCTGAAAGCACAAACTGAAAAGGAACAGCAGATCATGGAAGCTGAAGCCGATGCAAAAAAACAAGTCATTGCAGCGGAAGCAGAAGCAGAAGCTAAACTCAAAAAAGCCGAAGCTGAGGCAGAAGCCAACGAAAAAATAAATGCATCCCTTAACGGCAATGTTCTTACATATCAGCAGATACAAAAATGGGATGGTAAATATCCAAGCGTAGTATCCTCAGACTCATCAATATTGATAGATGTTCCAAAGGATGATACAAAGCCTGTTGAAAATAATCCTGCTGAATAATAAAACACCATTAAGTAAAAGATTATACAGAATACAGAAGCTTACAATAGCACCTCCAGACATCAGCTCGGAGGTGCTATAGCGTTATGTTAGTTATGTTAAAGCGATATAAAAGCAATATAATATAAAAAACGGAGGGACTTTATGAAATTTGCAATTCTAGCACCGGGAAAAATTGCACGAAGCATGGCACAGGCAGTAGCAGGAATAAAAGAAACAATGAGCAGTTTACAGATAGAACTCTACGCAGTTGCATCTCGAGATTATGACCGTGCAAAAGAGTTTGCAAAACAGTGGGGATTTGAAAAAGCTTATGGTTCTTATGAAGAAATGCTGGAAGATGAATCCGTAGAACTGGTATATGTTGCATCACCTCATTCTCATCATTATCAGCATGCAAAAATGTGCTTGGAACATGGTAAAAATGTTCTTCTGGAAAAAGCTTTTACTGTAAATGCTGTGCAAGCAGAAGAATTAATCAGTCTTGCAAGAAAAAAGAAGCTTTTATTGGCAGAAGCAATATGGACAAGATATATGCCAAGCCGAAAAATGATTGATGAAATCATTTCGAGCGGAGTTATTGGACAGCCATTTTCTTTAACAGCAAATTTGGGTTATGCTATGGCACAAAAAGAGCGTCTGCAAAATCCTGAACTGGCAGGAGGTGCATTATTAGATGTAGGGGTATATCCAATCAACTTTGCATTGATGGTATTCCACGGAGAAATTAAGGATATTAAAACTACAGCTGTTTTATCTCCCAAAGGAGTGGACTGGCTGAATAGTGTGACCTTAACGTTTGAAGATGGAAAAATGGCAGTTCTTCACAGCAGCATGCTCACTGCAACAGATCGTCTGGGAGTAGTTTACGGAGATAAGGGATACATTGAGGTACAAAATATAAATAACTGTGAAGAAATCCGTGTGTTTAATTTAGAGCATCAAATTACCGCTTCTTATAAAGTACCAAAGCAAATAAACGGGTACGAATATGAGGTGTTTTCTTGTATGAAAGCTATCAATGAAAGAAAAGTGGAGTGCGAAGAAATGCCTCACAATGAAACTCTGCGAGTTATGAGATTGTTAGATAGTATTAGAAAAGAATGGGGCATGAAATACCCTTGTGAATAAGGAAAAGTATACCATGATAAGAAATTTTAAAGAACACGATTTGCCGATCGTTATGCAGATATGGCTTGATACAAATATTGAAGCACATAATTTCATCCCATCAAAATACTGGACTGATAATTATGAAATGGTAAAATCTATATTACCTCAGGCGGAAATATATGTTCATGAAAACGATCTCACAAAACAAATAGACGGTTTCATAGGATTAAATGATGATTATATCGAAGGAATTTTTGTTAAAAGCTCTGCGCAGTCAAATGGTATTGGAAAGCAATTATTAGATTTTGCAAAAAACATTAAAACAAACCTCAGTTTAAATGTTTATCAAAAAAACGTAAGAGCGATCGCCTTTTATAAGAGAGAAGATTTTGTTATTAAGTCAGAAAGCATCGATCTAAGCACCAATGAAAAAGATTTTCTTATGACTTGGTGCAGATAATAATAAATTAGCCCAAAAGCAGCTCCTTCAAACTGCTTTTGGGCTTAAAGCTTATATACATACACGACAAATACAATTATTATACAACCTAAATGCAATCATTAAACTATCGCAGTTTTTGCTTTACTGACAATATGTTTATCATTATCATAGGAAAGAATATTGGAAGCATAGCCGATGTCGACCCAACGTATATCGGCAATTTCCTCAGCCTGAGGGGTAAAATCATAATTTTTGGCACGAGCAATAAAGTAAACGACAGTTTTCAGTGTATCACGTTTTGGATAATAAGAAACTGTTTCCCTAAATGTGGGATCAATTAGTACATCAAGCGAGGTTTCTTCCTTGATTTCACGAAGAGCAGTTTCAATTTCCGTTTCATTTCCCTCTACATGACCCTTTGGAAAAGACCAGTGCCCGCTGTTTATATGCTTTATAAGCAATATCTCAGTATTTCCGTGAAACTTTCGATATACAATCGCACCACATGATTTCTCATGGTACATAAAAAAGCGGCTCCTTTCATAAAAAATGTTTTGTTAATGTTATTATATCACATCTTTTTGCATTTGTCTATATCACAAAAGCCACTTATAAAATTTTTTTCTAAAAAAATTCACTCGTCATCATCTTTTGAAAGCCGATTTATCTCACTTTTGAATTCATCCCTAAAGCTTCGTATTGATTGCTGCAAATCCTCTTCCAGTTTTAAAGACATATCTCTAAAGCGCTTCTCAATTTTCTCGTTATTTCTTGCTGAAAGCTTTATAAGCAATATAACTATCAATGTAATAAATACTAACGCTAGAATCAAAAGTATAACTGTCATTAGAAACTGTCCTTTCACATATTTTAAATTTGTTTTAAATTATTTTTAGTATATCATAATAATTTGATTTTTTCAAGATCAAACCGATTTTTTCAAAATATCTGTTTACGAAGCGTAAAAAATGTGCTATAATAGTTGTAAAAGCTTTAAGCAGAATTTTATTTCAACTTATCTGCATATCATGCAATTATAGGAGTGAAAAGAATAATTATGACAGATATAAAAGATAAAAGCATTAATCCATATGATCCGTTTGATAACCCGACGGAAAACTGCGCATATCGTACGAACTACTGCGATATTGAACCTAAAATCAAAGAAAAAGGCTACAAGCTTCCTTTGCTGCCTGAGCGTAATGAACGCAAAAATATAAGGCACTACTTTAATATAACAGGTCTGGGAATTCTTCTTGGAGCTGTAATAGTAAATATTTTATTTTTCATTTTTTCGTTTATACTTGAATTTGCCATGACAGGCTCTTTCGACTATGACGATCTGCTCAAGGCAGAGAATTATATGAATTACGGCTCATCTATTCTCATAGCCCTGAACGGTCTTATGTTCCTGATTGTAAATCTTATACCAGCAATTGTTGGAAGCCGCCTTACAGGAATACGTATACGCTCATATTTCCGACCAATGGAAACAAAAAAGTCCCAGCTCATAAAATACATGCTTATTGGTATATTTATTCAGTCTGCAACGGGTATTTTATATACTATAGTTGAATCTATAATGAGCGCAGGTGAAATAAACGACTATACTGCTGATATAGATACATATGTAAACGCAAAAGCTATTGTCGCAACTGCTCTTTATACCTGTATAGTCGCACCGATAACAGAGGAGCTTTTATATAGAGGTTTTGTAATGAAAAATCTCTCACGTGTCAGTCAGCGTTTCGGAATAATAGCAAGCGCTGTTTTATTTGGTCTTGCTCATGAAAATATTGCGCAGTTCCTGCTGGCAATGCCAATTGGAATATTTTTAGGAAGAATTGTAATAAAGCATAACTCTCTTATTCCATCTATACTTGTACATATCGCAGTAAATACTATGTCATTCGGAATGAACTGGATTTTTACAGAAATCCCTGATTTTGGCGTAGGCTCGATGGTTTTAATAATTTCAAATATTTTCTACTATCTAGTTGCCATATTAGGATTAATATTCTGGATAATGGAAGTAAGACGCACAAGGCTTCCTGCAAATACTCTCCGTCAAAATTTAAGAGGAATGCGCATTGCACTTACTTCACCACTGCTTATAGCCGCTGCCACTTTTCACATATGCATGGCTTTACTGGCTATATCTATGCAAAATTAAGAATTAAATCAAGAAAACTATTGACGAAAAGAATAGAATGTAGTAAAATATAACTGGAAATAAAATTCACTGGAGGTAATTCCCATGTCAAAAAAATTTATAGTTGAAACATCAGCAAGACACGTACACCTTACTGCTGAACACTTTGCAGTACTGTTTGGTGAAGGTAAAGAACTTACTGTTAAAAAAATGCTTTCTCAGCCTGGTCAGTTTGCTTGTGAAGAGAGAGTAACAATTGTAGGCCCTAAGAAGGAAATGCCAAACGTTTCCATTCTCGGTCCATTCAGAAAGGATACTCAGGTTGAGCTTTCTGCAACAGACGCACGTTCTATCGGCATTGCTGCTCCTATACGTGAATCTGGCGACGTTGCAGGTTCAGGCGCATGCAAAATCGTTGGTCCATGCGGAGAAATAGAGATCAACGAGGGCGTTATCGTTGCAAAGCGTCATATTCATCTTACTCCTGAAGATGCAGCAGAAATGGGCGTTAAGGATAAGGACATTGTATGGGTAAAGGTTGATACAGACGGCAGAAAGGCTATTCTGGGCGATGTAGTTTGTCGTGTTTCTGAAAACTACGCAACTGCAATGCATATTGATACAGACGAATCAAATGCTATCAGTGCTTCTCGTGATCTTATGGGTGAGATCGTAACTGTAGATTGATTTATTATTACATAATAAATTTTATAAGAGCTTGCTGTCAGGCAGGCTCTTATAATTATATGTACAGGTAAAAAAGCAGATAAGGCGTTTTTTAAGCCTTATCTGCTTTTATTTTTATAAATTAACTAATCAATGCGCCTGATTCATCATAAACTACAGGAGCTGCACCATTTTCTATGCAATCCTTAGTTACAACAACCTTTCTTGCATTATCAAGAGAAGGCACATTATACATGGTCTCCATGAGTATACTCTCAATAATACCACGAAGTCCTCTTGCACCTGTCTTACGCTTTATAGCCTTTGCAGCAATGCTTTTAAGAGCCTCATCTTCGATAACAAGTTCGACCTTGTCATAACCAAATAGTTTCTGGTATTGCTTAACAAGAGCGTTTTTAGGCTCTGTGAGTATTCTTACAAGAGCTTCTTCATCAAGGTCATCAAGAGTGGTAATAACAGGAAGTCTGCCCACAAGCTCTGGAACTAATCCGAACTTTACAAGGTCATGCGGAGTAACCTTGCGGAAAATGTTTGTCTGCTCTACCCTCTTGTCGGCGATATCTGCACCAAATCCTAATGAAGAAGGAGTCATTCTCTTCTGAATTAGTTTTTCAAGGCCGTCAAATGCACCTCCGCAAATAAAGAGAATATTCTTTGTATTTACATGAATAAACTCCTGATTCGGATGCTTTCTTCCGCCTTGAGGAGGAACGTTTGACACAGTACCCTCAATAATTTTAAGCAGCGCCTGCTGAACACCCTCGCCGCTTACATCTCTTGTAAGAGACGTATTCTCTGATTTACGTGAGATCTTATCTATCTCATCAATATAAATAATTCCACGTTCAGCAGCTTCTACATTGAAATCGGCAGCCTGTAAAAGACGTACAAGAACATTTTCAACGTCGTCACCAACATATCCTGCCTCTGTAATAGTAGTAGCATCTGCAATTGCAAAAGGAACATCAAGCGTTTTTGCAAGTGTCTGAGCAAGGAATGTCTTACCTACACCTGTAGGTCCAAGAAGCAGTATATTGCTCTTCTGAAGCTCTATATCGTCTTCTGCATTATCCTGGCTCATAATCCTCTTGTAGTGATTATAAACAGCAACAGAAAGCGCTATTTTAGCAGAATCCTGACCAATAACGTATTCATCAAGAACTTTCTTTATCTCAGCAGGCTTCAACAGCTTGATCGCACTAGGCTTCTTAGAATTTTTTGCTTTCTTCTCAGCCTTATATTCCGCGGTCATTCCGTTGCCTTCCAACATCTCATAACAATAGCATACACATCTGTCGCAGATATTTACATCTCCTGCGGAAAACATACTATTTGTAAGGTCCTCAGTTCTTCCACAGAAATTACATTGTTTTAATGAATGATCTGTCATATCTGCTCCTTATCTATTTACAATAACTTTATCAATCAGACCATATTCCTTTGCTTCATCTGCGTACATATAGTTATCTCGTTCAGTATCAACAGCGATCTGCTCAATACTCTTGCCGGTATTTGCAGCAAGGATCTCATTCAAACGGTTACGTGTTCTTACAAGATGGTCGGAATGAATCTTAATATCGGTACACTGTCCTGACAGACCTCCTGAAATAAGAGGCTGATGTATCATAATTTCACTGTTTGGAAGAGCAATTCTCTTGCCTTTAGCACCTGATGACAACAGGAATGCACCCATTGATGCAGCCATACCAATACAAATGGTTGATACATCACACTTGATATACTGCATTGTATCGTAAATTGCCATGCCTGCTGTGCAAGAGCCACCCGGACTGTTGATATAAAGTGAAATGTCCTTTTCAGCATCTTGACTTTCAAGATACAAAAGCTGTGCAATTACAACACTTGCGGAAGCATCTGTTACCTGATCGCAAAGCATTATAATACGATCATTAAGAAGACGTGAGAAAATATCATATGAACGCTCTCCTCTTCCTGACTGTTCAACAACGTATGGAATAAAACTACTCATGGCTATCATCCCTTCATTCAACATATTTTTACCGGAATATACCGGTTTTTCACGTTTGTGTAAATACTACAGCAGGGCGAACAGATGTCCGCCCCTAACTGTAATTATCATTTATAGCTCTGATTATTCAGCAGCTTCTTCTTCCTTAGCGGAATTATCAACTACAGCAGTCTCCTTTACGAGATCCATTGCCTTAGTTACAAGCATATCTGTCTTGAAATCGTCCATAGGAATACGAGCCTTTACATCATCAATAGTAAGGTTGTTTTCCTCAGCAAGCTTTGTAAGCTCAGTGTCGATCTCTTCATCAGAAATTTCAATATTTTCAAGCTGTGCAATTCTTTCCAGAGCCAGACGAAGCTTAACTTCATTTTCAGCTCTTTCAAGATAAGTAGCCTTAAGAGAATCAGCATCCATGCCTGTGTACTGGAGATAAAGATCCATATCAAGACCGCTCTGCTTGAGCTGAGCTGCAAAACTATTCATCAGAGTGTCAGCACGGTGCTCAAACATACAATGTGGAATAGGATCCTGAACCTTAGCGATAAGTGCATCAATAAGAGCATTTTCAAAGCCATTCTGTGCAGAAGCCTCAGCACTTTCTTCCAGCTTCTTTCTAATATCAGCCTTCAATTCGTCAACTGTATCAAAATCAGAAGCATCCTTTACAAATTCATCATCAAACTCTGGGAGTTCTTCGGAAGAAATGCTATTAATGCAGCACTTGAATGTAGCTTCCTTGCCTGCATACTCTTCCATCTGATAATTTTCAGGGAATGTAACAACAACATCAAAGTTTTCACCGATGCTGTGACCTGCAACCTGCTCTTCAAAACCAGGGATAAACTGACCGCTGCCAAGTTTCAGCTGGAAGTCTTCGCCCTTGCCGCCTTCAAATGCTGTATCGCCAAAGAAGCCTTCAAAGTTGAACTTAACTTCATCGCCCATCTGTGCAGCTCTGTCGTCAATAGATACAACTCTTGCATTTCTCTGAAGCATTGTCTTGATCTGTGCGTCAACATCTTCATCAGATACTTCATGAACACTCTTAGGAGCAGCCATACCCTTATAATCTTCAATGTTGATTACAGGCTTTGTAACACAAACGAGCTTAAGTGATGCGCCGTTTTCCTTATCAACAGACAAAAGCTCAACCTTAGGAGTATCAACTACATCCAGACCTGATTCAACGATAACACCATACATTTCCATGTTCAGAACCATGTTGATTGCCTGCTCATAAAATACATTCTCACCGAATGTACGCTCGCACATCTTTCTCGGAACCTTGCCCTTACGGAAGCCCGGCAGTGAAATATTCTTCTTCTCATACTGATATGCAGCCTCTACTGCCTTTTCAAAGGATTCAGCATCGATCTGTACAGTAAGCTCGGACATATTAATGTCAGTTTTTTCATTAGACTTTAAAATCATTTTGATTTCCTCCATAATTTAAATCTATTGTAAGCATGAACTTTGCAGGCATTACACCTATGCAAAAGAACTCTTCAATACACGCTTTATTATTATACCATACCTTAAATAATTTGACCAGTGGATTTTTACACTTCTACCTTTAGCACAAAATCACATAATTTTATACGGAATAAAATGTAAATAATCACTACTTATCATTTCCATTTTTGTCTCTTCATATACACCCTGAAATGCGTGAATGTGACCTTTTCCGTGAACATGACCATAATAGCAGTTTTTCACCTTATATTTATAAAGCACTTCTAATATGTCATAATTATACGAATTTCCGTAAATAGGCGGATAATGAAGAAAAACAACAGGGAGAAGTCCTGCGTTCACCGCAGACTGAATAGAAACCTCAAGTCTCTGAACTTCTCTTGCCAAAACCTTAGCATCCGCAGATTCACCGGGCATATTGACCCAGCCCCTTGTACCGCAAATACCATATTCACCATAAGCATAATGATTGTTATGGAGAATATGCAGGCTTTTGTAATCGTTTTTTTCAAAGAAGCTCTCCATTTTTTTAAGAGAATTCCACCAATAATCATGATTGCCTTTTAGAATAATCTTTCTTCCGGGCAGTTTGTCTATAAAAGCGAAGTCTGCATCAGACTGTTCGAGGTTCATTCCCCATGACAGATCTCCTGCAAGCACTATTGTATCATCGGCTTTAACACTATCGAGCCAGTTTTCTTCCAAAAGCTGCTGATAATTTTTCCATCCACCAAAAATATCCATAGGTTTGCTCGGAACACCAAAAGACAAATGCAGATCTCCGATGACAAATAAACTCATATATTATGCAAGACCAAGCTCAGAAAGAACGAATTCCTTCATATCGTTCTTATCAATGCTTCCGCTGAATCTGCGTTCTTTTGTTTTGAGTTCAGCAAGAGCAGACGGTACAGGTATATTTGACATTTCAGAAAGGATGTCAACCATTGCATATTCATCATCTGTAACACGGCTGCTGTCAAGTGCAGACAGTACACTTCCGCTAAATTTATATGGGCTTGCTGTAGAAGCGATAAGAGTCTTTGTTGTATCGCCTGTTTCAGCCTTGTAATCCTCATAAACCTTAACTGCAACTGCTGTATGAGTATCACAAGTATAGCCATATTTCTTATAAATCTTACCGATAGTTTCCTTTGTAGCAGCATCATCACAATAGCCACCGTAGAACAGTTCCTTCATAGAAGCCTTGATATCATCAGAAACTTCATACTTACCTTCACTTGCAAGCTGACCGAACCACTGACGGATCAATGCATCGTTTTCACCAGAAAGCAGATAAAGAAGTCTTTCGAGATTGCTGGAAATAAGAATGTCCATAGATGGTGAACAGGTTGCATAGAAATCACGATTTCTGTCATAAACACCTGTACGGATAAAGTCTGTGAGAACCTTGTTTACATTAGACGCACAAATAAGCTTAGCAATTGGCACACCCATCTGCTTTGCATAATAAGCAGCAAGAATGTTGCCGAAGTTACCTGTAGGAACAACTATATTGATCTTCTCGCCCCATTCGATCTCACCCTGAGAAGCCATGGTTACATATGAAGAAACGTAGTATACTACCTGTGGAACAAGTCTGCCCCAGTTTATAGAATTTGCACTGGAAAAACGCATTCCGCCATTTTCCAATGTACCAATCACATTACTATCAGTAAAAATAGTCTTAACACCGCTCTGGCAGTCATCAAAGTTACCCTTAACAGCGCAAACTGTAACATTTTCGCCCTCCTGAGTAACCATCTGGCGCTTCTGCATATCGCTTACGCCTTCTTCTGGATAGAATACCATGATCTGTGTACCAGGAACGTCTTTAAAGCCCTCAAGCGCAGCCTTGCCTGTATCGCCCGATGTAGCAACAAGAATAACGATCTTACAATCAAGATTCAGCTTCTTGACAGATGTAGTAAGAAAATAGGGAAGGATCTGGAGAGCCATATCCTTGAACGCACATGTAGGGCCATGCCAAAGCTCAAGCATATATGTTCCATCGAAAAGATGTGCTATCTCTGCAATGTTAGCTGTTTCAAAATTCTTTTCGGAATAAGCATTCTCTGTACAGTAAACAAGCTCTGCTTCTGTAAAATCCGTGAGATACTTTGCAAAAACCGCAGCTGCTCTCTGTGCATAAGTCATATCAGCAAGCTTTTTAAGCTCATCCATTGTTATACTTGGAATGGACTCTGGTACGAACAAACCGCCCTCTTCAGAAATACCTCTTGAAATGGCAGCTGCACTTTCTATGCGCAGGCCGCTGTCTCTTGTACTTTTATAATACATAATTACCACCCTTTTTAATTTGCATTTATATTTAAAATAATTAATTGCCGCTAGACAAACCAAAAGCATTTTCCAGATAGGTTATATCCTGTACACAGTCTTTATCCATGCACACCAGAGCCACATCAAAGCTTGGCTGCAAATCAATAACGTGTTCTGAACAGAATATATCAGCAGTACGTATAATAAGCTTTTGCTTGCGCTTATCCACTGACTCCAGCCCTAAATCCAGATTTTTGCTTTTTCTGGTTTTTACCTCTACAAAGCGAATTTTATCATCATGCGCAACAATAAGATCAATCTCACCGCCTTGCACACGATAATTTTTTGAAAGTAAAACTGCTCCATTTTGAATCAGTAATTCCAAAACAGCCCTCTCTCCTATATCGCCTTTAATATTTTGATATTTTCCCATTACTTATACAATTTCTTTAAAAAAGACATTCTATGCACAGGACTTGGTCCATATTTAAGTATAGCCTCATAATGACCCTTTGTACCGTAGCCCTTATGCTTTGAAAAGCCATATTCAGGATATAGCTCATCGAGTTCTCGGAGTTTTCTGTCTCTTGCGACCTTAGCAAGGATAGATGCAGCTGCTATACTTGCAGAATTAGCATCACCCTTTATAACAGTTTCAGCAGGAACAGAAAGCTCAGGCATTCTGTTGCCGTCTACAAGAACATAAGAAGGTGTTTTTTCAAGTCCCTCCACTGCACGTCTCATAGCAAGCATTGTAGCCCCGAGAATATTAAGCTTCTTAATTTCATCAACAGTTGCTGTTGCTATACAGTAGGCTTCTGCCTTTTCGCATATTTCCTCAAAAAGCAGTTCCCTTTTTTTCTCTGTAAGCTTTTTGCTGTCGTTTATCCCCTCTATGAGACAATCCGGGTCAAGCACAACTGCTGCCGCATAAACATCACCGGCAAGCGGGCCTCGTCCGGCTTCATCGACACCGCAGAGAATGGGATATACATTTCTCTTTTCGGCATCAAATTCATACAGATCAGCTGTACTTTTTTTAGAAGCTGTTTCTTTAGTCATTATTCATATCCTCCGGTGATTCCAGAGTCATTCTGCCAAGCTTTCCACTACGGTATTCATCTATAAGAGTAATGGCGGCTCTTTCGGTATTTACCTCGCCACCGGAAATAAGCATTCCTCTTTTTCTGCCCATTGTTTCAAGCAGCTCTATGCCGCCCATTTCTGTAAACTCTGTCATTTTATATCTTGCAGTCAGAGTATCAGGATAATGCTTAGCCAGATATTCAAGAAGCAGCATAGCGAGAGTTTCTATATCCACAACATCATCATTGATAGCACCTGTAAAAGCAAGTCTCTTAGCTATTTCCTGATCATCAAACTTTGGCCACAGTACACCGGGCATATCAAGAAGCTCCATATTGCTGCCAATTTTTACCCACTGCTTCGTACGTGTGACACCCGGTCTATCCTCAACCTTGGCACGCTTTGACTGTGCCATACGATTTATAAAAGAGGATTTTCCTACATTTGGTATACCAACTATCATAAGCCTTATAGGTGTACCGATCATTCCGGCATTTTTTCTTTTTTCAAGAAGAGGTGCAAGAAGCTGTTCTACTGCACCTGTAAAGTTCTTAACGCCTCTGCCGCTTTTGCAATCCATAGAAATAGCAGCAATACCCTGTTTTCTAAAATAAGATATCCAATTATCCGTAATTTTAGGATCAGCCATATCTGCTTTATTTAAAATAAACAATCTCGGTTTATTTCCGATCATGCCGTTCATATCAGGGTTGCGGCTACTCATAGGAATACGTGCGTCAAGTATTTCAACCACAGCATCTACCAGAGATATATTAGCGCCGATCATACGGCGTGTTTTTGTCATATGACCGGGAAACCATTGTATATTACGTATTGTCAGTTCAGACATAATATCCCTCCTTTCATATACGGGAAGGTTTAGTCATAAATTCCACCAAAATCTGACACCGGAGCAAAACGGAACAGTGCCTTGCCGAGAATCTGATCTTCTGACACAAAGCCAACTGCACTTGCACGGCTGTCAGTAGAATTCTGGCGATTATCACCCATTACAAACACATAGCCTTCAGGAATGCGCACAGGATACGCAAATGAACCATTGTTTGTAGTTGTAGCGTTTTTGATGTAATCTTCCTTCAGTACTTCACCATTTACAATAACCTCACCTGTAGTAAAGTTAATGTCGAGTTCATCGCCGCCCATAGCAATTACACGCTTTATAAGCTTCTTATCTTCTGCGATTCCATTTCCTGCCTGTAAATTGCCCTTTGCATCATATGTCCATGAAACACTGTTGTCAACTACAACTATATCGCCTCGCTCAGGCGTATAAAAGAAATTAGACATAAATAATCTGTCTTGATTGTGAAGCGTTGATTCCATAGAGCGTCCCTCAACAGTAACCGGACGTGCTACATATGCAAAGAACAGGATAACAGCAAAAACGGATATAAATACCGCTTCCAATATATCCAGAAGATCGCCTAAAAACGACCCCTTCTTCTTATCTTCCTTTGACTGTACTGCATTATTTTCTTTTTCCATACCGTCCTCTTTTCAAATGCACTCTGCGGAAATATTTTTAATTATATAAATCTTATATAATTTCAACTACATAATAAAAAAAGGACATAATGTCCCCCTTTTACTCTTGATGCCAGGTAAATCGGAAGCGCTGACATTCCGCCACGCCTCCGCCTGACCTCTCGCAATTAGCGAATCTGTTCCTTAACCTTTGCAGCCTTACCTACACGGTCACGCAGGTAATACAGCTTAGCTCTGCGAACCTTACCCTTACGGATAATGTCAACCTTCTCAACAACTGGAGAGTGGAGAGGGAATACACGCTCTACACCACAACCATGAGAAAGACGGCGAACTGTAAATGTTTCGCTGATGCCACCGTGCTTCTTAGCGATAACTGTGCCTTCAAATACCTGAATACGGCTCTTGTCGCCTTCCTTGATACGTACGTGAACCTTTACTGTATCACCTACGCAGATAACCGGTGCTTCCTGCTTCATACTTGACTCGCTGATTGTTTTTAATGCATCCATTTTTCTTTCCTCCTGATTTTCAGACCTTCATTCACGTACAGGCGGTCAAATTCCTGCTTGCAGCCAAATCACAAGGCTGTCCGTCAGCGGATTGTCTGATTTAATGTCGTTTATGGCATTACACTCACCGAATATCACTACATCCGGCGGATTTTAAATGCTCTATTATAATAACACATATCCAAAAAAATTGCAAGTGTTTTTTTAAAAAAATTCAGTTTTTTCCGTACAAAGAAGCTTTTTGCGGCAATATTTCGGATAATCAAAGGAAATTGCCTCGTTTTTTCCAAATTCATCTATTAAAAGTGAAGGATTTACATTAACTGTACTGCCTGCCGGAAGTCTTAGATCTAGTACAAGTTCATTATCAAATATTCTTTCAGATAAGCATTCTGTAAACTCTTTCAGATCAATCTCACGAAAGCCTCTCTTTGTTTTTTTCTCAACAATGATTTTTTCTTGATTGATAAATTCTCTCCACTGCACAAGAAGCTTGTCTGGATCACTGCATCCCAATACGATTTCATATTCAGCGTAAGCTATTTGACCCATTTTATGCTTTGGCGCATAGCATTCGCTTATATCTATGCCCTCCGGCAAAACAGCCTGCATGCGTGATTTCACTTCTTCAAAAGGAAGCTGCTCACTGAGTCCAAGCTCAATTACTTCATAATCACTTTCAAATCCCAATGACAATGCAGCCGCAAAAACTATCTGCATATGTGGATGGAAGCCCTCTGAATAAGCTATTGGCAGCTCTGCACGTCTTATACATCTCTGAAAACAACGCATGAGATCGAGGTGAGAAATGTATTTGGCACGTCCTTTTTTAGTAAATTTCATTCTTACTGTCGTTTTCAAAAGCAAGCCCTCCCAACCTCACGATTTACTCCACAGCCGCTGCAATTTGCACGACAATGAGGAGTTGTTTCAGCTTTCATAGCCTTTTTATGCTCACGTATAAGGAATTGCTTGTCTACCATATAATTAAGATGATCCCAAGGCATTATCTCATCATAATCTCTTCTTCGGCTTGCGTAAAATTCAGGCGCTATTTTGCACTTTTCAAACGCTTTATCCCAGCATTCCCATTTAAATCTATCGCTCCAGCTGTCAAAACGGCTGCCATTTTTCCATGCCTCATAAATTACACTTGAAAGCCTTCTGTCACCTCTTGCAAGTACGCCCTCCAACTGACTTATGCGAAATTCATGCCAGCTTACCTTTACTCGCCTTGCATTTCTGGGGTTTATAGAATTCACAAGATGTTCCTGCTTATGTCGCACCTCTTCCTCGGTAGCCTGAGGTTCAAATTCAAACGGAGTAAACGGCTTCGGAACGAATGTAGCAACGCTTATAGAAACCTGAACCATTTTGCCTCTTGGTCTGTCGGGATTCTGGAAAAACAATTCTACTATTCTATCGGCAGTTTCTGCAATACCTGCTATGTCCTCATCTGTTTCTGTAGGAAGTCCCATCATAAAGTAAAGCTTTACATTAAAATATCCACCAGAAAAAGCTATTTCAGCAGTATTCATGATTTCCTCATCAGAAACATTCTTATTTATTACATCACGAAGTCTCTGCGTACCTGCTTCTGGCGCAAATGTAAGACCGCTTTTGCGGATTCTCTTTATCTTCTCCATAAGCGCATCAGAAAAGTTATCAACTCTCAAAGACGGCAGCGACATACTCACACGTTTTTCTTCTGTTACATCAAGAAGCTTTGTAAGCATTTCGTCTATGCCGCTGTGGTCGCTTGTACTGAGCGATGAAAGAGACAATTCCTCATAACCTGTATTTTTACAAAGATCCGCTGCCTGACGACATATAGTATCCGGTGTTTTCTCACGAAATGGTCTATAGATAAATCCTGCCTGACAAAAACGGCATCCTCTTATACAGCCACGAAGAACTTCTACAACAGATCTGTCATGTACTATCTCAGTAAACGGCACAACGAATGTTTCAGGATAATATACCTTATCAAAATCTTTTATAATACGTTTTCTTACTGTCGCAGGAACATTTTCCATAGGCGTTATCGCTTTTATAGTACCGTCTTCATTATAACTAACATCATAAAGAGACGGCACGTATACTCCTTCTATCCCTGAGACTTTACGCAGAAATTCCTGTCGGGACGCTCCCATTTCTTTCATTTCAGCGTATAGATCCATAACTTCAAGATTTACTTCTTCACCCTCACCGAGAATAAATAAATCAAAGAAATCAGCAATAGGCTCAGGATTACACACACAAGGGCCACCGGCAAAGACCATCTGACTGAGGGAATCTCCTCTGTCTCTGGCATATATTGGAATTCCAGCAAGTTCCAGCATATTAAGAATATTTGTATATGCCAGCTCATACTGGAGAGTAAATCCAACCATATCAAACTGTGCAACAGGCGTAAGACTTTCTAGTGAATAAAGAGGTATATTCTCTTGACGCATAAGTTCTTCAAAATCAGTATCAGGGGCAAAAACACGTTCACAACAAAATTCCTCACGCTGATTTATAAGACCATAAAGAATCTTCATGCCAAGGTGTGACATACCTATTTCATATGTATCAGGGAAACAGAATGCAAAGCTTACACGGACCTTATCATGATCCTTAACAATGCTGCCTGTTTCGCCTCCTATATATTGAGACGGCTTCTGAACCTTGAGAAGAAGCGGTTCAATTTTTGAAAGAATACTGATAGCACTCAATCCCTTCATTTATTATTCTCTTAAAAGCTGCTATAACAAAATCACTCATAGAAATAATAACAGCAGCTTCTTATATTATACTTATATTGTACTACAAATCCGAGAAATAATCAACAGCTATCTGAAAAATTCCGCAAATAAAAGGTAACACATAAGTGCATAATATGTAAAATTAGTTATTCCAAAGAAAAAACCAAACACTATAAGAACTATAGGCGTAAAAATAAAAATCGACCTAAGGATACGTTCACCTAATGAAAATTCTATTTTAGTCATTGCTAATGCTGCGCAGAGAGCAGCACCACCATCAAGAAAACGACATGGCAGCAAGTTAAGTATTCCCGGTATAAGCTGTGCCTGTGCAAGAGCATTATTTTCTGAAAAGCATGATATAAGCGCCCATGCAGCTATATTTGCAAAAGGTCCTGCCAAAAGCATTATAAACTCCTGCCTGTAACCGCACAGAGTTTTCTTTGGACAAATACGTATTCCGCAGCTATGAAATGTTATGCTCTCTGCTTTCATATCAAAAAGTGTCATTACAGCAAGGTGTGTAAATTCATGCAGGATAACAGCAAAAAAACCATATGCTAAAATATTAGCATTACCTACAGCCGATAAAAGCGCACATACTGCAATAAATCCAAATTCTACATGAATACATATACCCCAAAAGCGAAAGCTTATCATCCTTTAAACCACGCTTCAATCGTCTCCATTATTTTTACTATAAAAGGAGCTGCCGGCGCACTTGTTTTTTCATTATAAATCGACAGTAATTCTCCCTGAAAGTCATCACTTATAAATTTAAGCAAAAAAACAGATAGAGCAAGCATAAGACATAGTATACACTGAGTGAGCATAACGTCATCGCCAGAGCTTTTCTTTCTGTCTGGTTTGCTTTTGTCTAAAAATATCATATCTTCACTAGGTTCTGAAAGCTCCTGAACAAACGGAGCAGTACTAGTACTAAGTGTACTTTCTTCCTTAGCATTTTCCTTATCATTATTTTTAATATTATCTGTATCCATAGTCTCACCTCAATATAAAGTTAATATAAGACTATGCAAAAAGGGATTGCATGAGAACTAATTCTCAGCAATCCCTGTGTCACAATTATGCGTCAGGCTGTTCACGTTTTATTCTGAATATTATCCTGAATATTCCTGACAATATCTTCGGACTTTTTACGACTACGATTTTCATCTGTAATCCCTCCTCAGACTGACACCAATGTCAGATATGTTCTAAGGCAGTACCATTTTATTTAAGCTGATAGTTTTATACATTCATCAGAAACATCCGGTAATGCCTAAAAAATATACGTTCCTTTCATTCTATTCAGGATGAGTACTTTTGGTTCAGGTTTCTTTTGACTCAATTATAAGAAGGCATCCATTTCCAACAGATACTTCCGCATAATCATTTTCTATGTGATTACTTACCCCCAAAGGATAGTTGTTTGTAAGTACGGCATCAGAGAGCGTGTATTTTGTACCGCTGATACTCACTCCTATACTTTTTTCAGAATACGAAAAAACAGAAAAATAATATCCATCACGTTTTTTATAGCGCTTACAAGTATTTGCAATTTGAAGTGTAACTCTGTTATTATCACCAATAAGAGTTCCAGACGCTCCATTTTCTGCAATAAACATGAGCGTTTGTATATTGGCGAAAGTATGGTCAATTCGTCCACCAAGTGCTCCGTAAATAAATATTTCAGACGCATCCATTTTTAAAGCTTCTTTTACGGCAAGCAGTGTATCCGTATCATCTTTTTCAGAAGGATACAGCTGAACATCAGGACTATTCGGAACAAAACCTAATGAATCAAAATCCCCCAGAACAAGTACATTGTCAAGTCCAAGCTCTTTTGCAGCAAGATAGCCTTTGTCTGCACATATAACAATTGCATTTTCAGGAATGAAAATCGTTCTGACATCAAGATATCCGCCTGCCAGAATAACACATGTCTTTCCCACTACTTTTCCCAATCCTTCCTAAGTTTGGCTTCCTCATACATAACTGCATAGGAATTGTGACGAAGCTTTTCGATCTTGCCTTCATTTACGGCTTCCAGTACAGCACATCCCTTTTCACATATATGGGCACAGTCCGCAAAACGGCACTTTCCTAAAAACGGTGCAAATTCAGGGAAATAATCTGCTATTTCTTCTTTTTTCATAACAGCGTACTGTTCTGTTTCAAATGTAGAAAAGCCCGGAGTATCTGCAATATATCCTCCAAGTATAGGATAAAGCGATGCCGTTCTTGTTGTATGCTTTCCACGCCCTAGCTTGTCGCTTACTTCACCTACAGGAATATTAAGTTCCGGTGCAATATGATTAAGAAGAGTTGACTTGCCTGCTCCGGTATTTCCTGTAAAGGCACTTATTTTTCCCTCTATAAGTGACGCTACAGCTTCTATAGTCTCCGGTCTATCGTAATTAACAGAAATCACAGTAAGGTCTGCATTTTCGTATATACTGCGTATTTCCTTATCCGATCCAATATCCGTCTTTGTAATTACTATTACCGGCTCAATATTCTTATATCTTGCAACAGCAATAAATTTATCAAGAAGAAGGTAATTTGGCACTGGTTTACAAAGCGATACCACAAAAAACAATCTATCAAGATTGGCGAGCGGTGGCCTTATAATGCTGTTTTTTCTTGGAAGAACTTCGTTTATTACGCCGTTCTTAAATGTCACCATATCTCCTGCATAGGGCGTTATTCCCTGATTTCTAAATACTCCACGTGCTTTGCAGGCAGTTATACCGGAAGAGGACTCTACAGTATAGAGTCCTCCTACACATGATAAAATTCTGCCATGCTGCACACTGATAGCGTCAGCCTGTTTCATTTTCTCATCCTCTTATCAATAAGCTTACTCAACAATAGATGTCACAGTTACAATTTCAGTAGCAACCGGAGGAGGAGCGGTTTCCTGAGCAGTTACTGCTGCAAAACCACCATCTATATCTTCCGAAATTGCGCTAAAGTTATTGTTTGCAAAATCAAAATTATACGTGCCAAGTCGTGCAGTTAAACCTGTCTGAGTATTTGTTATTGTTACAACAACTTGTTTTATTCCCTTATCCACTATTGATACAACAACCATTCCATCAATAGTATTTTCTGCCACAAACGCCTGAGACTTTACGATCTCACCGTTTATAGAGAAATCAAGATTGTATTTTCCTCTTGCAAAAGATGGCAAGTACAAACCAAATGCAACCTCACCCTCTGGTGCAACACCGTTGCTGACCTTAACATGAATCTCAGTTCCTGAAATTACTATTTCATCAGGCTCAATATCCTGCTCAATAATAACGTCTTTATCTTCGTTTGAATCAACCTCTTCAACAACAAGCTTAAGATTCAGGTGAGCTATTTCTACCTCAACTTCTTTAAGCGTCTTGCCCACAAGATCTGGAACTTTTACTTCCTCAACAGCAATACCTTCGCTAATATACAAAACTATAGTCTGTCCTGCCTGCGCTTCCGTACCTGCTTTAGGTTCTGTTCTCATTGCCTTACCCTTTTCAAAGCCGTCTTCCATAGTGCTTTCTTCTGAGACTTTTCGCACATTAAATCCAAGCCCTTCAAGAGTTGCTACAGCTTCGCTTTCGTCCAAGTTAGCAACATCCGGAACCGTATATTTTTGTGTTCCAAGGCTGACAGCAATAGCCATACGAATCTTGCCGTCAGCATCACGCTCTATTTCCTGTCCGGCAGATATGCTCTGGTCAAAAATAACGCCTTCGGCATATTTATCATTGTAAGTTTCCTTTTCAATATTAAGAACAAGGCTATCCTCATAGATTTTAACAGCATCTGTATACTGCATGCCAACGAGATCAGGAATGGTAGTAAGCTTATCGCTGCCCGGACGCCACGCTCCTGCAATTATAGCTACTACAATAACAGCACATACTACGACAATTACTATTGTTACAGATGTCAGTATCGGAACCATCATTGACTTCTGTCTCTGTGGTTCTTCTTCGTAATCCTCGTAATCATCATCTTCATAAGCATCGTATTCTTCATTATCGTAATATTCCGGCTGATTCTTAGAATTATTCACAGGCGGAACTGTTTCACGAACTGGTGCTTCCGTATATCTTCTTTCAGACTGTACAGGCTGCTTTTGCGGAACACGATAGTAACCGAAAACGATCTGATTATTATTCTTAAATGCTTCAATGTCACGGATCATGTCAGTAGCAGTCTGGTATCTTACTTCGGCATCCTTTTCCATGGCATGCATGATTATTTCTTCAAGTCCCGACGGAATATTTGGATTTATATCACGTGGACGGCGTGCTACATTCTGCATATGCATAACCGCAATAGAGATAGGATTGTCCGTATCAAAAGGCTTCTGACCAGTGAGCATTTCATAGAACATAACGCCTACGGAATATATATCGCTCTTTTCATCTGTAACATCGCCTCTTGCCTGTTCCGGACTAATATAGTGAACTGTTCCTATAGCCTGATCTGTAGCGGTCATGCTCTCTTCACGGGCAAATTTGGCAATACCAAAGTCCATGACTTTGATAGTTCCATCTGTCAGCAGCATAATATTCTGAGGCTTTATGTCACGATGTACGATTCCACGATTATGAGCAGTTTGAAGCGCCCTCAAAATTTGTATAATAAAATGCACAGCATCCTTCCAGTTAAGCACATGCTCACTGTCTATATAATCTTTAAGTGTAATGCCATCTATATATTCCATTGCAATGTACTGCATCTTCTCAGAAAAGCACATATCATAAACTTTTACAATATTCGGATGCGAAAGGACTGCTATAGCCTTTGATTCATTACGAAATCTGCGCTGAAATTCCTCACTTTTTGCAAATTCTTTTCTCAATATTTTTACAGCAACTTCTTTATTATCAAGTACATCATGTGCCTTATAGACCTCTGCCATGCCGCCTTCACCGATAAGCTCAGTGATCTCATATCTGCCATCCAGACGACTGCCTATCAATTTATCCATAATAGCCTCCTTTATATTACGGCTGCATAATCACAGCAACCGATACATTGTCACGTCCGCCCTTATCAAGTGCAAGACTGATAAGTTGATTTGTCTTTTCTTCTGCCGAAAGTTCCTGTTCCAAAACATGCTCAAGCTCAGCGTTTCCGCAATAACCTGATAAACCATCTGAGCAAAGCAATACTGAAAAATTATCGCTTACATTTTCAATCCTGAAAAAATCAGGTCTCACTGTTTTTTCGACTCCCACTGCTCTTGTAAGCATGTGTCTCTGAGGATGATTTGCGATTTCGGCGGAAGATATTCTACCGTTTTCAAGGAGCATATTTACCACAGTATGATCAGTAGTTATCTGCTTTAGCTCACCGCCGGCGAGATAATATGCTCTACTGTCGCCTACATTTACAACATGTATACCTCTTTTATCCACAAATGCTGCAACACAGGTTGTGCCCATTCCAAAATTTTTATAATTCATTCTTGCCGTAGTGTATATAACGGAATTTGCTGCTGATACTGATGAAATCAGAAGATTTCTCAAAGCATGAGGGTCCATTCCCTCTCTGTATGATTTATTGAAATGTGACAGAAATTCTTCCTCAGCAATACGGCTGGCTTCCTCACCAGCACGTTCACCACCCATACCATCAAATACAGCTGACAGAACACATTCACCATATGGGCGAACGATAACTCTATCCTGATTTTCTTCTCTAACACATCCTATATGGGTATACGCTGCATACTGCACTGCATTCACCTCCGTGTCTATTTGTCAAGTGCGTTTCTTCTAAGCTGTCCGCAAGCAGCCTCTATATCACTGCCGAGTGTTCGGCGGACAGTTGCATTTATTCCTAAGCTGCTCAATTTTTCCATTAACAATTTCGCAGTTTTTCTGCTTCCATGATAGTTTCTTTCTGTTATGGGGTTTACCGGTATCAAATTGACATGACACGGCATCCCCTTTAAAAGCCTTGCAAGAGCCGATGCATCCTTCTCAGCGCTGTTTACCCCTTCTATCACGGCATACTCAAATGTTATACGACGTCCTGTTTTATTAAAAAAGTTCTTTGCAGCCTCAATTACCTGTGAAATATTATAGCTCTTATTTATAGGCATTATCTCACTTCGTTTTTCATCTGTAGGACTATGAAGGGATATGGAAAGCGTTACGCCCGGTGCATCTTCTGCAAGATCATATATCCTCGGAACTATTCCGCAGGTTGAAAGTGTAACATGACGATTACTCATGCATCTGCCCTTAGGGTCAGAAAGTATCTTCAAAAATGATATTACATTATCATAATTATCAAGAGGTTCTCCGATTCCCATAAGCACAATACTATCAATATTTCTGCCCATATCACGTTCTGCTTCATATATCTGGAGAAGTATTTCCCCTGCTGTGAGATTCCTCACATATCCTGCAATAGTTGAAGCACAAAACTTACAGCCCATACGGCATCCTACCTGTGTAGAAAGGCATACGCTTACACCATGATGATATTCCATCCATACAGTCTCAATGTAATTGCCATCGGGAAGCTGATATAGATATTTTACAGTATCATCTATTGAAGATGCAAGTCTTTTTACAATTTTTAGTCGATTTAAACAAAATTTTTCGTCGAGTCGTTGCCTGAGTTGTAAAGATAACGTTGTCATCTCTTCAAATGATGTTACCTTTTTTTCATGAAGCCATGAGAAGATCTGCTTTGCACGAAATTTCGGCTCGCCCATGAGCTGAACTTCCTCTTGAAGCTCATTAAACCCAAGTGATAGAATATCAATACGCTCCATAAAACCTCCGTCATTTTACACGTCTGAACTTAGCCATAAAGAATCCGTCGCTGCCAAAAAGTGACGGCAAAAGAGTTATCCGGCTGCCTGAAAGTTTTTCGTGAAGCTCCGGCAGCAATGGAACTTCTTCAAATTCCGGATGACTGAGTAAAAACTTCTCTGCTACCTGTTCGTTTTCCTCTTTAAGTATAGTGCAAGTCGAATACAACAATATTCCACCCGGTTTTACATAACGTGCTGCATTTTCAAGAATAGCCGTCTGTATTTTAGACAGATCTTTAAGCTCTTCTTCGCTTTTATATCGAATCTCTGGCTTACGCCTTATTACACCTATTCCAGAACAAGGCACATCACACAAAACTCTATCAGCCTTTGGAAGTGCCTCATTATACACAGAGGCATCTCCTTGTTTTGCACATACATTTTGAAGGTGAAGTCTCTCTGCGCCCTTTGTAATGAGACCTGCTCTCTGCTCAAAAAGGTCAAAAGCATAGATCTCACCCTTGCCATTCATATGTTCAGCTATTGTAAATGTCTTTCCACCCGGAGCAGCACACAGATCAAGAACTGTCATGCCCTCCTTTGCATCAAGTGCCATTGCACATAGTTGAGAGGCTATATCCTGAACATGAAATCCGCCTTTTTTAAAAATTTCATTTTCTCGTATATTGCCGCCATTTTTGAGAATATATGCATCAGCAACGCAGATATGCTTTTCTATTCCATATTCTGCAAGCTCTGAAAGAAGCTCCTCTTCTGTTATAATAAGCGGATTTCTTCTTATGGTAAGAGGCGGTACACCCTGAGCATCCTCAAAGAATCCCAAAGTCTCATTTTCTCCAAGACTATCAAAAAGCTTTTTTACCATCCACTCAGGGACAGAATACATAATAGATACCTTTTGCACAGGTTCTTCTGGATAATCTATTTTTTTACCATCTCTGATAAAACTTCTGAGCACTGCATTAACAAAGCCTGAGGCACTAGTTTTTCTAAACTTCTTTGTAAGCTTTACACTCTCACTTACAGCAGCCGTATCAGGGATCTGATCCATATACATAATCTGATAAAGTCCTATGCGCAATATCTGCAAAATAACATTATCAAGCTTTTCAGGTGGCTTTTTACTGTATTTTCTTATTATATAATCAAGTGTCAGCTGTCTTTCAAGAACACCATAACAAATAGCAGCACAAAGTCTTTTATCCCGCACATCAAGCTCCGATTTAGAAAGAGCATTATTGAGCATCAGATTTGAATAACCCTGTGTTTTTTCTCTCTGTAAAAGCAGTTTTACTGCTGTTCTGCGTGCACTCATTCTTTTTTACTGTTTGCGATAGCAAGAAGTCTGAAAAGTTGAAGCAGTGCATTGGCAACAGCTGCAACATAAGTCATAGCAGCTGCACGCAGTACCTTGCCAGCCTTTGAAAGCTCATCGCCATCAAGAATATTGTAGTTTTCAAGTGTGTCAAGTGCACGGCGGCTTGCATTAAATTCAACGGGAAGAGTAACTACTTGAAATAATACCACCAGTGCAAAAAGAATTACTCCTGCATAAACCATACCAATACCAAAGCTTGTGCTTGCCAGTGCAAGTCCTACTATAAATATAATATACCAAAGCCTTGAACCGATATTTGTTATAGGGATTATTGCCTGTCTGATACGAATAGGCGTATAATCTGACGCATGTTGAACCGCATGACCGCATTCATGAGCTGCTACTCCGATAGCTGCTACAGAAGTTGAATTATAAACAGCCTCAGATAATCTAACTACATTCGCTTTAGGATCATAATGATCAGAAAGGCTACCGCTTACCATTTCAATAGACACATGATAAAGTCCATTACTGTCAAGTATCTGTCTTGCAGCCTGCGCACCTGTTATTCCTCTTGAATTGTATACAGAAGAATAACGCTTAAATGTTGCCTTTACATTGGCTGATGCTATAAGACATACGACCATACCAATAATAATAGGCCAAATGCTCATCCAGAAGCTTGTTGTATGAAAATAATATGGCATAATATTTACTCCTTTACTTCCCCAGTATTGTTCCTGCCTCTATCTTTTTTCCCCGTAAATAATCCGCTGTTTTCATACGTTTTTTACCCTCGGGCTGTATCTCGCAAAATGCAAGCCCCATATTATCACCGCATTTTACAATGAATTTATCAGTATCTGCAACAGCACCGTTTGGGAATGCATCTGCATTTTCAAGAGATGTAATATAGGATTCGTAGACCTTGAGTCTCTTGCCATCAAGAGTTGTAAATCCTGTGATACCTCTTATTATATTATGAAGAACCGATGCAGGCTTATTAAAATCAAGCTCTGACATCTCCTTTGTAATTTTTGAAGCATAAGATGATATAGAATCATCCTGCGCTTCCGGTGTAATAGTACCATCTTTCAGACCTTTTATAGTATCAAGAAGAAGTTCTGCACCCATAAGAGACAATCTGTCATGTAGACTGGAAGCAGTCTCGTTTTCACCTATCTCTGTCTCACTTTTCAGAAGCATATCTCCTGTGTCAAGACCCTCTGCCATAACCTGCGAGGTAACACCAGTTACCTTTTCTCCGTTAAGGATACTCCACTGAATAGGAGCAGCACCTCTGTATTCCGGAAGCAGCGAAGCGTGAATATTTACACACTTATATTTAGGTAGTTCAAGTATTTCCTTTGGAAGTATCTGACCATATGCAACGACAACTATAAGATCCGGTGATATTTCTCTAAGTGTTTCCATTGCAGAAACTGCATCATCACCCTTTCTAAGTGACAAAGGCTGATATACCGGAAAGCCATATTCAAGAGCAGCAGCCTTTACAGGTGTTGGTATCATTTTATAGCCTCTACCCTTTGGCTTATCAGGCTGTGTGAAAACAGCAGCTACCTCATAATTATTATCTGCAAGTGCACGTAAACATGGTACTGCAAAATCCGGCGTACCCATAAATACAATTCTCATCAGTCTTCCATTTCCTCCGGTGTCAAAAATCTTTCTACTATGTCAACAAAAAGCTTGCCGTCCAGATGATCGTTTTCATGGCAAACACACTGCGCTCCCAAATCTGTAAGAGTCATCTCATACCATTCGCCAAAACGATTCTGTGCCTGAAATTTACATTTCTTAGGACGTACTACATATCCCCATTTATTGGGACATGACAAACAGCCCTCCATAACCTTTTGCTTTCCGCTTGTCTTGATTATCTTAGGATTGATAGCCTCGATCATCTCTTCTCCGCCGAGATCCATTATAAAAAATCTTCTGCAATATCCCACCTGAGGTGCAGCAAGTCCAACACCCTCTGCTTTTTTCAGGGTCTCCTGCATATCATCAAGCAGCTGGTGCAGCTTTTCATCAAATACCTCAACAGGTTTACATATACTGCGAAGAACATTGTCTCCTTCTTTTACTATCCTTCTCATTGCCATAAGGTAAACTCCTCCATTCATTATATGCCGATATCACCATTCATATCAGCGTAAACATGTATTTTTGTAAATTCCTTTTGCGCATATACAGCTTTTAATATTTCACGTACAAGATCTCGATATTCTCTTGTATTCTTACATTTTAGTATAATTCGATACCTATATTTCCCGCCGATTTTTCCATATGAAAACGGCATAGGCCCTAGAACACGAAGCGGCTTATTAAAGCCCGTCTGACGTACAAGCTCATTTATACACTGAGCTGCATATCCTGCCGCAGCTGCCGTTAATTCCTCCGACGCTCCTACAAAGCCTATTACACATATATCGCATATCGGGGGAAATACAAGCGTCCTGCGAAGTGTTATCTCTTCACGATAAAAACTTTCATAATCCTGATCTGCTGCAAGCCTTAAAACATAATGCTCCGGCATAAACGTTTGTAAAATCGCTCTTCCCTTTTTCTCCCCTCTGCCGCCTCGTCCAACGACCTGAGTTATAAGGGAAAAGGTTCTCTCATAGCTTCTAAAATCCCCTGCAAAAAGCGCTTTATCTACTGACAATACTCCCACAAGGGTAACATTTGGGAAATTAAGACCCTTTCCTATCATCTGAGTTCCTGCCATTATGTCATATTCGCCACGGGCAAAAGCAGAAAACTTCTCCTCATAGGCATATCGTGACATTGTAGTATCGGCATCCATTCTAAGAATTCTAGCATCTGGCAGTGCTTTTTCCAGTGATTCTTCTAGAGTCTGCGTACCGAAGCCCATCTTTTTCATATGCGTTCCGCCACAGAATTTACAGCTTTCAACCATTTCTTCAGTGTGTCCGCAGTAATGGCACATAAGACTATTATTGACCTTATGATATGTCATCGGAACACTGCAATTTGGACAGTATACCGGCTTATTACAATCACAGCAACTTATAATAGTATGATAACCACGTCTATTTAAAAGAAGTATAGACTGCTCTCCTGCCGCAAGATTTTCCTTTAATGCTATCATCAGTTCATCGCTAAACTCTGTATCATTGCCAAGAAGACGCTCTTCATTCATATCCACTACAGAAACTACAGGAAGCGGCATATCTGCATATCTCTTCTTCATTTCCAGTAACGTATATACGCCCTTTTGTGCATAATAGTAGCTTTCAATAGATGGAGTGGCAGAAGCGAGAAGAAGTGTACAATTATGTGTACGACAGCGTTTTTTTGCAACATCAATGGCATGGTATCTGGGAGAGCTTTCTGACTTATATGCTCTCTCGCCCTCCTCGTCTATAATAACCAATCCAAGATTTTCAGTAGGTGCAAAAATAGCGCTTCTTGTTCCGATGACGATTTTTACATCGCCCTTTTTTATTCTCTTGTAAGCATCTGCACGTTGTCCTAATGATAATTCACTGTGTATTACAGTTACCTGCGAGCCAAACAAGCTGCAAAATTCCTTTACGATTTGAGGAGTAAGTGCAATTTCTGGCACAAGCATTATAACTTGACGACCTAAAGATATAGTCTCATGAATAAGCTTCATAAAAACGCTGGTTTTTCCGCTTCCTGTTACACCATGAAGCAGAAAACAATGAGATGTTTTTTCACGAACAGCAGACAGCACCTGTTCAAATACAGATTGTTGCAAATCGGAAAGCTTGATATCCTCTGCATTACGAGTCTTTTTAGTATCAGGAATATCACGAAAATTATCGCCAATATATCTTTCAACAGCACCTGATTTCAAAGCACCTTCAACTACTGCCGAAGTGATTCCGCAAAGATAACAAGCCTCTTTCTCAGAAAGAACCGGCTGTTCAATTAAAAGCTCAATAAGCTTTCTCTGCTTTGCTGTAATTCGTCGTACCTTTAATAAATCATTATAATTTTCTGTTAGCCTGAGCATTTTTATGCCGGAATCGCTTAGCTTTTGCTTGGCATAATCCGTCATTTTAAGTATTCCCTTTTCAAAAAGAGAATCTATTGATTTTTGTTTATCTTCATTGCCCTCAGATTGCAAAAGTCTGTCAAAGCTTCTCTGACTTTTGGCAGCCTGTAAAAAGCTTACAAGGCTTTTTTCGTCCTCGGTAAGAAAAGCATCCTCAGGCACAGGCATAAGCTCTGCCTTTTGACAAATCTGAACCTGCATTCCAGCAGGCAAGATTGTTCTTATTGCGTCCGAATAAGTACAAAACGTATTTTCTTTAAGCCAAAAAATAAATTCAAGCTGCTCTTCATTAAGAAGAGAAGCATTGTCCATAACAAAAATAACAGGCTTGATACGAGAGTCAAGCGGTTCTGATGTTTCCTCAGAACCAAGCACCATTCCAACACGCTTGGAATTATTCCATCCAAATGGAACTGCCACACGGCATCCGGCTTCAACAGGTTCAAAAGACGTGTATGTGAACAGCCGGTCAAAGGAATATGCCGTATCCCATACAGCAACAGAAACCTTCCAGTATGTATTCATCACACACGCCTCTTTTCTTTAATTTAATTAAAACTTAAATTTAATTAAAACTTATTTGTATTATCTTCAACGATGCGATACTTTCCGGCTGCAAGTTCTTCAACAGCAGTTTTTACAGGCTTTTCCTTTAAAATATCGCCCTTTTCATAAAGCTCGTCAGCAATTTCTCTTGCACGCTTTGCAACGCCAACTACCAAAGAGTAGCCGCTTTCATTTTTGGATATCAACTGATTCATAGATGGTCTTAGCATGTTCATTGATTAAGTACCTCACTTATAATTTGTTCTTTATTTTGAGCAGAGACTTTCTCTGCAATTATAACAGATGAAACGTCATTTACAGCTTTTTCAAGCTCACCATTTATAATTATGTAATCATAATCTACGCTACATTTTATTTCACGTTCCGCTTGAGAAACACGCTCGGCAATAACTTCTTCTGTTTCTGTGCCACGCTTTCTGAGTCTTCTTTCAAGCTCCTTAACGGAAGGCGGTGCGATGAATATCAAAACAGCATCAGGGCACAAACGCTTCACATTAGCTGCGCCAACAACCTCGATTTCAAGGAGCACATCATGTCCCTGATTACGGCGTTCCTCGACTTCTTCACGAAGTGTTCCATAGTAATTTCCGCAGTACGTTGTATATTCAAGAATCTTTTCCTCAGAAATCAGATCCTCAAATTCCTTCTTTGAAATATAATGGTAATTTATACCATCAACTTCGCCCTCACGAATTTCACGTGTTGTTACAGATACAGAGTAGCTAAGTTCTATTTCCTTTTTAACTTCGCTAAGAACCGTACCTTTTCCACAGCCGGAAGGACCGGAAACAACAATAAGCATTCCCTTTTTCATAAATTCCACCTCATTCTATATTCTGTATCTGCTCACGCATTTTTTCAATTTCAGACTTCATATCCACTACAAGTCGTGTTACTGCAAGATCCTGCGCCTTTGAACCCATAGTATTGACCTCACGGTTCATCTCCTGAACCAGAAAATCCAGCTTTCTTCCTATAGGCTCGTCCAGTTCAAGAAGAGTGCGGAATTGTTCAATATGGCTTCCCAGTCGAACAGTTTCTTCATCAATAGCTATACGGTCAGCAAAAATAGCCGCTTCTGTTGTAACTCTTGATTCTTCAATATCCCTGTCAGCAAGAATTTCAGAAAGTTTAGCGTATAGCTTATTGTAATATCTTTTAGCAGTTTCTGACGCATACTCTTCAACTTTAGAAAGCATTTTTTCAAGCGAATCAAGACGATTTTTCAAGTCACAATAAAGCTTCTCACCTTCAGTAATACGCATTGCAATGAATTTCTCAACTGCCTCCGTTACTGCCGGGAGAATTGCCGACCAAACCTCATCTTCATCTAGCTGAACTTTTCTAAGAGAAAAAATATCAGAAAAGCGCATAACTGAAGTCAATGTAATATCATCATCCAAACCAAGCTTTTCATTGGCAGAGCGAAGTGCGTTTAAATAAGCAGCTGCGAGATCTTTATTGACTTCAACCTCTATATTATCAGAACCATGAACCTGAATGCTAAGAGTTACATCAACCTTACCTCTTGCAGCTCTCTGCTGGATCTGTTTTTTTAATTTATCTTCAAGATAGCTATAAGCGTGAGGCAGCCTGACTGATGTTTCAAGAAACCTATGGTTAACTGAACGCATCTCAACAAGCACATCCATATTTTCGAGAGTAAGGCTTGATCTTCCAAAGCCCGTCATGCTTTTTACCAAGTTAATCCTTCTTTCATGTACATATATACATTATATTATACCATCTTTCAGTATAAAAATCAATAGGAGATTTTGAATATTTTAGCACTTGATTTTTCGCAAATTTCTATAAATAATGCAAAAAGCGGCACGAATAAATCGTGCCGCTTATAAACTTAATTAAAAGCTTCTAGCAATTCAAACTTAGATATAATTAAAGCTGAGTAACTGGGAGCTTCTCAATTCTTTCTGCAAGGAACAGAAGCAGAGCAGTTGCGTCGTTAGCGTCAACAACATCGTCAGTCTTACACTGAGCATTTCTCATCTGCTGCTCATTGAACTTGATACCGCCAACCAGATACTTACTCATGTATACAACGTCAACCATTGTAACCTTACCATCGAGGTTGCAGTCACCGATCTTATCGTTAAATACCTGACCGCCGCTAGTAGTAGTAGTTGTTGTTGTTGTTATCTTGGCAGTAACGTTTACAGTTACATCAACCTTGTTGCCGTCTGGATCTGTTACAGTAATAGTTGTGCTACCTTCGCCAACACCTGTTACATTACCATTTTCGTCAACACTAGCTATACTATCATCAGCTGACTCAAATGTACAACCATCCTTATTAGGCTTGATTACATCTATTTCGCCAACTTCGATATCAATCTTATCCTTGTCAACCTTCAGCTCTTCTTGAGTAGTGCCAGCTGGAGTCAGTTCAGGATACAATTCAAACATAGCACCGAGAGCCATCATAGCGTCGCCTTCATGCCAGAATCTGTGAAGCTTGAAGTAGTAGTTATCAGTATTGCCATCCTTGTCAAAGTATTCCTTAGCAGTCTGATACATCTCGCAATCCTTGTAATTTGTACGGATGTCATAGAATGCTACGCCGTCCTTGATTGTATCACCATTAGGCATCTTACCTTCATAACGAGAAGCCTGGAGAACCTGGTGGTGACCATTTTCACGAGAACCGTTAGGAAGAACAAGCTTTGTGCTCCACATTCTTGGGAGGTTTGTGTTGTGGTCAGCGATAGACAGACCTCTGTCATCACGAGCCTTAGTCCACATACGGTCAAGGAGTTCCTTAGCCAGATACAGGGACTGTGTAGCATACTCAGCAGTACCGCCCTTAGAGCCCTGGTTAGCCTTATAAGAAGATTCACCCTTTGCAAGATCTGCGCCTGTAACGCCCTTTGCCTTAGCGTAGTAAAGCAGAGTATTAGCAAGTGAAGATACGCAACCGATATCGCCGTCACCGTAACCTACGATTTTACAAGTCAGGTTGTTGTTTTCAACATACTTGCCGTTCCATTCTTCAGGCTGACCAGACCAAATAAGAGATGCAGGAATAGAGAATGACTTTTCATCATCTACAATGCCAGAAGCAATATCAGGAATCTCAAATTTAGTCTTTTCTGTATCATATGGTTCATAGTAATCTTCAAATGTCTTTGTAGCATTAGCCTTACCAAGGATAGTATTATCCAGGAACCAGCCTACCCACTTATCAAGGATAGTTTCAAGACACTGCTCAAGATTCATGCCGCCAATATTTACATCGCTTGCTGCACCGCCGTTCTTAACAACGTAGTACAATTCAGCCAGACGCTGAACAGCCCATACCTGGTTACCGATCCAGTGGTTTGAACCTGGGTCAGCATATACAGGGTGTTCCAGATAAGCCATCTTATGGAATGTAGACTGACCAGAAGGATATTTCTCATAACGACCAGCCCATGAGTTTGTACAACCACCGGCAATAGGACCGTCCTTAGACAGAAGCCACATGTAGAGTTCCATCTGCATCTGGAGGGAATCCTTATAATCCTGAGTTGCGCCATCAGCCTTCATACCTGCATTGATATCATTATCATAAAGCAGAGCATAAGCTGCCAGAGGGTTCTGGTAGAATTCGTGACAATGAGAAGCACCGATCTGCCATGCCCAGCCGCCATCAAGAGCGCCGCCCCATGATGTATACCAGTTCATCAGATAATGCTTACCATTGTCGCTGCCGCCGCCGGCATTCTTATTCTGAGCACCGATCTGAACATAATATTTATCATACATATTGTTACGGCACTGGTCACCCATCTTACCTGCAAGAGCAGAAAGTGACTGATTGCCGCCCCACTTAGACTTAACCTGCTGATCGCCTACGCCCCAACGATTTGCAGCGTATACAGCCTGAATTGCACGGTCTTCTGCGTCAGGAGCATTTGTGTATGCAAACTGAGCTGCAACCTGAGATTCAGTATTGAAGAATGCCTTCATACCGTTTCCAGGAACACCGCACTTCAGTTCTTCAACAGATGCGTGAGGAATTGTTTCCCAACATGATTCCTGTTCACCACGCTGGAATGTATTGATCATTGTGAAATCGCCATTTACATTCTTCTGCTTGTATTGAGAAGATACGAGCTTACCAAAGCCATACCAGTCATCAACGTCAGCCAGCCAGTTCATGAGGTAAAGACCACCGTCATTGCCGTATACATTACAGAACTTGCTGTGGATTGGGTTTTTGCCCTTTACGCCTTCATCCATGCCTGTTGGATACAGTTCAACCTGTTCCCACTCATCAGAATATGTAGCGCTGAGCTGATCGCCCATCTGCATCATTCTGCCCTGTGCATCTGGAATCAGTGTGGATTCCATTGTCAGCCAAGCCTTAGCTGTATCGCCTACTTCGTCAGAAGCAGCATCCTTTGTGCCCTTAACTGTTATTTCGCCGTTCTTAGCTGCGTTTACAATATTATCACGCATTACAGCTACCCATACCAGGTAAGACATAGCCTCAGATGTTGTTTCGTGACCATAGTCAGGAGCTTCAATACAGAGTTCTTCTGCTGAGTGGTAAGGAACGCCCAGACCACCGTTAACGGTAGATGTCGGAGACATATAACCATTCTCAATACCATTTGTGATTACGTCATCATAAAGAGACATAAAACGTGCTGCATAAGTATCTTCGCCATATGCTTCAGCCTTTGTTCTGCCATCTGGATCCTGTCCATTTGCAACTGCAGCTGATGCAACTGTAGGCATAATAGCTGTGCAAGCAGAAGCAGCAGCTAAAAATGCAGCTAAAAATGCTTTACTTTTTTTCATTTGCATTTGAAAAACTTCCCCTCTCGTTAATTTATAAAATAGATTTTAAATGCAGACTGTATTAATATGTTAATATTAAAAGCATTATTTCCAAGGCTTTATATTAATAAAACATAGCAACAGTCAATAAAACTGCTTATTATGTACGCTTTTACACAAAAGCAACACACAATAAACGCACTTTCATATCTAAATTATATACCACTTCTCTTTTTTTGTCAACCCAAAATAGAAACATATTACTAATTTTACGTCTTTTTTGTAGCGTTTCACATATTTCAATCTTCTTATTTGTGCATATTTACTATGCAAATTGCCCTTAGTAGCGATATTTGAGTGAAAAACAGTCTTTTTTCTTATCAGCACATACCGCACACATATTTTTCACATCTCTTTGATAAGCTTTATCCACTTATCAGTTTATCTATATTTTTACCCGGGCAAATCACCTCATTTATAACTTTTATCTACCGTTAATATAATAGTTACCAGTGGTTCATTACTGGTATATATTATTCTGAGATAATATGTGTAACTGCTTATATAGCGGAAAGGAGATTTTTATGGTTGAAATCAAACATCTAACCAAATATTACGGTCAAAAGGCTGCTGTCAAGGACATAAGCTTTACCATAGGCGACAATGAAATACTCGGCTTTCTAGGCCCTAACGGTGCTGGAAAGTCTACTACTCTTAATATTATGTGCGGAGTTATCCCGTCAACAAGCGGAACAGTTACCATAAACGGCTACAATATCGAAACAGACCCTGTAAAAGCAAAACGCTGCATAGGTTTCCTTCCGGAAATACCGCCTGTTTATACAGATATGAAGGTCGGAGAATATCTGATGTTCGTTGCAGGTCTGAGAGGTGTTCCTTCATCTCAGAGAAGATCACACGTTGAAAGAGTAATGCGCAGACTCAATATTGAGGACGTAAGCAAACGCCTTATCGGCAATTTGTCTAAAGGTTACAGACAGCGTGTAGGTTTTGCACAGGCGCTCATCGGCGACCCTAAAGTAATAGTACTGGACGAGCCTACTGTTGGTCTTGACCCATCGCAGCTTATTGAGGTGCGTAATATTATAATCGACCTCAAGCGTGATCACTCTGTAATACTCAGTTCTCACATTCTTTCGGAAATCAGCGCTGTATGCGACCGTGTTGTTATCATAAGCCACGGAGAAATACAGGCTATTGACACTATTGCAAATCTGGAATCCTCAGCAGGGGCAAATACTGTGCTTAAACTCAAGGTACAGGGCAGCTCTCGTGAGGTTGCACGTACAGCTATGAATGTTGAGGGCGTACTCAATGTATCAAATATCACATTTGTAAAAACAGGAGTTTATACATATGATGTTGAGCTTGCATCTCCTGATGTGAGAAACTCTCTCTTGTCAGCGCTTCTTATAAATAAGATGAATGTAATTGAAGTTGCTGAAGAAAGAAAGAGCCTTGAGCAAATCTTCATAAAGCTTGTAAATCAGCCTGCCGGAAAGAAAAAGTCCTTAAAGGACCTTTTGGAAGAAATGACTGATGAGTCTGAGAAATCTAATGAGATTTCCGAAAATGAAACAGAAGAAAATACACCTACAGATGAAAATGGGGAGGTTTAAGCTATGTTTTCACTTTATAAAAAGGAACTTCAGGGCTACTTTTTCTCGCCCATTGCTTATGTTTTCATAGGACTTGTAACACTTATTTTCTCAGGATTTTTTGTTTGGTGGATATACACCGCAGCAAGCACTCAAATTGAATTTAGTTTTTCATACTTCTTCTATTATAATATACTATTCACAACAATCCTTTTGATACCGATTCTGACAATGAGAGCTTTTGCCGAAGAACGAAAAAACGGCACAGAGGTACTCCTTCTTTCAAGTCCTCTTTCAGTATCCAAAATCGTTATCGCAAAGTTCTTAGCTGTCGCAACTGTACTGGTAATTGCAATGCTGATATCATTTATTTATCCTATCATTGCATCAATACACGGATATGTGGTAATGCCTAACCTCATTGCAAGCTATATAGGATATCTGCTTTATGGTCTTGCATATATTGCTCTTGGTCTGTTGGTTTCCTCATTTGTGGCAACACCCGGTCTTGCAATGCTGCTTTCCGTCGCAGTATCTCTTATACTGTTCTTCATGGAGCTTATGCTGGGTTCAAGCTATATTGCATCTATTCCTGTCATATCAGACGTTCTGTACTGGTTTTCAAATCAGGCAAAATTTGAAAACTTTACTCAGGGCTTCTGTCAGTTGTCCGATTTGGTAAGCTATGCAACGGAAATCGCAGTATTCCTGCTTTGGACCATTATTTCAATTGAAAAGAGACGCTTCAGCCGCAGCTAATCTGCATTAGAAGCAATATCTATATGAGCCGGAGGTAATTAAAATGGCAAAAATCCGAAATACAAAAAGCAAGATTTTTACCAGCTTTGCTTGGATAATCGCTTTGCTGATTCTTGTAATTGCGATTATTGTAAATATAGTTGTAGCAAAGCTGGACTTTAATATTGACGTTTCCGTTCAAAAACTGTTTAGCCTCAGCAAGACCTCTACAGAGTATCTTGATGAACTTGACCAAAACGGTACGCAAATAGACATGTACTTTCTCATGGATATGGACGAGCTTGCAAACGACGGCACAACACGTTCACTCTACCGTGCCCTTGTTGAGTATGATAAGCATGAATCAATAAATCTCATTGACTTCGATCCTAATAAAGACGAAGAGACACTTGAAAAGATAAATCCAGATAATGTATATACACTTAGTCAGGGCGATATAGTGCTCTTTTGCGGAGACAATAAGCGCCATATAAACGGCATAAGTATGTACAGCACAACAAGCAATTATGATAATAATGGCAATGTTACTGACAGCGAAGAATTCTTTACAGGTGAAAATGTTATCACAAGCAACATCAAGGCGGTTGTTGACGGTTTCCTGCCCACTGTATATTTCCTGACAGGTCATGGCGAAAAGGAAATGATGGACAGCTACGATAATATTTCTTCTCTTATGCAGAGCAAGAACTATCGTACAATGCCGCTCAATCTTTCCGATGCCGGAGAAGTTCCGAGCGATGCGGAAATAATCATTCTTGCCTCTCCTTCAAGTGATATCACTGCTCAGGAGTATGACAAGCTTTCTAAATATCTTGATAACGGCGGCAGTATGTCAGTATTCCTTTCTCCTAACGGCGGTGAGTTTGATTATAACAATATCCAGAAGCTTCTGAATCCATTCTGCTTAAAAATAGAGTATGACTTTATTCGTGAAACAGACAGTACTTATCATGTATCCGGTGATGACACTACAATAATGTGTAATCTCGTAGAACAGGAAGAAACTTCTGCTCTCTATGCCGATATGCAGTCCCTGATTGAGTCGGAATTCTATACCTATATGCCTAAGTCACGTTCTGTTGATATTGACTATACAGGCGAAAACATCGCTTCTCTTGAAACAGGCGTTCTAATCAACACCAATACTTCAGCTGTAGCTGAGCCCTACGGCGGTACATATGATTCTGATATCGTTGAAGATTATGAACTTCCGCTGGCTGTATATTCCGAAGACAAAAGCAGAAATAATGCTAAGGTCGTACTTTTCGGCAACGGTGAATTTATTGATGATGAGCATATAAGCGACGTTTCATACCTGTCATCATATTATGTATATCTGGCAACTGTAACATGGATGGCGGACCAGAATCTAGACATGGGAATTGGTGCAAAAAGTGCTGCTACTGACTATCTCAGCGTGACCAAGGATACAGCTCAAATGCTTGTATTTGTGTTCATCGCTCTCCCTGTTGTAATAATGGTAATTGGTGTGGCTATCTGGCTCAAACGCCGTCACTCATAATCATTCATAAGAAAGGACATAAGTCATGAAAAAACAACTTATTCTTATTCTGACACTGATCCTCCTTGTTGGTATAACAGCAGGAATACTTGTGATGGTCAGCAATATGGAATCAAAGCAGCAGGAAGAGAAAGCACAAATCGAACAGGAAAAAATCCTGATGTCTTTGAATTCCAATGATATAAATAAAATAGAAATCAAAACCGATGATAACATTTATTCGGCTTATATGAATGAAAACAGCCAGTGGACTCTTGAAAATGAAGTCGATTTTGAAATCAACACATACTATCTCAATAGCCTTGCAACACAGCTTTCTACTCTTACTGCTACAGACATAATATGTCCAGTAGATGAGGCAAATCTTGCAGATTATGAGCTCAGCGATCCTGCAAATATCATCACAATGTACGTTGATGATTCACCTTATACAATAAATGTAGGAAAGCTCAGCGCTACAAAAGATTTTTACTATGTAACAATCGACGGCAAGGATAATGTTTATAGTGTTTCAACAGATTATGAGGATTATCTAAAAGCTAATAAAAATTCTCTCAAAAGCATATACATTCTCAGAGACAGCGATTCTGCCATAGACAGTGTATCGCTTGAAGCTCATGGCAAATTGATATATGAGTTGGAAATGAATAGTGATGATATATGGGAAATGAAAAAGCCTATGGACACATTAGATCGTGTAAACAATTCTAATGTTTCATCCCTTCTTACAACTATTCGCCAAATGATCGTTGATAAATTCGGCGATGAGCACGTCACGGAAAAGCAATATAAGGATTACGGCTTTGATGATCCTGAATATGTTTTCACATTCACTCAGGAAAATGGAAACACTACAACATTGCTCGCTCAAGAGTATGATGTGAACAGTACATCATTTGTAACACTTCTCTGTAAGGAGACCGGTCAGATTTTTGAAATGCAGTCAAACTACACTGTATTCTTGCAGGATACTGCGGATCAGTTTATTCTAAAAACAGCGTACAGCTGTGCGTCTGCTGCAATTGACAAGGTAAGCATTAATTGGGAAGAACGTGCTGACGCTGAAATCACTATTGATGAAGAAAACGGCAAGTATACTCTAAACGGCAAATCTCTGAGTGCGGGAGCTGCTTCTGCTCTTGATAATTTCTATAACAAGCTCACTGCAATGAAGTATGATACACTCGTTCTTGAAAATCCTATAAGCGACGATGCAGAACCAGAAATAACAATTACATATGTTAAGAAAGACGGTACAAAAAACGTCATGACATTATATTCATCTGACAAAGAAAATTATGCTGTGTTTATGGACGATCAATATCAGGATTTCACTGTAAGCAAAAAGAACTTTACCGCAAGAGAAGGCATCTACGATTTCTATGACAGACTTCTTGATGCTGCCGAAGAAGAATAACATTAATATTAAATTAAGGACTGCCTAATAATGAGCAGTCCTTTTTGTCATACATAATGTTGTAAATACAATTCAATTTAGACATAATTAACATAAATTCGTCTTAGATACACCTTTTCTTACTTATGTCTCTTGACAATTTTCACATGTCGTATTATAATTAAAAGTAATATGATTCAATCAGTGTTGTTTATAGAATATAATTAGAAATTATTTTATGCTGATTGTGCTATAATTCTTTACGAGGTGCATTCATGAACTATAATAAAAATAAATCCGAAAAAAGCAAACTGATACTGATACTTACAGGTGTATTGATCTTAGTCGTAATTATATTTATTGCTGTAACACTCGCTGTCAACAACAATTCCGATTGGAAGCAGAGCAGCACCTCAAATAATATCAGTCCCGATTCTGTAACATTCCAAGATGCTACGGAAAGTGAAGATAGTGAACAGGAAACTAGCGGCACAGAAGAAGAGGAAAATTATAATTATCCTAAATTTGCTGATGACGCTATAAAGCTTGACAAATCAAATATCTACAGTGATTATGCCGCTCTTGTTGATGTTGAAACAAATGAGATCATAGCCTCCAGAGGCGCAGAGCTGAAAATGAATCCGGCTTCTATCACCAAAGTAATGACGCTGCTTGTTGCAGTAGAAAATATTTCCGACTTCAATGCTACATATACTATTACATATGATATGATAAGTCCTCTTATTGAACAAGAGGCTGCACGTGCAGGCTTTGAGGATCAGGAAACAGTTACCGTTACTGACCTGCTGTATGGTATGATACTTCCATCCGGTGCAGACGCTACTGTTGCTCTGGTTGAATATGTTTCCAAGAATGAAGAAGCCTTCGTTAAACTCATGAATGAAAAAGCAGAAGAACTTGGCATGACACATACACATTTTACAAATGCTACAGGTCTTTATAACGAAAAGCACTATTCTACCGCAGCTGACCTTACAATACTCATGAGAGAAGCCATGAATAATAACATATGCCGCAAGATACTCGGTACTGTTGAATATAATACAACATCTACGCAGCAGCACCCGGGCGGTATTCTGCTTCAAAGCACCGCTTTCAGCAGAATGTATGGTTCTGAGGTAAAGGGTATAGAGATCATAGGCGCAAAGACAGGATTCCACGATCAGGCAAGACAGTGCCTTGCAAGCTATGCCAAAGCTATTGATGGTAAGGAATACGTGCTTATTACAGGTCACGCTCCAACAGATATGGACACTATCTGGGATGCATTTGCTATTTATGGTACTATTACAGGTACATATGATATGCCTACCGATCTTGATACAAGGACTACTACTACAACTTCAAATGTTTACGTTATTGTAACTGACGAATATGGAAAACTTGTTACAGATGAAAATGGAAATATCGTATCTGAGCTTGCAACTTCATCAAATGAAACAACTACAGAAACCGTTCCGGCAGATGACTACCAAGAATAATAAAAAGATAGCTGAAAGGAGACCTCGTAATCATGGCCAAACAAAAAACACGCCTTCGTTTTCCAAATATAATTCTTCTGCTTTGTGGACTTATACTTATAATATTTCTCTTCGACTTTTTATGGAGAAATGTTATTTCTCCAACAGTTCCCGGGGATAGTGCAGATATTATAACTGCTGACGGTACATTTGCTGCAACAAGTGCAAATAGTGAAGATCTTGATATTGCTACTGACCCTACAAGCGAGGAAGATGCTGAAAATGCTTCCAATGCCACAGAAAAGGAAACTCAGCAGGATGTAACCTCACAGACTATCACACTACAGCGAAGCCAAATCAATAATGGTCCTTTGATTCTTGTAAGCGATACTTGTCCGTTTTTAGGTTCTACAAGCTTTGTTGATTTCTCTTCAAATACAAACAGCAACATAAAACCAAGAGATACATCTCTTAAAATCAATCCTGATATGATGCAGCCCTTATCCGATCTTTTTGACGCATTCTGTACTGATAACGGTTATGTAAATCTCCAAATATACAGCACTACAGAGCTTTACTATGGAACATCAAGCCTTTACACAACTGAACTATCTGAAAGAAATACCGGATATACTTTTGATATTGGTCTTATCACAAGTACAGGCGATATTGCACCATATATATCCAAACGAAATGAATGGATGTTCAGTAATTGTTGGAAATATGGATTTATCGTTCGTTACAATGATACAAAAACCGGAACTACTGGAGTTGGCTTTATGCCGCATCACTTTAGATATGTCGGACTCCCCCATTCACTTATCATGAATGAAAAGGATATGTGTCTTGAAGAATATCTAACATCTCTTAATAGCTATACTATTGATTCACCGCTTACATACAGCACAGACTCTAAAGAATATAAAATCTTCTACGTACCTGCAAATGCCTCTGGAGATACAGAAGTCACCATTCCAAAAAATGCTGTATATACCGTTTCCGGAAACAACACCGACGGCTTTATCATTACACTGGAAAGTGCTAAGAGCGGCTCTCAGACGGGATCAGATAATGCTGCACAAACAGAAGCTCCTACAGATAATATCTCCAATGATATCACATCCTCAACTGAAACTACCTCTGATACATTAAGCTATTAAGATAAATCAAAATAAATTAAGCAAAGTCTGCTGCATTTAATGTGCAGCAGCTTTTTTATATAAATTGCAGAAATATTCATAATTCCGAATCATCATTTTAGACTTAAAGACTTGACAAGATGCAATAAATATTGTATAATAATAACGTATAATTTTTATCTGTAAGAGCAGATAAATTTAGTACCGAACGTTAAAATACATGAAAGGATTTGAGAATTATGAAGAGAAATTTTAAAAGAACCCTGGCAGCAATAATTGCTTTATCAGCAACAGCATCACTCGCACTCACAACAGCCCCCATATCGTTTGCTCAGGAGGCTGATATATCTATTATAACAGAAACCATGCCTATCGTTACAGAGGGCGAAGATGACTTTTGGGCATCTATGGAGGTTACTCCTGAGGATTTCTTTGAATACGAGTTCAAGGATGACGCTATTCAGATCACCGGTTTAGTTGAGGACTGCGATCTCACTGAAATCAGAATTCCTGATGAAATCAGCGAATATCCTGTAAATGCTATTCTGAAAGATGCTTTCTATTCATCTAAGATAACCTCAATTTACATCCCTGATACAGTAGAAACTATTGCAAATAATGCTTTCTGTGGTTGTGTAAACCTCAAAAATGTACATATTCCATCAGGTCTTAAGCTTCTTGGTTTGAGCGCATTTACCATGTCCGGCATTGAGTCTGTCGTTTTGCCAGAAGGTCTTGAAAAGGCAGGAAGCGAAACTTTCGCAGGTTGTTCAAATTTAAAATCTGTCGTTCTTCCTTCAACTCTTACTAAGATCAGCCCACTGATGTTCCAGGATTGTCCTTTGCTTGCAGAGGTTACAATGTCTGAAGGCGTTACTCAGATTCAGGGAAGTGCATTCTATAACTGTTATTCACTTGCACAAATCACCATTCCTAATACAGTAGTAGATATTGCAAACAGCGCATTTGCTTACACCGGTCTTACTTCTATCGACCTGCCTGACAGCGTTAAGGAAATCGGCACAGCTGCATTTTCAAACTGCACCTCACTAAAAAATGTTACTCTCCCTAGCACACTGACTACTATACGTCCTGATGTTTTTTCAAAATCAGCACTTGAAAGCATCGTTATTCCTGAAACAGTTACAGAACTCAACTCAGGTTCTTTTGCATTCTGTGAAAATCTGAAAACAATTGAATTACCTGAAACTCTTTCAGAAATACGTAAGCAGGCTTTCTATGGCTGCGCAGGCCTTGAATCTGTAAAGCTTCCATCATCTCTTAAAGAGATCCCTGACCAGCTGTTCTATGGCTGTAAGAGTCTGAAATCCATTGAACTCCCTGAAGCTCTTGAAGAAATTTGCGACTATTCATTCTATGGATGCGGTCTCGAAACTCTTACTATTCCTGATACTGTAACTACTATTGGTATTAGCGCATTCTCAAATTGTAGAGATCTCGTTTCTCTCTCATTAGGTGATGGTCTGACAAGCCTTGATAAGTGGGTATTCAGTGACTGTAAATCTCTTACTGACATTGATTTCGGCACATCTTTAAGCACTATTGATAACTATACTTTTTCTGAATGTGATTCACTGGTAAACGTTGTTCTTCCAGAAAACATTACAAAAATAAACGAGTATGTTTTCAGCGGCTGCGATAACCTTGCATCAGTTACTTTACCTGATACAATGCAGTCTATTGGAACTCAGGCTTTCATTAACTGTAAGTCTATGACAGAAGTAAAAGTTCCTGCTTCTGTAGAGAACATTGGTAATTTGGCTTTTGGTTATATTCTCCATGAGGACGGCTCACTTGTACCTGCTGAAGAATTTACTATGGCTGTTACCAAGGATTCCGCTGGTCATATTTATGCAACTAATAATGGAATCACCGCTGTTGACTATGAAGGCAATCCAATTGATGACATCAAGCCAGAAGTTAAGTATGGTGATGTAAATCTGGACGGTAAAGTAACAGCAGTAGATATGGTTTATGTAAGTAAAGCTTTAACAGGCGGCATCAAGTTTAATGATGAACAGCTTGCAAACGCTGACTGCCATAAAAATGGTGTATTCGATTCTTCCGACGCAAGCACACTCATGCTTTTCTTGGCTGAAAGAGTTGAATCTATGCCTGTAATTCCAGAAGCAGAGTAAACATCTGTTTAAAGAAATTCTTATAAAATAAAAAATGGGCTGTTGCAGATATTTGAGCTGCAACAGCCTTTTTGTTGTTTTCATTTGCAAAACACTATTTGATCTTATCTTTTAATCTTTCAATTATCTCTTTTTCAGGAACTCCTGCATTCAGCAGAGAATTATTACATCCACGTCCCGGCAATATATCCGGCTTTACATCTAAGCCATGATAATCAGAACCACAGGTAAATATAAGTCCATATTCATTAGCTATATCTCTATAATACACTGTCTGCTCTACTGTATGACGGCTGTAATAGCACTCAATTCCGCTCAGCCCTGCTGATATAAGCTTTTTCAAAAGTATTGTAAAATCATACTTATCAAGCTTCAATGTATAGGGATGGGCAAGAACGGCTATTCCTCCGGCATTATTTATCATTTCAATTGATTTGTCAAATCTGGGCTTAGGTCTATCCAAACTATAAAATTCAGGCGTTTGCAGATACCTTTTAAAAGCCTCATCCACAGAATCAGCATATCCCATGCTAACAATGGTTCGTGCTATATGAGGTCTTCCAGTGCTTTTTCCATTATTTACACGACATATATCTTCAATAGTAACAGGAACTCCTGCTTTATTTAAAAGTTCTATAAATCTATCACGTCGTGCTATTCTGTGTACTCTGTTTTCATCATAAAAATCTATAAGTCCCTTATCTTTATAGCTTACTCCATATCCAAGAATATGCAGCTCTTTTCCTCCAGATGAACCTATTTCTATACCGGGAATAAAGTCTATCCCAAGCTTCTCAGCGGCATTACACGCCCTCTCAATGCCGTTTATTGTATCATGATCTGTTAAAGCCATTACATCTATACCTGATGCCACTGCCAGCTCTACAAGCTTTTCTGGGGTATCCTGTCCATCAGAACAAGTACTGTGCATGTGAAGATCAATCACTCTTTTCACCGTCCTTTATATTATTATCAGCAAGAAATTTAAAGGAATTTGAATTGGCAAATGTATCTGCATCACACAAAATCAGGACCTGCTGATAATCCGAAGGTTCTACAAGCTCTGAAACATTCCTGTCAAGACAGCTCATATCTATTACGTCTATTTTTGCATAATGCTGTGTTAAAAATGGCAGCATGCTATCTCCATAAGAATCTTTGAATACAAGAAGGTTCTTTCCGTTTTCAACATTTGTTTCAATTTCTGTTAAAAGACATGGTTCACCTATATAATAGCTTTCTGTGTTGCCATATCCGAGAACGCTATCATTATAAAACGCCCCTTCATGCCAATAATTTCCATCGAAATTCTTTACAGAAACTATCTCACTGCTATTTTCACAGGTGTACACATCAAGTGTATCCGGAGTTACATTATCATAAAGACATACATCATATAAATTACCATGCACATCATTTTTCATATGAGAAATCGTCCAGTGATCATATGGCACGGGATAATACCCCATCTTTCGTATGAGACTTCTATATACAAAATATGCCCCATTTGCAGTACATCTTGAATCAGTACGATAATAAATATAATCCTCTTTAAATGTAGACAAAACATGATATGAATTTACTGTGCGTATCTTAGAATCTACATTTTCATAGAGTTTATCCATCTGTTCCAGCTGAGATGGAACAGTTACATTTTCAGGCAAGCATTCAACATATATTTCAGCCGCTTCCGGAAAAGCTGTCATACAAGCCGGAATAGAATATTTTAGGTAAAAGCTGTTTATATACTCTGCTGTTTCAAGAAGTGAAGATTCATCTAAAACAGCAGGTTCACGAAGAAGCCTTTCCTTGTTTATATAAACATCTCCAACCTTTTTACTTCCTGTTGCAAGAGTGAGCTTTGTACGAAGCCAGAGAGTTTTATCACATAACGGAAGCGAATCATCTACCACAGCATCTGCAACATTCCATCCAGAAGTCAATTTTATATTTTCAGAAAACGCTTCATTAGAATTTATTCCTGACATGATTTTAAAAACGCCGCCTGAAATGAGCCATACCGTTCCTGCAAGCAATATAGCCATAAGAACCCATGCAGAAAACTTTTTATGCATAATTATATCGCTCCTTTCAATTGCAATGCAATGATATCATTATTGTTTACAAGAACAACTATACATAAAAGCAAAAGAAGTATCTGAAAAATAAATCCAAGTATATTTGTTATAGCACAAAATGCAGGAATACGTCTAATACGCTCAATAAGAATATCGAAATGTCCAGTTGCACTATATACGGCAATCAAAATTATTATACCCGCCTGACTGATATAATAAAGATCTTGTGCTCTGAAAATATTTGTACTGCTGCCTGCAAGAAGTCCAACCATATTTATACCATCTGAAATTGAATCTGCCGACAAAAACGCCCACCCAAAGAACGTCACTAAAAAGAACACTATAGCATAAATCACAGAAGGAATGCGTTTAAATTGATTTCTGATATACCCGTCCAGACCAATCCAGAACCCAAGCCATGCACACCATATAATTACTTGTAATTCCGGTCTGTACCAGAAGCCTACCATTACCCATGCGGCGGTAATACCTATTATAGACTGCCATCTGTTTCCTCTAAGCATAGGAGAAAAACAGCTTTTACACCATGAAACAACGCTTATGTTCCACTCACTTCCAAAGCGTGACAGAGATCCAGATAAAAGAGGATATTTATAGTTTGCAGGGATATTAAAGCCATAGCATAAAGCGATGCCTTTAGCCATATCTCCATATCCGGCTACTGTAAAGAATAATTCAAGTGCAAATGCCAAAATAATAATCCATGACATAAGAAGAGTAGTATCTCTATTCACATCGCCATACAAAGGAGAAAAAACCAAACCTATTGTATCTGCAAGAAGAAGCTTCTTCGACAAACCTTTTATAAATAATCCAAGGCCCTCTCCTATTTTTTCACTGCTCTGTCTGCTATCTGACAGCATTTCTATATGCTCATTATAGGTCATTACAGGCCCAATAACAAGTCGTGGATAGAAAAGCAGAAACTCCAGAGAATCGTTTATATCAGGATTTTTTCGTACCTTGCCTTTATAAATATCAATAGTAAAGCGCACTGCCTGAAAAAAGAAAAATGGCACTCCTATGGAACAAAATCTCAAAAATGAATGTGCATTATCAAACCTTTGAAAATTATATATGCTAAAACCAATAAAGCTAATAATATGCATAAGTATAATGGAAAACGTTGAAATAATAAGAATGAGCCTTTTTTTATGCAAGGTTACGCTAGCCTTGCCATACACTGCTGTAATCATTGCAGCGGCTATCATTCCAATAGCCGACACAATATCAGAAACGGCTAAAAAAATCATACTAATTATTATAAATGCAGGCTGTTTTGATTTTTGAGAAATGAATCTATATATAATTATTGTAAGCGGCAAAAAAAAGCAAATAAAAGTAAGCGCAGTAAACAGTTAAAATCCCTCCTCCCGATCACTCACTTGTAAGCTCTTCAATAAGCTTTTCAAGCTCGCTTTTTGTCATAATAGTATTAAGTACCTCAATAAGGGAATTTGTAGACAGAAGCGCAGGAAGTCCGAGCTTTATCTGTAACTCACGCCTTAACTCGCTGCTGCCCGGACATCCAGACAATCCAAGCTCAAAAAGATCAGCTTTAGTGATAGGATCTACAGCAGGCGGTGCATCAGACGCTCTTATTCCGGCCTTTTCAAAAGCGGCAAGAAGAATATCAGGCTTTATTCCCTCCACACCAAGCTTTCCCTCAGCTGAAGGCTTTACCTTTCTTGATTCCTTGCCGTAAATATCAGGTGTATAGACGTTATATATTTTTCCGTTCTTAACAGCACCTTTTATGAAGTTTCTTATTTTAAAGCCTGCGCTGTCGGAGTCGGTAAGCAAAATTATACCTGTGGTTTCAGCATAGTGTCTTATCAATTCAAGTTTTTCCTTGTCCTTATAGATCCGAAAGCCACCTGTCACTATTATAACACCATCTATAATAGAAGAAAGCTTTATCTTATCATATTTCCCCTCAACTACTATAGCTTCTTTAATTTTAATCATAAGTAAGCTCCAATCTTCCGGAAGCAATCTCAAGCATCTTTACAATGGCAGTTTCCATTAAAATGCGTTCATCCGCAGCCGATGAATTCAGAGTCTGCTCCAAGTCTCGCAGTACTGAAATACAGGCACGCAATCGTTCCGGAGCAATTCTGCGACAATCACGAAAAGCATTTTTTACTACAAAATCAAATCTATAACCAAAATCTTTCTGCATATCAGAAGAAATTTTATTGCTCCTCCAAGCAACACTGGCTCTATAAAGATCAATAAATGCCGATGCCACAGCATGTACTATAAAGGTTCTGTTTGTTCTCATGGCACAAAGCCTGTCCAGTTCTTCCATTGCCGAAGCGCTGCGAAGAAATATTACAGCCTTTGCAAGAGCAAATACTGTTGTTTCCACAGATGGTGCAACAAGATCTGATACCATTTTCTTTGTTATTTCACTGCCATTTGCATAAGCACAGAGCTTTTCAAGTTCGCTTTTCAGCTGAACCGTGTTGCCCATACATCTCATAACCAATTCATCGGCTGTACCACGTTCTATAGTGCAGCCTTTTTTCTGTACTGCTGACATAATGGATTTTGAAATTTCAGGAAATGTTCTCTGAACCGCTTCACATACAGTTCCTATTTTTGCGATTTTATCAATGAGTTTTTTGTTTTTTGCAGTAGGCGATTTTTTTCCATCCTTAACATCAAATCCTGTAATACTGAAAACGAGAACGGTCTGTTCGCCTAAATTTTCACAAATTTTAAAAAGCTGTTTAAGCTGTTCCTCTGAATATTTCTCAGCATTAAAATCACTTATAAGAATACAATTATAAGGTGACATCATAGGAAAAAGCTCTGCTGAATCCGAAAGATTACGAATATCAAGAGATTTACCGTCATATTTGGTAAGTGCCATAAGCTCATTTCCGCCGGTAGCCTTATGCAGCAGTTTACGTGTCATATCTTCTATCTGTACAATATCAACTCCATAAAAATAATATGCACCAGCAATTTCGCCCTGCCTTATTTTTGCACTAACGCCTTTACAGTCTATAACAGCCATCAATAAAGCCTCCTTGCATAAACTTTTCCATTTTCATTCATTATAAGTTCTATATTATGCCCTGAGCATAACTGCCTTACACCGTCATTCTGAGAAAATTCAAAAACCGCAGATGTATTTGCACCGCCTGTTACAATATAACCGCAATAATCCTCACCACATGAAACTTTATTGCTTTTTGAAAAGTACACAACATTTCCATAAGCAGTTACAGTTAATCTTTCATCATCTGCTAAGATCTCATATGAGCTGGCTGTTATATTGCAAAAATCAGATGCTACCGGTATAGCCTTACATATCTCGCCATCCTGTCCCAAGTATACACCCGGAGTTACTAAAACATTATTCACATCTACTCCTGAAAGCTTCTGGTCATATGACACAGCAGCCGCATTTGCATTATCAGTAAGATATAGAAAATCAACGCTATTTATGCCGTATTCGTCAAGAAAATGACTGAGATGATCGGCATTTTTATTGTTGTATGTATAATCTATAACATCAGTCCTGCCATTATATGTTACTACAACAACTTGTCCCTTACTTCGACCAAGCACAAATATTCTCATTGTCTGCTCAAAGCGTTTTGTTAAAATAAACTGACCTGTACAAAGAAAAGCTACTGAAAGCATCAATGAAACAAATACCATCGTCCGTTTTTTAGTAAGAATATATACAACAAGCGTCATGCCGGCAAGAATAAAAGCCATTTTAGAAACGCTCTCATTTCCACTTGGAATATAAAATGGAATATGATCCTGCATCCACAAGATACCATCTGTCAAAAGTTCTGAAACAGCCTTTATCCCCTCACCGCACAAGGTACATATAAAACCTTTGCCGCCCAAAAAGAATATAACTACACCCAAAAACATGATAAGAACGCATATTGGTGCAAAAATCACATTTGAAATTGGTGAGAGTATTGATATCTTTGAAAAATAACAAATACACACAGGCATAGTACAAAGTGAAATAAGTATTGCATAGACCGACGTTTTTAAAGTTCCGCCAAAAAATCCCTCAAAAGGAATTTTTCTAGTTATCCACGGAGCAAAATTGTTTATGCCAAATGTTCCTGCAACAGATAATAGAAATGATACATTGTGAATAAGATAAGGATTTGTACAGGTAAGCATTATCGTGGAAATAAAAAGTGCGCTGAGTGAATCGGATTTCCTATAAAATAAACAAGCACTTCTCGCAATAAGCAGCATAATACCTGCCCTCAAAACTGAAACAGGCCACATTGACAAAACGGCAAATAAACCTGTCATAAAAACAGTCATGAAAAGCTGCATTATTCTCTGTAATCTCGTACGCCTGCCAAATACATTACACAAGCCATTAAACAAAACCAAATGAAATCCAGAAAGTGCAAGCATAGGTCCAATACCAACGTGATAAAATGCTGATTCTATGCGTTCATCAAGCCCCTGCCTTTGACCAAACAGCATCGCTGAAGTAAGACTTCCACCAGTTCTGCCACTGAGTGCATAAATTCTTCTTTGAATAATTTCACGATAATTCTGTACTTTTCTAACTATTGTGTGACCGGAAGTATAAAAGGATTCATAAGTACATTCCGGATCAGCCTACAAAAACACAGACATACCCTTATAATACTCAGTACTATCATAAAGATATGATTTCTCAGGTATTGAAAATGTACCAGTTACTTTTACCTCATCTCCATATATACAGTCAATGCTATCCGTAAAGCATAAAACAGAAGCTTTACTGCCATTTTCAAATTCACCTTTTAGTATATATGAATGGTAATCATTTGTATATTCATTTGCCTCTGTGACCATACCTGTAAAGGATGTACTGCTGCCTGCAAGTGAGACAACAGGGGTATAATAATTCCCCGTATATTCTGAGTAAATAAATACACCTACTAAAAATGAAACCGCCGATGTTAAAGCAGCTTTCAAAGTAAGTACCTTTGTCAACGCCATAAGTGCAAGCACGCAGAAACTTAAAAGAAATATCACTAAAAAACTATAATTTGAGAAAAATGAAGCAAAAAACAGTCCCAAGATGTAAAAAATCCCGACGATAACCATTTTCCGCTTCATTTTGTCAAATCCTTTTTCTTTATGTCAATACTTAAATGTCTTTAGGAAATACTGCAAAGTCCTACATGTCTTATTTATTCAGCAGATTGAATAAACTCCTTACCCCAACCCATTTTTACGCCTGCAAGCATATGAAAATGAAGGTGGAATACAGTCTGGCCAGCGTCAGCACCGCAATTAGTTACTATACGATAGCCATTTGAAAGATTCTCCTGCTCGGCTATCTTTGCTGCCACCTCGTAGATATGAGCAACAACAGCTGAATTTTCCGGAGTTATCTTAGCAGCACAGCAAATATGCTCCTTTGGTATAAACAGATAGTGTACAGGTGCGATAGGTGCAATATCTTTAAATACGTAAATAGTTTCATCTTCGTATACCTTTGTACTAGGTATCTCTCCTGCCGCTATTTTACAAAACAGACAATCTTCCATAGTTCTGTACTCCTTACTTATTGATCATTTCACTTACAATGCTCTCCAGAGCCATAAGTGCTTCATCTATCATATATGTCTGACCTACACCTGCCATTGCAGTATCAGGACGGCCGCCGCCCTTACCACCTGTAATAGCAGCTATTCTCTGAATAATCTTACCAGCATGAGCGCCCTTTTCCTGAGCAGACTTAGAGCAAGCACAAACCATATTACCCTTATCATCTGTAACACCTGCAATAACTGCTATAACAGGAGTGTCCATAGCCTTGATGTTATCACCCATTTTACGGAGCATCTGAGGTGTTATGCCTGTCATCATTGCGGAAACGATCTTTACATCGCCGACAATTTTTGCATTATCAAAAATTGCACTCATCTTCATATCGGATATCTTCTGATTAAGTGATTCGATCTGCTTATCCTTCTCACGAAGTTCATTTGACATAGCAGCACACTTTTCAGCCAGATCAGCTATATTGCTGAGTTTAAGTGCATTTGCAGCTATGTTCATACTATTCTTATAAGAAGAAAGAAGCTTCAAAACACCTGTACCTGTTACAGCTTCAATACGGCGAACGCCTGAAGCAACAGAGCTTTCTGATACGATTCTGAACAGTCCGATATTAGATGTATTGGCAACATGAGTACCGCCGCAGAATTCAACAGAAAAATCTCCTACTGAAACTACACGTACAACATCGCCATATTTCTCTCCGAAAAGCGCCATAGCACCGAGCTTCTTCGCCTCTTCAATCGGCATTTCTTTCATTGTCACAGGAATAGCTGAAAGAATTTTTTCATTTACAATATTCTCAACTGCTTCCAGTTCCTCTGCTGTAAGTGCTGCGAAATGTGAGAAGTCAAAACGACACTCAGATGCATTTACAAGCTGACCAGCCTGATGAACATGATCTCCCAGAACTTCACGAAGAGCAGCCTGTAAGATATGAGCCACTGTATGATTACGCATTATAGACATTCTCTTTGCAGAATCAATATCAGCAGAAACAGTATCGCCTACTCTCAGCTCGCCTTCCTCCATAGTACCGATATGAAGATAATGGCCATCCTCATTCTTATTTGTAGTCTGTACGCCAAAGCTGCTGCTTGGTGTAGAAATCACACCTGTATCGCCTACCTGACCGCCACTTTCAGCGTAAAAAGGAGTCTTTTCAAGGACAACAACACCCTGTTCGCCCTCACTGAGAACCTCCACAGATTCCTGTCCCTTGAAAATAGCAACAACCTTTGTTTCAGCAACAAAATCTGTGTAGCCTGTAAATACAGTTGCAGGGGTATCAAGCTTTACGCTGTTGTCTGCCCATGAAGAACCAGCCTTTGCAAGATGATCCTCTCTTGCCTTACGGCGCTGTTCTTTTACAAGCTCATCATATCTTGCTCTGTCAATTTCAAAGCCACGCTCAGCTGCAATTTCCAGAGTAAGATCTATCGGGAAGCCATAGGTATCAGAAAGCTTAAATGCGTCCTCACCTGCTACTATCTTTTCTACCTTTGATTCAAGATCATCCAAAACAGCTGTGAGCAGTGCAAAACCATTATCAATAGTTTTAGCAAAAGCTTCCTCTTCGTTCTTTATAACCTTGCAGATATAATTTTTCTTTTCTTCAAGCTCAGGATAAGCGCTCTTATTTTCAGCAATAACCGTCTCGCATACCTTATAAAGGAATGCTTCTCTTACTCCAAGCATTCTGCCAAAACGTGCCGCACGACGGAGAAGTCTTCTAAGAACATAACCTCTGCCCTCATTTGAAGGCATAACTCCATCGCCTACCATAAATGTTGTGCTTCTAATATGGTCAGTAATAACTCTCAAAGCTACGTCTGTCTTTTCATCTGTATGATACTTAACATTTGCAATATCACAAACGTGATTCATAATTTTCTGAACAGTATCCACTTCAAAAAGATTGTCAACACCCTGCATCACGCATGCAAGACGCTCAAGGCCCATACCTGTATCTATATTCTTATGCTCCATTTCAGTATAATGACCATTGCCATCGCTATCAAACTGACTGAATACAAGATTCCATACCTCTACATAACGATCGCAGTCACATCCTACTGCACAATCCGGCTTACCACATCCCTTTTCAGGACCTCTATCAAAATAAATTTCAGAACATGGACCGCATGGACCTGAACCGTGTTCCCAGAAGTTATCCTCTCTGCCCAGACGAACCATATGAGATGGATCTACGCCGATAGTCTTTGTCCACATATCGTATGCTTCTTCGTCAGCATCGTCGCCATCCTGGAATACAGAAACATAAAGAAGCTCAGCCGGAATTTCCAGCTCACCAGTAAGAAATTCCCATGCCCATGTGATAGCTTCCTTCTTAAAATAATCACCGAATGAGAAGTTACCCAGCATTTCAAAATATGTGCCGTGACGTGCAGTCTGACCTACACGCTCAATATCAGGTGTACGAATACACTTCTGACAAGTAGTTACTCTTACATTTGGAGGAACTGCCTGTCCAAGAAAATATTTTTTCAGCGGTGCCATACCAGAGTTTATAAGCAAAAGGCTCTTATCTCCCTGCGGTACCAGTGACGCACTTGCCATACGTGTATGGTTTTTGCTTTCAAAAAATGAAAGGTACTTTTCTCTTAAATCATTTAATCCTTGCCACTGCATTGTTATATTACTCCTTATAATTTATACTTTTAATTTATATTTTCTAAAAAAGCACAAAAAAGCCTACGCCGCCATAATGGGACGAAGGCTTTCGTGTTACCACCCAAATTTGAAAACGAAGCTTTCGTTTTCCTCATCGCCTTTAACGCAGAGCTTACGTCCAGATTTCCCTGAATGACTCCCGGGTAGCACCTGCACCTACGACGAATGCTTTCACCAGCCGCATTCTCTCTAAAGACGTTTTTGTGCAGTCATTCCGTTCAGCGTCCATATAAGTATGCTTAAAGTATACCAGATTTCCTTATAAATGTCAACCTTTTCTTACTTATTTCTGCTTTCAAGAAGCGCCTTGATCTTCTGATTCGGATCAATTACATTACCGATAGAAGCATCATGGTTAAGTGCGGAAATAAAGTAGGAAATATATTTTGAACAATCAACTTCATGGAACCACTCTCTTTTTAGCAGTTCATCTGAACGATATGTCAGATTAGTGCCAAATACAGCATCAACATATCCATCAGCATAAGCCTTATCAAAAACTTCAAGGCCATTTACAAACAGACCATATGTTGCATAGCAGAATACTCTCTTTGCCTTGCGCTTTTTCAGTGCAACTGCAATATCAAGCATGGAATCACCTGAGGAAATAATATCATCGGCAATAAATACATCCATACCCTCTACGGAGTTTCCAAGGTATTCGTGAGCTACAATAGGATTACGTCCATTGATTATTACAGAATAATCACGTCTCTTATAGAACATGCCCATCGGTACACCCAACATTGAAGCGTAGTACATATTACGGTTGAGCGCACCTTCATCAGGACTTATTACCATAAACTGATCAGGTGTTGTATGAAGATCCGGAAATTCGCTGAACATTGCTTTAAGAACCTGATATGATGGAATAACATTATCAAATCCCATCAGCGGAATAGCATTGTGAACTCTAGGATCATGAGCATCAAATGTAATGATATTGGAAACGCCCATCTTTTCAAGCTCCTGAAGTGCACATGCGCAGTCCAGTGATTCACGATAATTTCTTCTGTGCTGTCTGCCACCATAGAGAATAGGCATAATAACATTGATTCTATGTGCTTTACCGCTGGCAGCCTGAATAATTCTCTTAAGATCCTGATAATGATCATCAGGAGACATAGAATTCACTCCACCGAACATCTCATACTTGCAGTTGTAGTTTCCTACGTCGATCAGAATGAACAGGTCCTTACCACGAACTGTAGACTTGATAAGTCCTTTGCCATCGCCGGAAGCAAATCTGGGGCATTCACATTCAATCAAAAATGTATCAACGTCATATCCGCCTCTTTTTGCCCATTCGATCAAATATTGATCTATTTTATTTCCAAGCTCTTCTGTTCCCTCCATTGCAATGAGTCCAAGAGGAGCAACGCTTGTACCCGGGTTAAAAAGAATGTCTGTTGCTGTTGATGATGTAACCATGAATTTTTCTCCTTCCATCCGTAAAATACGGACTATTCAAAAACTTGAAATATTCTATATTACTTGCAGAACTTCTCGATATATAAATCAATATCGTTCGCAATAATCTCCTTTGCCCTAGCAGCGTCCTGAATCTCATCAACAGCCGTTGCCTTGTGCTCAAGCTCCTTATAAACCTTGAAGAAGTGAACCATTTCTTCAAAGATATGATGCGGCAGCTCGTCAATATTTACATAAGAATTGTAAGTCGGATCGTTGCATGGAATAGCAATGATCTTATCATCATGTCTTCCGTTATCAATCATACGAATTACGCCGATAGGATAACAACGTACAAGTGTCATCGGAAGCAATGTCTGAGAGCAGAGTACCAGAACATCAAGCGGGTCTCCATCATCTGCATAGGTTCTTGGAATAAATCCATAATTAGCCGGATAGTGAGTAGATGTGTACAGAATACGATCCATCTCAAGGATTCCTGTTTCCTTGTTCAGCTCATACTTTATCTTGCTGTTTTTTGGTATCTCAATTACAGCCATGAACTCTTCTACAGTTATACGCTTCGGATTGATATCATGCCAAATGTTACTCATAGAACATCATCTCCCGTTTAAATATCATTCTGCCGTCTGCTTCTACGACATGAATTTTTACATACAATATATATTAAGTATAACATCTTTTTCTGTTTTGTCAAGGGCTATCATCCTTTTTTCACAGGCGATACAAATTCCGTCTAAATTCAGTAATAGGGATTGACGTAATTATAAATATGTGGTAAAATGATAATCATCATTATTTTACACACTTATTCAAGAAAGGATTTTTGTCTATGGAATTTTTTGAGATCATTAAAGCCTTTATCCTCGGCATTGTAGAGGGTATCACGGAATGGCTCCCTGTCAGCAGTACAGGTCATCTTATACTTGTGGACGAATTTCTTCATCTTGACATGAGTGAGGACTTCAAAGAAATGTTCGATGTTGTAATACAGCTAGGTGCAATACTGGCTGTAGTTGTCATATACTGGAAAAAACTTTTCCCTATAAACATGAAAAATAATTCCCATCCACTGTCTCAAAACGGAGTTGGTGCATATCTTCGCCGTGATATTCTCAGTATGTGGGGTAAAATTATTGTTGCATGTATACCTGCGGCAGTGATAGGCCTGCTCTTTGATGATGTATTCACTGAGCTTTTCTATAATGCCACTTCTGTTGCAATTGCACTTATCGTTGTTGGTATCGCCTTTATTTTCATTGAAAAATGGAACAAAAATCGAACAGCAAGTATAAACAGCATAGATGACATGAATTATAAAATCGTACTGCTTATAGGCATATTCCAGCTTATCGCAGCAATATTCCCCGGTACATCACGTTCAGGCGCTACTATTATTGGTGCTCTGCTTCTTGGTGTGTCAAGAACTGCTGCTGCGGAATTTACATTTTTCCTAGCTGTTCCCGTTATGGCAGGCGCAAGCCTTTTAAAGCTCGTAAAATATGGCTTTACATTTACCGGAGCAGAAATAACTGTACTTGCTGTTGGCATGCTTACTGCGTTTATTGTTTCCATGTTCATTATACGTTTCCTCATGCAATATATACGCAAGCATGACTTTACTGTTTTTGGCTGGTACAGAATTATTTTGGGTGCTATTGTGCTTATATGCGGATTTACAGGCGTTATCGGGTAAAACTAATTATAAAACGGCAGGATCGAAATTTATATTAAATTATATTAAATAAAGGAAGTGTTTATATGAAACGATGCTTAATCGTTGTTGACTTTCAAAACGACTTCATAAACGGTTCTCTTGGTTTTAAAAAAGCTAATACGCTTATTCCCCTTATCGCAGACAAAATAAAACATTATCACAGTACAGGCGATGATGTAATATTCACCTATGACACACATGATGAAAAATATCTAAGCACTCAGGAGGGAAAAAATCTCCCTGTAATGCACTGCATAAAAGGAACGCACGGACATAAGCTCTGTCCTGAAATTGATAATATTAGGCTTGAAACTGATAAGTGCTTTGAAAAATGCACATTCGGTTCAGATAAGCTGTTTGACTATCTCAGAGAAAATCCATACAGCAATATAGAGCTTTGTGGTCTTGTATCAAATATATGTGTTCTCTCAAATGCTGTTATTTGCAAAACAGCACAGCCTGAAACGCCTGTTTCAGTCGACATTCGCTGCACATCAAGCTTTGATGAAGAGCTTAATAAGGCAGCCTTAATGATTATGAATGGCATTCATATAAAAATCACGGGCTTGGAGGACAAATAACAATGAAACGAGAAAATTTCGCCATGCTCTGTGATTTCTATGAACTCACAATGGCAAATGGCTATTTCAAAAGCGGATACTCCAACAGAATCGTTTACTTCGACCTATTTTTCAGAAGCGTTCCCGATGGAGGCGGATTTGCAATTGCCGCTGGTTTAAGTCAAGCTATAGAATATATAAAAGATCTGCATTTTGACGATGAAGATATTGAGTTTTTAAAAAGCAAGAATACATTTGATGATGAATTCTTACAGTATTTGCGCACTTTCAGATTTACAGGAGATATTTGGGCTGTACCTGAAGGTACACCTGTTTTCCCGAATGAACCCATAATGACTATCCGTGCGCCTGCCATAGAAGCACAATTGATAGAAACCTATCTTCTAATTGCAATAAATCATCAATCACTTATTGCTACTAAGGCAAATCGTATTGTACGTGCGGCTGAAGGAAGGACTGTTTTGGAGCTTGGTTCAAGACGTGCTCAGGGAGCAGACGGTGCTGTTCTTGGCGCACGTGCTGCATATATAGGCGGTTGCAACGGCACGGCGTGCGTACTCACCGATCAACTTTACGGAGTACCGTCAGCAGGTACTATGGCACATTCATGGGTTCAATCTTTTGATAGTGAATATGAAGCATTTAGAACCTTCTGTGAACTCTATCCTGATAATGTAGTGCTTCTGGTCGACACATATAATACTTTAAAAAGCGGTATACCAAATGCCATTCGTGCATTTAAAGAAGTTCTTCTTCCAAAGGGAATATCTAAATGTGCTGTACGTCTTGACTCAGGAGATATTGCTTATCTTTCTAAAATGGCACGAAAAATGCTTGATGAAGCAGGTCTTACAGAATGCAAAATAGTTGCCTCAAACTCCCTAGATGAATATTTGATAACTGATCTTTTAAGGCAAGGTGCTAAAATAGATATTTTCGGCGTTGGTGAAAGACTTATCACTTCAAAAAGCAATCCTGTTTTTGGCGGTGTATATAAGCTTGTTGCCATACAGCACGAAGACGGAAGCATTGAACCAAAAATCAAAATAAGTGAAAATGTTATAAAAATAACAAATCCGCACTTTAAAAAGATTTATAGGTTTTATGATAAAGCTACGGGTAAGGCTTTGGCTGACGAGCTTTGTCTGTATGACGAAGAAATTTGCAAAGAAGATACCCATACTATTTTTGATCCTCATGCAACTTGGAAAAGGAAAACTCTTACAAATTTCACCGTAAAACCTCTTCACAAAGAAATCTTTAAAAACGGTGAACTTGTATATAACGAACCATATCTTGATGATATAAGACGCTACTGCTTAGAACAGGTGGAGCTTCTCTGGGACGAGGTAAAGCGTTTTGAAAATCCACACACCTACTATGTAGACCTTTCTCAGAAGCTTTGGGATATAAAGCAACAGCTTCTTGATAAAAAAAGAAATAATAAATAAGAAAGACGTGATAATATGCCTGAATTTGAAAAATATATCCGCCGTGTTGAGCCTTATGTTCCCGGCGATCAGCCGAACTTTCCTGATATGATAAAGCTCAATACAAACGAGAATCCATATCCGCCATCACCAGAAGTTCAGAAAGCTCTGGAAAACTGCACTCTTGAATCTTTAAGACTTTATCCAGATCCTACTTCACACAAGCTTAACAAGGCTATTGCCGAGCGATATGGTTTGAATGAAAATCAAGTCTTTACAGGCGTTGGTTCTGATGATGTTCTTGCAATGTGTTTTCTCACGTTTTTCAACTCAAGCAAGCCTATGCTTTTCCCCGATATAACATATGCTTTTTATCCTGTATGGGCACAAATGCTAAGAATTCCGTATGAACTTGTTCCACTGAATGATGCATTTGAAATAGTTCCGGAAGATTATTACCGTGAAAATGGCGGCATTATATTTCCAAACCCAAATGCTCCTACAGGCGCTCTTCTCCCTTTAGAAACAATTGAAAATATAATAAAGAGTAATTCCGATTCTATTGTTATAGTAGATGAAGCATATATCGACTTCGGCGGAAAGTCCGCTGTGCCGCTTATAGAAAAGTATGACAATCTAATTGTTATACAAACTTTCTCAAAGTCACGTGCACTAGCTGGCATGCGTATTGGATATGCAATGGGTAATGAAAAGCTTATAAAAGCCCTCAATGACGTAAAATACTCATTCAATTCATACACAATGAACCGTCAGGTAATTGAAGCCGGCGCTGCTGCTGTCATAGATGAGGAATACTTTCAGAGTACGGTAAATAAAATCATTGCTACAAGAGAACGTGCTAAGAAAGAATTTGCGAAACTTGGCTTTAAATTCAAGGACTCAATGAGCAATTTCCTTTTTGTTACGCATCCGGAATGGAGCGCAAAAGAGCTTTTCGAAGCTCTAAAAGAAAAACACATCTTCGTCAGATACCTAAGAGGTGAAAGAACTGATAATTATCTGCGTATATCAATTGGTACAGATGAAGAAATGGACGCATTATTTGAATTTCTTGGCAATTATAAAAAATAACAAAATATAGGCTAAAAAAGCAAGTCACTTTATGTGGTTTGCTTTTTTTTATGAATATATTGATAAATAAATTCTAATTCTATTTACTGTAATTAAATTTTATGATATCATTAAGAAAAGCGTCTATTGTAACAAAAAACGCTAAAAACAGTTCGTGAATATTAAGCATATTTGATAAGGAGGAATATCAAATGAAAAAATTCGCACCCATATTGGCTGCTATTACAGTTTTTACATCTGTACTTTCTGCCCCCCTTGGCAATGTAAGCGCAGAAGAAAGCTACAACATGAATATTAAAGTTGATGTTGGCGGCAATACAAAATCCATAAGTCCATATATCTATGGCGTCAATCAGTACACAACTCAGGATACTTTAAAAAATGTAACCACACACTCAATCCGTCAGGGCGGCAACCGAATGACTGCCTATAACTGGGAAACTAATGCATCTAATGCAGGTTCAGATTGGCAGCACAGTTCAGATACCAATCTCTCTTCATCAGAAGACCCTGCCGACTGCGTTCAAGGCCTTTCTCAAACAGCTGCAAAAAATAATATAGACTATAAACTTACAACACTACAGCTTGCAGGATATGTTTCTGCTGACAAAAACGGTCCTGTTTCAGAAGCAGAAGCTGCACCATCTAACCGCTGGAATAAAGTTGTTCTAACAAAGGGCAGCGCTTTCGCTGATACACCTGACCTCACAGACGGTGTAGTATACATGGACGAATATGTAAATTACATCATAAACAAGCTTGGAGATTCCAAATCTTCAACAGGTATTCAGGGTTACAGCCTTGATAATGAACCTGCTTTATGGCATCACACTCATAGCCGTATGCATCCAAATCCGGTAACTATAGAAGAACTTGGCAATAAATCCATAGAAATGGCTAAAGCTATAAAGAAGCTTGACCCAAATGCTGAGGTTTTCGGCCCTGCACTCTATGGCTATACTGCCTATGACCATCTCGCTGACGATGACAACAGCAATGAATGGGAAACCATAAAAGCTCAAAACGGATACCATTGGTATCTTGACTGCTATCTGGATCAGATGAAGCAAGCTTCTGATGAATACGGTACAAGACTTCTTGATGTTCTGGATATACATTATTATTCAGAATCCGTAAAATCAGGAAAACCAGAGGACATACTTCAATCAGTACGTACTCTCTATGAAGAAGGATTTAAAGAAGACAGCTGGATAGGTCAATGGTGTCAGGAAAATATCCCTATTCTTCCTACAGTTCAAAAATCTATTGATAAATATTATCCGGGCACAAAGCTTGCTATTAGCGAATATAATTTCGAGGGTGATAATCTTTGCGGCGCTATTGCTCAAGCAGAAGCCCTTGGCTGTTTTGCAGATGCAAATGTTTATTATGCAACTATCTGGGGTGGTAATCCTTATCAGCTTTCAGCAATCAATCTTTACACAAACTACGACGGAAAAGGCGGAAGCTTTGGCAACAATCTCGTTCCTACCACTACAGATGATGTCTCACTGGCAAGCTCATATGCTGCTATAAATGATAATGATAAAAGTGAAGTTACTGTTATGCTCACTAACAAAGATCAGACAAAAAGCGAAAACGCTGTGATTTCACTCGATAATTCCGACAAGACATATGAAGCTGCTGCTGTTTATGCTATTTATGGCGATTCAGCAGAAATCAAACTGCTTGATGTAGTAGAAAACGTAAACAACAATAAAGTAGAGGTAACTCTTCCGGCACTCGCAACTGCAATGATAGTTGTATCTGATGATGCTTCTGATTTCAAAGGTCTTAAACCATACGATCCCGACAGTGTAGAGAAAAAGGTCGTAACTATAAATAATCCATCAGCAAACGCAAATGGTTTTGTTGAAATACCAATAGAAGATCCAGAACATCTTAAAGAAATAATACTCACAGCAAATGTAACTTCAAGTGCTGGTTCTGGCTGGGCAAATGCCGGATGCGCTGTTTCAATAAATGCTAAAGACAAAGATGGAAATGACTTCTGGACTTCAAAGAGCTATACTATCGGTCTTGGTTCCGGAAAAACTGCCTCAATTCAGTTCGACGGCACACTCACTAATAAAGCCGGAGATGATGTAGAAGCCGTTATTGCAGACGGAAAAGTTGAACTTCAGCAATGGTGGGATGCCTCTGAGAAAAAAGAAAACGGCGAAGATGATGTAATTTCTGTAGAATATACACAGGTTCAGGTAGTATATGAATATAAGAAAGACATTGATTCTGTTCGTGGTGATGTAAACGCAGACGGAACGTTTAGCATTGCAGATATAATCATGCTGCAAAAATGGCTTGTAGGTTCTGGAAACATAACAGATATGAAAGCCGGAGATCTGTACGAAGATGGTAAAATAAACATTTTTGATCTCAGCATGATGAAGCAGGAACTTATTGAAAAGTAAAATTTGATATAATATAGATATATTATACGAGAAATGCCGCCCGGTTGTACCCGAGCGGCATTTCAACATATGTAAAAAAATAGTAGAGAAATAAGCTTATTTTTTAGCCTGCTCTTTCAACAGATCACGTATCTCAGTGAGCAGAACCTCTTCCTTGGAAGGCTTTGGAGGAGCAGGATTCTCTTCCTTTTTGCGGCGCAGTCCATTGATAGCTTTTACTACAATAAATACGCATATCGCTGTAAGCAGGAAGTTGATGATCGCCTGTAAGAACAGACCAATCTCAAGAGTTGCATCTCCGATAGTTACGTGAATTCCGGAAAAGTTTACACCGCCTATAACCAAACCTATAAGCGGAGTAAAGATGTTTTCTACAAGAGCTGTTACAATAGCTGTAAATGCAGATCCTACTATCAGACCTACTGCCATATCAAGTACATTGCCCTTGGAAATGAATTCCTTGAATTCCTTTACTATGCCCTTTGCCTTTTCCTTTGCTTCCTTCTTTGGTTCATTTGCCATGCTTTTTCATCCTTTCAAATTTTATATTTATCCTACGGCATCAACTGTCGTAGTTGTTTCCGTATCGGTATCCGTAGCAATTGAAGCCTCAGTTGTGACTACATTTCCGTATTCATCAGTAGTAATGCCGGTAATCTCTTCTGCCGGCGTAGTATATGAAACAAGCTCTCTTGTCTCCTGCAAGTCTATTGTAACAATAAATCCATCAATATTATTGCCAAGTATCTTGTAAGGCTTATTCGAGATAAGCGGAACATAGGTAACAGATTTTTCAGTTTCCGCAGGAACATAATATACAGCGTACGCCTCGCCATCACTATCAACTATTTCCAAAGGATTTTCCACACTATATTCCTTTAATTTCTCAATATATTCCTCGTAGCAAATACCACTTTGCATGATATAATAAGCATGTGGCTTTCCAACATAACGATAGTGCCATGACTCATGCTGTATCTTTGTTATCTCAGTCTTATCTGCCGGATAACGGAGTATAAATCCGTAATCCGCACAATGCTCATCTATCCATTCATATTCGCCAGTGCCGTCGTAATCACCTGATGTTCCATCATCATAGAACAGAGAAAAGTCAAGTGCATATCCTGATTCATGCTCACTATGTCCCGGAAGAGCCACAAGTGTAGATGTGTCAAGACCAGTAAGCTCAAGGTCTTCATCATACAAAGCCTGCTGCTGCTCCAGAGTTCTAAAGCCTGCAATGATCAGTATACTGGAATTGCCTGTTTCTTCATAAAATGCGCTAAGCATATCATTCAAAGGTTCTACAGCATCTTCCTGTATTCCTATCTCCATTCCGCTTACACTATACGAATCATTTTTCTCATCATAAAGAGTTGCGATTTTTGCATCCTTGCTGTTTTTAAATGGATAATCCTCATTTACAAGGATCATCTCGCCTTTGAACACATCATCATTATTAACAGTTATCGTTTCATAAGAACTTTCAGTAGGTTCTGTGACAGGTTCGGTCACAACTTCTCCTGCCTCGTCGGTTTTCTGTACAACACCAATAGGCTCTTCACCTGTAAGAGGCTTAATTGAAACCATACCCATAGCAATAGGATAACCCACCGCTACAAAAAATCCACAGAAAACTACTACAGCAGCTAATCTGTCCATGAATTTGCGCACTTTGCGCTTACGCTGCTTTTTGCGATTGTTCTTCCGAATCTCTTCTTGTTTCAGTTGTTTTTCTGTTAGTGCAGGTTTTTTCTTCTTAGCCAAATAACACAACTCCTTTCTTATAGTTATTCTTCTGTTTTTGTTTTATTATTATACCACATCTTTCCCAAAAAGAAAAGGGGTTTTTGACATTTTTTAAGTTTTCTTCACGAAAAAATTAAATCATAATACATTATCACTTTTTTACTTGCATAACTTTTATCATAAGTTACAATACTTTCATAACAGGAAAGTGAAAAATTGAAAGAAGTTACGATTTTACGCAGTTCCCGTGCTCTATAATTGACAAATTATATTATATATGGTATAATTTTCAAGGTTTTCAGGCAGAAACCGCTTTTTTAATAATAGGACATAACGGAAAGCGATATGCAGCGTTTTCCGTTATGCCCTGTAAAAAATTTTATTTTTAAAGGAGAGGCATATGAAATTTGAATTATTCGAAGCTGTCGGTACGCATATTTTCAATATGAAGGCTATGGCGATTGTGCTGTTCTTCATTTTTGCAATCATTGTTATCGGCTACCTGATCGGTAAGATCAGCATCAAAGGTGTATCACTTGGAACTGCTGCTATTTTCCTTGTTGCACTGTTTGCAGGTCACTTCAATGGCGTTATGACTGCTGAGGGCGGTATGTGGGCAGAAAGTGCCGGAACTATTGCCGACTATCTAAAACTTGTACAGAACCTTGGTCTTGTACTGTTTGTAGCATCAGTTGGTCTGATTGCAGGTCCAAGCTTTTTTAAGAACCTCAAAAAGAACGCTAAGTCTTACGTTCTGCTTGGTGCTATAATCATTTTGGCAGGTGCAGGATGCTGCGCACTTATCACAATTCTGGTTCCTGGTATGAACTCTGCTATGGCAACAGGTCTTTTATCTGGTTCTCTTACAAGTACACCTGCATTTGCAGCTGCACAGGGTGCTCTTGAAAGTGTTATTTCTGATGAACAGTTTAAGGAAATCTCTGTAGGTCACGGCGTTGCTTATCCATTCGGCGTAATCGGAGTTGTTCTGTTCGTTCAGATCATTCCAAGAATTCTGAAAGCAAATATGGACGAAGAACGTTCTAAGCTCATAATTACAGATGATAAAGACACTAAGGCTAAAAAGCAGGTAAAGCTCTTTGAGATGGACAAGTTTGGTCTGGGCGCATTTGCACTTGTTATTATGGTAGGTCTGCTGCTCGGTTCAATAAACATTCCTCTTGGTGGCGGCAACTCATTCAACCTTGGTACAACAGGCGGTCCGCTGATCATAGGTCTTATCTTCGGTCACTTTGGCAGAATCGGCAAACTCAGTCTCAAGGTAAACGAGCATATGCTGAGCATATTCCAGGAACTCGGTCTCGTACTTTTCTTGATCGGTGCTGGTATTGATGGCGGTGCAGGCTTTGTAGATACTCTGGCTGAATATGGCCCGATGCTCTTCGTATGGGGCGCTATTATGACTCTTATACCAATGCTTATCGGTTTCTTCTTTGCAAAATATGTTCTGAAACTGAGCTTGTTCAATAACCTCGGCTCTATCTGCGGCGGTATGACAAGCACACCAGCTCTTGGTTCACTTATCTCTATGACAGGTACTTCCAATGTTGCATCTGCATACGCAGCAACATATCCAATCGCTTTGATACTGGTTGTTTTCTGCACACAGTTCCTGACATATCTTTAATTAAATACAAATTATTCTGCCTGATAAAAAACGACGTTTGCATTTTGCGTGCAGCGTCGTTTTCTTTTCGTAGAAATATCTAAATCAGATAGCCTATTTTCGTCATATTCACGGAAATTATGCTCGATACTTGACAAATGAGCAAATATTTGGTAAAATAAGTATGCTTTAGCACTTTAGGTGTTTAAAGCTTTAAATTATTAAAACATGAAAGGGGCAATTGTAATGGTAGGTATTACAATTGCGATGCTGGTAGTTTACATTGCAGTAATGCTCGGCATCGGAATTTACACATCAAGAAAAACAAAATCTGTAAGTGACTTTGTACTCGGCGGACGTGGAGTAGGCTCATGGCTTACTGCATTTGCTTATGGTACATCATACTTTTCAGCTGTAGTATTCATTGGCTATGCCGGTCAATTCGGATGGAGCTATGGTATTTCAGCAGCATGGATAGGTGTTGGCAATGCAATACTTGGAAGTGCGCTTGCATGGATCGTTCTTGGTAAACGTACAAGAATGATGACAAAACATCTCAACGCTAAAACCATGCCTGAATATTTTGAAAAAAGATTTGATTCAAAGGGACTTAAAATCGCAGCAGCTCTTATTGTATTTGTATTTTTGATTCCATATACAGCTTCTGTTTACAATGGACTTTCACGTCTGTTTGCTATGGCACTTGGTCTTGAATCAGAATTCTCATATAAAATGATCATTGTAGCAATGGCTATTATTACAGCAATATACGTAATTCTCGGTGGATATGCAGCAACTGCTCTTAACGACTTTGTACAGGGAATCGTAATGCTTATAGGTATTGCAGCAGTAGTTATATGTGTAATAAATGGTCAAGGCGGCTGGAGTGAAGCCGTATCAAAAATGGCTGAAATAGAAACTGCTCCAGGTGAAACAGGCGCATTTGCAAGTATATTTGGCCCTGATCCTATAAATCTTATTGGTGTAATAATACTCACTTCTCTTGGTACATGGGGTCTGCCTCAGATGGTACATAAATTCTATGCTATCAAAGATAATGATGCTATCAAGAAGGGTACTATTATTTCCACAGTATTTGCACTTGTAGTAGCTGGTGGCTCTTACCTGATGGGTGGTTTTGATCGTCTGTATAATACAGTAGCAGAGGGCGAAGCACCTGTGTTCGACTCTATGGTTCCAACAATGCTTGAAAAAGCACTCCCTGATCTTTTGATTGGACTGGTTGTTGTCCTTGTTCTATCAGCTTCAATGTCCACACTTTCTTCTCTGGTTCTGACATCAAGTTCAACACTTACAATAGATTTTGTAAAGCCAAAACTAAAAAAAGAAAATGAAAAAAGCGAAATGCTTATAATGCG
>CAJTWE010000002.1 GCA_910579955.1 uncultured Ruminococcus sp. | reverse complement strand
GACGCATATGGTCAGGTTAAAAAGAAAGTTAACCCGGATGGTACGATAAATCTAACCGAATATGATGGTCTGCAGAGAGAAAAAGCAACTTATTTCCAGAACGGTGAAAGCGGAACAAAGCAGATTTTGACACAAACTGCATATGAATTTGCTGGACATAGCTTCGATATTTACACCGCACTTAATAATGCTTCTTCTCATTCATACAAAGGTCTGAAAACTACAAAGACAACTTATATCACTGCGGATAAGCAAGTGTTTACAGAAACACTTACAGATCGTAAGGAAAACGTTGTCTATGAAAAAATCAATGGCAAAGTCAAGAGTACTAGTGCATATTATGCAAATGGACAGCTTGCTCACCAGACAGATGCACTTGGCAATACTACAAAGTATGAGTATGGTTTCCTGAATAAGGTTACCAAGACGTATACACCATTTGATGGAAGAGAAAAGTATTCTGTTACAGAAAATCAGTATGACAAGAATGGTAATGTAATCCGTACAAGTCAGACTGTTCAGAAACAGGATTCTGATACAATAAGCTATAATGTATCTCAAAATAAGTATAATGCACAGGGATTACTTTCGCAGGTAACACTCAGTGATGGTACTTCAAATAATGAAAAAAATATTACCAAATATTTTTACAACAATGCTGGTATTCAGACAAAGATGAATACAGGTCTAAATTCAGAATCTGATTCTGATTACATGACCACCAGCTATGAATATGATGCATGGGGCAGACTTATTCGAACAACTGATAGTACAGGCTATAATTCTGGCATTATTACCTACGATCTGAACGGTAATGTACTGACTACAACTGATGCAAATGGAAATGTTACTACAAACACATATGATGCACTCAACCGTGTGCTTACAGCAAATACGGTTTGTGATGATACTTCCAAGAATGTTTCAAAATCTTATACTTATGACAACATGGGAAGGATTACAAGTACTACAAGTAACGATCTGACTACAACATGTGTTTACGATGCATTAGGCAGAAAGTATACAGAATCTGAGTATAATAATGGTAGATACTCAGCATTCAGAGGCTATTTCTATGAGGGTATTTCACAGTATGTAAGTGAAGAACTCACAGGTCAGTACCATTTGCTGCTGTACGCAGATGAGAAATATGAATATGATAATGAAATGCGTATCATCAAGGTACTAGAAAGCGGAAATGAGTCCGTATCCTATACCTACGATGCAAACGGAAACAAGGCAAGTGAAACATTGGCAAATGGCGTTGTTTCTACATATACTTACAATAATGCAAATAGAATAACGAATCTTGTAACCAAATCTGGCGAAAACACCATTTCTGAGTACGAATATTCGTATTATTTAGATGGTTCTGACGCTTGCAAAATACGCAAAGAAAATGGTATAATAGAAACAACATCGTATGAGTATGATGGTCTAAAAAGACTGACAAAGGAATCAGTATTAAATGGTAGCAGAGCTGTGAATACTTATTCATATGAATATGATGATTACGGCAATCGTTCCAAGATGGTGTCTTCTGGTACAGCAGATTATACGACTGTTTATGATTACAATGATAAAGATGGTAATTATACAGCACTGCTTCAAAAAGAAACTAAGATAGTTGAAAGTGATACCAATACAACACCTACAGATGGACTGGCAAAAAATCCGTTAGATGTAGTAAAAAGTATATCTGATAAACCTTCTGCTGAGAATACAATATATACATACGACGCAAACGGTAATCAGACTATCAAGGCAACATCTGAAAAGACCGAAACATACACTTATGACGGTCTGAATCAATTGATTGGATTTACTGATGGTGAAGCGGTTGCAAGCTATGCATATAACGTAAGCGGTTTGCGTATTGAAAAGACTGTTGATGGTGAAACTATCAATCATGTCTGGGATGGTAAGCAGCAGATTGTTGCAGACGTAGTAAATAACGATTTCTATGAAGCAAATTGCTATATGCGTGGTACAAACCTTGTTGCAAAGTACAGCTATTTGAATGGTGCAAAGTCTGAGTATACTTACTACACACAGAATGCACATGGTGATGTTGTTAATCTGACGGATGAATCTGGTGCTGTTACAAAGTATTATACTTATGATGCATTTGGTGTGGAGCAGAGTATTGATGATTCTGATACTAATGCATTCCGTTACTGCGGTGAGTATTATGATGCTGAAACAGGCACAGTTTATCTGCGTGCGAGATATTATGATCCGACTATTGGACGTTTTATTTCACGTGATACTTTTCCTGGAAAAATTGAAGACCCACTAAGTCTGAATCTGTACACATATTGCGGAAATAATCCTGTTCGTTTTGCAGATCCGACTGGTCATTTTTTTGAAGCCGTCGGTGAATTTTTCAAGGAACTTGGTCAATATTTTTCCACGGTTGGTTCAAGTATAACTGGGCAAATAACCAGTTATGCAGGAGCATATGCTACTTGTGGCGGTGTAGCTCTTGCAGATGGACCTCAACCAGGAATAGCAGATGCAGGAGCATTAATCGGAGCACTTGCAATAACTATAGGAGCAATTGGTATTGGTGCATATAAGGGAACGATAGATTATTCACAGAAAAAAGAATTGACAAAATCTAAAACCAATGTCGATGTTGCAACTGATACTAAAACCAAAAGACCAAATACTCCTCAAGTTTATTATCATTATACAAATGAAGAAAATGCAATGAAAATTATGAGCTCTGGTATGATACTACACGATCAAAAGGGCAGAGTTTATCTTACTCCGTATCAATATAGTCCTGACGAAGTGTCAAATGCATTATTTATGGGAAGAAAAGATTCTAGCTATGGTGAATATAGAGTAGAAGTTGTTTTTTGGCAACGTGATCCTAGCTTGAATCGAATCGGTGCTACTCAGCCAAATGAAATTATATATCATGGAACAATACGACAAGGACGAAATGTTACGATTACAGTTAAAAAGAATGATTTTGAATCATCATGGAACGATTGAAAATCAAAGATTAAATAGTATTATTTAATAAGAGTTTTCATTTTATTGATATAGTTATATTGATTCTAACTGTGATGAGGTTAATATACATTCGAAAATGGAGGTTGCAAATGAAAGAGTTCATCATAAAGGATTACTATGATTTATTAAATCTACACAAAGCACTTATGGAAGCAAAGTTTCATAAAAATCCTGAAAATGGATATATTGCTGGCAGTCCTATAATAGCTAAAATTATGAACAAAATTGTAGATCTACTGTCAGAGATGGATCCTTATGCAAATGAATCAGAATGGAGAAATTGGCGTAATATAAGTCAAAGAAGAGCGGAAGAGAAACTTACAGAAATAGAGGGTGTATGGGAGAGAATGATAGTGAGTGCTGTTAATGATTGCATGTGGAATAAATACTCTTTTGAAAAAAAGAAATCACTCGCTAAGATTTATCTCAGTCCATTTATCGCTAGTGAACATGAATTAGAAATGTTTGTACATGAGGTTGATAGAAGAACGGCAAATAATGATGTTCATTAAACAAAATGTAGTAATGTTGAGTTTCTGTTTTGAGCAGGAAGTTTAAAAGATTATAGTTCAAAACAACCAGCATCTTTAACATGATTAAGTTTTATGTGTCTGAACAGACGCAGCTAAACCATTTGAGCCAAGTTCATTTGATTTATGAATTTGCTTGTATGACAAAGACCAGTATGATTATGATATTCTGAACAAGCAGATAGTAAAGTATATTCTATTTGAGAAAGAAAGCATGTGTAGATATTCTTATTGATTAATCATTTTAGGTGAATTATCAGCAAAAACAATTTAGATTCATGATTTTTATGGGAGTAAAACTAGTTTTTAAAGCGAGTTTTGCTTCCTCTTTTTTACCTTATCTCGCTTTATAAGCGAAATGAGGTGATTTTTATTCTATTTTTAAAATTACATAAATATAACTGGCACTGTTTCATATTAAAATATCCTTAAACTCCATTTTGATTCAAGAAGTTGAAGAAGAATGGAGGTGAGATAGTGGGTAGATATTATGTATATAATACAGTTACTGGTAAATATGAATTTATCGATTTGTCAGAGCCTGTACATAGTGAATTAAAACAATGGAACTGGAGACAGGAAAAACAAGATGTTTCAATACATAAGCATGAAGTTATGGTATCTGAACTGCATGGTGATTATGAAATATTTCGTGAATTTGCTGATATAACAGATGTGGAATATGATGCTATAAAGTTAATGATGATCAAACAACTACATATTTGTATAGAACAACTAACAGAAGATGAAAGAGAGCTGATTTCAGCTCTCTTTTTTTATGGTATGACAGAGCGTGAGTATGCTGATTTGATTGGTCAAACACAGCAAAACATTAACAAAAAGAAGCAGCGGATTTTGAGCAAGTTGTACAAACTTTTAGTTGAGTAAAATTTTTTTGCGAAATGTGGTTGTTAAAGTACTAAAAACTTTCCGTATACAGGTGAAGGGAAAAAATAATCTCTTCATGAAACTTGAAAATTGAATAGCAGCATCAGAAATACATGAATCTTACGGTTGGGATAAAACTTGACAGCCAAGAAAGATGTACGCCATGACCTTAGAAATAAGCGAGCGAGAAATACAATCTTTTAAACTTTGTTTAGCAAACAAATCAGGCGATGAAACGTAAGAGGATAATGCTACTTCCGTCCAGTCACAGAATCAAGCAATGAGGGCGGCTTTGTGAGAACCACAAAGAGATGAAATTTCTATGAGGTGAATATGCTGTTCACCATTTCTGATGTTCCGATGTGACGGGTTCAGAGAAATATCACAGAATTCAAGTTGAATAAGATGAAGTTTATAAAAATCATACTGCACAGCTGTTTTTATATAGTTGTGCGGCTATGACGCAAACCTATTTTTTGAAAAAGTAAGTTTGCGTGATAGGAGATGATTGCATGCAGAAAAAATCATGGGAATCTATCTGTCGTAAGGTAAAACAGCAGTTGCAGCAAAAACAAATACAACAACGAATGTGCTGTAAAAATTGTATTTGGGCAGATACAGAATCAGGGAAAGTTTTTTGCACCAGAAATCCCTGTGTAAAATTAAAAGAATTGGAGGAAAAACAAAAATGAAGCAGTATGGACAAGCAGAGTATGCGGAAGCGGTTTTAAACAGTATCGCTGAAAAATTATGGAAAGCCGGCATTCTTACTGAGCAGCAGTACAAGCAACTATGTAAGCAAAATTATGCTGATTGCTATCGTCAGTTCTGCACAGCCTATGAAGCATAAATTTGTTGGTTTTGGTGATAGCTATTTCATCAGGATTGTGGTATGGTTGGTAGTGAAAAAATAACGAAGGGAGGCGAAAAAATGCAAGCAGTAACAGTGATTCAGCCTAAATTAACAGATGAAAAAATTAGCATTAAGAGAGTAGCAGCTTATTGTAGAGTTAGTACTGATTCTGCTGACCAATTACATTCCTTTGCAGCACAAATGCGACATTATATGCAGAAATTTTCTGATTCCCCCACAGAAGTTCTGGTGGATGTTTACGCTGACGAAGGAGTCAGTGGTGTATCAGCAGAAAAAAGAACAGAGTTCCAGCGAATGCTGAAGGATTGTAGAAATGGAAAAATCAATCGGATTGTGACCAAATCCATCTCTCGATTCGCACGAAATACAAAAGAATGTCTTGAAACTGTACGAGAATTGCGAAGTTTAGGAATTACAATTTACTTTGAAAAAGAGGGCATCGACACTGCGAATATCGCTGATGAATTTATGATTACGCTAATGGGTGGTCTGGCACAGGAGGAATCTGTATCCATGTCACAGAATATGAAATGGAGTTATCAGAAACGATTTCAGTCAGGAAGCATAAAAGCATTTTCCGCACCATTCGGATATGAATTAAAAGATGGAAAACTATATGTACAGATGGAACAAGCTGAAATTGTAAAAACTGTATATGCATTGTTTTTGAATGGTTGGGGTTATGAAAAGATTGCAGCGTACTGTCAAAATACTTACAGTCAGTATAAGGAAGCATTTAGTTTTTTCGGCATACGATATATGCTTAGCAATGAAAAATATATCGGCGATTCCATTTATCAAAAGACCTATACAACCGGAATTCCGTATAAAAAAGTGCAGAACAAAGGTGAAAAGGATCAATACTACTTATCAAACACCCATGAGGCTATTATAGAACCAGAACTATTTCAAACTGTGCAGAATTTAATTGCAAAGCGGCAGTTTCATAATGAAAAACATATATATCCACTGAGCAAAAAGATATACTGTGGTGTTTGCAAATCGATTTACCGTCGAAAATTTACCCGTGGAAAGATTTATTGGGTTTGCTATCAGCATGATAAAAATGCAGAATTATGTAGTAGTAGACGAATTCCAGAACAGAAAATTTATAACACATTCCTGCGGTTATTCCACAAATTAAAACAAAATTATAGTTACCTCTTTCCACCCTTATTTTCGCAGCTGCAAATCTTAAAAGATAAACAATACGCAGGAAATGAACAATATTTGCAAATCAATCAGGAAATCGCTCAATGTAGAGAGCAGATTCATGTTATGACACGTTTAAAAAGTAAAGGATTTCTAGATGAAAAGAAATTTTTAGAGCAGACCACTTCCCTACAGCACAAAATCAACCGTCAGCAGAAAAAATTGCGAGACATTACAAAATCAGAAGAGGATGACAGGCAAATTGAAATGCTGAAAGATGTTGCATTTACCATTGAAAAAGCCCCAAATCTGCTTGTAGATTTCGATGCGGAATTATTTGAAACGCTGATAGAAAAAATCATAGTAACCAATCAAACAACACTTAAATTTTATTTATATGGCGGTTTACAATTTACGGAGGAACTCAAATGAAAAAGAATCGAACTATACCATTTGGCTATGAGATGCGTAGTGGCGAAATTCAGATGAATCTGATAGAAGCCAAAGCGGTACAAACTATTTTTGAAAGCTACCTGCAAGGTTTTTCCCTCTCAGATATCGCCCAGTATATGAGCGAAAAAGGAATTCCTTATCATGAAACCAGTCTGAAATGGAATAAAAATATGGTGAAACGTATTCTGGAAAATGAACGCTACACCGGAACAGAAGGTTTTATACCATTGATTACAAGTGCGATGTTTCAATCTGCAAACGAGAAAAAGCAAAGGAAATGTATGAATTTGCAGCCTGTTTCCGAAGAAATTGCAGTTTTGAAATCTCTGTGTATCTGTGCAGAATGCGGACAGAAAATCAGCCGTATTACTGGAAAATGTGAGAAGTGGGAATGTTGAAATCCAGAATGCAGCCGATTTGATTATCGCATGACTGACCATATGCTGATCAGTGCAATTCTGCAAATCTGGAACACCGTACAAGCAAATCCGAGTTTGATAGAAATTGCATCTGATTCTGATACATATACCCCGACGACAGAAGTACAGAAACAGGAAAATGAAGTCAATCATTTGCTTAATAGCAATGCGAATCCAGAGCAAGTGAAAGAAGAAATTTTTAAACTGGCTTCACTGAAATACGACTGCTGCACCTATGATGACAGACCACAGAAAACGGCAAAACTTCATGAAATTTTGGGTTCATCAGAACAAATGAATATACTGGATATCGGCTTATTGCAATTGACAGTTTCAAGGATTGCAGTAAGCCATTTTTGTACCGTAACGCTGAAATTTATCAATGGCGTAACTATCAAACAAACCATAGAAAGAGGACGAAAATCATGACCAATGTTCAACCACAGGTAACTGTTATCCCTGCAAAAAGTACCGAAATTGCTACAAAAAACAAATATAAACCACTGCGAGTAGCAGCTTACTGTCGAGTTTCCACGGCACAGGAAGAACAACAGAATAGCTATCAAGTACAGATTGCCTATTACACAGATTTAATCAGCAAAAAAGAAACCTGGTCACTAGCTGGCATATTTGCGGACGAAGGAATTTCAGGTACTCAGGCAAAGAAACGTCCTGAATTTCTGAAAATGATTCGTCAGTGTAAGAAGGGCAAAATTGACCTGATTCTAACAAAATCGATTTCAAGATTTGCCCGAAATACTGTGGATTGTCTGGAGTACGTCCGACAGCTGAAAGAGCTTGGCATTGGCGTGATATTTGAAAAGGAGAGTATCAACACACTCACAATGACAAGCGAATTTATGATTGCCCTGTATGGTAGCTTTGCACAAGCAGAAAGCGAGTCTATCAGCAAAAATGTGGCTTGGGGTAAGGAAAAAGCTTATCGTGAGGGCAAAGTAAACTTTCAGTATACTCACCTGTTGGGCTATAAAAAAGGAACAGATGGCAATCCAGAAATTGTGCCAGAGGAAGCGGAAACAGTGCAGCTAATCTACAAATTATTCCTGGATGGCTACAGCCTGAAAAGCATCTGTACTGTGCTTGAAAGCAAAGGAAAACGCACTGCACATGGAAAAACAAGCTGGGTGCAAGGTAATGTTCGTAGTATTCTGGAAAATGAAAAATATGTCGGTGATGCGTTATTATGCAAGACTTACACTGTAGACTGCATCAGTAAAAAAGTGCAGAAAAATCATGGAGAACGTCCAATGTATCTGATTTCAAATCATCACGAACCCATCATTGATAGGGATACATTTAACCGTGTTCAGATGGAACTTGCCCGAAGAAAAAGCAAGCGAAAAATATCTGATAAAACCAAAACAGCACAAGGCAAATATACCAGCAAATATGCTCTTTCTGAACTTCTCATCTGCGGAAAATGCGGTACGCCTTACCGTAGAACCACATGGGCAAGCAGAGGAAAAAAGCAGATTGTATGGCGTTGTATCAGCCGTCTAGAACATGGAAAACAATATTGCCCAGATTCGCCGACACTAAAGGAAGAATTGTTGCAAATAGCAATTTTAAAAGCAGTGAATGAGTATTTCGGCTGCCGTGAGGAACTGGCAGAGATTTTAAAAGCCAATATTGGCAGTGTGCTGGAATGTCAAGGACAGCAGAAAATTTTAAAGCTAAAAGAACGACTTCGGGAACTTGACTGTAGGCGAAATGATTTGGTTATGATGATTGCAAACGGTACTTGCAGCGAGGATATCTTGGACACTGAATTTGCAAAGATTTATGCCGAGGAACAAGAGCTGACTGAGCAGCTGGAACAATTGCAGGAGAAATCAAAAACTTCCGTAGAAACGCAGCAAAAAATTGATACTGCCATGCAGGATATTGCAGAAGAAAAATTTCAGCTGGAAGTGTTCGATAATATTATTATTCGAAAAGTTTTGGAATGTGTAAAAGTAATCAATAAAGAAGAATTGCTTGTAATTTTTAAGGGTGGCGTAGAGATGAAAGTGAAAATAGAAAACTGAAAAAATACTGAAATAGCGTGCAATCTGCATGATGTTTTTTATGGGAGGTGTACTTGTGGCAGGAAATTTTGAAGGTATTAAAAAACAAAAATTTGGCATTGAAATTGAGCTGACTGGTATAACCAGAGCCGAGGCAGCAGAGGCGATGGCAATACTGTTTGATACATCATACAATTATTATGGCGGCAGCTATGACCGTTATGATGTCAGGGATGAAAAAGGACGAAACTGGAAAATTGTCTATGATAGCAGCATTCATAAAGTAAATCATGACCGATGTCCAACTACTTCTCAAAAATATGCAGTAGAAGTGGTTTCTCCGATTTTGGAATATGAATATATTCCAAAATTGCAGGAAGTTGTGCGAGTGCTGCGAAAAGCTGGCGGTGTAACTGGTGCGGAATATGGCTGTGGCATTCATCTGCATATTGATGGTTCTCCGTATAATGCGAAAACTTTGCGAAATCTGGTGAATATTTTTGCTAGCAAGGAGGATATGCTGTATGAAGCCTTACAAGTTGCAGAAAGCCGTGAAAATAACTATTGTCAAAAAATCGATCCACATTTTTTGAAGCAGCTAAATGAAAGAAAACCGCCAACTATTGAGGAAATTAAGCGTTTATGGTATGGTGATACGGATGATTATCATTCTCATTATCATCACAGCCGGTATCGAAATTTAAATCTGCATTCATTCTTCACAGACAACAATTTTGAGATACGCTCAGCAAATTCTACGCTGCATGCTGGTGTGATTCGTGCATATATTTGTCTGGCGTTAGCAGTCAGCAATCAAGCATTGACACAGAAATCAGCAAGTCCCAAAGTGACGCATAGTAGTAATCCGAAGTACACATTCCGGACATGGCTGATTCGAATTGGTCTGAATGGAGAAGAATTTAAGAATGTGAGAAAGCATTTGCTATCGCATTTGGAGGGTAATATTGCGTGGAAAAATCCAGAGGATGCAATTGCCCAGCGTGAACGTTTGAAACAAGAGCGAATCGCTGCACGTGAACAAGCAGCAGCCAATTTGTCACAGGTTGCAGAAGAAATCGAATCCATATCCGATGAACAGACAGAAGTGGTTTACGGCGATTCTGACGAAGATTTTGAAGAAGATGAACAAGAAGAAATTAGTTTTGGAATGTCGTATTGATGGAGGTACTTATGAAAGAAAAATTATATGTTGCATATGGAAGTAATATCAATCTGGATCAAATGGCGTTTCGCTGTCCAAATTCAGAAGTTGTGGGAACAGCAATGTTGCAAGGGTACGAATTGCAGTTTAAGCGTGTGGCAACCATTGAAAAGAAAGAGGATGCACAGACACCTGTGTTGATTTGGAAGCTGCCGAAAGAGGATGAGCGAGTTCTTGACAAATATGAAGGATTTCCCAGCCTATATAGAAAAGAACAAATTTCTTTTAAAGTTGATGGTGAGGAACAGAAAGCAATGGTGTATATCATGAATGGCAATCGTCCGCTGGCTGAGCCAACTATAGGATATTATGAGTGTATCCAGCAGGGATATATTGAGAATGGACTTGATTTGTCTTATCTGGAACGAGCATTGGAGCAGTCGCAGGAGTTAGCAGAGACAGAAGAAGAGAATCTTTTCATGGGATGGGAGTAAGCATATGCTATATCATGGATTTTATGTACGTATGACACCTTGTCATCTGAAACGTTTGAAGGATGATGGAAACGAGGTCGTTTGCAAGGGTTACTGGTTTGAAGTGTTTACGGATGATAAAATGCTGTTTCCACTGGATGTATTCGGTGGTGCGGTTGGGTTTGAGATTTTAAATGACAGCGAGGAAGAACGAATTCAGTATGCTAAGGATGTTGTTGATGCGGAGGAAAAGCAGTATCAGAAACTCGCTGATGAAATCATTGCAAGTGGATAAAAAACTTGCATTTGTGATGAAAAGATGGTATACTGTTTGTATACACAATAAGATTAGAATGGAGGTGCTTTTATGGGGATTTACTTGAATCCAGGAAATGATGCATTTCAGGAAGCAGTGAACTCAGAAATTTATGTAGATAAGAGTATGCTGATTGCTTTTACGAACAAAAAAACAAGAACATCACAGAAAAATATTTGCGTAAGTCGTCCCAGACGATTCGGTAAGTCTATGGCAGCAGATATGCTTGTGGCATACTATAGTCGTGGATGCGATTCAAGAGAACTATTTCAGAATTTAAAAATTTCACAGCATCCAAGCTTTGCAGAACATCTGAATAAATATAACGTGATTCATCTGAATATTCCTAATTTTTTAGAAGATGCAGAAAATGCTGATGATATGATTCAGTTTATCAAAGAAGATGTAATGGATGAACTGCTTTATGCTTTTCCAGATGTTCAAATGCCAAGGCGACTTACATTAACAAAAGCACTTGCTACCATATTTAATGCAACCAAAGTACCTTTTATTTTTATTATTGATGAATGGGATTGTATATTTCGTGAATATAAGGATGATAAAAATGCACAAGAGGCATATCTGATTTTCTTGCGAGGTTTATTAAAGAATCAGTCTTATGCGGCACTTGTATATATGACAGGAATCTTGCCAATCAAAAAATATGGAAAACACTCTGCTTTGAATATGTTTGATGAATATTCTATGACAAATCAGTCTTTCTTAGCAGAGTTTACAGGATTTACAGAACAAGAAGTGAAAGAGCTATGTGAACAGTATGATATGCCTTTTGAAGAAACAAAGCGTTGGTATGATGGATACGACTTAAAAGGTGTGTCGATTTATAACCCACGTTCAGTTGTCATGTCCATGATGAGCCATGATTATGATAGCTATTGGACAAAAACAGAGACATATGAATCTCTCAAGAAGTATATTCAAATGGATCGCTTTGGATTGCAGGAGCTTGTTACAAAATTGATTGCAGGAGAACATCTTCCAGTTAATCCAGATAAATTTCAGAATGATATGACTACGTTCAATAGTGCAGATGATGTTTTAACATTGCTTATTCATTTGGGTTATCTTACGTATGATTTTTATACACAAACAGTATGGATTCCAAACAGTGAAGTACAGAGAGAATTTATTAATTCCATTGAAGATGGTGGATGGGAACCAGTTATGGAAGCGATTCATCAGTCAGATAAATTATTGCAAGCGACACTGCAAATGCAGGAAGAAAGAGTTGCAGAGATTGTAGAAGAGGTTCATCGTCAAAACACATCTATCATACAGTATAACAATGAGAATTCACTATCTTGTGTGCTTTCACTTGCATATTATTCTGCAAAGAAAGATTATGTGATATATCGAGAACTTGCAGGTGGCGATGGGTTTGCAGATTTAGTTTTTGTGCCAAGGAAAAATTGTAATACACCTGCATTTATTGTAGAGTTGAAGTGGAACAAATCTGCTGAAACTGCAATTGATCAAATAAAGAAGAAAAAGTATGCAGAATGCTTGCAAGATTATGCTGGAGAAATTCTGCTTGTTGGAATCAATTATGATAGGGATTCTAAAGAAGATAATAAGAAGCATTTCTGTAAGATAGAGAATATTAAAAAGTAAACAATAAGAGTCAATTCATGCACAGCATTCGAAATTGACTCTTATTTCTATTTGTCAATCTTCAAAAACTTTATTTTTCAACATTAAAACTACGAATTTCAACAAAGTGGTTTGCAAAATAAAGAAAATATGCTAAAATGAATTTATCAAATACAAGTTAGAATATAGTTGTTATTAAAGTGATTCAAGTTGTGTTTTTTATTATTAACAATGGATAATTGTATATTATCATTTATAGATACTTTTAAAATATGTATCATTGAATGTTGATAAGTTTTACATTTTTTACTAAAGGGAGAATGAAAATATGATAGCGGCAATCATTGGATCTCATGGAGTAGGCAAAACTAGTACTATTAATAGGATTAAAAAATTACGTCCTAAATGGTTATATGTAAGTGAATCTACTAGAGAGATAATGCCTAAATTAGGATTTTATAATCCATATGAATTTGTTGATAAGTATGGTATAGCGTTTTATGAATCTATAATTATGAGCCAATGGTCATGTTTAAAATTATTACAAAACAGTAATCAAAATAATATTATTCTTGATCGATCTCCAATTGATAATTTAGCATATTATTACTTGCACCGCACAAATGACGAAATGATTTACGAAAATATAATGTTGAAACTAACTCAGTATTATATGCATTTTATAGACGAGTTGGTTTATTTTCCAACGGGAGTTTTTAGGCTTATACCTGATTCTATGCAGAAGGTTGAAACACAGGAACAATTGAACCGTATTATCATCAATTTATTAAAACAATTTCATAAAAAATATTACATAATATCTAGTGCATCAATTGAGGATAGAGCTAAAGAGATAATTAATTATGTGGAAAGTAGGACTTAAAGATGAATAATAATACAATAAAAATTTTTTTATCCGGCAGTGTTAAAAAAGGAAGACTTGATACAAGAGATGAATTGAATTTTTGGAGCAATGACGACATTAAATTTCTGTCAGACAATTTAAAATTTAATGTATCGATACACAACCCAAATGAATTAGAAATTGATTTAACTGATTCTAGGGCTAGGTTTATCACTGATTTTAAAGAATTACTTTCAAGTGATTTAGTATTAGTTAATGCCGTTACTAAAAAAGGCATCGGAGTAGGGGCTGAAATGTTCTTTGCGAGATATAGTAAAATTCCTGTGTATACTATTTCACCACTTGAAAGTTATTATCATAAAATGAAATCATTTGGGAAAGAGTGGATTCATCCTTTTATATATGAATTATCAAATTGCATTTTTTATTCAATTTCCGAATGTGTGGACTATTTAAATAAGATGTGGGATAGAGGAAAAATCTTAGAAAACAAACTTACTGAATATCAAATTCAAGACATAGTTGATAATTTACTTGCATTTGATGCTGGTTATGATGATGGATATAGATTCACCAAAAATTTTTGGGGTGAAAATCCTGCTCAATATGTCAAGAAGGCAGTGGAATTAATTACCAAAAAATCTAGTGTGGATTTAAAATGCATTGACTTAGGCTGTGGACATGGAAAAAATGCAATGTTTGTACAAATGCATGGTTTTGATGTGACTGCTGTAGATTGTTCATATTATTCAATTGAGCAGGCACGAAATATTTCAAGTGATGTAAAATGGGAAGTTGAAGATATTAGAAAGTTAAAATTGTTATATGATAATTACGATTTAGTTATATTAACTGGTTCATTGCACTGTTTGGATAATAAGGAACAAATTGTAGGCGTGATACGTGAAGCCCAAAAGTCGACTAAAATGGGGGGATATAATGTTCTCTCTGCATTTAATAATCGGAAACAAAATCTCTCTGGACACTCAGAATCTTTTGTTCCATGTCTTTTGAATCATCAAGAATATATTGATTTATATAGTGGTTGGGAATTAATTGAAAGTACTGATAATGATTTGGATGATATACACCCGAATACCAATATAAATCATGTTCATTCTATTACAAGACTATTAGCTAAAAAAATATGAGGGAGATAATGTAATGATGAAAAAATTCGAGCCTGGTGTCGTTTATCAAAATGTGTATTTTATTTTTATTGATGCTGCAGGGCATTCAAATATTGTAAAGAGTAATCCGATTGATGTTTCAATTCAAGCATTTGATTTATTATATGAAACAATAGAGGATCGTTTAAATAGAATTGTATCCAAGGAAAAGTGTGAGATTGCCATAGTATGGTCGTGGCTTGGTGATGGTGGTATGATTGCAATCTATGATAATAGCGAAGAAACTGCTCTTAATACAACATTAAAATTTGTAAATAGTGTTATTAAGCTAGATTTGCCACATATAAAATCAGAATTTGAAAATGAAAACATTAATGGAGAACTACATATTCGAATTGCCGTCCATAAAGGTACAATTAGATTTACAACTGAAGGTCAACAAGGTTTTATTCATTCAATTGATATAAATTGGGGATCTCATCTTGAAAAAGTAACACCTCCAGATTCAATTTCAATATCTAAAGAAATATTTGATATTATGCCTATTGTTGAACGGAATTTCTTTGTACCAGTTGGTAAATTTGAAAATCGTGATGTATATTTATTCACTCCAAATGTTGATTCTAATATCGTTATTTTAAATTGGATAGTATCGCAAGGATTTAACAGAATGGAATGGGGTCAGTGCTATCTTGAAAGATTAAGTCAAAAAGATAAGTCAAGACTTATAGATTGTGCAAAGAGTACAGTTATTGATTTTGGTACTACATTGAACACTTGTTCTAATTATTTGTTTTCTACAGAGAGACCTATTCCATATCGTGATGCGGTTATTCGTTTGTTGAAAAGAGGAGGAAAATTTATATGTTGTATGTTATCTCCAGATTCTGATGGTTCAAAACAACTAGTTGAATTGCGCGGAGAGAAAACTGATGAAAAGTTAAAAGCATCGATGATGCGCTTTAAAATTTTTAAAACGAATAATAGTGAATTTTCAAAGGAATTTAAGGTTTATCAGTTTAAACATAATCCAAATTTAGCGGCAATGATTATTGATCCTGATTTAGATAACTCGGTATGTTTATATTCTCCTTATTTGAGTGTTTTGCCAGAAAGCGGCAATGGAACGGGAAGGGCTGATATGCCACATTATTTAGTAAGCAAAAAAAATAATAAAATGTATGATTATATTATGAATTATGTAAAATCATATATAAAAAATTCTGATGAGTTTTTATAAATATAATTTTATTGATTTTTCTATATTTTATAATATAAGGGATATTTATGAAACAGTAAGCTGATATAGTAAAACCTTATATGGATAAGATCAAGAAACAGTTCAGTAAGTTGCTACATCTTAAAGTAGTTAGACTTGATTTTATTCAAGTCTAAAATAGAGGAATTATTATAAACTAGAAAACTAAGGTAAATAATAGCGGAGTAAAGAAATGAAAGAAAAATTAAAATATATTTATGATGATATATACAGATGGCTAGTATTTGCAGAAGCTAAAAATCTTGCTTTTATAACAATTTGTCTTGTAATTGTAGAAAACATTATATCTAATGCTTTTAATGTTGAAAGTCAATGGTTTCCAGTTAGTGTATGCATTGTCATTTTTTTAAGTTTATGTTGTATTTTAATGATATGTTCTATGATTCCTTTTCTTAATAATAGTAAATTTGTAAAAAAATGTGCCAAAAGTAGATATCACAAATACAAATCTTCTTCCAATACCATTTTTTATGGGAGTATTTTCTATAAGTATATGGATAATATATATAGAAATATTATCGTACAATCATACTGTAATGATACCAATTTAAACAAGTTTGAAGAAGATTTGATACAGCAAATAGAAGAAACAGCTGCAGTAGCATTAATAAAAATATATTTTTTTGATACTACAATTAAAATATTATTATTAGGAATTTGCAGTTTGCTTGTAACCATTATGATATGTGCGTAGTTTACGATAAGCTTAATGTCATTTGAATTATTTAGTCTAATTTTACTTTGGAATTTGTCTTTATTTTTCAATGATATCGCTCAATTAATAAAAAATCAGTCATTTTTTGTATTCATCTATTTTGTACGAGCTTGACATCATAGTCATACAAAATAGATGACACGAAGAAAAAGTCCGAAGTATCGGGCTTTTTTTCGTTTTTATGAGTAAAAAGCATCTGAATCAATTATAATAAATGGAGGTTGCTATGGGCACATGGGGCGTTAAACTAAATCAAAATGATATAGCAGAAGATGTGCGTGCATCATACAAAGAAAAATTACAAAATGGCATTTCTAATGAAGAAGCTACACAACAACTTCTTGATGAGTATGAAGGAATTCTTGATGACATTGATGATGGACCGAATTTTTGGTTTGTGCTTGCTGACCAGCAATGGAAATTGGGAAGACTGCTGCCACGGGTTAAAGAACAAGCACTATCATGGATTGAATCCGGTGAGGAACTGAAATTATGGTATGAGGAGTCTAAAAAGCTTGGTGACGCACGAAGGAAAGTATTGGAGCAATTGAAAGAGCAATTAAACTCACCCCAGCCGCCGGAAAAACGTATATCCAAAAAACAGTACTATGTTTGTCCGTGGGAAATTGGCGATGCTTTTGCTTATTCATTAAGTAGTTCACTTGCAGAAGAATCTGGTTTGAGTGGAAAGTATATCATATTGCAGGTAGGTGCAAAACATCTATGGAGAGAAGAAACTGGAGAGGTTTTTCCTGTAGTTCGTTGCTGGATGTCAGATACACCTGAGTTTTCTACAGATTTATCAAAACGCAGTAGATGCATTAGACGTACAAATTGGCAAAGAAAAGATGGAAATTTTGATTATGGATATGAGATAATAACAAATTCATCACGTTCCGTTCCTAAGAGTTTGGTCTATCTTGGTAATTATCAGGTCTATCGGCCCGATGATGATGGAGCAAATTTTGTAGAAGAAGCTTTTGGGGTTGTTTGGAAATTTTTTGAAAAAAGAATGATTGAGGATTATGCCAAAATTTTCAAATGAGTTTTTGTCTATAGTTAAAGAGAAATGTGAGAGGAAACTTTACTGAGAATGGAAGTTGCAAATGTTGGTGTTTTGACAAATAGGTACATCATGAATATCCATTACATGCATCAGGAGAATATAAATTATGAATGACTTTTCTATAATAAAGATTGGATTTTTAAATAGATTTTATTTAACATATGATGATACTGAAATAGACTCCTCAGAAAATTGTTTGATAATTGAATTAATGGGTAAAAATGAATGTTCGAGAATTAAGTTTAAGAATATCAGTATGTTGAAAATTAAATCGTTAAATTCAATGCATCAAATGGTAATAGCTTCATGTGATATTCGTTTTCAGCAACTAGAGAACATAAATTTTAAAATAATGGAAATGGAAGAAGATGCAATTTCATTTTATTGTGAATCATTTGAATTTATATAGCTACAAATAGAATGGAGTATTATGACAGTTAAATTATCTAATTTGCGATCACTCACTAAACTACTTATCATTGTTATTACGTTTTTATTATGCGGATGTAATGCAAAAAAAGAAGATAGTATTCAAACATTGAATGAAACAAAAAATGTGGTTGATGTAGTATCAGAAATATATTATGGTGAGTCTATGTTTGAGGATATCAATTCAAAAAAGTACAACTTAGATGAACTAAATAAAATATATCCAATTGAATTTATTAAACTACGCAGCAATAATTCGGTTTACAGAGTAGTTTACAAAACTTTCGATGGATATATCATGCTATATTATGATGATAACGGAGTGTATTCCTCTGGTCAAAATGTGTATACAAGACGGCAGCTTGAGGAATTTAATGCTATAAATATTGGCAACACTTTGGATGATGTCATGAAATTCGATGAAAATGGAAATTATGCATTTCTTTATGCAGGACGCACCGATATTGACAATGTTTCGTTTCATTATACGATTGATGGGTATGCACTGAAAATTTACTATGATTTAAACGGTATAGTAACTGATATAGAACATGAATTGATTTGAATTATCTACAGAATAAAGTATATCGAAAGTAAAAAGGAGGTCACTATGGGCACATGGGGCGTTAAGTTAAATCAAAATGATATAGCAGAAGATGTGCGTACATCATACAAAGAAAAATTACAAAATGGCATTTCTAATGAAGAGGCTACACAACAACTTCTTGATGAGTACGAAGGAGTTTTGGATGATATTGATATGAAAAAGTGTAAATATAGAAAATTAGTATATAAAGGTTATCTAGATAATAATGATGCATTGATTCATTTTTGTAAATTGGATGCTCAAAGTTATGAAGAACGTGCAGTCGAAGTGTTTCCTAATGGCGATTACGGTTATGCTGACAAAAAACTTGAATTTAATGGCACTTTTTTATCTGATTGTTCTTTCCCAACCATATCTGAGTATTATACATGGGGAGAATTTGCCAAAAATGAAGCAGATTACTATGATATCACTGAAGAAGAGTTTGAAACTGAATGGGGAGGAGCGATAGAATACTGCCAAGAACATAATATCAAGCCTATAATATTACCTTGATTTATAAATCAATTTTGGAATATAGAAAAAAATTGAGTTGTTTTCTAAAAAAACATAGTGTAATAGGAAGAGTCCTGTTTCTAAACAAAAGAAGAAATTATCGAATGACTAGGAAATATAAATATGAAAGGCAGTACATGTATAGAAAGTGTTTAAAAGTAATTATATGCAGTTTATGTTTAATAAGTTTATTGATTTTTGCTTTTAATTATAGATCGTTATTTAGAGTATTTAAAAAGGAATATGGATTCAGTTACCATAATGTGGATTGTATAAGCGTAAAATATACAGATACAAATTTAATTAAAATAAGTGATGATAATGATATAAAATCTATATTGGATTATTTAAATTCAATGGAAATGATCAAAGAAAAAATACCAAATAAAGAAAAGGCGCTGTATCATGAAAACTGGGAGGAGTATGAAAACAAGTTAAGTGAGATTGGATATTTCTCAATTTTAATTTCCGATAATACAATGGTCTTTACAACAGAGTATGTAACCGTTACCACAGATGGCTGTGATGATGAACAGCACCGTACAAGCTATTATATAAAAAATTCTGGTTATGATACAGAAAATAAAACTAGTAATTTATACGATTTCCTTAAAGAAATTACAAATAAGTATACTTAACTCTATTTTATGTGATTTTATGCTGATAAAAAGGAGGCTACTATGGGCGCATGGGGAACAGGGTTATATTCCGATGACTTTGCACTTGATGTAAAAAATGAACTTATCGACCAGTTGAAGTTTGGCGTTCAATACCGTGAAGCATTTGAAAAGTTGAAAGAAGATTATGTTGACACAGCAGAATATGACGACCCGGACATTTCTGTGTTTTGGTTTGTCTGTGCTGATGTTTTATGGAAATATGGACGGCTTGATGATGATATTTGTAAGACTGCACTTAGTTATATCGACAACGGCAGCGATTTGCAACGCTGGGCAGATGAGTCAGAGCTTCTTATGAAAAAGAGAAAGGCTGTTCTAGAAAAGCTAAGACAAAAGTTAATGTCACCACAGCCCGAAGCAAAGCCAATCAGACCTTATCGTTTTTTTACATGCAATTGGAATGTAGGTGATGTTTTTGCTATGCAGCTTCAAAGTGAAGAAGCACAAAATGAAGGATTAACAGGAACATATATGCTCTTTCAAGTTGCAGGTAAGTATCTGTTTTGTGAAACATACGATAAGACAGTAGGTCATTTGTTGCCTATTATAAAAACTAGACTTACATTATCTACAGAAAAGCCCTGTCTTAATGATTATATTATAGATAAAAAACTTATTATTATGGAAGATGGTTGTCCTGCAAGCAATTGGAAGAAGAAGTATTCTTTGTTGCTATACATGAAATCAATGCATTTTTTTAAGAACAGGCTTATATATCTTGGCAATGATAAAATAGTAGAGCCAGATGACGATTATGGTATAGCCGATCCAGATAATATGGATTTTTTTAACAAAATTTACTTATGCCTTCCCAAACAACTGGAAGACGAATGCATTGGTGCATTTAAAAGAAATATGGCACAATCTTAGAAAAACAAAAATTTTGGGATGGATAAATTATGCGTAAAACTAAAAAAATAATCATTTTTTCTTGCCTCTTTTTGTTGCTTTTTAGCCTTTTTATTTTGCTAAAATTTTGCTCTTATAATTTTAAATCCTATGATGAACTTTCAAAAATGCTCAGAATTGATTTGACAAATGGAATAAATGTACAAGATGTTATTGTTGAAGACTATATTATCGAAACAAGAATTGTAATGTTTTATCAAGTAGGGGACTCTGTATTTCAAAACGACTCAAAATATTTATTTAAAACAGATTATAACCCTCTACCTTCTTTAAATAAAAATGAAAACATTGGATATACTATGTTGGAATATTTCACTGAGTTTGATTTGAAATATGAAGATCTTGATTATATAAATACAGAATTTAGTACGATTTCTAATAGAGACTTTGAAATAAGACTTTTTATATTTTCAAACACTAATACGAATACTGAGCATAATGTTGTGTTAATTTCAGATATTCCCACTAGATTAAAACTAAAACAATAGGTTACATATAGTGAATAAGCAGCCATATATAAGCCATACTATTTTAAACTTTATCATCATAAGCGCCATTTGACAAAGTGTCAGATGGCGCTTTGTATAAGGAGGATTTTTATGGAATCAATATGGCAGAAAAGTATTAAGCTTCCGGAATTTCCAAGGCTCAGCGGCAGTATGAATACAGATGTTTTGATTATCGGCGGTGGTATTGCAGGAATCTTGACGGCATATTTTCTCAAGCAAAGCGGATTGGATTGCGTACTGGTGGAAAAGGGGAGAATTTGTCAGGGTACAACGTCTCATACAACTGCAAAAATCACATATCAGCATGGACTTGTCTATCATAAATTATTGAATAGCAGCGGCTTGGAGGCAGCGCAAAAATACCTTGCGGCGAATCGTCTTGCATTTGAAAATTATGAGGAATTATGTAAAAATATTGATTGCGATTATGAAATAAAGGACAATTACGTCTACTCAGTCAGCGATAGACAAAAGCTTGAAAACGAAATTCATGCACTTGATATTATCGGATATAAAGCACAGCTGTGTGCTAAGATTCCGTTACCATTTTCTGTTGCTGGTGCAGTAAAATTTCCGTCTCAGGCGCAGTTCCATCCGCTAAAATTTATCGCAGCAATTGCGGAGAAGCTTCCTATTTATGAGAATACGTTTGTGAAAGAAATGTGCGGCAATATAGCAATAACAGATTTTGGATGCATAACAGCAAAAACAGTCATCGTGACAACTCACTTTCCATTTATTAATAAGCATGGAAGTTATTTTCTAAAGTTGTATCAGCATCGTTCTTATGTTCTTGCACTAGAAAATGCACAGAATATTTGCGGAATGTACGTGGATGAAAGCAAAACCGGATATTCATTTCGGAATTTTAAGAATTATCTTCTATTGGGAGGAGGTGCTCATCGTACAGGCAAAAAGGGCGGTAATTGGTCAGAACTTCGTCAGTTTGCAAGTACTCATTATCCGAATGCACAAGAGTATTGCCACTGGGCTGCACAGGACTGCATGAGCCTTGATGAAATTCCATATATTGGTCAGTATTCCAGTAAGACAGCACAGCTTTTTACAGCTACCGGCTTTAATAAATGGGGCATGACAGACGCAATGATTTCCGCACTGCTTCTATGTGATATGGTGCAGGGAAAAGAGAATGATTTTTCAGATGTTTTCAGTCCGTCAAGAAGTATACTCAAACCTCAGCTTTTTGTCAACAGCTTTGAGGCAGTAACAAATTTGCTTACGTTTACAAAAAAACGCTGTCCTCATTTAGGGTGTGCGCTGAAATGGAATAAAGCTGAGCATTCATGGGACTGTGCTTGCCACGGTTCACGCTTTGATGAAAACGGCAGAGTACTTGATAATCCAGCAAATGGCAACTGAAAATTTTCTGATAACAGGGAATTTTAAGGGTATAAATTAGTTCTTTTTCGTCATTTATGGTGCAATTTCGTCATTCGAGCAAAATGCATTGACTTTGTAATTTAAATAAATGTATAATGTAAATTAAGATGTTAAATTATCGGAGGTCAGTATGAAAAATTACGACGTATATATTATTGCACCAATAATGACAAAATCAAATAATGTATATAACATTAGCAAAAATGAAGATGACATGGCTGCACTGAATTATAATATAAGTAAGCTTATGCGTCTATACAAAGCTAAAGTAGATACGTATAATTTTATTGATTCAAAAATCAATTATGTTGATGAAGGCAGGGAGCATATTGATGCTTCTTCTTGTGTTATTATTGTAGCGCCATCCGATAGTAATAATATGCGAGAATTCATGCAATTAATTTCTTATGCAATTTCAAAAAATAAGAAGCTGTATGTGCTTATTCTGAATAATAAGACTCAAATGATACAGACAGGTATAATTGCAAATGGTTATGAAGATGTCACTGTTGACATTGACAGGAATGAAATGAAAAGCTACAAAAAATATGAGAGGTTTGTTCTTTCTGCAATTAAAGAAAGTAAGATGTTATATGGGAAAACGTCTTAAATAATTTTTTGCTTTGCACTCGTGTATGCAGATATTAAAAAGCAATTAGAATTTATTATAAGTATAACCTAAAACATTTATGTTAACAAGTTATTGTAAGGATTGATTTTCATTTTCTAAAAGTGTATAATATATTGTACAGGAAATAGTACTTGTATTTTATTTAACATAAGAATAGTTTTAGGAGAAACAATTGTTATGCTGCGTGTTGCTGTTTGTGATGATGAAGCAATTATGGGAGAAGATGTAAAAAATATTCTGTTAGATTATTGCAACAGTAAATCAGTTGATATTAAAATATCTTTATATTGCGATGGATATGATTTATTGATGGCAGAAGAAAAATTTGATATAATTTTTCTTGATATAGAAATGGAAAGATCTAACGGAATTGAAATTGCCCAAAAGATTAGAGAACAAGACATGAATGTTCCAATTGTTTACATAACTAATTATGTAGATTATTGGCGAAGAGCGTTTAAAGTTCATGCTTTTGGATTTATAATGAAACCATTTAATAAAGATGAATTCTTTGAAGTTATGGATGATTATTTTACTGCAATACATGATGCCAGTGAAGAAACAATTACTTTGCCTACTGATGGCGGTGTTGTGTGCGTGAAGATTAATGAAATCTATTACTTTATGTTTGAGGCCAAGAAAAAGGTTTATTTGTATGGCAGCTCTAAAAAAATTGTCATAAGGGAAAATCTTACTGCTATTTATGATAAATTGGATAAAACTCAGTTTTATCAAACGAGACGTGATTGCATTGTAAACTTGAAATATGTGCAGAAGCTTCAAAACAACTATGTTATTGTTATGAAAAATGGCCATTTGTTGCCGATCGCACAGAAAAAGAAGAATGAGTTTATGTCAAAGTTATCTGTTGCATTTATACAGAAATTGAAAGGGCGGAATATATGATGATGATGACAGATACCATTTTGTTTGTATTGCAATTACTGATCGTTGCTATCATGAATTTATTTATATTTTTATTTTTAGAAAGAATGTATAGTCCTAAATACGAAAACAAATTTGTTTATGTTGCAGCATATTTTTTGACTACAGCATTATTCATATTTGTTGATATATTATCGGAATTTATAGGATTTAAGCTATTGAATTTTGTGTACGCATTTTTGTGTATACATATTTTGAATCACCTATTGTTTAAGAGTAATTATAAGCAAACATTTATATATAACTCTGTTTTTGTACTAGCATTGCTAGTTTCAAATATATTAACAATTGCTGCTTTGAGCGTTTTTAAAGATGAGACATTTATAAATATTGTTCAAAATCCAAATGATATGATCGTTAGCAATGTTATGTATCTTTTCATTATGTTTTTTGTATGGTTTATTTTTGTATCAGTATTATCCGGCGGCAAGGTATCAGTAATAAAAATAAAGCAAATAGTACTGCTTGGATCGTTTACAATATTTGAGACCTTTGTGGTTGATAGTTATAATAAAGAGGTCGCAGATCAAGGCTTTAATATTAAAACAATTATAATAATTGTAGGATTTTTGCTTTTGAATGTGTTCTTGGTTCATTTTATTGAACAGATAATAAAATCATCCAGACAAAAATATGAGTACGGATTGGTTAAAAATCAAAATAAGATTCAATTGGATAACTATATTGAAATCAGCAAAAAATATGAAGAATCAAGAAAGATGATACATGATATAAAGAAACATCTGGCAACCTTAAATGCTCTGCAAAACAATGATGATAAACGAGCAAAAGAATATGGGTCACTTATAGAGAAAAAGGTAGATTCATTATTCATGGGCTTTCAATGCTCTAATAATATACTCAGCATTATTATGGAACAGAAGATTACAGCTGCTGAAAGTGAAATGATTAAGGTTAACACTCGAGTTGAGGATATTCTTTTTGAATTTGTTGATGATTTAGATATGACTGCAATATTTGCAAATCTTTGGGATAATGCAATTGAGGCAAATTTGAAAGTCGAAATATCCAAACGTTTTATCAATGTTATTATTGGCAAAGTGAATGATTTCATTGCAATTAGTTTTGAGAATAGTTTCAATGGTGTGGTAAAGGAGAAAATTGGAGGCTTAATTTCAACTAAGGAAAATCATGAAGGGGTAGGCGTGTCAATAATAAAAGCATCTGTTGAGAAATATGGCGGAACGCTTTCTATAGCATATGATGAAAATATATTTAAAGTTGATATTTTAATACCTATTCAATAATGAAAAAGCAAATGAGGTGAACATAATGACTATAAAAGAAGTCAGCGAAAAGTTTGGGATCTCTCAGGATACGCTTCGTTATTACGAGCGTGTAGGAATGATCCCTCCTGTGACCCGAACATCAAGCGGTATACGCAACTATCAGCAGGAGGATATTTCATGGGTTGAGCTTGCAATATGTATGCGCAGTGCAGGACTTCCTATAGAAGCAATGATTGAATATGTTAAGCTGGCACAAGAGGGAGATTCTACATTTCCTGCAAGATTGCAGTTGCTTGAAGATCAGCGTGAAGTTTTGCTGGAGCAGAGAGAAAAAATTGATGCAACGTTGAATCGTCTGAATTATAAAATCGGACGATATGAGATTGCTGTGAAAACAGGTGTGCTTTCATGGGAAGATTAATGTAAATTTAATTGGGAAAAAGCAGCGAGGAATAACGCTGCTTTTTCTTGTTTAATATTTTATATATGCTGAAATATTAAATAAAAAAGCGGTAAATGTGTCTTGCATTATATTGTAAATTGTGATATAATATAAAAGTTAATAGGGATAATAAGGATTTAGAAAAAATATGGGAGCTACGAATATGGATAATAAGAGCTACAGCCAGCTTTTTGAAATAGCAAATAAAAATATGCAGCAATCAGGAAAAACGTTTGATCGCCGGAGAGCTGCATTTTTCTATTATATAAAGAATGATCCATATAAAATAGATATTTTAAACCTGCTTGAAGTTGAAGCTTCAAATCAGGAGTTTATCGACATTGCATATATGACCTTTTTTGATCATCTTGCGGATGATGATTCGATAAAGCGTTATGAAAATATGCTTTTACTTCCACATTTGGAATTTAGACGAAAGTTAATTTGTGAGCTTATGAATTCACAAGAAGCGAAAAATATAGATAAGAAAATATTGAATTTTACAGATAAATCGGAATACGCATTGGAGCAAAAGTTTTTGCAAAAGATCATGGTGCGAATTTTGCCTGTTTATCAAAAAATGCCGGATAGATTAAAAAAGTATATAAGAATAATACTGAGAGCTGGTGAGAAATGAAACACATTTATGTAAATGTATCATCATATTTTACAAAGAAAAATGATGTGCAATTATGGAAAAGTATATGCTCATCTTTTGAAATTAAATGTGATGAAGAGTGTTTGATTACTTTTGTCTGCTGTGATTTGAAAAAAGAAGGATTTCATATTTTAGATGGAAATATATTTGAAGATAAACTTTCAGATATAATTAAAGAAACAGTGTCCTTTAATTCTTTTGAACCGGGTTCTGTTTATTTTGACATTATTTCCTCTGAGAAAACTTTTCCACCAAGGAATTATATTTATCGGAATTTGAAAAGAGCCGGAATGCAAATAGTTTCATTTTTGCACAATAGCATTTTTAATATGATACAAGATCTTGCCAATTATAGTGAAGATGAAGTTATATCAGCTATTGATTCTTTAAGTGCTGCTATTTCATATGGATCATATATTATTCTTGAAAATAATACCGATATAGAGATATTCCATTCAATTTGTGCAGAGATGAATGCGAATGTTCCTGAATGCAGTGTGTTTTATGAAAATACGCTTTTGAAAACGCTTTGTGCTACGTCAAAAGAAAAGGGGAGCGTTTCATATACTGATTTATATCAGATGGTAGTTCTGACTGCAAGAAATGATGATATAATGAAATCCCTGCCATATATTGAAGAATTTATGCCATTTATAAAAGAGCTTGTAGTCTGCTGTCCTCCTCAGAATGTTCAGTCGTTTAAAATTAAATATAACGGAAGACTTTCTTTGAAGTTTATAACAGATGATGAACTCTTGAATGGCGAGTCTTTGCCAAAAGATCATCAGGCAAGGAATTTTTTCCTTCGTTGTAAGCTCATGGATCAGGATGTATTAAATGATGTATTTATTATGACGGATGATGATTATCGTCCTATGAAACCGATAACAAAAGAGTTTTTTATAAAAGATGGACGTTATCAGGGGTATTATTTCTATGATATTAGAGATTGGCAGGGAACATATAATAATTATACAAGTTTTGATAAGGGCGCATTTAAAACCAGAGATTTTTTAATTCAGCATGACTATCCGGTTCTTCAGTATTCTTCTCACCAGCCACAAATAATAGATAGACATATTTTTAAAGAAATGCTTTCAGTTCATAAGGGCATTGAGTACAAGCCATATGATGAATGGAGCACATATTTTAATTACGGATTCTACTTTTATCCAGACAAGTTCAAGCCGTGTGAGAGTGTGTCTATGTGTTGGCCCGGGGATATGGCAAGTTGGGATGTTCATCATGTTCCACGTGAGTATTTTTTTGAAAATTACTATGAAGAGCTTTATAAGGAGGGGCAGATGTTTGAGGGATTTTCTGAAAAATACTGCGAGAATACTGAGAGAGAAAACTTAGAAAAATCACGTATTTATAGAAAAAAATCATTAAGACAGCTTAGAGAAAATGAAGCTTTTCTTGATTATCAAAGAGAGTATGCAGATAAAAAGGGAATATATCCATCCATTGTTATAGATTTTGATGAAAAGTCAGGAAAAATAAATCTTACGGTACCTGAGTATATAAATTTATCTGTAGATGCGTGGGTACGTGTTCCTGTTGCAATACAGAAAGCTGTTTATGATAGTTATGATAGCGCTGAAAATATAGATGTTTTTATATCTTATCATTTTGTCAATAGTATTGGCGTGCCTGTTCTTAATTCTCCTGAAATACAAATAAAAACAGGCGATATGAGATTTAAGCTGCCAGTGCGATCTCCTGCGTCTCAGCTAAAAAACGCCGTGATGATGGTGAGGGTAATATTGAGAGAAAAAACAGAAGACAATTCTTTTTCTGAAAAACATCCTGTTTTTACAGTTGAAAAGAGCATGAAACTCATGCTTACTAAGATAGATGAGGTGGATTATGTTTAAAGAAGTGATATTGGGACTTAAAAAAAATCAGTTTCTTTTTGAGGAGCTTGTTAAGCGTGATTTCAAAAAGAAGTACAAGCGTACCGTCTTAGGCATGCTCTGGAGTGTGCTTTCACCGCTTTTTCAGCTGCTGGTAATGAGCATAGTGTTTACTAAGCTATTTGGAAGGGGAATGGAACATTATACTATTTACCTATTTTCCGGAAACCTTTTATTTGCTTTTTTCAAGGAATCTACCACAAGCGGTATGCATTCACTTATGCAGAATGCAAATATCATAAAAAAGATCAATCTTCCTAAGTATATCTTTCTTCTTTCAAAGGAGGTTTCTTCTTGCATAAACTTTGGCCTGACGTTGATAATATACTTCCTTTTTGTAATAATTGACGGCGTACCTATAACATGGCGTTTTATTATGCTTTTGTATCCGATTTTATTCATGCTGCTATTTAATATAGGCGTTGGATTTGTACTTTCTGCAATGTTTGTGCTTTTTAAGGATATACAATATCTTTATGATGTATTTACTCTTATGCTTATGTATTTGTCTGCTATATTTTATACAACAGATGTTTTTTCACCTGTAATGCAGAAATTTTTCTATTGCAATCCTGTTTATTGTTATATAACGTATTTTAGAGAGATTGTGCTTCATCAAAATGTACCGTCACTTATGCTGCATGTTCTTTGTGCAGTGTACGCCTTTATTGTACTTGGCATAGGTTGTCTTATATATAAGAAATTTAACTATAAATTTGTATACTATATGTAAGGGAGAGTGAGTTCATGGAAAATGTTCAAAATAAGATAATTGCAAATGATATTTCTGTTCGCTATATTCTTGGGGATTTCAAGGAAACTGGACTTAAAGACTTTGTTGTACAAAAACTTAAAGGTACTTATAAGAAAAATGAATTCTGGGCTGTTAAGGATGTTTCCTTTAAAGTTGGCAAAGGTGAACTTATTGGAATAATCGGAACAAATGGAGCAGGAAAGTCAACACTTCTTAAAGTAATTTCCGGCATCATGATTCCCACAAAGGGAACTCTTTCAGTGCAGGGGAGTATTGCATCTCTTTTGGAGCTGGGCAGTGGATTTGACGGTGAACTCACAGTAAAAGAAAATACTTTTCTTCGTGGTGCAATGCTTGGCTACACACGTGAATTCATGAATGATACTTATCAAAAGATACTCGAATTTGCAGAACTTCAAGAATTTGAAAATCATCTCTTTAAAAATCTTTCTTCCGGTATGAAATCCAGACTTGCATTTTCAATAGCCTGTCTTGTAAGTCCTGAAATACTAATTCTTGATGAAGTTTTGTCAGTTGGCGATGGCGCATTTCGACAGAAGAGCGAAGATAAAATGATGGAGATAATCAAAGGAGGAGCTACAACTCTTTTGGTCTCCCATTCACTTGCACAGATACGTAGACTTTCTACAAAGGTTTTATGGCTTGATCACGGAAAACAGGTTGCATTTGGAGATACAGCAGAAATTTGTAAGGATTATGAGGAATTCTTGAAAAGTAAGAAGAAAAAGTAATAGAGCTTAGTAATAGCATTTAGCAATAATATTTGAAGAGCTGCCGCAAAAAAATAATGCGGCAGTCTTATAATTTTGACGTTAATATTTTTTTTACAATTTAATTGGCAGAAAAATCAAAAAAGCTGTTGACATAATTCTTATGATGTGGTATAATATTAAACGTTGCAGGAGAAAAAATTAAATTAGTAATAGGGGTATAGCTCAGCTGGTAGAGCAGCGGTCTCCAAAACCGCGTGTCCCGAGTTCGATTCTTGGTGCCCCTGCCATTCAAAAGTTCGTGAATTAAAGTTCACGGACTTTTTTGTTTATTATTTAATATTCAAACTAATAATTTTAAACGCTAAAAAATAGCAGCCTTGGTAAAAAGACTGCTATTTTTTATATAATACCTTCTAATTATTTTAGAGACTCTATATTTCTATAAAATCATCTGCTATTTTTTGACAGAAGGTCTCGTCGTGCTCAACAAAAATCATAGCGGCATTACTTGAAAGTATCATGTTTTCAATTTGTATTCGAGAAATTATATCAATATAATTCAGTGGTTCATCCCAGATGTAAAGATGCGCCTTTTCACATAAACTTCCTGCAATCAGCACCTTTTTCTTTTGTCCTGCACTGTAGTGCTCTATGTTCTGTTCAAAATGCTCACGTGAAAAATCAAGCTTTCTTAGTATAGTAAGAAACAGACTGAGGTCGATTCCAAGTTCTTCTGCGTAATTTTGCAGTGTACCATGCAAATGATCCGTTTTTTGAGGAACATATGAGATTTTTAGCTGATTATTTTTTATAATATGTCCGCTGTACATAATATCTTCTCCGCAAATCAGCTTCAATATGCTTGATTTTCCGCATCCGTTTTTTCCTTTAATTGCAATACGTTCTCCCTGCATAACAGTAAAATTCACATTGCTGCAAATGATTTTTTCGCCATATCTGACCGAAAGATTTTCGATTTGTATAAGCTTTTGTGAGTGAAATGCGAGAGATGGAATTTTTAATTCGGATGTTTGCTCAATATTGTGCAGCAATTTTTCTTTCTCATGGACTGCTTTTTCACGACGTTCTGATATCGCCATAGATCTTGACATGATTTTTTTTGCTTTAGCTGCCTCATATGGACGACGGGATATATTTTTTTCAACTTTAAGTGGATCAAATCCAATTTTGGCTTTTTCAGCTTTATCAGACCATTGGGCAGTACGTTTTGCAGCAGTTTCAAGACGTTTAATATCTTTTTTTAGCTTTTCATTCTGTGCAAGTTCAAATTGATCCTGCATATTTTTATTATGTTGCCAGTCGGAATAATTGCCCTTTTGCAATTCAATGCTGCATTTGTTGATTGACAAGATATGGTCGGTACACATATCTAAGAGATTTCTATCGTGTGACACAAGAATAAATCCATTTTTGCGGTTTAGATATTCGCCAATAATGCGCCTGCCGTCACTGTCAAGATGGTTTGTAGGTTCATCTATAAGCAAGAAAGAATTTCTTCTGAGGAATAATCCTGCAAGCATTGCCTTTGCCTGTTCACCGCCAGAAAGAGTAGAGAACAGTCTGTAGTCAGTATCTGAGCTTATTTTCAAAAGTGACATTTCACGATAGATCTCCCAATCCTCAGCTTCCGGAGCAATTTCACGTATAACATCAATGGTGAACATTTCATAGCTTGATATATTATATGGGAAATATTCAAAGCAGACACTTGATGAGATAGTTCCGCTTCCATGAAGTTCTCCTGTAAGCAGTTTTATAAGAGTAGTTTTTCCCTTACCATTTCTACCAATAAGGCCGAGTTTCCATTGGGTATCAATTTTTATATTGACATTTTCAAATACGTTTTTGAAACTTCCATCATAGGAAAAAGTAAGATTAGATATATTTATTAATGACATAAAAAGACCTCCTTAAAATAAAAAAACAGCCGCAGGATATACGTTTCCTGTAGCTGTACATAAAGAGGCATAATGCATAATTATACTCTATATATAACAGACAAAAAGAGCGTATTGATCCTGCAAAAAAGGCATAACAAAGCTGACAGTAAACTGCCTTAAAATTTCTTTGCTTACCTAAAAATACAGAATCACTTACGCATCTTTTCACCTCAAATCATTTTTAATTACATTGATAATATAATAATCATATTATGCTATTTTGCATATTTACAATAATTATCAAGATGTAGTATATCATGTTTTATTTTACTTGTCAATACATAAGCTGTAAAATAATTTTAAATTAGCCCTTTGACTTATTGATTATTATTTCTAATCATATTCTTTAAAATACAAAGATCAAATATATTTACCTTACCATTTTCATCCGCATCAGAGGCTTTTAAATCAATATCAACCTTCTTGCCAGCAAGATATTGCTGAATGAGTACAATATCCTTTATGTCAAACGTTCCGTTATTGTCCGCATCTCCTGTGATAACAGATGGAGTTATAATAGACGAGCTTCCTGTAGCTGGAATTTCTGTACCTGCTACCGCACCGATTGCGTCATCAATAAAGAAACTGGTGGTACTATCCTTTGTTTCAACGTAAAGAAGAAGATTTGCAGCACCTTCGGGAATTGTAAAATTTGTATTTGTAAGCTGTACCCATTCACCATTAACACCTGTTGCTTCTGCAACGCTGTCATAGTGTGTTTCGCCGTTTAAGTCATACTGTAGAGAAAGCTTAAAGTCATCGCTTGGCACAGAATTTTGCATTACCATTGTGCTGAAACTATAAGAATTACCTGCCTGAAAAGCAGCTGAGTTGATAGAATTACCAGTACCATTCCATGCATCTGTTCTGCCTGTTACTGAGAGACAATTGCTGCCGCTTGCTGCTGCACTTGAGGATTGTGCAGTAGTTGTATCTCCTCTGGATGTCCAATTGCCTACAGAGCTTTCAAAAGTATCATTGAAATAGTAGCCATTATCATCTGGCTCTACAGGTTTTACTGGTATATCTGGAATAAGTTCACCGCCTACAGACAATTCATTTGTATATACTGTAGCCTTACCACTGCTCTGATAACCTTCAATATTAAGAGCTACTTCATACATTTTGCCCATTTTCAGACCAACTTTTTCCCAAGCCTTGAAGTGTTCGGAAACAGATATAACGCCCTCAATCTTTGTACCATTAGAAGCAGGCTTAGAAGTTCTTACGCTCCAGTACTGGTCAAATGTCGTATTGCCGTCAATAGATGGTTGATTTTCTCTTACTGTCTTGTAAATATCATATGTGCCGCCGTTTACATTTACTTGTCCAAGAGATTCTGTAGCTCCCGGTGGTCTCCAGCTGCCCCATGTTTCTACAATGTAATATTCAACCAAAGGATTCCTTGTCCATCCGTACACACACATGTACGAGTTGCCGTTTGGCTGATAGTCAACACCATATTTAATTGAGATGTTGCCTAATTCTTGATAGGTTTGTGTACAGTCGTATTTTTTTCCCTTTCTAAAGAGACAGTTATTGATATTGTTCCATTCGCAACTGAATGTACCGTCTCCTGTAAGGGTCATGCTGGTGTTTCCATTATCTTTCCAAAGTTCATAAGCATATCCGTCTTCTGTACCGGTTTTATTTTCGGTAATAACGGTAGCTGCTTCTGCATTGAAAAGAGGAAAGCTTGTAAAACACAGCATGATCGCCAGCATATAACATATTATTCTGCTGGTCAGTTTGGTTTTCATAGATGATTCCTCCCATTTAATTTTTTGAATGTTATCACATTCCATTTACATTATATATAATTTTTTTATCAATTACAAATCAATTATTGCTCTTAGTTCTAAATTTTTATCATTTTTTGCGAGATAACACATAATTTACAATGAAATTATTTTTATATAGTATAATTACTTTGTATAATATGTGATACAGAAAATAAAAAAATCCGCCTGAAAATCATATTTCAAGCGGTGATTTGCTATTATATTATATTTAATTTGCAGCAAAAACTTATATATAACTATTCATCTCCCAAATATTTTTCAATAATATATTTAGGACGTGATTTTGTTTCAAGGTAAACCTTTCCTATATATTCTCCTATAACGCCAATAGCTAAAAGCTGCAATCCTCCTATGGCCCATATGGATACTATTAAAGATGTCCAGCCTATTGAAGTTGCGCCTATTATATGTCGTATTACCGAGTAGATAAGCATTATAATGCTTATCAGAAAAATAGCACCGCCAAGTATTGTTATAATCTGAATAGGCTTTACTGAAAGCGATGTAATACCTTCCCATGCAAAGGAAAGCATTTTTTTAAGTGGGTACTTTGATTTTCCAGCAAAGCGTTCTTTTCTAGCATAATAAACAACATCACTTTTGTAGCCTATCATAGGTACTACGCCTCTTAGAAAAAGATTAACTTCCTTAAACTCAGCAAGCCCCTCGAGAGCCTTTTTGCTCATAAGACGATAATCTGCCGATTCTGATACAATATCCGCACCCATAAATTTCATTATTTTATAGTAACTACCAGCAGTTTTTCTTTTAAACACTGTGTCAGAATTTCTTGCGTTTCTTACTCCGTATACTATTTCACAACCGTTATAGTATTTGTCTATCATTTTATCCATAGCATCAATATCGTCTTGCAGATCAGCGTCAAGAGATATAGTCATATCGCAGTGATCTTTTACTGTCATCAAGCCGGCTAAAAGTGCATTTTGATGTCCTTTATTTCGTGTAAGGCTTATACCTTGAAAAATATGATTTTCATTGTGAAGGGATTCTATTATTTCCCATGTGCTGTCTTTTGAACCGTCATTAACAAATACGATACGACTTTTTTCACTGATTTTTCCGCTATTCATCAGCTCTGTGATTTTTGCAAGAAGCTGCTTTGATGTTTCTGCTAAAACTTCTTCCTCATTATAACAGGGGACAACTATATATAAAGTATCCATGGTTTACGAAATACTTTCACCTCTTTAGTAATATTGCGGAATTACCCGTAAAAATTATTAATTTAATTATATCTGATTGTCTTTTAAATGTCAAGAACGATTTCTTTAAGAAAAAATTAGAACCTGTTTTCCTAGTAAGCGATGTACGATTTTTTTCATAAAATTATCATACAGTTACTATTTAAACAGGTTCTAAACAGATTTTAAGTATTATTTCTTCTTAACGGTTACCCATATGTAGCTTTTATAATCATCAGCAGTAACGTCACCGTCAGGATAGTCCTCTATATCTATTTCGCAAGTTGGCTCATAGTCAGCCGTTGGGAAAAATTCGGTAACGATCTTGTGCCATGTTTCTTGAATTGAATCAGGCATTTTACCGACGCATTCAAATACCGCCCATGTTCTTTTAGGAATCTCGTTTATGCGGTAGCCCTTTGGAACAATGCAATTCTCTTTGCACTTTGCAGCAATAGAATATTCAAATGTTTTGCTGTTTCCATAAGAATCGCCATAGCAAATGCCAATTATATTCTTTTCGTCGTCTGCCAGCGAATCAACAAGGATTTGAATAGTTCCGTCTGCTTTTGCTCTATCCCAGAAATCAGAGATCTCATATTTGTTTTCTTCGGTTATGATTTGATGAACTTCAACCCTTTCAAGAACCTTAAAAGCTTCCTTTTCTACAATTCTGTAATTCATACTGCTTCCGCCTTTCAATGATATAGATACTCGCAGTGGAACAAAGGATTTTATGGAAACATCGCCTTTTCTGACAATATTTGGAGTAACACCATGAAATCGGGTAAAAGCTCTGGCAAAGCCTTCCGGGGTATCATAGCCGTATTTCAGAGCAATGTCTATTACCTTATTGTCCGTAGATAGCAGCTCGCTGCCGGCAAGTGTGAGCCTGCGGTTACGGATATATTCGCTTGGAGTAAAACCGCATATCATGGTAAAGATTCTCTGAAAGTAGAACTCTGAAACATTCATTTCACAGGCAATTTTCTTATAGTCTATTGGTTCTGTGATGTGTTCTTCCATGTAGTCAATGGTACGCTGTAAACCTTTTATCCAGTTCATTTTTATCCCTCCTGCTGTATATATCATATCATTTTCAAGGGATTAATACTTGATATTTCTTGCTGAGTTTTGTCAATTATTTTCCACTCTTAATAAATCTGATCAAATCTTCAATATCATCAAATTTATCGTAATCTCCGATAATTCCCTGACGATGATAAATAACACCGTTTTTCTCATTTTGTTCAAGGCAGTCTAACAGACAATCAATACCGTAACGCTTTGCAAATAGCGTAAATGCATACGGTTTGATTTTTGCAAGCATACCATTTTTACAATCTTTAGAACATTCAGAACAATACTCATATCCGTTTTCAATACAGCATTTTCTGTTTATACAGTAGTCTTTGTCTGTACAACTGTCATCATGACAGCCGTTACAGACTTCATTTTTACTACATAGGCAGCAGGCCAGTCCGCAGCTTGCAATTCTAAGTTCACGTTTCATCTGTTGTTTTGTCTTCCTGCAGACCAATATAAATATGAATTTCTGCATTTTCTGGGTCAGCGTTTTGATACTCTTCAAAATCACAAATAAAGTTGCGATCTAGATCCATTTTCCAAAGTTTCTCCCAGAACTCTGCCACTGCGGTTATCATATTGCCTCTTACAATGAATTTTGCATATTTGCCCTTTGGAATTTTATGTATCTCCATATTGGCAGGAATGTTTTCTGCATTTTTTACCTCGCATGCTGTGATAACAGTATAATCATCAAGATGATTTCCGGCATAGTTTGTGTAAATGCCTACTGCTTTGTTATTGGTTCTATTTGTCAGTTCCAGACATCCGTTTTTTGAATAGAGCTTCTGCCATAGCCCTCCAATGACTGCGCTCATTTCAGGAGAAGTGTTGTTTGTTTTTGCCGAGAATCCGGCAACCATTTTTTCGTTTAGACTTACAATTTCGTATTTCATATTAAGTACCTCACTTTTAATTTATGTAATTAGTATAGCATTGTAAATACGACAGCTGTATGTCATGTTTTATATTTTTCTAAAATATTTTTTAGTGTTGAGACGAATTCTTCACGATATTCCTTAGGCTCTAAAATTTCTGCGCTTTCTCCAAATGTAAGAATATAGCGGTACAATGCAGGTACATCTGACCATGTAAATGTCATTGTAATACTGCCATCCTCATTTTCTTTAAAACTGTTTATGCCGAATTCGTCAATTATCCGCCATTTTACATCAGGAAGGAATTTTACAATTGTTTTGATTTCACTATTTGTGTGGCACATTTTATCGCAAATATAAGGAGGAATAGCTCTTGCATCATATTTTTCATTAATGAATTTTAAATTCGTCATTCTCGTTAGCTTGAACATTCTGTAATCCTTACGTATAGTGCAAAATCCCCATACATACCAATTTGCCCATTGAAAAATTAAGTGGTATGGTTCAATTATACGCTTAGTTTCTTCGGTAGGGGAATGATAAGTGAATGTGATTTTTTTGCGATTTTCAATAGCCAATTTTATTAGTTCAATTTTGCTTTCTACAGCAGATTTATCCCAGTATGATAGATCTATTATAATATGATTATCTGAAACCGTGTTGTCAACGGACAATTTTTCCATAAGTGTTCGATAACTATTTGTACCGGAGACGCTATCAAGGCTTTGTAATCCTGTGAGAATAGCCATCATCTCAGAAGAAGTAATAAGCGTACGGTCTATCTTATAATTATCCATAATAGAAATACCGCCGCCTTTTCCCTGAATTGTAATTATAGGAATGCCAGCTTTGCATAAATCATCAATATCTCTGTTTATGGTTCTGCGTGATACTTCAAATTTTTCTGAAAGTTCAGTAGCTGTAGTTTTATTTTTTTGAAGCAATACGGATAGTATTCCAATCAGTCGATCAATTTTCATATTTGATTTTTTACTCCATTTTACTGTTTTCTTATATTTTACTCCTTTTTTTCTTTTTTGTCTACTTTTTCGTATAACATATAGGATAAACAAAAATTTTATATGAAGATAAAAATGATTTTTACAGATAAAATTAAGGCTTTGCAATCATTAAACAGATTTCCAAAAGTAAATAAAAATAACATTGACTTGATAATATGTATATGATATAATAAATAAGATAAATAAATTCCCAAAAGGAGCCAATATAATGATATATAATAATATATTAGAGGGAATAGGTCATACTCCTCTTGTTCGTCTTAATAGAATGGTCGGTCCAGATAGTGCAGAAGTGCTTGTAAAATTTGAAGGTTTAAATGTAGGCGGCTCTATAAAAACAAGAACAGCTTATAATATGATTACTCATGCAGAAGAGCATGGCCTAATTGATAAGGATTCTATAATAGTAGAACCTACAAGCGGAAATCAGGGTATAGGCCTTGCGCTTATAGGTGCTGTAAAGGGATATAAGACTATAATTATAATGCCTGATTCTGTAAGTGAAGAACGTCGCAAACTTGTTAAGCATTATGGTGCAGAAGTAATATTGATTCATGATGCTGGAAATATAGGCGATTGTATTGAGGAATGCCTTAGAACTGCTCTTAGACTCAAAGAGGAAAATCCTCACGTTTATGTTCCACAGCAGTTTGAGAATATGGCAAATCCACAAGTTCATCGCCATCATACAGGTATGGAGATTATGGAGCAGGCTGGAAAAGAGATCCATGGCTTTTGCTCAGGAATTGGAACAGGTGGAACTATAACAGGTATTGGAGAAGTTTTAAAAGCGCAGAATCCTGACATTGAAATATGGGCTGTTGAACCTGAAAATGCTGCTATACTTGCAGGAGGAACTATAGGAACGCATTTACAGATGGGCATAGGAGATGGAGTTATACCTGCGATATTAAATCAAAAAATTTATGATGATATTTACGTTGTAACTGATGAAGAAGCAATACAAACGGCTCGTGATCTTTCAAGACTTGAAGGCATAATGTGCGGCATTTCCAGTGGTACAAATGTGGCAGCAGCAATTAGTCTTGCAAAGAAACTTGGTAAAGGTAAGACTGTTGTGACAGTTTTGCCGGATACTGCGGAACGCTATTTTTCTACGCCTCTTTTCGATGAGTGATATTTTATCTAAAAAGTAAAACGCCTGTAAAGCCAATAAGGCTAAACAGGCGCATACATACTTTTTGGTATTCTTTTTTTAATTATGGTCAAGGCTTTCTAAATCTTTTTAATTGATTCCTCACTTCAATTAAAAGATCATTAAACAGCTGCGTTTTAACGCTGCTGGATTACATTAGTAATGATACCATACTTCTTATTGTTTTACAATGATAAAAAAAATCGCCTTTGTTGCATTTTTAACCATTTGCTTTTTGTCTATCAAATAAGTATGATAATAGGAGAATTGCATAATGAAACAAAATAAAAGAATCGGTATAATAATGAATCGTGTATATCGTGAAATGAATCAACAATTAATTAAAGGAATTCTCGATCAGTCTTATTCGCTTGGATATAGTGCAGCGGTTTTTTCTACGGAAGAAGAGTATCAGACTGAAATGAGTACATTTGGTGAAAATAGCATTTTTTCACTTATAAATTTTGATTTATTTGATGGTTTTATTTTTGTACCATTTACATTTATTCAAACACAAACGGTAAAGTATATCACAAATCTGCTCTCTGATAAATTTAAAAAGCCTGTAGTTTGTATTGGAAAAGATTTTGATGGGTTTGAGTGTATATGGCAAGATGACCGTAAGGAAATGTTCAATGTTGTAGAACATATGCTAAAAGAACATAACTGTAAAAAAATTATATGTATGACGGGACCTGAAAGTGCGCCTGTTTCTATTGAACGTGAATACGGCTATCGTGATGCAATGGAGTACTATGGGCTTGAAATTGATGATAACGATATAGTTTATGGGGATTTTTGGAAAAATTCTGCTGTTGTACTTGCAGAGGAACTTGTATCTGGCAAGAGAATGATGGCAGATGCTGTGGTCTGTGCTAACGATTGTATGGCTATAGCTTTATGTGATGCCTTAGCAGCTCATAATATAAAAGTACCTGATGATATTAAAATAACAGGATATGATGGCTCATCAGAAGCTCAGTTTCATACTCCGGGCATATGTACTTATAAACCTTCATATCACATGCTAGGCATAAAGGCAATGTCATATCTTTATAGAAGTATAAATAATGGATCAGATTGTATTGAATGTTCAGGAAAAGGAGAAGATCTTCTTACTAATGTAAGCTGTGGATGTTCCGTGCGGTTTCCGGAGGTTAGATTTCTTGTTGAAAATAATCAGCTTATAGAGCAGCGCTTTTTGGACAATAATATGTCTAATATACTTCTTAATACAAATAACTTAAATGAATTTGCTGAAAAAGCGAGTAACTGGTTTTTCTTATGTCTTAACGAAGAATATTATGAAAGTGAAAACTTTGATGTATGCCTTTGTAGTGATTGGGACATAGTTGATTCAGACGGATTGGCTAAAGAAGAACAAAACAAAGGCTTTTCCGAAGAAGTATTTTCCCTGTTTGGAGAAGATTGTTTTGAAATGTTCCCTTTAAAGCAAATGTTTCCGACAAAACATTTGAAGAGTGATAAACCATCAGTATCTTTCTTTGCACCGATTCATTATGAAGCACATTGTTTTGGGTATGCAATTCTTACGCTTTATGAGATTGCCGATAGTTTTAAAATGTCATATCCACGCTTTTGCAAGGATCTTGGAAATAGTCTGGAATGTTTGCGCATACGAAATCGTCTGAAAAGTATGACATATCGAGCATTCTTATCTGAAACACGTGACGCTTTGACTGGTGCATATCGTAGCGTTACACTTCCTCAGTTTTGGAATGAAATAACAGAAAAAGTTAAGCTTTACGATGAGACTTTTAACATATGCCTCTGTTCAATATCGGGACTTCAGCAAATAAATGAAGAATATGGTCAGGTTGATGGAGATCAGATAATAATGCAAATCGCATCTATAATTATGGGATGTTGTGCTCATGGAGAGCTATGTATTCGTTCGGCAGGGAATGAATTTATGCTTATTGGTTCGACAAACAAACCAATACCCAAAGAGGAATCCCTTGAAAACAATATCTTATCAAAAATAGAGCGCTATAATCAGACATCAGGAAAGCCTTACCGAGTCCAAGTATATACTGTGTCGCATTCAGTATCAGCTCAAATGCTGCCGGAGCGTGAGGTTCTATATAAAAAGCTAAAAGAACTTCTTAAAAGGAAGAAAAACAACGGCCATTTACGTACTGAACAGGTGTACTACGCAGATTTCACTCACCTTCGCCGTGACATTTACAGCAGACCAGAAGAGGAATGGTCTGTAAACTCATGCTGTGAAAAGCTTTGTATGAGTATGTCACACTTTCAGCGTTTGTATAAATCTATTTTTAATACAAGCTGTGTGCGTGATATACAGAATAGTAAGCTTAGATACGCTAAAAATCTTCTTCTCCACACAGGAGAGACATTGCAGAATATTGCAGATCAATGTGGCTATGATTACTCTCATTTTATGCGTCTGTTTAAAAGAGAGGTTGGCATGACGCCTACTGAATATCGAAATGGTTTCCAGCCGCTTCGTAATGAAGACAGCTGATATATATAACAGAAGAAAAAGCTTCCGAAAACTTAAAACGTTTTGGAAGCTTTTTGCTATATTATAATAAATGTCACATCAGAAGAAATGGTGTATATACTTCATGCTAAGATAAGTAAATGTACTCTTATTTCTCTTGAGAGACAGTGCAAGAGAATTTACATATTTTATAGATGAATTTATCTCTTCTCTTGAAGGCGCTTTTCCGCCCATATCAGCAGCAAGAGCAAGTTTTATAACATCTACAGCACCATCACCGTTAAATCCGATTAAATTAAGCTTTTCTTTTGCAAGTTCTGCAAAGTCAAGCAATTGGTTGTTTTCTGGAACTATTGACTGATATTTTAGCAGATTCATAAGGAAATTGTAAATGCTGATAATTCCAGAAATCGTATCAGGATCATTAAAATCACGTTTCCTTTTATTCAAAATGTAGTTTCGTGCTAAAATAAAAGCACTTATTATAACTGCAATTGAAATTATTACTGCAACAATATAAAGCAGAACTTTTATAAATGAATTAGAACCTGTTTTGTTTGAATTTGAACTTGAACTATTTGTACCTGCTATATATGAAGTTTCTGTATTAGTAATACTGGTATCCGTATTATCTATAGTAGTTGAAATTGCTGTAGTTAATATGGATGTTTCTGTTTGGGTTCCTGTTTCTGCATTTATAGCGTCTGTAGTTTCTTCTATGGGTTCAGGGCTACTGTATTCAGCATTAGTATAGTATCCTGGAGTAAGTTCATATGGTACCCATCCATATCCATCAATGTAATATTCACACCATGCATGAGCACACGAATCTGGAATATTTACTGTAATTGAACCATCATCATTTTTTTGACCGGCTTGCATCATTTCAGACGAAACAACATATCCCTCACAATATCTTGATGGAATATTAAAGTATCGTGCGAGAATAGTTCCTGCTGTTGCAAAGTGCATGCAGTAACCTTTATTATTTTCCAAAAGAAAATAATTTACAAAATCACGAGTAGACGGTGTTTCTCCTGGAGACGTATTGTATTCGCTTGTTTCATCAAGATATTTACGTATCTCTCTAAGTATCTCTAAGGTATTGCCGTTTTGTGCAGTTTCATAAAGCTCGTAGGGAAGTGCGTTATATACTTCATTTAATTCTTCTGAAGAAACAGGCTCTGTATAATGGTCATAAACAAATTGCCTGTAGGCGTAGTTTTCGGCAAGAGCTGTCTGCAATGCCTGCGTTTTATAATCAGGGTCATCAATATATGGAGGCATAATTGCCGATATGCATATAGCCTCATCATTAGTGTTTACATCGAGCTGACTGAAAAAGGTATCAGTTGTGCTGTCATTAAAATTAAAGCCGTTAGTTGGAAGATAATAGTAATTGATAGGCATAGATGCAATATTGTAGAAATTTTGCTTTAAAGATATTGAATATTTGTATTCTTTATCGTTCTTTATTGTACACTCTGTATCGTATGAATACACGCAGTCTTTTCCATAGGATGCATAGGGGAGCAGTATTGGCTCTGATTTATGCAGTGGCTTAATAATAATGGAAGCATTATAAGAAGTATCGTATATGCTTTGATTGCTCAAGAATGGCAGTATCTGAGGAACGCATTCAAATTTAGTAAAAAGAATTTCTAGATTCTTATTTTTTTCCCATTCTTTATCGTCAATAGTTGTCCAGCTGTTATCTTCATAAACCGAACCCGTGAAGTTTTTTAGATATATACTTTGATCTGGAAGCTCGCTTAATGTTATTTCAACTTCATCTTCATAACGATATTCAAGCCGGCTTTTAGTGCCAAGCTCTCTTAAATTAGGATCATCAATAAATCCAAGCGATATACCGATATTTGCTATACTTTTTGTAATGTCCTCCCACTTGATATTTTCGATATCGCTTCGCAGCTCACTTCTTTTACTTTGTATAGTGTCATCAGTTGTAAGCTTTAGAAGATTACAGAATATTACTGAAACTATAACTGCTGTAATAGTTATTGCAAGTGAGGCAATACCGCAGTTTGCAATATTGGCTGTGCTGACCTTGTGAGATACATCTTTTTTTCCTTGTTGTGATGCAAGCTGTAAAGACAAAACGCAAAACCATGTTGCAACAAGTATAAGCATTGAAGGGATATTCATTTTTAGTCCTTCATAAAGCCCGAATTCAATGGGTATAAATGTCAAAAGAAAATAGGGGATAAAGTATGTTTTTCGTATGATAACACGAGAAATGAGTCCGCATAATATTATAGAAAAACAGCACAGAAACCATGAAAGATCAGAATCTTGAGACAGTGTATTTTCCAATTCAAAAAATTGCGTTTCTGTGTTATGAACAGCAAAATAATAGTAATTATAAACTGTTTTAGCTCCTAAAATTATCTTGTCAAGCTTTAATAAGGCTGCTAATGCACCTGCAAAAATGGGGATATATCCTGTAAGGTGTAGATTCCTCGGCAAAAGACTAAGAACGCTTGTGCTCAAAACAGAAAAAACAGTAACAGTCCAGAATAACGCTTTTCTATATTCAAGATCTATCATAGAAAAGCAAACATTAAAAGTACATATACATCCCGTTAATGCAATCAGAATGAGAAATATAGGCCTTACCGAAACGGTTTTATGTTTTGTGGTTACAACAATGGTTGGACTTACATGAAATTCATTCATTCACAAATCACCCCCGTTGATGACAGCTTTTTCATATCTTCTGGTATGGTTTTCTCTCTGATAAAAATAATATTTTCATCTAAATATTCTTGTGGATTTTGTGATGTAATAATATAAGTGTGATTATTCTGAAATGCTTTGCAAAAGCTTTTTATTTCCTGTAAATCAAATTTTGGAGTACAGTAATAAATTGCATTTGTTGAATGTATGGAAATAAGATCTGCGGTTTGTTTTAAAAGTTCATCTGAATTTGAAATTGGCAGGTGTGATAACATTGATGAGAAGCAATCATTCAAGTTGGTTATAGAATATACATCATTCCAAACAAGGTTTTGTGATTCATCAGATACCCAATAAATAACAGTAGGGATTTCTTGTTTTATAAGTGCCATAGAAAGTGAATAGGCGGCTTCTAGTGTATTATCCATTATATCAGAGGTCATATTTTCATAAGACGAATAATCTATTATAATGGCTGCCCGCTGCTTTATAGGTTGGCTATATTCCTTTACCCAAATGGTATCTGTACGGCTGCTAAGCTTCCAGTGAATACGTTTTTGTACATCTCCCGGCTGATATTCACGAATGCGATAAACCTCCGATGGGTCATCTCCTGCCTTAAGCTTAGAGTAAACATTACTTTCCTCATCTGTTATACTGCTTGGAACTTTAATTTTATATCCCAGTTCCGTACCTGTAGGAAGAGTCAAAATTGAAGCAAATGATTCTGAATGAATTTTTTTGCCAAATAGTCTTATATAATCAGTAAATTGCAGATATTTGAGTCTTATTTCAGTTAATCCGCAGTGTGGAATAGTGATTTTTATCTCAGCCGTTGTTACATTTCTTGCAGATATAGGAAATGTTATTGATATAGGTATCAGTTCATTTGTGTGAGCGTTGGAGCAGATAACCAAAGCAGAAGCCCTGCTTATAGGAAGAAACCCCTTATTTTTTACAATCAGATGAATTACTTGAGGTTTATTTCTATGACATGAGGTAACAGGTGTTTTAATAGTTATTTCAATATTGAATTTAATATACCAAAGGCTAAGATATAGAAGAATAGGTATGAAAACTAAAATGCATAAAAATAAAACAGAAAACTCGCCGAGGTATAAAACAGAAAACAACAGAGATATGATAAGAATAATGGTGTATATGATTTTCATCCAAAAAGTTCTTATCATAATCTTGCACCATCAGGACGTGGAACAGGAACTGTTCTTATAATGTCCTGTATTACTTTTACAGCCGAACCTGCTCCTCTGCTTTGTTCACGTATAACTATACGATGAACGAATACATCCTGACATATCGCAGCAACGTCATCAGCCAAAACATAATCACGCCCTCTCATAAACGCCATACCTCTGGCTGCATCCGTCAGTGCAATTGTTCCACGTGGACTTACGCCTAAGAGAATAGCAGGGTGATGTCTTGTAGCATCTACCAGACTTGCAATATAATGATATATTTTAGGATTTATTGTGACTTTTGATACGGCATCACGCATATTCATAAGAATTTGTGCGTCTACAACAGGCTGAATTGTATCAAGTGGATTGCCGTTTTCCCTTGAACGCAGTATGTCTATTTCATGCTGCATATCAGGATATCCCATTTCAAGCTGGAACATAAAGCGATCCATTTGCGATTCAGGCAGCATCTGTGTTCCTATAGAACCAATAGGGTTTTGTGTTGCGATAACAGTATGTGGCTGAGGAAGCTGATAAGTTACGCCATCTACAGTAACATTTCCTTCTTCCATAACTTCAAGTAAAGCGGATTGAGTTTTGCTTGAAGTACGATTTATTTCGTCGGCAAGGAATAGCTGACAAAAAAGTGCACCAGGCTGAAATATAAACTTATCTGTAGATTTATTGTATACTGAAAATCCGGTCAGATCAGCTGGAAGAACATCGGGTGTAAATTGCATACGTTTACAATCAAGACGCATTACTTTTGAAAAAGCAAGAGCAAGTGTAGTTTTACCTACTCCGGGCTTGTCCTCAATTAAAATGTGTCCCTTAGCAAGAATAGCAAGTAATACCTTAGCTATCATAACGTCTTTTCCGATCACTGCTTTTTTAACTTCTGCAATGATATGGTTTATATATTTACCATATTCTGCTACATATGAATATTGCATATAGACTCCTTTCATTAAACGTATTACTACTTAATAAGTATATCACCTTTCTTATAATATTGCAATAGAATGAATTAAAGAAATTATGATTTAGTTAAAAATACAATATAAAACGCTGTTTTAAATTTATATTGCATTTTTAAAAATATAGTTGTATTAGTTTGGAAAATATGTTATAATCAATATAATGTGATTCTATAATTTGTTTCTTTGAATTGGAGGAATATATTTTGATAAAGAAATTTATTTCATCTTTAGTTGGATGTGTTATGTTGTGCTGCACAGTTTCAGCGCCGCTTACTGTAAGCTCAGCAGATGATTCACTGGAGAATTATATGATTTTTGATCCGGAAGATTATGGTGAACAGGTTTATTCATCCAGCGATAATACGAGTTTGTATGGAGCAAGCAGTGACGAAAGAATACCACTGGATGAAATACCGATAAATGAAAGCATAATAGGTCTGGATGAAAGTGTGATTAAAGTCATGATTGATCCGGGTCATAACGCATATGAAAATCAATCACCAGTATATAGTCCATATTGGGAAAGTGTAATGACATGGAAACTTTCAAATTATCTGCAAGAAGAATTGCAGGCACTTGGCGTACACGCTGATCTTACGAAGAGTACTCTTGAAGAAAAACCAGCACTTCAGCCAAGAGGCCATAAATCTAGGGGATATGATTTTTTCATATCAATACATAGTAATGCAGCTTCATATTCTTCTATGGATAAACCAATTGCTTTATGTTATCAAAATCTTTCATGGACAACTATTGATGATACAAGTCGAGAAATAGGAGCACTTCTTGCCTCAAAGGTTGCTGAAGTGATGGAAACTAATCAGAAAGGTGAGATATTCCAAAGGCTGTCCGCAGAAGATCGTGATGGCAATGGTGTATGGGACGATGAATGGTACGGTGTTTTATGTGGTGCAAGGTACGTCGGTACTCCGGGAATACTTCTTGAGCATTCTTTCCATACTAATTATAGGGCTACACTTTGGCTTTATAACGATGAAAATCTAAAAAAATTGGCTAAAGAAGAGGCGGCAGTAATTTTTGAATATTTTACTGAGAAAAAGGCAAGTGAGATTGTTACAACTACTGAAACAAGCACGACAGAAACAACAACTACTACAACCGAAACAAGCACAACAGAAGCAACTACAACAACAATCGAAACAACAACTACTGAAACTGTAACTACTACCGAGCGCATTGATCCTATACCTATTGAAAATGGAGAAATGGGAGATGTAGATGGAGATGGCTCAATTTCGATAAATGATGCAACACTCATTCTTGAATACTATGCACAATCATTAGCAGGTCTAGAAGCAAGATTTATACGGCTTAAAGATGATCAACATGGCGAAGAACTCATTTTCAAAATAGCTGATATAAATGAAAATGGAGAAATAGATATGAGCGATGCTACAAGCATATTGCGATTATATGCTGATATAATCGCAGGAAATATAAAAGAATAAAATATATGAGAAAGCAGTCTCCAAAGAAATATCTTCTAAGGAGACTGCTTTTGTTTTTTATGGCATTATGAATTCTTTTCTTTTTTCTCCATAACAAATCGAAGCAATTCAAGAAGCGCAAGAACTACTCCGCCTGCAATAAATGGTATAATAAGAATAGGATCACCTGCAACATGTGAAAAAGAAAGTGGTTCAAGAGCTATTCCATCGGCAGTATCTATTGTTGTTGGTCCTTGAGTAATGGCATATAGAGAGCCTATCATAAGACCAATTATAGTGTACATACTCTGAGGACGATACTTTAAGAGGGCACGATTAACTGTCTTTATAATTACAATAACGCCTGTGAGAATTCCAAGTGCAAGTGCGCAAATATAGGGGAGTGCTTCAAAGCTTTCCATTTTTAAAATAGATGAAATCGCTGTAGTTGTTGGAACATATATTCCGAAAGCAAGCAGGATAGTTGAGCCGGAAATACCCGGAAGAACCATTGCAGAAATAGCAATCATGCCGGCAAGGAAGGTAAATAGTATTATGCCTATATTAAAACCTTCAAATGTAATTCCGCCGCCGCCAAGTTTTGAGCTTAGTGTAGAAATGCCTATAACGATTGCTATTCCAATTATTGTGAATGCAATGCATCCAATATGACCCTTCATTGATTTTCTTTCCTCATATATTACCATAGGAATGGCAAATAATGTAAGTCCAAAGAACAGTGCGCTTACAACATATATATGAGATTCAAAAATTTCAGAGAGAATAAGCATAGCACTGAGGAATCCAATGATCCAGCCGCTTCCGAGCTTAATAAGGAATTTGAGAGCCTGCTTTTTTTCATCTTTAGATCCGCTTACTAACGAGTTAAGAGCAAAAATAAACTTATCATAAAATCCAAGCAGAAAAGCTATAGTTCCTCCGGATACACCAGGAACGCTATCTGCAAGCGCCATGCAAAATCCACGAAAAGCGTTTAATAGTAACATTTTAACATCTCCATTTTTAAATTATAATTTTTATAGTACTTCGATAACAATTACAGTAATATTATCCGTACCACCAGCTTCAATAGCCATATCAACAAGTGATTGGGCATAGTCATCTTGATCGGGATCGGATAATATCTCATAAAGAGTAAGATCGCTGCACATATCGGTTAGACCATCTGAACACAGAAGAAAACGCATACCTTTTTTTAAAGCAATGGGCGGTTGAGCAGTTGCAGTAAGTCCTTTTCCATCCTTATCTTCGCCAAGAAAATGAATAAGTTTATTTCTGTCATAGCTCATTTCAGCCTGCTCCGGCGTATATACTCCATTTTGGAGCATTGCAGCTGCAAGGGTCTGGTCTTTGGTCAGTGCATATAGATCAAATCCATCATAAAGATAAATGCGGCTGTCACCTATATAAAATGGGTAGGCATGATCATTACGGAATAAAAGCATTGCCAGAGTAGTGCCGCTGTTGCCGCATTTCCTTTCAGCTATCATGTCGCATATACGATTGTTTACATCAGTTGTATAATCGCCTACAGCTTGATTAAGTCGGTTTACTTTTGATTTTTTGATATTTTGACAATGATTTTTTAATGTTTCTACAGCTAATGCTGATGCATCTTCGCCATATGATTCGCCGCCCATTCCATCGCATACAGCAAATATATGACTTGAAACTTTAATTTTGTCAATAGTAATATCACCACCATTTTGAGGATCAGGATTAACGATGCCATCGGCAAAGAAGTTATCTTCATTGTTTGTGCGAACCTTACCTTGATCGGAAACGGCGTGCGCTTGTATATACAGATGTCCTGAACGCAGCATAATGTGTGTACCTCCCTTTGTATCAAATTGTAGCAAATTAAATGTTCATATTATATAATCTTTGTACTATATTCTTCATTTTACCAAAATACCTCTTATTTGTCAACCTATATAAAATCTATTTTTTAATCCCAAAACATTATAATACATTTATTTACTCTTGTTGAAAATGTTTGTCAAAGGCTACTAAAATGAAAATAATATAATATTTTGCTTGAAATTGCGTTGTTTTAGTGATATAATGGTCAAGCCGTATATTGAATTATATGGTAGAAATTTGTTTAATATTAGGAGAATTATTATGGGGTCTAAAGTTACTAATGAAAAGCTTAAACCAAAACTTATTTCGGTTATGAAGCATTATTCAAAGGAACAATTTGTCAAGGATGTTATTTCCGGAATTATAGTTGCTATAATAGCATTGCCGCTTTCTATAGCTCTTGCACTTGCATCGGGTGTAAACCCTGAGCAGGGTCTTTACACAGCTATTATTGCAGGCTTTTTTGTTGCGCTTCTTGGAGGAAGTCGTGTGCAGATTGCAGGACCAACAGCTGCATTTGCAACTATAGTTGCAGGAATTGTTGCAACAGAGGGCATGGACGGGCTTATCATTGCTACCATAATGGCTGGCATTTTGCTCATACTTATGGGACTTTTTCATTTTGGCGCACTTATAAAATATATACCAAACACTATAACAACCGGTTTTACATTTGGCATAGCTGTTACTATTGTTATAGGTCAGATAAAGGATTTCTTAGGTCTTACGTTTACCAATTCACCTATAGAATCAATTGATAAAATTAAAGAAGTATTTTTGTGCATAGATACATTTAACTATCAAGCTTTAATAATAGGTCTTATTTCACTAGCAATTTTAATTTTCTGGCCTAAAAAGCTTCAGATGATACCTTCTTCGCTTATTGCAGTAATCGTATGTGCCCTTATTGTAAATCTTTCAGACATGAAGGTAAATACTATTGGAGATCTCTATACTATATCTTCATCGCTTCCAACTCCAAGTATACCTGATGTAAGTCTTAGCAGAATACAGGCACTTATTCCTAATGCATTTACTATTGCTATACTTGCTGCTGTCGAATCTCTTTTATCATGTGTTGTATCAGATGGTATGATTGGTTCAAAGCATCGTTCAAATATGGAGCTTATTGCCCAGGGAACAGGTAATATAGCATCTGCACTATTTGGAGGTATTCCTGCAACGGGTGCTATAGCCAGAACAGCTGCTAATATTAAGAACGGCGGTAGAACTCCTATTGCAGGTATTGTGCATTCTATTGTGGTACTTTTGATACTCATTCTGCTCATGCCTTATGCTTCACTTATTCCTATGCCTACTATTGCAGCTATTCTTTTTATAGTTGCTTATAATATGAGTGGTTGGCGTACTATTGCCATTACCGTTAAATCAGCACCTAAAAGTGATATATTCGTTCTTTTTGTAACGCTTGTTCTTACAGTAGTATTTGATCTTGTTGTAGCAATTGGTGTGGGACTTATACTTGCAGCTTTGCTGTTTATGAAGCAAATGGCAGATGTTTCAGGTGTAAAGGACTGGGTTTATGTAGATGATGAAGACAATGATCCTGATCATATTGCATTAAAGAAAGTACCTAAAAATACAAAGGTTTATGAGATAAACGGACCTATGTTTTTTGCCGCATCAGATAAATTCATGTATGTATTATCTGATAAGAATATAGATGTTCTTTGTATACGAATGAGAAATGTTCCTGCTATTGATGCTACCGGTGTTGATACTCTTAGTAAAATAGCAGATATATGTGAGAAAAACAACATATCCGTAGTTTTCTCTCATGTAAACGAACAGCCTATGTCAATTATGGAAAAATCCGGATTTGTAGATAGAATAGGTAAAGAAAATTTCTGCAATCATATAGATACAGCTCTTATTCGTGCCGAAGAACTTTCTAAAAAAACTGAGAGTATAAAAGCGTAATTTTTATAGATTTGACAAAATTGTTTTATTTTGATATAATTATAAAAATTGGTAATTGTGAGGTTATACTATGAAAAAACATTTTTTTGCTTCAATAATCGGTATATCTGCTGCTATTACCATGATAGCAACCGGATGTAGTAATAAGTTTGACAATCAGATACAGAATGGGGAAGAGGTATCGGAAAGCATTTCAACAGAAGAATTTCCAACTGAAACATCTTCTTCCACTACGGTTTATACAGATGTAACCACAACAGTACCTAAGTTTACAAGCGGTGTGACTTGTACAACAATTGCGCCAGATGCGCCTACCATTCAAAGACTAATTAGCAATATGACATTAGAAGAGAAAATTTATCAGATGTTTATTGTAACGCCCGAGGCTCTTACTAATTTTAGCGGTAGTGTTACTGAGGCGGGTGACATGACAAAATCCGCAATTGAAGCTACACCTGTTGGCGGTATAATTTATTTTTCTCAGAATATAGAAAGCTGGCAGCAAACTTACAATATGCTTCATAATTCTCAGAAATATGCACGTGATACTCATAATGATATAGGCTTGTTTTTGGCAGTTGATGAAGAAGGCGGTTCTGTTGCTCGTGTTGGTGACAACTTGAGAACGTATAGCAGTTATGATATGGAGTATTATGGTGATCGTCTTGAATATGATACCGTATATAATCTAGGTTATACGATAGGTGCAACACTTAGTGATCTTGGCTTTAATTTAAATCTCGCACCAGTTGCTGACGTTGATATAAGCGATGAAAACGAGCTTGGCAGTCGTATTTTTTCATCAGATCCGCAGATAGTATCTGAAATGACAGCAAATTTTGTAAGAGGTGTTGAGGATAATGGAATATCAGCAACATTGAAGCATTTTCCCGGACTTGGAGCAGGAACAGGAAATACTCATAATAGCAGCGTTTTAATTGAAAGAACCTATAATGATTTATTGTATTCTGAATTTGTTGCATTTTCAGGGGGCATACAAGCAGGATCAGATTTTGTAATGGTAGGACATCAGATCACATCTGCTTCTGGTGATAATCTTCCTGGTGATTTATCTCCAATAGTAGTTACTGATTGGCTTAAAAATGATTTAGGATTTACTGGATTGGTTATTACGGATTCGCAGAGTATGGGTGCTATAACTGAGAATTACACTCCGGGTGAAGCGGCTGTATTGTCTATTAAAGCCGGAGTAGATATTATATTAATGCCATATGATCTTAATAATGCTGTTTCAAGTGTTAAATCAGCAATAAGTTCAGGTGAAATTTCTGAAGAGCGCATTAATGAAAGTGTTTATAAAATTTTGGAAAAGAAGCTTAATCTTGGACTTATTGATGTTGATATTCAGCAGACAACGACAACAACAAAATAAGATTTAAGTTATCAAAAAAAGGAGCGTTTTAATGCTCCTTTTTGTTGTTTATGTATTTTTAGTTGTCGATTTTTTCTTTCTCTTGTTCTTGTATTCAATATGTTTCTCAACAGCTCCGCAATAGTTTTTTCTGCGACACCATTTGACTACAGCTGGAGGCTTCTCACAAAATATTGGTTCTTGACCTTTTTCAAAATTCTCAAACTCTGCGTATTTTACCGCACCATATGTTTTTAATTTTCGATCGAACTCTCCCAGTTTTATTTTTTCTATGTAGAATTCACGTACATCATACACTTTTCTAAATGAAGAATCTGTTACAGCTCCTGATTTGATTGACTTATATTTTTTGAGAACTTCTTCGGCATCTTCTAGTTTGTCATAAACTATTTCATCAATAAGATAAGGTGCTTCGGCAATACCGTCTGTACAACCGGGTTCTAATGGAATTCCTTCAGGAATTTCACAATGTTCTGTCATCATAATTCTGTAACCATATTTAATATTCATAATTTCACCTTTATAATACAATTTATGTCTTAAAACGACTTTATTATATTTAACATTATAGCATTTATTTCCTTACACGTCAATGATTTTATTTAATAATATTACAATAATTAAAAAATCAGCTTTCAGAGCAAAACATAAAACTCTGAAAGCTGATTTATCTTATTAAGAAAATGATATTGTTTTTAGTTCTATCATTCCTGTACCTTTATAGACAAAGTATAGCGGATATATACCTTTTTCAATTGAAATATCCTCTGTAAATTTAGTCCAGTCAGAAGCTGGCGAAATATCAAATCTTGCAATTTCAGTTTTTTTCATATCACTATAAGCAATAAGTGTTCCATTGTCTGTTGCTTTAATCATAACTGAGAGCTTTTTCACATCATCAAAGTAGAAATATTTATATCCGATAAGAGTTTCATTTGAAATTTCACCGATAAAATGATCCTCACCACGATTAGTTACATTTGGAAAGCTGTCTGTATATATAGAATTACATCCATGAGGCATATCGCCATTAGTAATATTGCAGGCTATTACAGCAGGGTATTCTCCCTTAGCAATGAGTGGGCCGTTATTAAGACCGCATGACGTTATTTCTACCTGCTTTATTGAACCATCGTTTTCTAATGTGATTTTTTCTGCGCAAGCCTGTCTGCTGTAATCGGATTTATGTGTTAAACGATGATAAAATACATACCACTGACCATTTATATTCTCAATGCTGCCATGAGTTGTACCAGTCATATTAAGGCGATTTTTTTCTTCACGTCCGTTAAAGCCAACGTCTCCGTTTGATACGATCGACCCGCCAAATATAAAATCACGATCCGGATATTTACTTGTAGCGTAGCATAGTTCATGGTTCTGCTTGGATGAATAAACAAAGTAATACATATTTCCGATTTTTCTCATAGAGCTTGCTTCAAAAAAAGGATGTTCTTCAAAGCTTGTACCTCTTGTGTCATATGGGATAATATGCTTTGGCTCTTCTTTTACCGTCAGCATATCATCATCTACAACAACCATACAAGGACCCATTACGCTTCCTTCAGTAGTGAGAATTTCTTCTCTTGATTTGTTGAACATCTCCATTTCTTTTTCTACAATATTTGTATCGTTTTGCCAGTTGCTTTTTTGTTCATAATCCATCTGAGTACCGTAATAAATACGAATAATGCCGTTATCATTTATAACGCCGGGGTCAAAGCATACGAATTTCTTCATTGGTCGTCCATCAGGATAATGCACGTAGCCTAAAAATTCATATTTTCCTGCCGGCGTGTCGCAAACAGCTACACTGATTGGTCCAAAATATCCGCCTTTTCCGTATGCCCCTGACATACAGTAATAAAGATAATATCTGCCATCATTACCACGTACTACATCGGGCGCATACATATATGGTCTATTTTTATATTCAGGATCTTGACATGCTTTGTATATTACACCCTCGCAACGCCAGTTGGTAAGATCATCTATGGGAGCTGAATATACTGTGTAATCGAGCATACAAAATGTTTCGCCACCCTCTTTGTCATGAGATCCATATAAATATACACGATTGCCAAAAACGTGTGGTTCTCCATCCGGAATATATTCATTAAGTGGTAAAAAGGGATTGAATATCTGCTTTTTCATAACATTACACCTCTGAAAAATTAGTGAAAACTAATGATTTACTTCATTATACACCATATCAATTATTATTCAAGAATAAAAAATGGCTTAATACTTAATTTTATATAAAGTATACTTATTATATAATAATATGTGCAAAAAATATAAAATATACAATAAAAAGCTTGAGAGCTATAAATAATAAGCATCTCAAGCTTTAATATTTTAATTATAATGAGCAAGAAATTGGCGTGTGCGTTCTTGTTTAGGATTGTCAAAAACTTCGGCAGGTGTTCCTTCTTCTATTATATATCCATCTGCCATAAATATAACTCTGTCTGAAATAGCTTTTGCAAAGCTCATTTCATGGGTTACTATAACCATAGTCATATGATCTTCTGCAAGCAACCGTATTACTTCAAGTATTTCTCCTGTAAGCTCAGGGTCAAGAGCAGAAGTTGGTTCATCAAAGAATAATATTTTTGGTGACATAGCCAAGGCACGAACAATTGCAACACGTTGCTGTTGACCGCCGGACAGTTCACAAGGGTAAGCATTTGCTTTTGCGGAAAGACCTACTTTATCTAAAAGTTCTCTTGCAGTCTTTTCAGCATCTTCTTTGCTTTTTTTAAGTATGATTCTTTGAGGTTCCATAATATTTTTCAGAACCGTGTAATGTGGAAAAAGATTAAAATTCTGAAAAACAAGTCCGAAATATTTAAGTATTTCCTTGAAATCAGATTTTTTTGCATAAACAGGCTTTCCGTTTTCTCCTGTATCTACAGCCGTTTTACCCATATAGGAAATATTTCCTCCAGTAATGGTTTCAAGAAATGTACAGCAACGCAGAAGAGTAGATTTTCCTGAACCGGAGGGTCCTATAATTGAAATAACTTCACCATTTTTAACAGAGAATGAAATGTCATGAAGAACATTAACATCATTAAAACTCTTTTTCAGATGATTTACTTCCAAATAATTCATACGTTACCTCCTATATCTTATAATAGCTCATACGTTTCTCAATCAGAGACATTATACCTGCCACTATAAGATTCAGAACGTAGTAGAATATGGCGGCAACCAGATATGGAAGCATAGATGTTTCGGCGGCTGCTATAATTTTTGCTTCTGTAAAAAGTTCAATATAGGAAATTGCAAATGCAAGGGATGTGTCCTTAACAAGAGTTATTGATTCGTTTGTAACAGCTGGAAGAACACGCTTAAACATTTGTGGAATTATTATTCTAATGAATTTTTGAATACTTCCATAGCCCAGAATATACGCTGCTTCATGTTGACCGATTGGTATAGACTGAATTCCACTACGAAAGATCTCAGCAAAATATGCAGCATAATTAAGTGAGAATGCTATAATAACAGCCCAAAAACGATATTCTGTAGTAAGCTGCATACCTGCCACGAAATATGGACCGAAATATACAACTAGGAGCTGTAGCATAAGGGGAGTGCCTCTTACAACTGAAATATACAGTTTCATAAACCATTGAAATGGCTTCCAACCGTATAAGCGTACTACGCATATAATAAGTCCGAGCGGAATGGAGAATAACAGTGTTAACAAAAAGATCCAAATGGAATTGAGCATGTTATCTCCAAGCTGAGCTACAATATCAAAAAAAGACATATATACGTCCTCCGTTCGATTACTTAATTATCGAATCGCTCAATTCCCATTTTTCAGCAATTTTTTCAAATGTGCCGTCTTTGCGCATGTCATTAAGTGTTGCATCTACCTTATCACGAAGTTCGGTATTATTAAGAGCAAAGCCAACAGCATACTGTTCTTCGGAAAGTGTCTCAGGCAACATTATATAACCATCACCACGTGATTCGATCTGGTATTTAGCAACGCCGATGTCCATAGCTACCGCATCAACAGCGCCAGAATCAAGATTCATAAATGCTGTGTTGTAATCACTTACTACAACCAGTTCTTTGAATGAATCCTTTAGAGCTGCATTTTCTTCCTGTTCCAAAGCATCTTCCGCAGATGAATCTGTCTGAACAGCCACGCCCTTATCTGCAAGATCTGCAAAGCTTGCAATGCCACTTTCTTGTTTTACAACAACCACCTGACTATTATCTACATAAGGTGCAGTCCATGCATAATCATCCTCACGACCTGTCATAGTAAAACCATTCCAGATGCAGCTGATAGTGCCTGAATTCAGCTCCATATCCTTAGAATCCCAATCAATAGGCTGCTTTACAAGCTGCCAGTCATTTCTCTCGCAAACTTCAGCGGCAAGATCAAGGTCAAATCCTACATATTCGCCTTGGTCATCCTGATAACCGTATGGAGGAAATGCAGCATCAAATCCTACTATAAACTTTTCAGATGTTGAGCCATTATCTTTCTTTTCACCACAAGCAGTAAATGACAATGCCATTGCACCTGTCAATACTGCTGCAAGTATTCTTTTTGCATTGATTGATTTCATAAAATACATACTCCTTAATTTAATATTTTATTATGTTATTTTGTTAGCATCATAAAACGCTTCCTATAATGATTATATCATACATATCATTTTTTGTCAACGTAGACATTTTTTTATTATAAAAGAGCTGCTGTTCCTTTTGATTGGTGCAGCAGCTCTATATAAATTTTTATTATTATAAATTCTCTTCATCTGACAGAATCTCTAGTACAATGCAAGTTACATTGTCTGCACCGCCGTTATTAAGTGCCTCCTGTACGAGTATAGCGGCTTCATTGAAATAATCCTGAGAGAGAAGTGAGTGTATTTCTTTATCGGAACACATATTGCTTAAACCGTCTGTGCAAATTATAAATTTATTGCCATGTCGAATCGGAATAGGTCTGCGACTGTCAGCGTTAAGTCCTACTTGACTTTTATCTGAGCCAATGTACAACGTCAAATGGTGATGATCCGGACTTGCCTCTGCTTCTTCTTCGGTATAAATACCTGCATCAAGTTTTTGATTAGCAAGAGTATGGTCACGTGTAAGGCAAACGATTCCAGATTTTTGTTCAAGATAAATGCGGCTGTCGCCAAGATAATATATTCTTGCCTGTCCACCGATAAAATATAGCATAGCGAATGTTGTACCACCGCTTAAAGACTGCTTTTCACGCAGCATTTCCACAATAGCGTTATTTGCTTCTTTTGTATATGCAGAAACTATTTGATCTACTGCTCTGTTATTTTCGGCTTCTTCTAAATCTTTTTCATATTTTCTTAGCGTCTGCATAGCTATTTCCGATGCGATTTCTCCATATGCAGCACCGCCCATTCCGTCGAAAACAGCAAAACACATACCTTCCGGATTGTCAATAGTATATGTTGCTGAAAAATCATTACGGAAATATTCATGTAGATAAATTCCTTTTAAATAGAAGTTATCCTCGTGATTTCCACGTACTTTACCAATGTTCGTGGAAACGGAAACACGCAGACGATAAGATGTAATTTCAGAATGCATTGAATCATTTTCGGTTTCATCGTCAAAAATGCTGTTCACATTGTTGTTGAAATTGAAAAAGTCATTTGCATCAGATAGTGATGAATTGTAGCCCATTACTGTTTCCCTTCGTTATATATTTTTAAGTAGAAGACAAAAGTCTATGTTTGTCTTCATAATAAATATTTTATCACATTTATACAGTTCTGTAAATAGCAAACAGGAAATTTATACTATGATATAATAATTTATTAAAATCTACAGCAGCATCCCAATAGCATATTGCATATAAGATTATAGGCGCAGCATTTTAAACATTCTGAACTTCCATCAGATTGAGAATAAGGAGTTTGCATTTGCTGATACCTATAAGATGGATTTTGAAGTTGCTGTAAAAGAATTTGGTATTGTAAATTGTCGGGTTCCATACGTGCTGCTGTCTGAGCATATTGTAAAGCGGCAGCATCGTTTTTTATTCCTGAATGAGCGACTGCACTGATATAATACCACTGTGCATCACGTTTGCTTATGGAGTTCAAGACATTGATTGCTTCGGCGAATCTACGATTTTGAATGAAGTTTATCGCTGCTTTTTTGTGCATAGAATCTTCATCATTTGCAGAATTACGATAGTTGCTTCCAGAAAAATCATTACTATAATTTTTGCCTTGACGCTGGTCCATGATTTCTTGATATGCAGATTGCACTTCTCTGAATCGAGCCTCATATTCATCGGCATTGGGTTTATCTACATTAAGGTCAGGGTGATACTGGCGACAGAGTTTTCTATATGCTTTCTTTATTTCTTCCTCAGATGCATCATGTGATACACCAAGTACCTGATAGGGATCTCTCATACGTTTCCTCCTGGTTATTTGTTTTTATTATTTTCTTTATTATTGAGATACTCGTTTTTTCGTCGATTGAACGATGTCCAGACTCCTGCATAAAGTATATTACGAAGGATCTCAGCATTTTTTACTATTGGCAAATATTCAAATGCATCGGCAGCGGGTGCGATCATTATACGTAAAAGATCTTCTGTTTTTTCTATGAATTCAGAGTCATGCTCATTTTTTTGAATAAATGGATTATAGCAATTTTTTTTCTTATCTTTAGAGAGATCATCAAAAGCGTCTGCTATATAAATAAAACGTCCGAGGTGAAAACCAAGCTCACGTAGTTCTTCTTCCCATATATCATCTTTAAAAGCAAATACTTCTGATAAAACATTGCCAAAGCATGAGGCAGTAAGTTCAGGGTCATAACAATTATCTTTTTCCAGTGAGTCGAGTTTTTTTAGCTCACTTTCTATTACCTCAACCTTTTTTATATATTTTTCTTTAATCTTTCTTTCTTTTCCTGATATAAGCTTTCCCACTATTTTTTTAAAATGACTGCCTTCATCATTCCAGTCATCTTCAAGTTTATATGTTGACAAAAGCATACACATATCAGCTGAATATTCTGTGACCTCATTGTGTATATAAGGTTGCTTTTTTAAAGGGTGTGCAATACATCTTGAAACGGATCTTACGGATTGCGGTTCATAAAGGCTATCCAGAAGAAGCGAGAGAAATGTGAGATCGTAGCTTAAAAATAATTGACCCATAGTTCCGAAATTGTCTTTTAAAGAATGGCACAACCCACAATAATGTGCACGATATTCATCAAACTCTCTGAATTTAAGCTCAGGTTTACATATCTGAATATATCCGTACATATACTTAACTCCGTTTTACAAATTCATTGCGGCATTTCGGACAGGTTATCTGAATTTTGCCTTTTCCATTAGGAACACGCACTTTTTGGCGGCATTTTGGACAAATAAAGAGCTTGTATTCAGATTTGGACGAATTACGCATATTGAAAATCCAAACACGAAAGGGAGCAGTTATTTCCATAAATTTTTTATTTTCAGCACGTCTTTTTTCATAATTTTTAGAAAGGATACGAAACAATAGGATTATTAAAATCGCAAATCCGATAATATTTATTACGTAAGCTCTTAATATCAAATTGAGTATAACTAAAATCGCATAAAATATTATTAAAAAACGATTCAGTTCATCATAGCCATAACGTCCACGAAAGAAATTATTTATTTTGTGTTTGAAATTCATATTTTTCTCCTTTTAAATATTAATGCAAATATTTTTTTGCATTATTCAAGGGTGGTATCAAGGATGATATAATAACCATTATATCACAAAATCTAATGCAAGGAAATAGCATATGGAAAATTTTATCAATTTTTCACATGAATATTGTTATTGTGAATGATTCGTCAACTTATAAATCAGCTAAAAATAAATCGTCTAAAAAACAATAACGTCAATTTTCGACAAAATTGGTCATTTACATATTCTGTAAAATTAAGTATAATAGTCTTATGACATGGTTCGACAAAATTGCCGCCTACGTCATTAAATTATTAAAATATATTATTTATAGGAAGTGGAGACAATGATTAATTTGCAGACAAAAATTTTAATCAACATGGAAGACAAAGGCTTTGCTATCAAAATAGCATCAGCGCTTCAGAGAATGGGTATTTATGCTGTTGTGAGCAATGAAGAAACGAAGATGTTTGACAAAGAAATGTTTTTGGAAAAATACCGTATTATTGTTAGTGATGATGCTGAAAAATACGCTGAAAGCTGTGTTCAAACAATCATTCTGACGAGTGATGAGAATATTGTAGATACACTCTTGTATTATGATAATCTTTTATATGTATCAAATAAAATAGGAGTAGATAGTATATGCAGTTTGATAAAATTTCATACTGAATGTGGTGGCGAAAAAGTAAAAGCAGAAAGAGCTGCTTCAAGGTTTCTCAGAGATATAGGAATACAGACTAATCTTAAGGGTTATAAGTATCTTCGTACTGGAATAGTGTGTGCTTCGTTGAAACCGGAAATCATGGACGGTTCTACATATGAAATATATAATGTTGTAGCAAAGAAATATAGTGTACAAAGTGCAAGTGTTGAGCGTGCAATGAGAAATTCGATTGAGCTTGCATATGAAAGATCTCCGAAACAGATGAGTCAGAAATTTAATTATCCTGTAGCTAAGCCAAGCAATACCGAGCTCATAATATACGCAGCGGATACGATTCGCACATGGGGACTATAATCATAATAAATACATAAAAATAGAGGAGCATTTCAATATATGATATGCTCCTCTTTTCGTTTATATAAAAGTATCTATCAAAGTTCTTGATTGTGCCCATTACTAAGAATTTCAATCCATTTGTATCTGCTGGATGCATTTGATTTTAACTTATCTAAAAGCTCTGATGCATTTTCAGGATTGTCTTTTATAAGTGATTGAAATCTAAGTTCTCCCGATAAAAATTCTTTAAAATCAATAGTTGGTTTACTACTGTCAAGAATTATTGGATTTTTGCCCTGGTTTAAAAGATTCGGATCAAATCTAAAAAGCTGCCAGTATCCTGATTTCACAGCCTTTGCTTGTTCGTGCTGTGAGCTTCCAAGTCCTGCCTTAATACCATGACTTATACATGGCGAATACGCTACAATAAGTGAAGGTCCATTATAACGTTCTGCTTCTGTCATCGCTTTTATAGTTTGATTATAATCAGCCCCCATTGCTACCTGTGCAACGTATACATTTTTATAAGTCATCATCATAGCTGCAAGATTTTTCTTAGCAGTTTTTTTGCCGCCTGATGCAAATTTTGCATCTGCACCTTCCGGAGTAGCCTTTGATGCCTGTCCACCTGTATTAGAATATACCTCCGTATCGAATACAAGAATATTTATATCGTACCCTCCGGCAAGTACATGGTCCAATCCTCCGAATCCAATATCATAGGCAAATCCATCACCGCCGAATATCCAGAAAGATTTTTTTGAAAGGTATTCTTTATTATTTATGATTTCCTCTACTTCATATGAAGCATCGTCGCTTTGCATGTCTTTTAATTCTTTTACGAAATTCTCACTTGCAAGTAAATTTTCATCTCCGTTATCATAAGTTTCCAGCCATAACATAGCGGCATCTTTTGCTTTTTGAGAAAGCTTTTTTTCTGAAATCAGCTTTTCTATAATAATTTTCATGCGTGTTCTAATAGTATAATGTGCAATGGACATACCCAAACCAAATTCTGCCCCATCCTCAAACAATGAGTTAGACCACGCAGGGCCTTTTCCGTCAGGCATGAGACTGTACGCAGTAGACGGGGAGGAGTTTGCCCAGATGGAGGAACATCCAGTTGCATTAGCAATATACATTCTTTCCCCAAAAAGTTGAGTTGCGAGTTTGGCGTAAGGTGTTTCTCCGCATCCTGCACATGCCCCACTGAATTCAAGAAGAGGTCTGCGCAGCTGACTTCCTTTAATAGTATTTGACTTGAATTTTTCTTTGATTTCTGGCTTTTCAGTTAGTGATTTTCCATAATCAAAATATATTTGATGTTCTGCTTTTTGAGAAGCCGGAATCATTTCAAGCGCTTTGTTACCTTTTTTACCTGGACATACTCCTGCACAAGAACCACATCCGGTACAGTCAGTTTCAGAAATAACAATTGAAAAACTATATAATTCATTACTTTTAATGCCAAGCATTGGAATATGCTGCATTTTATCTGGTGCGGAAATACGTTCCTGCTCTGTCATAATAGCAGGTCTTATTACTGCATGAGGACAAACATATGAACAAAGGCAGCACTGAATGCAGTTTTCCGGAATCCATACTGGGATTTCTACAGCAGTATTTCTTCTTTCATGGGCAGTTGTTCCCATTGGAAGACTTCCGTTTGCATAGGGTAAAAACGCAGATACAGGCAGCTCGTTTCCACGTTGCATTGTTACTGGCTTTTGAATGTTCTCAACAAAACGGATAATATCTGGTTTGTCCGGCAAAAGTTTTTCATTAAGCGGAATGACTTCGGCATTTTTCCACGATTCGGGAACACGTATTTCTTTTACCAAATCCATTCCCATATCAATTGCTTTGTAATTCATTTCAACGATTTTGTCGCCTTTTTTGCCGTACGCTTTTTTAGCAGCTTCTTTCATAAGCTTTTTAGCTTCATGTTTTGGCAGCATTCCTGTTAGCTTAAAAAACGCAGCTTGTAAAATAGTACTTATCTTACTGTTAAGTCCTACTTTTTTGCCTATAGCGAGCGCATCTATTACAAAAAATCTTATATTATGCTCTGCAATATATTTCTTAACTGTTCCGGGTAGAAATTCACTTAGTTCATCTTCTTTAAAAGCACAGTTAAGAAGAAATATACCCTCGTCTTTTATTTCTTCAACAATCCTGAATTTATGCATATATACAGGATTATGGCATGCTGCAAAATCGGCTTTTTTTACAAGATAAGGAGCATGGATCGAACTTTTTCCAAATCTAAGATGAGAAATAGTAAGTCCACGTGATTTTTTTGAATCATATTCAAAATATGCCTGTACTTGCATATCGGTATTATCGCCAATAATTTTTACAGACGATTTATTTGCACTGACTGTTCCGTCGCCGCCGAGCCCCCAGAATTTACACTGAAAAATATCGCTATTTAAAGGCTCGATGTTGTACGTATCAATTAGAGAGAGGTTTGTCACGTCATCGTAAATTCCTATGGTGAATTTTTTCTTTTTATTATTGTATAGAACTGCTGCTATCTGAGATGGTGTTGTATCCTTTGAGCTTAAGCCATATCTGCCTGAATATATTGGTACATTTGCAAATTTAGTCCCTTGAAGTGCGGCAGTAATGTCCAGATAGAGTGGCTCTCCCACAGCTCCGGGTTCTTTTGTACGATCAAGAACCGTTATCTGTTTTACAGATTCAGGAATTTTTTCAATAAAACATTCAACGCAGAAAGGTCTGTATAATCTTACTTTAATAAGACCAAATCTTTCGCCTCTTTTATTAAGATAAGCTATTGTCTCATGTGCTGTTTCACAAACAGAACCCATTGCAACAATTATATGTTCAGCATTGCTTGAGCCATAGTAGTTGAACAAATCATAATCTGTGCCTATGGAAACGTTTATCTTATTCATGGAATCACGTACAATATTGGCGAAATTTTGATAACAAATATTAGATGCTTCTCTGTTTTGAAAGTAAATATCAGGATTTTGGGCAGAACCCATAATTTTTGCATGCATAGGATTTAGTGAATCACTGCGAAACTTTCTTAATGATTCAATATCCATAAAATCATGAAGCTCGTCGTAGTCCCAGACATTGATTTTTTGCATTTCATGAGAAGTACGAAATCCGTCAAAAAAGTGAATTACAGGCAATCTTCCTTTTAAGGCTGAGATATGTGCTACAGGAGCAAGATCCATTGTCTCTTGTACGCTGCACGAACAAAGCATAGACGCTCCTGTTTGACGACAGGCGTAAATATCAGAATGATCTCCAAATATAGAGAGGGCATGGGTTGCAATAGTTCTTGCAGCAACATGAAAAACTCCAGGGAGCATTTCGCCTGCTATACGATAGATATTTGGCAGCATAAGAAGCAATCCTTGAGAAGCTGTAAAAGTAGATGTTAAAGCTCCTGCTATCAATGACCCGTGTACAGCTCCTGCTGCACCTGCTTCTGATTGCATTTCAACTATTTTTACCGTCTGACCAAAAATATTTTCTTTTCCTGCTGCTGACCATTCATCGACATATTCTGCCATTCCAGAAGATGGAGTTATAGGATATATTGCTGCTGCTTCAGTATATGCATATGCAACATGAGCGGCCGCTTGATTACCGTCCATTGTTTTTTTGCTTCTTTTCATAAGGCTACCTCTTTTCTGATTTGATGATTATTGAGTATGATAATATTATGTACAGAAAAAACTATTTTGCACGTCAAAAATATAGTTTTTTTATTTTTGTAAGAAGCTGTTGCAAATACTTAGAATATGTTGTATAATACAAATAAGGAGCTGGTTAAAAATGATAAATGATAATAAAAATAAATACAATTCAATAAGTGTTGAAGATATAGATGATTTTTTTAGAAGTGAATCAGATCGAAGTCGTGATTCATTGTTTCATAATTATCAGAAACTTATGGCATATTATCGTTGTGCAATTATGGAAATATCTACAAAATTTAATGTGCTCAACGAGGAATTCTCACTTCAATATGATCGAAATCCCATAAGTAACATAAAAAGTCGTTTGAAAAAGATTTCCAGCATGAAAGAAAAGCTTGAAAAGAACGGACATCCGTTTACACTGGATTCTATAGAAAATAATCTTAATGACGTTGCAGGAATACGTGTAGTATGTTCTTTTCCTGACGATGTCTATATGCTTGCTGATGCATTTGTAAAGCAGGATGATATTAATTTGATTGCTAAAAAGGACTACATAAAAAATCCTAAATCTAATGGATATCGCAGCTTGCATCTTATTGTGACTGTACCAATTTTTCTTGCACATGAAAAGCGTATAATGAAAGTAGAAATACAGCTTAGAACTATTGCGATGGATTTTTGGGCCACTCTTGAACATCAACTCAGGTATAAAAAGAATATTGAATTTACTGATGATGTGGCAAAGGAGCTTTTTTTATGTGCGGAATTAAGTGCAGAGCTTGATTCTAGAATGGATGCATTGAGAGATAAGATACAGCTTGATGCTAAAATAATAGAATAACAATAAATTATATATTTGTAGATATAAAAAGTAAAGCTTTGTTTTATGGTTTTGATTATAATCTGAATGTGAGGTATATCTTATGAGCAGGGATACTGCAATAGATAGCATAATGACAACATATCGTAAATCTATCTGGAATCGTTTTACAAAGGGCGTAAGAGAATTTGATATGATAAAGCCAGATGATAAAATAGCAGTATGTATTTCAGGCGGTAAAGATTCAATGATACTTGCAAAGTGCATTGAAGAATATAGCAAGATAAGTGGTATATCTTTTTCGATTATATATCTTTGTATGAATCCAGGATATAAACCTGAAAATGTTAAAATGATACTTGATAATGCAAATTCTCTTGGATTATCGCTCGACATATTTGATACGAAGATATTTAAATCCATAGAACACGAACAAAGTAACCCATGCTTTCTTTGTTCCAGATTGAGAAGAGGCGCTTTATACAAAGCTGCCTTAGAGCGTGGATGTAATAAAATTGCACTGGGGCATCATTTTGATGATGTTATAGAAACTATACTTATGGGAATGCTTTATGGCGGTCAAATACAAACTATGATGCCTAAGCTGCACAGTAATAATTATAAAGGAATACAGGTAATAAGACCTTTGTATTATGTTCGAGAATCTGCGATTATAGATTGGGCTGAAAGCAATGGCTTAAAATTTTTGCGCTGTGCATGCAGCGCTACAGCAAATGATAATAATATGCAGGATATTACTAAACGTCAGGAGATAAAGGAGCTTATAAAATCGCTTAAAGTCAAAAACCCTGATATAGAACATCATATTTTCAGAAGTGTGTGGAATGTTGATCTGAAACGTTTGATTTCATATCATTTGGATGACGAGCGTCATCATTTTCTCGACGGTTATGATGATTGAGTGACGTATCGCAAAAAGCAATAAGTGAGAGGTAAAAGTAATGACAGAAAATGAAGTAATACAACTTAAAAGAAAAGCTCTTGAGCATTATTTTGAAAAGCTGAATAATCCGCAGCGTGAAACAGTATTCAGCGTAAAAGGACCTGTACTTGTTTTAGCAGGTGCTGGAAGCGGAAAAACAACTGCTATTATAAACAGAATTGCAGGAATGATTTACTTTGGCAATGCTTATTATCAAGCCAGTGGCAATATTTTTCCAGATGATGCAGAATATTTGAAATCTTATATAAATGGTACTGCCAATGAGGATATAAGTCGCCTTAGAAATATTCTTGCTGTATATCCGATTCGTCCGTGGAACATTCTTGCAATTACATTTACAAATAAGGCAGCAGGGGAAATGAAAGCTCGTCTTGCCAATATGCTTGGGGAAGAAGAAGCTGCTGATGTAAACGCTTCCACATTTCATTCCGCTTGTGTGAGAATTCTTCGTAGAAGTATTGGAAATCTTGGGTATAATCATGATTTTACTATATATGATTCTGATGACAGCAAACGTCTTATGAAGAATTGTATGAAGGATATGGATATTTCTGAAAAGAAATTTAATCCTAAAACAGTATTGAATGAAATAAGCTTTGCTAAGGATAGAATGATCTCTCCGGAAGATATGAAAAGCGAGGCAGGCAGAGATTATAGAAAATCGGTTATAGCCAATTTGTATGAGGAATATCAAAGACGTCTTAAAGCTTCAAATGCGCTGGATTTTGACGACTTGATCTACATAACAGTTCATCTTTTTGAGCAGTGTCCAGATGAACTGGAATATTATAGAAATCGTTTCAAATATATTCTTGTAGATGAATATCAGGATACTAATCATGCTCAATTTAGATTGATCGAACTTCTTTCAGGCGGATATAATAATCTATGTGTAGTAGGTGATGATGACCAGAGTATTTATCGTTTTCGTGGAGCAACTATTGAAAATATTCTGAGCTTTGAGAGTACATTTGCGGGGAGTAAGGTCATAAGACTTGAGCAGAATTATCGTTCAACGCAGACTATTTTAAATGCTGCTAACGGCGTTATTTCTAATAATCTTGGACGTAAAGAAAAGCATCTCTGGACGCAAATGGGAGAAGGCGATTTGATCACTTGGTATCGTGCTTTTGATGAAACAGATGAAGCAGCTTTTGTTGCTAAGTCTATAGTTGATGGTGTGAGTGATGGTGGTTATTATCGTGATTTTGCAATTTTATATCGCATGAATGCTCAATCCAATGCATTGGAACGTACGTTTATAAGAAACGGTATACCTTATAGGATATACGGTGGAACACGATTCTATGATCGAAAAGAAGTTAAAGACATTATGGCATATTTAAGTGTTATAAATAACGAGAATGATTCTTTACGCTTTCACCGTATAGTTAACGAGCCTAAAAGAGGCATTGGTGATGCTACAGTTCAGCTTATAGATGATATTTCAAGAGATCTTAATATATCACCTATTAAGGTAATGCGTGATGCCGACAGCTTTCCTGTTTTGAAAAAAAGAGTTCCTGCTTTACAAAAATTTGCTTCTATAATAGATACATTGACAGATAAAGCCGATGTACTTCCATTTGATGAGTTTCTTGATCTTCTTCTTGATAAAACAGGTTATCTTGAATATCTAAAATCATTGGGTGAAGACGGCGAAACACGTCTTGAAAATATCGAGGAACTTAAATCTTCTATGATAGCATATTCAAAAGAGGCAGAAGAGCCGTCTTTAAACGGATTTTTGGAAGAAATTGCACTTTTTACAGATGTAGATAAGTATGAACCTGAGCAGGATGTAGTTCTTATGATGACAATGCATTCAGCAAAGGGACTTGAATTTAATAATGTTTTTATTGTTGGATGTGAAGAAGGAGTTTTTCCGGGAGTACGTTCTATCAATTCAGTTGATCCCACTGAATTGGAAGAAGAAAGACGACTTGCATATGTTGCTATAACAAGAGCAAGGAAGCGTTTATATATGACAAGTGCTGACAGAAGAATGCTTTTTGGTTCAACGATGAACAATACCTGCTCACGTTTTTTAAATGAAATAGATTTTTCACTTATTGATAAGCAGGTAAGCAGTGCATTAAGTACTGAATCTGGGCTCAATAAAGTGGAGAACCTTAGCTCTATGCCTTTGCAGAAACAGCTTGCTAAAAGTGAAAAACGAAAGCTTATGCCCAGTGAGAAAAATTTCTCAATAGGTGAACGTATTCGTCATAATATATTTGGAGAGGGAACTGTTCTTTCTATAACAAAGATGGCTAATGATTCTCTTATGGAAATTGCCTTTGATAAGGTGGGTACAAAAAAACTTATGGCTAACTTTGCAAAGATACAAAAAATTACAAATTAAGGACGTGAAAAAATGTATAGAGGTTATACAGTAATAGATGCACATGCTCATATTTTTCCTGATAAGATTGCCGAAAGAGCAACAGAAGGAATCTCACACTTTTATGATTTGCCCATGAGTCATCAGGGAAGTGTGCATGAGCTTTTTGAAAGTGGCGACAAAGCAAACATAGATGGTTATCTTGTATGTTCTACAGCAACTCATCCGGCTCAAGCGGAAGCTATCAATAATTATATACTATCTGTATGTAAAGAGTATCCGCAGTGTATAGGTTTTGCTGCTCTTCATCCAAGATCAGAGACGCTTGTATCAGAATTTGAAAAGATTTTGAAGCTTCCGTTTAAAGGGATAAAACTTCATCCTGACTTTCAGGAATTCTATTTAGATGACAAAAGTGTTTATCCAATGTATGAGATGATTGAAGATTCAGGATTGCCTATACTTATGCATATGGGTGATGCAACAAGAATATTTTCTACACCAGATCGCCTTGAAAGGGTACTTAATGATTTTCCAAGACTACGTGTAATTGCAGCACATTTGGGAGGATATCGCAGATGGAAAGAGGCAGCGGAAATTTTGAAGCCTTCTGACAGATTGAGACTTGATACAAGCAGTTGTCTTGATTTTATGCCGGCAGATGAAGCTGTAGGATTTATTCGTAAGCATGGAGCTGAAAACTGTTTCTTTGGAGTGGATTTTCCAATGTGGGATCATGAAGAAGAGCTTGAACGTTTCTTTAATCTGAATCTCACCGATAATGAGATCAGGGGAATATTGTCAGAGAATCTTATTGAATGGATACGAAGCTTTTAATTAGAGTAAATATATGTTTTCTTAATATTAACATGAAATTTTCTTGTATTTTGATTGAAAATATGATACAATTATAGAGGATAAAAATTCTAGAAATAACCAACTAAGGAGTAAATTTATGAGAAAAACAAAAATTGTATGTACTATAGGTCCGGCAACTGATGACGATCAGGTAATGCGTGACGTAATGTTAGCAGGAATGAACGTAGCACGTTTTAATTTCTCCCATGGTGATTATGAAATGCACCGGAAGCGTTTTGAACAAGTGGTTCGTTTACGTAATGAACTTGGTCTTCCGATTGCTACTTTGATGGATACAAAAGGCCCTGAAATACGTTTGGGTAAATTTGTAGACGATAAGCCGGTTACTATTTATGCAGGGAATACTTATACACTTACTACACGTGACGTCCTTTGTGATGATAAAGTGGGAAAAATTTCATTTGAAAATCTCTCTCACGATGTAAATCCGGGCACGCACATTCTTATCAATGATGGTGTGATCGAGATGGTTGTTGAACGCATTTCGCGCACGGATATTGTATGTCGTATTATACACGGAGGCGTTTTGTCAAACAATAAGGGCATAAATGTTCCAGGTGTTAAGCTTTCAATGCCTTATCTCAGTACAAATGATATGAATGATCTGGAATTTGGTGCTAAACTGGGATTTGATTTTATTGCTGCAAGTTTTGTAAGCACAGCTGCTGATATTGACTATTTGCGAAAATATACGCAAAGTCTTGGTTGGTTTAATGTTCGCATTATTGCTAAAATTGAAAATCTTGAGGGCGTACGTAATATTGATGAAATTCTTAAATCTGCTGATGGTATAATGGTTGCCAGAGGTGATCTTGGTGTAGAGATACCGTTTGAGCAAATACCAGCTGTACAGAAGGAACTTATACGAAAAGGTTATCAGGCAGGCAAGCAGGTAATTACCGCAACACAAATGCTTGAATCTATGATAACCAATCCTAGGCCTACAAGAGCTGAAATAACAGATGTAGCCAATGCTATTTATGATGGAACTAGTGCCATCATGCTTTCAGGAGAAACAGCAGCAGGTGAGTATCCTGCTGAAGTTGTAAGAACTATGGATAGAATAGCAAAGACAACAGAAGATAATATTGACTATAAGGGACTTCATTCTACTTGTAAGCAAGATAATCAAGATATAGCTAATGCAATTGCTCACGCTACGGTTACAACAGCACATGACCTTGATGCAAAGGCAATTCTTACAGTAACAATGAGTGGTGTTACAGCACGTGAAATCTCTAAGTATCGCCCAAGCTGCCCTATAATCAGTTGTACGGTAAGCGATGTTGTATGGCGTCAGACAAACCTCAGCTGGGGTGTAATGCCGCTTATAATAGGTGAAAAAAACAATACTGATGAGCTGTTTTCTGCTGCTGTTGAAGCTGCGCTGGAATGTGAAATGGTTGAAAAGGATGATATAGTTGTAATTACTGCCGGTGTTCCTGTAGGATGTTCACATACAACAAATCTTATGAAGGTTGAACGTGTAGACCATACTCTTCAATAAATTTAACTAAACTAAAAAGCTACCGTAGAGAATTACTATTCTTTTGGTAGCTTTTTATATTATAGTGTTTTGTATAATTCCTTGCGAATATCATTAAGTACAGGGAAATTTTGACGTGCTTTTATTACATTTGCAGTATCTATATCTGCATAATATATACCGGCTTTTCTTTTACAGCAACACACAGTTGATCCATCTGGCGCAATTACAGCGCTTTCACCTGAATATGTAAGCCCGTTTTGATTTCCTATACAATTCACACCGATTATGTATATCTGATTTTCAATGGCACGTGCTTTTAGAAGAGCGTTCCAGTGATTAATTCTTTTATCAGGCCAGTTGGCAGGAATAAAGGCAGCATGTATGTTTTCAACATTTATTCGGAAGAGTTCAGGAAATCTAAGATCGTAGCAAATCATGCATTGGAAATTTAGATTATTTAACGATGCATTCGGCAGGGAAGTGCCGCCCTTGAAATAAAGATTTTCTTTTGCATAAGAAAAAGGATGAATTTTAACATAATCAAGAATAACACTGCGATTTGGTGTAATAAATGAATAATGATTTTTAGATAGATTTTCTTCGCACATTTCCACCCATCCGAATCCAACTGTGATATTAGATTTTTGTGCGTAATTTTTTATCATTTCTACAGAAATATTACCATACCGGGATGTGATGCACGTATCCATGGAAAAACCTGTAAAGCTCATTTCTGGAAAAACAATGCAATCAGCATTGTTTTGTGCTGCTTCATAAATAGCATTTTGAGCATATTTAATATTATACTCAAAATCAAGGTATTTAATCTCGGATTGACAAATGGCAATTTTCATAATTTTACTCCTTTAATTAAAATAGACGCATCATAATTAACGCTGCGTCTATAGAATTTTAAAGCTCATTTATTTGCTTGAACATATCCTGCATCTTTTCATCTATCTCATAAATGGAATCCGCACATTTCTTCAGTTCCTCTGTTAATGTAGATGAAATCGCTTTGTTTCCAATAGATTTATAATGCAGCTGGTGTTCAAGACTTGCCCAGAAATCCATGGCAATAGTACGTATCTGTATTTCAACCGGTGCTGTTTGAAGCCCCGTTGACATATGTACGGGAACATTTACTATCATATGGAAGCTTCTGTATCCGTTTGGCTTGGGATTTTTTATATAATCCTTGATTTTCAGTACCTCAAATCCACTTCCATTAGCAAGAAGTTTAGCAAGAGCATATATATCGTCAACATAGCAGCAAATTACACGAACGCCTGCAATGTCCAGAAGATTTTCACGTGCTGATTCAGCTGAAATAATAAAACCTTTTCTTTGCAGCTTTCCGACGATGCTTTGAGGAGATTTTATTCGGCTTTCAATATTATGAATAGGATTGCGTTGAAAACGCATACTGAATTCATTGTCAAAAATGTTTAGTTGAGCTTTGACAAGTTCAATTGCGGAATCGTACAGATGTTCTAGTTCAAGAAATGAATAGAAAATGGAAAGCAGCTGATTCTCATTTTTTTCAGGAACTATGTCACGAATAGCATCAAGATAAAATTCTTTATCATTCATTATAAATCACCTCAATATAAAAAAGAAAACGTAATTGTAATATTTATTTTTTATTATAACATAGTAATGTGTAATTTGCAAGATATTTTTGTGATTCCTGCTAGAAATATGCTTAGTAAAAAATATTTGTTAATACAGTTTAATAATGATAAATAGTTTTTCTACTGATGTTGATGGGATTTTTCTATCTGTTGTCATAAAATGTTTTTTAAAATTTTTTTAGAATACATCTTGATTTTTAAACTTAAATTTTGTATAATATAATAAGTTATGCAGATGTAATCTGCTGCTATAGGAAGTAAAGTAATACGAAATCGTATATACTGAATCTATATAGGAATATATCTTTAAGGAGGTACCCTCATGAGAGCGGTAATTACAGTAATTGGACACGATAATGTTGGCATTCTTCATAAAGTGAGTGGTGTGTGTGCAAAGTATCAGGCAAATGTTTTAGAAGTAACACAAAGTGTGCTTCAAGATATGTTTGCAATGATAATGATGGTAGATATTTCATCTATGAATGCTGATTTTGCAGTACTTAATGATGAACTTACAGAACTTGGAAAAGAACTCGGACTTTCTATTCACAGTATGCATGAAGATATTTTCAACGCAATGCATCGTATATAATTTATACATACAGGAGTACATTTAAATGAATAATTCTATGTTTAATGCAACAGATATTTTGGAAACCATTCGTATGATTCAGGATGAATGTCTTGATATACGTACTACAACAATGGGAATATCTTTGCTTGATTGTATTGATCCAAACATTGATAAGGCCTGTGATAAGGTTTATGATAAAATCACTCGCAAGGCAGAGAAACTTGTAGAAACAGGCGAAAAGATAGAAAAAGAATATGGTATACCGATTATAAATAAGAGAATATCTGTAACACCTATTGCTATGCTCGCAGCTGCATGCCCAAATGAGAATCCGGTGAAATTTGCAAAGGTTTTACAGAGAGCAGCTGAAACCTGTGGCGTAAACTTTGTAGGTGGATATTCCGCTCTTGTTCATAAAGGCTTTAGTGCAGGTGATGTTTCACTTATACGCTCTATTCCTGAAGCGCTTGACGTTACAACAAGACTTTGTTCTTCTGTAAATGTTGGTTCTACGAGAAGTGGTATCAATATGGATGCTGTAAAAATGATGGGTGAGGTTATTCTGGAATCTGCAAAGGTTACAGCAGATAGACAATGTGTAGGTCCTTCTAAGCTTGTTGTATTCTGTAATGCCCCTGAAGATAATCCTTTCATGGCTGGTGCTTTCCATGGTGTTGGTGAGTCAGATTGTGTTATTAATGTAGGTGTATCAGGACCTGGCGTTGTACGTTCTACAATTTCAAAATATCCCGATCTTCCTTTGGATCAGCTTGCTGATATTATTAAAAAGACAGCATTTAAAATTACAAGAATGGGTCAGCTGGTTGGTGCTAAGGCCTCAAAGATGCTTGGTGTTGAGTTTGGTATAGTTGACCTTTCTCTCGCACCTACACCAGCTGTAGGAGATAGTGTAGCACATATTTTGGAGGCTATGGGTCTTGAAATTTGTGGTACTCATGGTACAACAGCAGCCCTTGCAATGCTTAACGATGCTGTTAAGAAGGGCGGCGTTATGGCTTCTTCTAATGTTGGTGGACTTTCAGGAGCGTTTATACCTGTTTCAGAGGATGCTGGTATGATAAATGCTGCTGTTGATGGTACTCTTACACTTAGCAAACTGGAAGCAATGACAGCAGTATGCTCTGTTGGACTTGATATGATTGCTATTCCGGGCGATGTTGAAGCTACTACAATTTCTGCTATTATTGCTGATGAAATGGCAATTGGCATGGTAAACAATAAGACTACAGCGGTGCGTGTAATTCCTGCTATAGGAATGAAAGAAGGGGATATGCTTGAATTTGGCGGACTTTTTGGCAGTGCACCTGTTATGCCTGTAAGTCGCAAGTCATCTGCACGTTTTATTGAACGTGGAGGTCGTATCCCTGCACCTATGCATAGTATAAAAAATTAAGAGGTGTATTAATTATGCAGCCATACCTTTTTGACATCATTGTTATTGGCGGTGGTGCATCTGGTCTTGCAGCTGCAATTGAAGCTAAGCGATACGGCGGATCTGATTGTCGTGTTGCTGTTATAGAAAAAAACACTCGGCTTGGGAAAAAAATTTTGGCAACGGGTAATGGCCGTTGCAACCTTGGAAATATTGAAGAAAAGCGTTTTGTACACTATTCTGGTACTTGTACTGATTTAATAAAACCGCTTTTTGAGAAATTCGAAGGTTCTGAATATTTTTTCAAATCTATGGGTGTGATATGTAGAACTGATAGCGGCAGATTGTATCCATATAGTAATCATGCCGCTTCTGTTTTAGATGCGTTACGTTTTCAATTGCAGGATCTTGGTGTAGATATATTTACTGATATGGAAGTTGTTTCTTTGAAGTATGATGATAATAGTATATGGACTATTATCACAGGTTCTGATAAATTTATCACAAAAAAAGTTATAATTTCATGTGGCGGTAAAGCAGCACCTTCAATGGGAACTGATGGAAGCTTTTACAAAATTCTTAGTGCAGTTGGTTGTGAACCTTCATCTTTAAAACCCGCTCTTTGCCCTGCATATACAGATCAGAGTCTTCTTAAATATTTAAAGGGAATACGTGCTACAGCAAAGGTCTCTTTATATAATAGTAAAGGCAAACTTCTTCATAGCGATAATGGAGAAGTGCAGTTTACAGATAAAACATTATCAGGGATTTGCATTTTCAACCTTGCTGCCTTTGCTGTCGAGGAGGATATGTATATTCAGCTGGATTTACTTCCACATCTAACCGATATTGAATTGAATGAACTCCTTTGGGATGTTTATGCAAAACGTTCTATGTGGAACATTGAGGATATGCTTTCGGGTATATTTCAAAAAAAGATGTGCCATGCTCTATTTAAAAGCAGTGGCATAGCTTCTGATATGAAACTACCTGTATATAATCTTACTCCTTATGATATTGAAAGACTTTCAAATACCATAAAAGCTTGGACTTTTCCTGTTTTATGGTTCGGAGATTGGAAACAGGCACAAACTACTTCTGGTGGAATTGAACGTAATCAAATAAAAAATACTCTTGAATCAATAAATTGTCCGGGTTTATATTTTTCGGGCGAAATACTTGATATAGCAGGGGAATGTGGAGGATATAATTTGGCATGGGCATGGTGCAGCGGAACTTATGCTGCACATAACGCTGTTGATTCGTTGAAAGGTTGTGATAATTGTGATAAAAATATCTAATCTGCATGTACCGCTTAGCGTAGCAGATACTTCTTTAAATGAATTAGCTGCAAAAAAACTTAAAATACCTATATCTGATATAAAAGAAGTAAAATACCTCAAAAAATCAATTGATGCAAGAAAGAAAAATGATATTCAATTTGTTCTTACACTGGCAGTAGCGCTGAAAAATGAAAGAATTATACTTAAACGTTTTTCTAATAATAAGGATATAAGTGAATACAAACCCTTTAGCTATAAAATACCATCAATAGTGTCTTTTTATTCAACAAGACCTGTAATTGTTGGATTCGGTCCAGCAGGAATGTTTGCAGGCTTATTTCTTGCCAAAGCAGGACTTAAACCTATTATTCTTGAAAGAGGCGCTTCTGTAGTTGAACGTAAAAAGGCAGTTGATATTTTCAGAAAAACTGGAAAACTTGATACTGAAAGTAATATACAATTTGGTGAAGGTGGCGCTGGTACATTTTCAGATGGAAAACTTAATACAGGAATAAATGATCCACGTATTCAATATGTACTGGAAACCTTTGTTAAGCATGGTGCACCTGAAGATATTATGTATATGGCTAAACCTCATATAGGTACGGATTATCTTGTAGACGTTGTGCAGAACATTCGCAGAACTATTGAAGAAGCAGGCGGCGAGGTAAAATTTGGTGCTAGATTTTCAGGATATGAAACTGATAAAGATAACGCTTTAAGAAGCGTTTTATATGTGCATAAAAATATAACATATTCTATATCTACGAATAAATGTATACTTGCATCAGGTCACAGTGCAAGAGATGTCTTTCGTATGTTAAAAAATAACAATGTATCACTTACTGCTAAAAATTTTGCTATGGGATTGCGAATAGAGCATTCGCAAAAAGATCTAGATGTATGTATGTACGGTAAATATGCAGATAACGATGCTTTAAAAGCAGCTGATTATAAGCTGGCAGTTCATTTGCCTAATGGACATAGTTTGTACACATTTTGCATGTGTCCAGGAGGGGAAGTGGTTGCATCAGCGTCTGAGAATAATCGGCTTGTAGTTAATGGTATGAGTTTTCATGCACGAAATGGAATTAATTCAAATAGCGCATTGCTTGTAGGAATATCTCCAGATATGCTTGATAATAGCGATCCGCTTGCGGGTATGATTCTTCAAGAGAATGTTGAACAAAAGGCATTTTTATCAGGTGGCGGAGATTTTAAAGCTCCTGTAAATCTTGTTGGAGATTTTATTGAAAATCGAGTTTCAACATCTTTTGGAAAAGTTAAGCCTACATATACGCCTGGTGTAAAATTTGCCTCTCCAAATGAATACCTTCCAGACTTTATGGTTGAAACGCTTCGTATGGGTATACCTGAAATGGGACGAAAGCTTAAACTTTTCAATGACCCAGAAGCTGTATTAATTGGTGTTGAAAGCCGTAGTTCATCACCGGTACGAATTATAAGAAATGAGCTTTATCAATCAGTAAGTGTATCAGGCTTGTATCCATGTGGAGAAGGCGCTGGATATGCTGGAGGAATAACATCTGCTGCGGTTGATGGACTTAGATGTGCAGAAGCACTTGTTAAAACATTGAAATAGAAGCAAAAATAGACGGGAGAGATGTAAAACCCAATTGCACCAAATACAAATTTGGTGCAATTAGAAATGCTTTTTGAAAGGAGAGAGCGATTTTGGAGATTGATCGTACTGAATGTCCTGAATTTTTACTTGATTATATTTTTCACATAACAGTTACTAAGGGATTGTCAAAACGTACTGTACACGAATATTATTTAGATATAAAACTTTTTCTGAAATATCTTAGGATGATGAAAGATCCAAGTTGTGCTGATATTAATGATTTGAAAGATATATCTATAAAAGATATGACTCTAGATATTCTTAACCAGGTACAATTGCAAACTCTTTATGAGTTTTTATACTATATTCGTGAAGAACGTGAAAATCAAGCTTTGGCACGTAGTAGAAAAACGTCTGCACTAAAAAGTTTTTTTGGTTACTTAGCCAATGATCAATGTATTATTGATCATGACCCTACAGAAAGACTTGAGTTACCATCAACAAAAAAAAGTATTCCTAAATACTTAACTCTTGAACAAAGCAGAAAGCTTCTGGAATCTATTGATACAGCTTTTTTTGAAAGAGATTTTTGTATAATAACATTATTTTTGAACTGTGGAATAAGGCTAAGTGAATTGGTGGGTTTAAATATAACTGATCTTATACTTGATGAATGTCAGATGCGAGTGCTTGGTAAAGGCAATAAAGAACGTATGGTATTTTTAAATTCTGCGTGTATGAATGCTATTGACCAGTATATGATTGTCAGAGAGCAACTGATAAATGATGATTCTGAACGTGCCTTTTTTTTAAGCAAACGTCATACAAGGATAAGTAAACGTCGAGTTCAACAGATCGTAGAAAATACTCTATCTGCTGCGGGACTTGGCGGTTTAGGCTATTCTACCCATAAGCTTCGTCATACAGCGGCAACTCTTATGTATCAATATGGAGATGTAGACGCTCTTACATTAAAAGAAGTTTTAGGTCATGCGAGTACGTCTACAACAGAAATTTATACGCATTTAACCAATGAAAATATCAGACGAGCTACTGAAAGTTCCCCACTAGCTGATTTTATGATTAAAGATAAAAATGATAAAGATAAAACATGAGTAAAAAAGAGCGAACGCCGCTCTTTTTTACTCATGTTTATTTACGAAAAAATGTTATAGCTTGTACAGCTAAAATAACATGTAAAATAATATTAAAGGGTGTCAAAGTCATTTTTTTTGAAATAACAACTTGCAAGATAAAGCGAACCGCTTATTGCGATTATACCATTTGAATCCCCTATCAATTCACGTGCAAATGGTAGAGCTTTATTAAGAGGCATAGATTTTACCGGACATGAATCGTAAAAATATGTTTCCAGTTCTTCTGTTGGAACTGACAGATCTGAAAAATCATCTATGCATATAACATAATCTGCAACTTGAGAAAGAATATGACACGAAGTTTTATAATCCTTGGAACGAAGCATTCCACAAATAATAACTATTGGACTATGATTTGACATTCTTAAAACATCTGTGAGTGCAATAATGCTGCCCTGATTGTGACTTCCGTCAAGTAATATAGGTGGATTATTATCTATTTGCTGAATTCTTGCAGGAACACAAACCTTTTCAAAGGCATCTGCAACATTGCTAGCAGAAATCAGATATCCATGCATACTGAGAATTCGTACGATTTCAATTGCAGTAAGTGCATTATAAATTTGATGGATTCCGGGCATTTTAATAGTATAATCAATGCTATGATATTGAAAAATAGTACCGTCAAGTGATTCATCAATAATACGACAATCATTGAAATCTGGAATTTTGAGATCAGAATTTTTTTTACTTGCTACCTCAGCAACAATGCTTGAGATGGTTTCATCATTATCAGCAGACAATATTACCGGACATCCTTGCTTAATTATTCCTGCTTTATGCATGGCTATTTCCTGAATTGTTTCTCCAAGAATATTAGTATGATCTGGAGAAATAGATGTAATTACACTTACTAAAGGATCTTTGATTACATTTGTAGCGTCAAGAAGTCCGCCGAGACCTGTTTCCAGAAATACTATGTCACATTTTTCCTGTAGAAAATAAAGGAGTGCAATTGCAAAAGTTATCTCAAATTGTGAACATTCTGGAGCAATGTGGCATTTTGATATGATAGTGCATAGCTCTGCAATATTTTCATCTGAAATATCTTCGTTATTTATACGAATACGATCATTATAACGGATCATATATGGTGAAGTAAACTGCCCTACTTTAAATCCAGCTTCAATAGCAGCAGCAGAACTTAGAGAAAGCGTAGAACCTTTTCCATTTGTACCTGCGATATGAACGAATTTCATTTTATCTTGTGGATTATCAATCTCATTTAAAAGACTTTTTATCCTTGAAAGATTTTTAACCGGTGATCCACTTTTGCTAAATCCTTGAATATATGCCATAGATTCTTTATATGTCATAAACAGTCCCCTACTCCAATCATAATTTCAAAACCTGCACACTATAGTGGTGTGCAGGTTTTTATAATTTAAGACATCATACTTTCAATAGATTGATTAAGCTTAGCCATCTTCTCATTGGCCTTATTAAGCTTCTCTTGTTCAGCATCAATAAGCTGTTTCGGAGCTTTTGCAATAAATCCCTGATTTGACAGCTTCTTGCTCAGAAAATCAATATCTTTCTGAACCTTTTCTTTTTCTTTGTTAAGGCGTGCCAGTTCTTTATCCTTATCTATAAGTTCATACATAGGAATAAAGAGACGTGCGGTATCTGTTACAGCTGTAACAGCATCAGGCATATTAAATGAAGTTCCAACCTCAATTTCAGAAGCGGAAGCAAGCTTTTCAAAAAAGATAGCACAGGATTTGTAAAGCTCTTCTTCGTTTGTTTCAATATAAATTTTTGCTTTACGTGATGGTGGAACATTCATTTCTGTACGACGGTTTCTTACGGCTCTAATAGCTGCTATTATCTTTTCAAATTGAGCAGCACTTTCAGCGTAACAGTACTTTTCCTCGTATACTGGATAGTTCTCTAAAATGATCATAGATTCCTCATCTGTAAGAACTTGCCAGATCTCTTCGGTAATATATGGCATAAATGGGTGTAGAAGCTTAAGCATTCCACGCATTACCCAAACGAGGACAGATTGTGCATCAGCCATGGATTCGCCACCTGCAATAATTCTCGGTTTGGTTAATTCAATATACCAGTCGCAGAATACATCCCATATAAAGTCGTAGATTTTAGCACTTGCAACACCTATCTCAAACTTATCAAGATTCTCCCCTACTTCCTTGGCAAGATCGTTGAACTTGGATATTATCCATTGATCCTCCATGCGAAGTTTATTCGGAAGTCCTGTAAATTTGAAATTTTCAGGCAGATTCATCATGATAAATCTTGAAGCATTCCAAAGTTTGTTTGCAAAATTTCTTGCAGCCTTTACCTTATCATCAATGTATCTCATGTCATTTCCCGGAGAATTACCTGTTGCAAGCATAAATCTCAGAGCATCTGCACCATATTCATCAATGACTTCAAGAGGGTCTATGCCGTTACCTAGTGATTTTGACATTTTTCTGCCTTGAGAATCACGTACAAGTCCATGAATTAAAACAGTATTGAAAGGAGCCTTGCCCATATTTTCCAGACCACTGAACATCATTCTTATAACCCAGAAAAAGATAATGTCATATCCTGTAACCAGAGTATTGGTAGGATAGAAATAATCTAGATCTTCTGTTTTATCAGGCCAGCCCAAAGTAGAAAAAGGCCACAGTGCTGAACTGAACCATGTATCAAGAGTATCTGGATCTTGTCTCATGGATTTTCCGCATTTCGGACAAACAGCACTATCTTCTTTAGTAACTATCATTTCACCGCAATCATCGCAGTAGAATGCAGGTATTTGATGACCCCACCAGATTTGTCTTGAAATACACCAGTCACGGATATTTTCTAGCCAGTGGAAATAAATCTTATCAAAACGTTCAGGTACAAATTTTGTATCGCCATTTTTTACAGCATCTATAGCTGGTTGAGCAAGAGGCTTCATTTTAACAAACCATTGAGTTGAAATTCTTGGTTCAACTGTAGTACCACATCTGTAGCATGTGCCTACATTATGGCTGTAATCTTCAATTTTTACAAGAGCTCCCTCAGCTTCAAGATCAGATACGATTACTTTTCTTGCTTCATATCTGTCCATGCCTGCATATTTAGGATAATCATCAGTGATTTTTGCTTCATCTGTCATCACATTAATAATAGGCAAGTTATGGCGAAGACCTACTTCAAAGTCATTAGGGTCATGAGCCGGTGTAATTTTTACAACACCCGTACCGAAATCCATTTCAACGTAATCATCAGCTACGATTGGAATCTCACGATGGACGATAGGCAGAATAACTGACTTTCCTATTAAATCCTTATAACGTTCATCAGAGGGATTAACAGCAACAGCTGTGTCGCCGAGAAGTGTTTCAGGACGTGTTGTAGCAAGTTCCAAATATTTGTCGGAATCTTTGATTTTATAGCGTAGATGCCAGAAATGTCCTGCCTGATCTTCATAGTTTACTTCGGCATCAGAAAGGGAGGTTTTACATTTTGGACACCAGTTGATGATTCTTTCCCCTCTATATATGAGACCTTTTTCATAATATTTAATAAAAACTTCCTTTACTGCTTTTGAGCAGCCCTCGTCCATAGTAAAACGTTCTCTTGACCAATCGCAGGAAGAGCCGAGCTTTTTGAGCTGTTCAACGATTCTGCCTCCATATTGTTTTTTCCACTCCCATGCACGTTTCATAAAGCCGTCTCTGCCAAGATCTTCTTTTGTAATGCCTTCTTTACGCATAGCCTCAACGATTTTAGCTTCTGTTGCGATAGCTGCATGGTCTGTGCCAGGCAGCCACAGTGTGCAGTAACCAGACATTCTTTTCCAGCGAATAAGAATATCTTGGAGAGTTTCATCGAGCGCATGACCCATATGTAACTGACCTGTTATATTTGGGGGAGGAATAACTATTGTATATGGTTTTTTCTTAGAATCAGGAGTAGCCTTGAAATATCCTTTATTATTCCATAGAGCATATATTCGATCTTCAAATTCTTTTGGCTGATAAGCCTTTGCCAATTCTTTTTTCATACTGAAAGCTCCTTGTGATGATATTAGTATAATTAGATACAAAAAAACCTGAGATTTCAAAACAGAAAATCTCAGGGCGAACAGTTTTTTGTCCGTGATACCACCTGAATTCAGACAATAAAAGTCTGCACTCATGTGCTTATTTTTTAAGCACTTCTCTATAACGGGAGATAACCGCTGCAAACTACACACAAATAAAGCTTCACTTGCAGTGCTCCGAGACTACTTCAATATGGATAATGGAAAACTCTCACCAACTGTTTTCTCTCTGCACATCAGAGCCACATCTACTACTTCTCATCACAGCATTATATTTAATATTATATAACGTAAGCAAGATTTTGTCAAGCCAAGTTTTTTATATTTTATAATTTTTTAACTAATAAAAAACTGCTGCAATTTGAAATGAAATGCAGCAGCATTTTTATTAGTTGAATTCAAAGTTTAATCTTCTTCTGCCTGAGAAAATTGACTTTCATGGCGTGTGAAGAAGTCGGTTCTAGGCGGAAGGAATTTCAGTTTATGATTTTCTTCTGTGAAATAAGTCAGCGGCTCAAAAATAGTATCCCATGACCATATTCTTTCGTCGACCTGTAAATATTCACGAAGCTTTTCAGTGCCTATAGGTGCCATTGGGTGCAGCAGTATACCAGCAATACGTATCATGTAGAAAAGATTGGAAAGCACTTGTGAAAGCTCGTCCTTAGATAGAACATCGGGTTTTAGTGCTTTGGACATATATTTACTGGAATTTCTAATATAGCTGTCAAGTACATAAGTGCATTGATGAAATGCAAACTTAGACATATGACGCTCATAATCAAGTACAGCTTTTTTGGCATCAGCAAGAACATTCTCTTCTGGCTGTTTGGTTGGCATAATGCCGTCCAATTCTTTTTGAGTTGTATAAAAAGCAGTACGTATTATCCTATTGTAAACATTTGAGAGGAGAAGACCATCTTTTACAACTGGATCTGCATCTTCTGGTTTAGCATCAGGATTATATGGCTTTGGCATAAAGCTTACAGAACGCTGACCCAAACCTAATCCTAACCAGTGCATTCTAAGCTGTTCAGGTGTGTAATAGTTAAGCAAATCGTCAGCCATAGGCGGCTTTACAGCTCCAGAGCTTGATGCTTTTTTATCAAGGAAAAGAATGTGATGATTTGCTACAATTATAGGCATCTGAAGGTCACCATCAATAGGTTTAGATGTTTTTTCAGTAGTAGACTGCTGTGCCATCCACATTGCGGGTTCTGCAATACCATAGAAATAAATATTATCTTGTCCTATGAATTGATATACAGTTGAGTCTTTACTGCACCAGTAATCCTTCCATTCGGACTCATCATGTCCTGAATTTTTAAGAAAGGTTTTAGTAAAAGAAATTGGAGCCCAAAGTGATTCAGGCCATACCCAAACAGTTAGTCCTTCTGAGCCCTCTAATTCAGGTGCAGGTACTCCCCATTCAATATTGCCTGTTAATCTAAATGGAACAAGAGTTTTTCCTGTACGATATCGAATTTGATTCTGAGTAAGAATTCTACAAGCTTCGTCACAGTCTGAAAGTGTAGTAAATTCAATTGTAAAGGATGGCTTTTTCTTTTCTTCAAGATAAGTGTGCTCGGGCATATTTTTGCGAAGTTCAAGATATTTTTCTTCAAATTCACGCTTTACATAAATAACCGGAGGCTTTAAAAACTCTGAAATAGTTTTGTACACAACAGGTCTTACATCTTTTCGCTTTTGGAGTTCTTCAACCCATTCTTTAAGTAGCTTTTCATAATCACGAAGTTTGAAATACCAGTTGGTAACAGGTTTCATAGTGGGAGTTTCACCTGTCAGAGTGCTTACAGGATTCAAAAGATTTTCAGGCATATACTGATGACCAAGATCACATTCGTCAGCATATCCTTTTTCAGAAGTGCAGCCTTCAACAGGACATTTGCCTATTACTTGTCTGCCGTTAAGAAAAACTCCAGCCTTTTCGTCAAAGAACTGCATTGTTGTTATGCGATCAAGCTGACCCTTATCATACAGAGACTGTAAAAATTCAAGAGTATATTTGGCATGAACATCTTTTGCAGGATCAAGACCAGACGCACCAAAGAAATTTGGAGATATAGCGTAAGATTCAAGAGTTTTCTTTTGCTTTTCGTGATTTCTGAGTACGAAATCAACTAATGAACCATTAAATTCACCCTTGGTACATTTTTGTCTCCAACTTTCAGCTATAGGTGAGCCATAGCAATCAGTACCACTTACAAATATAACATTTTCTTTACCGATACGATCACGAAGAAAACGTGCATAAGTATCAGCAAATACAAGCATTCCACCTACATGACCAAAGTGAAGTTCCTTATTGCCATATGGCATACCACCAGTGACAATGGCTCTCTTTGGAAACACAGGTCGAGGAATTTCGAAATTCTTTTTATTTCCATTTTGTTTATTTGACATAGTTTTCAGTCCTTTCGGATATAAAGTGATTATCTAAAATATTATACCATAATCAATTTCAAAATGCAATACCTTACTTATCTACTTTTACAATATAGATATAATTATATTAAAAGCACTTCGCATATATTTTGCGAAGTGCTTCAATATTTATTATTATTGATTTGAATCACTTGGTACAGTTTCAGTAGTTGTAACGACAAGTGATTCAATCGTTGTTGCAGTTGTTGTTATTTTAACATCTGAGCTAAAATTATCAAATGTTATAAATCCGCCCATATTATCCATACGAAATTCAGCAAGACTGCCGTCGCTATTTAGGTATAATATGTACTTTTCACCTTCAAGCTCACCTTCTAATTCAATAAGATCATCTTTTTTGTTTCCTGCAATATCTTCTGATTCTGCAATAGAATCTATAGCTTTTATGAGTTCTGTTATTAGGGCTTTTGAAGGCATAGCAGCCTGAGGAACTGAAAAGGATAATCCTTTGTAAGAAGCTTCTGTTTTGTCTCCACTGAAATCAAGGTTAATTCCTGCAATTTCAGATGGAGATTCAAAGTATACGTTCCATATACCAGAATCAAGTCTTGTGAGTGTGCCTTCTGCAGTGAAATCATCCAATTCAAGTATCATATCAGTAGAAAAGCTTCCGCTTAGTTTTTGTTCTGCTTTAGCAGATGAATTTCCTGTACTTTCGCATGCTGTAAAAAGAATAAAGCCTGTAAGTGCCGTAAAAGTCATAACCAGTCGTTTCATCACATCAAATCTCCTTTTATAATGTCAATATTAATGCTTAAAATGCTGATTTAACGTCATTTATTTGTCGGTTGTCCTCAATTTTAAGAAATACTTTAGGAATGCATTCTATTATATCACGTGGCAGCATGGCGGATTGACTGTATATTTGAGCAGCAATATCTCCAGCCATTCCATGAATATACACACCGGCCAGCGCAGCTTCTACAGGTGATAATCTTTGAGCCGTAAAAGCTGCTATCATTCCAGCAAGAACATCTCCACTTCCTCCTCGGCTCATTCCAGGATTTCCTGTTGGATTTTTATAAATGCTGCCATTATATCCAACAAGTGTTTCATGTCCTTTTAAAACTATAATTGCTTTAGGTAAAAGTTTCATTGTATCATGAATAACTTTCGTTCTATTATTTTGTACCTCCTGTATACTGATTTTTAAAAGGCGTGCCATTTCTCCTGGATGAGGTGTTAGGATAATAGGATTTTCTCTTTCTGAAATAATATTTATGCTGTCAGCTATAGCGTTTAGACCATCTGCATCAAGAATGAGAGGACATCTTGTATTTTTTATAATATTTTTTGTCAGAAGAATAGTTTCTTCGGTAATTCCAAGTCCGCATCCAAGAAGTATAGCATCTGACTTGTCAACGGCATTTTTTATAAGTTCTTCATTTTTATTCCATGTTATAAATCCGTCAAGATCTGTTTTGAGCGGCAAATACATTGATTCAAAACATTGTGAAGAAAGTGAGCTAATATTCTGTTCTGCTGTAGCAGTTGTAAGTAATCCTACCCCACTTCTCAATGCTGCATATGATGACATTGCAGCTGCACCGGGCATACGCTGACTGCCTGTTATACATAAAAGTTTTCCGAAATTTCCTTTATGGGAATCAATCTTTCTTTTTGGAAAAAAGCTGCATATTTTAGAAAAGGTAATTGTTTCAATTTTGCTATTAATTGTCATATACGTACTCTCCTATTGTAGAAATTGTAAAAAGAACGCTCATATGTTTATATGGGCGTTCCTTTGATGCGATTTTATCTTTCACCTAAACATTTAGCAAAAACAACGCAGCGCATGCCATCGTTATTTCCTGAATTACAAGTTTGCAGTCCTATAATATGATCACCATATTTGGGAAATTTATTTTTCTTGCAATAGAGTATATTAGCAGTTGACTTTACATTGCTGATATATTTTTCGAAATCGGATTTTTTAAGATTTAGTGTAGTTGGCTGAGAAGGCATCCAGTAACCGAAATCTGCACCTTCTTCACCGTACAGTATGTTAACCGATATAACTTCATATAAATATCGCTTCTCTTCCGAAGCTATTTCTATATATTTGTGTTCTTTTCCCCATTCTTCGTTGTTTATGTAATTTTTTATTGCACTAAACATAGTACCCGCAGCCATATTATGGCCATAGAGCAATGTTAGGTTTGTATCGTCGATATCTCCCCTGTAATCTTCATAAATACAGCCGGCAAATGAACTGCTTCCTGTCCAGTCTGCGTGGATATATTTATTATTGTCAACACTTTGCAAAATGGGATAGTCAATAATAGTATCTTTAATATATATCCAACCTATAACATCTGGATTTACAGCTTTATGTTCAGCTATATCGTCCATATCTATTTGCATTTCATAATCAATTTTAACTTCAGTTGTTGTAGTAGTTGTGGTAGTGGAAGTTGTAGTAGTTATAGTGGTTGTAGATGTAGTTGATTCCGTTGTAGGTATCTCTATATAATTTTGCTTTATTTCATTGCTTCCACCACATTGCTTTGATAAAATAATTGCAATTATAGCAATTGCTGCAATTATAAGAAAAAGCAAAAACAAAAAAGCTTTACCTATTTTTTTGCTTTTAGATTCTTGTTTCATTATTTTCCTCCCACTTTAAAATCCATTCAGATTACACTCGCTCATAATAGTCGGATAGTCATAGTATGCATAGTTCAAGTCAACATCTGTATCAATTCCCGGAACTTTTCCTGTACATGAATATTGCCATATTCCGTAATTTCGTGAGAACCACGGTACTTGTACATCATAATGTGCTATCCACATATCGTAACGATCGAAAATTTCTGATTCAATTTTATAATTGAGAAATCCTACATAACTGCACAGGGAAACATAATATCCGTAAGATTCCATACGCTTACAGAATGCATGAATAATTGCAGTACTTTCTGATGGCTTTAGTGCGTTCTGAGCACTTGTTTCATAGTCGAAAAATATCGGATATTCAAATTTGTAGCCTTTTATAACCTCATAAAATGCATCTGCTTCTTTTTCAGCATCTTCCGGAGTTGTAGCATAGCTGAACCAGTATGCACCACAGTTTATACCCAATTTCTTGGCAGCTTCCATGTTTGTATCAAAATACCTGTCTTCCTGATTTGCATGTTTTCCGTAACCAGCACGAATAATTGCAAAGTCTACGCCACTTTCTTTTACAGATTTCCAGTCTACTTTTCCCTGATAGACAGATACATCAATTCCGTAAGACATTGGAGGACGTGTAGAAACTGTAGTAGTTGTTATAGTAGTGGTAGTTGTTGTTGTAGGTTTTGTACTGCTTTTTGAAGTAGTTGTAACAGAGGCTGTAGTTTTGGAAATAGAAGTAGTTGTTTTTGAAGAGGTTGACTTTTGAGTTGTTGTGGCAGTTGGTGTTGATATTGATGTTGATGTGGTTAACAGACTGGTAGCCGTATCTGTTATTGTTGTAGTAGTTGGCGGCAAAGATGTAGTGTAAGATATTGTAGTGAAAGTCGTTTCTTCGGTGTTACTACTGCTAGTAGTAGTAACTACTGTATTATCTCTACTTGGTATGTATCCCTCAAATTCAAGACCTGCGGAAAGTGTTGCGTAAATAGTTAAGAAATATGTTGCATCAGCTATGTTTATATTTCCATCTTGAATCACATCATAAAAAACACGATTGCTTTCAGTTATAGATGGATTAAAACCTGCAATATCATCAGCATAGTATTTAATAACCTCAGTAGCAACGGACAACCAGTTTTCATCATCTTGTACAGCGTCATCTTCTGATATTGTAATAATCTCTTCTGTAGCACTCTGTTCTTGCAGGTCGATTTCAGTAAAATCTTCTGCATGAACAGAATAAGAAGCAACAGATGTTGCAAGAACCCAGCTTGTCAGCAAACATATTCCTTGTTTGAGTTTTATTATCATAAAATAATCTCCATTCATAGTTATAAGTACATATATTATACCAAATTCTGATTTTTTTGTACAGTAATTTTTGCAACTTAAAACTAATTCTGTGATTTATTACAATAATGCAATGTAAAAATTATAAATATCAAACAAATTTTTAAGGCGTCATACTTAAATAAAGAATAATTATTCCTGCATATTCTATAATAGTAATCAATGGAAATCCTATGACAAAATACCAGTGCTTAGTTTTATGGCGGAAAATGTACATACCTATAGTTCCGCCTATTCCGCCGCCTAAAAGTACAAATATAAAAAGTGTTTTTTCAGGTATACGCCATTTGTGTTTTTTAGCACGACTTTTATCAATTTGCATTGCGGCAAATGCTATTATATTTATTATTAAAACATAAATAATAAGCCATTTTATCACGTTATTTCCCCCATTAAATGTTTCGTTTTTTATATTTTAGTATTGGAGGAAGAGCTTCTTCAATATATGAAACCATTTTGTCACTTGGTGTGAAGATAAGTCTGGCTTCTCCATATTCCTCTGTTGTAAAGTCTACATAATACTCCCCTATTCCTGTATTGTCGCTGCAAAGAAAGAGAGTAATATCAGGTCTTTCAGGTGTGTCTGCATTAACCTCGCCGAAATCTTCGATTTCTTTAGAATTCAGTGTAACAAGATGCTGCCTTTTGCTTTGTCCTGTAATTTTGTCAACGTCAATTTCACCGTTAGTAAATGTATATTCGTATTCAACACATATACCTTTGAAAAGGTAATAAGAGCCATAGATAACAGCCATTGTAATTATAAGTATAAGATACAAGCCGGTAGTGAACGCTAGAAAAGCGGTAATTGCAGTAATAGCAATTACTGCAATGATAATTAAAATCTTTTTTAAATTATCATTTGAATCTGGTGTCTTTTTTACAAGGCATTCTGTAAAACGATCTGTCATGTTAAAAATCTCCTTTTAAGTCAGTTGAAATTATTTATATTATTATTTTATCACACATTTTGTTAAATTTCAAGAAAGGACTTGATTTTTTTTTAGAAATTTACTATAATACTAATATAACACTGTGACGAAGAGAGTAAAAATCAAAATGTAATCTTCAGAGAAGCACATCATGGCTGAAAATGTGCTGTTTGCATTGATTTTGAAGTTCACTTCTGAGTGGCTTTGCTGAAACTTTTTGCTGTAGGCTTAGACGTTATGTCTGCGTTAAAGACAAGAGAGTGATGGCTCTTGGGAAATGGGTGGTTTTGCAAGTTGTGTCTTGTCCTGTTTTCGGGACAAGGCTTTTTTTATACCGTTTCCTGACGGCTTTTAATATTATGCGGTTATTCCGCGTGAAAGGATGATTGATAACATGAAAGAACAATTGGAAGCGATACGCTCAGAAGCTGCCACTGAACTTGCATCTGTGAAGGATGCCAAGGCTCTTGATGCTCTCCGTGTAAAATATCTCGGAAAAAAAGGTGCGTTGACTGCAATCCTCAAGCAGATGGGTAAACTCAGTGCGGAAGAAAGACCTATTATGGGTCAACTTGCAAATGATGTTCGCAGTGCAATTGAAAGTGCTATAGCTGAAAAGCAGGCTGAAATTGTAAAGCTTGAAACACAGGCAAGGCTTGAATCTGAAACCATAGATGTTACATTACCAGGTAAAAAGCAGTCTGTAGGAAGTCTGCACCCGCTTTCTATCGTAGAAAATGAAATAAAGGAAATTTTCTTAGGTATGGGATTTGAAATTGCAGATGGCCCGGAAGTTGAATATGATTACTATAACTTTGAAGCTCTTAATCTTCCGCCGGATCATCCTGCAAGAGATACTCAGGATACGTTTTATATTACAGATAACATTCTGCTGCGTACCCAGACATCTTCCGTACAAGTACACGTTATGGAAAATAAAAAGCCTCCTATCCGTGTAATTTCTCCGGGCCGTGTATTCCGTTCTGATGCTGTTGACGCTACACATTCACCCCTTTTCCATCAGATCGAGGGACTTGTTGTAGATAAAGGAATCACAATGGCTGATTTGAAGGGTACACTTGAAATGCTTATGAAGCGTCTTTATGGTGAAGAATGTACTATTCGTCTGAGACCTCACCACTTCCCTTTCACTGAACCAAGCGCCGAGGTTGATGTTATGTGCTTTAACTGTCATGGTAAGGGCTGCCGTGTTTGCAAGAATGAGGGCTTTATTGAGTTACTAGGTGCAGGCATGGTTCATCCAAAGGTTCTGGAAGGCTGTGGCATTGACAGCAGCGTATATTCAGGCTTTGCTTTTGGCTTAGGTCTTGAAAGAGTTGTTATGCGCCGTTATAATATAAGTGATATGCGTCTTCTGTTTGAAAACGATTACCGTTTCCTCGAACAGTTCTGATAAAACGGAAAGGAGAAAAAGACAATGAATTTATCAATGAAATGGCTTTCTGATTATATAAAAAAAGATATACCAGTTGCTGAGTTTTGCTCAGGAATGACTATGAGTGGCTCTAAGGTTGAATGTTATGAAACAGAAGGAAGCGAAGTAAAAAACGTTGTTGTAGGCAAACTTTTATCTGTTGTACCACATGAAAATTCAGATCACTTGGTTGTTTGTCAGGTAGATGTTGGTCAGGGCGAACCTATACAGATCGTAACAGGTGCTCCAAATGTAAGCGCAGGTGATATTGTTCCTGTTGCTTTAGTAGGCGCTGAACTGCCAGGCGGAATAAAAATCAAAAAGGGCAAACTCAGAGGTGTTGAAAGCTGCGGTATGCTTTGTTCTCTTGGTGAACTCGGCCTTACTACACATGATTTTCCATATGCAATTGCTGATGGAATTTTCCTTATTCAAGAAGACTGCGAGATCGGTCAGGATGTACACGAAGCCATTGGTCTTAACGATACTTCTGTTGAATTTGAAATCACTTCAAATCGTCCAGATTGTCTGTCTGTTGTAGGTCTGGCAAGAGAAGCTGCTGTAACATTTAATACTAAGCTTTGTTTGGAAGAACCTTCTTTCAAGGGAATTGAAGATGATATCAACAATTACCTCAAAGTGGATATAGAAAATGAAACTCTTTGTCCTAGATATGCAGCAGGCATTGTTAAAAATGTAAAGATTGGCCCATCACCACGATGGATGCGTGAACGTCTCCGTGCAAGTGGCGTTCGTCCTATAAATAATCTTGTAGATATTACAAATTATGTAATGCTCGAATATGGTCAGCCAATGCATGCTTTTGATCTTCGCTATGTAAAGGATTCTCACATTATTGTAAGAAATGCTAAAGATGGTGAAGAGATCACTACACTTGACGATCAGGTAAGAAAGCTTTCTCCTGAAATGCTGGTCATTGCAGATACTGAAAAGCCTATTGCTGTTGCCGGAGTTATGGGTGGTGAGTATAGCGGTATCATGGATGATACTACAACTGTTGTATTTGAATCTGCATACTTTGAACCTGTACAGGTACGCCGCACAGCTAAGAAGCTCGGTATGAGAACAGATGCTTCTGCACGCTATGAAAAGGGTCTTGATGCTGAGGGCTGCCTGCGTTCTCTTACTCGTGCACTCCAGCTTGTTGAAGAACTTGGTGCTGGTGAACCTGTAACAACACATATTGATGTGGTTAAGAATATAAAGCTTAGAAATGAGATCGAATTTGATCCTGCATGGATAAATGGTTTCCTTGGTACTGATATTTCTGAGGAAGATATGATAAATATTCTTAATGGTCTTGATATTGAAGTCAAGGACGGAAAATGCATCTCCCCAAGCTTCCGTATTGACCTTGAACGTCCAGCTGATATTGCCGAGGAAGTTGCACGTATTTATGGTTATAACAACATTCCGTCAACAGTACTCACCGGTGCAGCAAATGCGTCACTGACTCCTGAACAGAAGTACCTGAGAACTATTGAAAATACAATGGTGTCTTTGGGATGCTATGGTATACTCACATATTCATTTACATCACCTAAGTGTTTTGACAGAATAGAACTTCCGGCAGACAGTAAGCTGCGCAATACAATTACAATTATGAATCCTCTCGGAGAAGATACAAGCATTATGAGAACAACAACTTTACCTTCTATGATTGATATTCTCGCAGGAAATTATAAAAATCGTAATAGTAAGGTTAAGCTTTTTGAGCTTGGCAAGGAATATATTCCAACTGAAGAGGGTAAGCTGCCGAATGAGCCTAATCGTCTGACTGTTGGTATGTATGGTGATGATATCGACTTCTTTGATATGAAGGGTACAATTGATGCATTGCTGTCTGAGATCGGTATAAAGGACTGCGAATATGTACGCTGTTCTGAAAATGCTGCATTTGAAGAAACATGTGCATTACATCCTGGTAGAAGTGCTGTTATTCTCTGCGGTGATACTGCTATCGGTTATATAGGAGAGATTCATCCATCTGTACAGGAAACATACGGCTTTGGCACAAGAGTTTATGTTGCTAAGCTGAATGTTAATGAAATGATGCCGCTGTCTGTAACTGAAATAACTTATCAGCCAAGCCCTAAATTCCCTGCAATTACAAGAGACCTGTCTCTTCTTTGTGAAGATGCTCTTCCCGTAGGAACTATGGAAAAGGCTATCAAAAATGCTGTAGGAAAGATCCTTGAAAAGGTTACACTTTTTGACGTTTACAAGGGTAAGCAAATTGCTGAGGGAATGAAGAGTGTATCATTCTCAATAAGCATGCGTTCGCATGAAGGTACACTTACTGATGAGCAGGCTGATGCTGCTATGAAGCGTGTACTGAAAGCGCTGAAAGATCTCGGTGCTTCACTTAGAGAATAATTTGATTTACCCTAATTTCATATAAAACCAAAAATCGTCTGCCGAATTTCAGCAGACGATTTTTCTTTCTATTTTTTCTTCTTAGCTTTAGGAGCAGGAAGTTCATCATACATTGAGGTCAGAAGCTTTTTCATAAAACTTTTATCATAATCATCGCTTACCATGAGCATGGGCTTTGCTCCCTTATATGGAATTTCATATGAAGCCTCTGGCATGAGCTGTACAGCAGCCTCTACAGGTTTTATAAGAAATCTGTTATCGTAAATACCACCTACAATTTTTTTACGATAATAGATTATATACTCCCCCATCATCATTCTGTATGTAATTTCTTCGAGATCAGAAAGTTGTTCTAAAATATACATTAGATATTCCTTAGTTGTTGACATAAGTTTTTCTCCATTGTGTTTTTATAGTAATTAATATTATTGACTATCTTCACGGGCAAAGAATGTCACATCATTATATATTTCAAAAAATAATACTCTGACAATAGTTCCTATAGAATAACCGCTAACTCCATCTTTACTGTCTAAAGAATGTTTATGTGTTACAGAATATAATACAGCAACGTATTCTTTAGTGCCGCCATCTTTAAGCTCAATCTTTAATGGGAATAACAATATTATTGCAAGAATTATAGATGTAACTATACAGATCTTTTTACGCTTGCATTTCATCTTGAAGTTCCTCTTCTGTATCATCTGCCAAAATATCAGGCATTTCCTGCAATGTAACATTCATGCCGTTTACCTTTATCTGAGGTTCATCAAGATCTATAAGCAGACAGCGTCTACCGTTTATGTATTGAGTGCGCACCTTGTTTGTTGCGTCTTTAGCTATTTGAATTGTTATACCTTCTGTTGCGAGTGTTGTCTTGTTTTCTGTAATATTGCATACAGAAAGCGGCTTTTCTCTTGTTATTTCACGATAAAGATTCTGAACCTTCTCTGCCTTTTCTTCGCTGACACCTGAATCAAGCAGGATATCTCTCATTTGTATATCATCAACAGATGGAAGATCAGCATCATTTTTGTATTCCTCTGCAATGCTTTTAAGTTTTTCATTTACATCTGTAATTACAGTATAACTTAGTTCATCTGCTACTACATCTTCTAAAAGAGTATGAAAGCTTTCTTTCTCTTGATTTGCCGTACATACAAATTTACATCCCAGAACATTTTCAACAATAGAAGCGTTTACTTCTTTTGGCTTGCGTACTGAATATAATACATGATTAACATCAGGGCCTCTGCCTGTGAATGTAGGATATAAAAAGCCATCTGTAGGAATTTCCGAAACAATTCTGTCATATGCAGACTTCTTTTCGATAGCATTATCGTCCTCATTGTATATAAGCCCGTCAATGCGTACTTCAACAGGACATATCGCCGTTACAAGAAATGAATATTCAACGCTGTCATATGGATTGATTTCATCATTTTTTGTTTTATTAAAAACAGTGTATGTACAATGCCCTATAAGAATTGCATAGGTTGAAATATAATCCATATTCTTAACAATCTGGTCAAGCATTACATTTACTGAGCTTTCATCGTCAAGCTTACAAGTAAGTGCTTCATAGAGGACATATTGTGCTCCATTTTCAGTGTAGGCCTCGTTTGGAAACTCATATTCTAAAAGTCCTTTTCCCAATGTTCCAGCTAATACTCTGCGAAGTGTATCCATATAGCAGTCGCTTTCTTCTGAGGGAATATTATGAAATGCATTAGATTTAACACATTTAATATTCTTTTCAGCATCCACAAATGCAGATACAACATGATTGAGTGTAAATAAATCGCTTGCTCCTGAGAAATTTTTTCTGAGTTCATTAAGGTCTTTTTTATTCATCTTGTTATTCTCCCTTATGTATTTCTATTATTTCATTAAGTTTTCTAGAAAGGGCGGCAATAGGTAAACCTACAACGTTATAGTAATCTCCCTTTATCTCTTTTATAAATAGTGCGCCTTTTCCTTGAATACCATAACTTCCTGCTTTATCCAAAGGTTCTCCTGTATCAATATAGTTGTCAATTTCTTTATCTGATAGCTTATAGAAATGTACACTTGTTTTTTCTGAAAAAGAATAGACTTTTCCTTTGCATATAATTGTACATCCAGTTATAACATCATGTATGCTGTTGGAGAGAAAATGAAGCATACTACGCGCATCGTCATCATCATTAGGTTTACCCATTATTTTTTGGTTATGGATAACTACTGTGTCAAATCCTATAACTATATCCTCTGAATGTTCCGTTGCTACGGCGGATGCCTTTTGTATAGACAGATACTCAGCTGCTTTATAAGGATCTATTGCTTGTGGAAGCGTTTCATCTGCATTTGAAGTACATACTTCAAAATCATCAGTGATATAATGCATAAGCTCTTTTCGTCTTGGCGAGTCAGATGCTAAAATAATTTTCATTATTTATATAACTCCTTTCACACACTATACTTTTAAATCATACCATATTTTTAAGATAAATGCAAGTGATTTGACATTAACAATTGCTGAAATCAATCGCAAAATTCTCGATGATTTGATTTCAACAAAATAAAACAAAGATTTCTGTAATGCATTTTATACCTACAGAAATCTTTGTTTTGATTTTCTTATTCAAAAGGATCTATATTACTATTTTTTATATTAGCAGCATACAGCAATGCTGTATTATCCACTGTGTTTACAAGTCCTAAAAATACTTCTTTTTCATTATGAAATCCCTGATCGTTAAGTTGTTTTTTAAGCCATATTTTGTCATTTCCTGTGTGTTTGAGATTTTTCTCATTTATATTTCCGTCCATTATTACATTGACAAGTATTTTTTGCTGAATTGGATTTATATCTATATCAGATGGTTCGAGTGGTCTGTATTCGTCAGCGGGGAGAATGCTGATAGAACCATTGTATTCAAAAATTGCAGTTTGTATTTGAGATAAATCAAAATATCCTTGGCTACGGCAATGAGTAAGAAAATCACTTATATCTATACGAGCTTTTTTAAAATTTTTTCGGAAAAGCTTTCCGTTATCAAAAAGAATTAAAGGTCTTCCTATTATTATCTTACGCATATGAGTAGATTTTCCTGTTACGAGTGAAACAGCATAAGCAATTATAGCATATATTATCATGGCTACCAGTGTATTTTCAGGATTGTCAAGTTCTGTGGCAAATTCAGCCGCAATAGAACCTATTGATATTCCTATAATGTAATCGAACATACTAAGCTGGGAAACTTGCTTGTTTCCCATAAGTTTTGTCAGTAGGAAAAGAGAAAATATACTTGCAGATGATGTTATAATTATTTTAAAAATGCCCATTATAATACACACTCCTTTGATGTAGAGTGTGTATTATATAAAAGATTATTCAGGACAAGTTTTCATCTATAATGTTTGCTAATGTTTTTAGTTCTTTATTCCCAATCATTCCAAATATCAGGTTTATATCCTATTGTAGCAAGCTTTCCGTTTCGTACAATAGGCGTTTTTATTATATGTTGATTTTCAAAAACCTTTTCAATGCAGTCGTCTTCTGATAAATATTTAATAAGAACAAGAAGATCTTTGTCCTTACATTTTTCATCTATCATATTTTGTATTCCGCCAACTGCTTTTCTGATACTATCCCATTCACCACGGCTCATTCCCTTTTCTTTCATATCAATAAACTGATATTTTATTCTGCGTTCTTTAAAATAACGTTCTGCCTTTTTTGTGTCAAAGCATTTTTTATTTCCAAAAATCTGTATATTCATAGTAGTCTCCATTCTTATATTATCATTAGATTTGCAAATATATAATATAATTATATCATAAATAAAAATTATTTTCAATACATATTTTTACACTGAATTTTTTAATTTGTTATGCTTGACAAATACCCATAGGGGGTATATAATAATTATTAATGGAGGTGTTTTTCTATGAATGAAGAATGCATGGAAAATAAAAAATGCAATTGCAATAAGACGAAGGAGCGCTCTGACAAAGAATTTACAGCGCTTATGAACAGACTCAGTAGAATTGAAGGACAAATACGTGGAATAAAGAAAATGCTTGAAAATGATGCGTACTGTACCGATATACTAACTCAGTCTTCTGCGGTAAATGCTGCAATTAATTCTTTTAATAAAGAACTTTTGGCAAATCATATTAGAACTTGTGTTGCACAAAATATAAGAAATGGTAATGATGAAGTAATTGATGAGCTCGTTGTCACTATGCAGAAGCTTATGAAATAAGGAGGTATTTATGTATGAAACAATATGATATTACCGGAATGAGTTGTGCGGCTTGTAGTTCTCGAGTGGAAAAAGCTGTAAACAAGGTGGATGGTGTTACATCATGCACAGTTAATCTACTTACCAATTCAATGAATGTAGAAGGCTGTGCATCTGATGAATCGATTCTTAAAGCGGTAAAAGAAGCAGGATATGGAGCATCTATTAAAGGCGTAAAGGCCTCTGATGAAAAACAATCTGATCATTCAATAAAAAGTGAAATATCAAAAATGAAAAAGAGATTGTTTTATTCAATTTTCTTCCTCATTATTTTGATGTATATTTCAATGGGAGCTGTAATGTGGGGATGGTGGCTTCCTGATTTTCTTGCAACTAATCCCCTTGCAATAGGCATAACAGAGATGCTTCTTACTATCATTATCATGATTATCAATAAAAAATTCTTTATAAATGGATTAAAAGGTATATTCAAGCTTGCACCCAATATGGATACTCTGGTTGCTATTGGCTCAGGAGCTTCGTTTATATATAGCGTATTTGTTCTTTATGCTATGACAAATTCTGTATTAAAAGATGGAGCTTTGGCAGCTATGCACTATCTTCATGATTTTTATTTTGAATCTTCTGCTATGATATTGACACTTATAACAGTGGGAAAATTGCTTGAATCATATTCAAAGGGCAAAACAACTGATGCTATAAAAAAACTTATTCAGCTTGCGCCTAAAACTGCTACTATCATAAAAGATGAGAAAGAAATCACTGTTCCTGTTGAAGCTGTCAAGGTAGATGATGTTTTTGTAGTATATCCGGGTGAAAGTATTCCCGTGGATGGTGTGGTAATTGATGGTATCAGTGCTGTAGATGAATCAGCGCTTACTGGAGAGAGCATTCCTGTAGATAAGGAAAATGGCGATACTGTTTCTGCTGCAACGATAAATCAATCAGGTTTTATCCGCTGCAAAGCGGTCAGGATTGGCGAGGATACCACATTATCACAAATCATACGTATGGTAAGTGATGCAGCTTCTAGTAAAGCACCTATTGCCAAGGCTGCTGATCGTGTGTCCGGAGTATTTGTTCCTATTGTTATTGCAATTGCTATTGTGACATTTGCGGTATGGCTTTTGTGTGGACAGACTTATAGCTTTTCACTTGCTAGAGCCATATCTGTTCTTGTAATAAGCTGTCCGTGTGCGCTTGGACTAGCAACACCTGTCGCTATAATGGTAGGCAGTGGAATTGGTGCAAGAAATGGTATTCTTTTCAAAACAGCTGCTGCGCTTGAACAGACAGGTCGTGCTGAGATAATAGCACTTGATAAAACAGGAACGATTACAAAAGGACAGCCACATGTTACTGATATAATAACATATGGTTGTATATCTGAAATAGAGCTTATCAAAAGTATAGCCTCACTTGAATGCAAAAGTGAACATCCTATTGCAAAGGCTATTATGAGCTATGCTAGAGATAATAACATTGAAGTAATGGAGATTTCTGATTTTAAAACATATACCGGAAACGGTTTATCTGGGTATTTAAATAATGAAATGATCTTATGTGGTAATGAAAGCTTTATAAGTAACTACGCTGTAATTCCTGATGATATGATGTCTAGATCATTGGAATTGGCTAAAAACGGAAAAACGCCTCTGTTTTTGGTTAGAAACAATGTTTTTTGGGGAATAGTTGCTGTTGCAGATATCATTAAGGATGAAAGCCCAATGGCTGTAAAAGAGCTTAAAAATATGGGGCTTCATGTGGTAATGCTTACAGGTGATCATGAATGCACTGCCGCTGCTATTGCTAAAGAATGTGGTATAGATAATGTAGTTGCCGGTGTTCGTCCGGATGGAAAAGAAAAGGTTATAAATAAATTTCGTTCTAATGGAAGTACCATTATGGTAGGAGATGGAATAAATGATGCTCCTTCCCTTACACGTGCTGATATAGGTATGGCAATAGGCACAGGTACCGATATTGCTATTGATTCAGCAGATGTGGTTTTAATGAACAGCAAACTTTATGATGTTCCTAAAGCTGTAAGATTGAGCAGATCTGTTCTTAAGAATATTCATGAAAATCTTTTCTGGGCATTTATTTATAACATTATAGGAATACCTCTTGCAGCAGGAGTTTGGATTCCGATATTTGGTTGGCAATTAAGTCCTATGTTTGGTGCTGCTGCTATGAGTCTTTCAAGTTTTTGCGTTGTATCAAATGCTCTGCGTTTGAATTTAAAAAACATAAACAATACAAAGCATGATAGAAAATATAGAATGAAAAAGTCAGACAATATTATAGCACAAAACATAATGCAAAATGAAAATTCAACTGTAGATATAACACTTATTGTAAAAGGTATGATGTGCGGTCATTGTGAGGCAAGAGTAAAAGAAGCTTTAGAAAAATTACCTCAGGTACAATCAGCAGTTCCAGATTATAAAACTGGAAATGTTTCAGTAGTTCTTTCTGCTGATATAAACAATTCTGATTTAAAAAGAATCGTAAAGTCTGCTGGCTACCACTTAATAAAAGTTGCTAGATAAAAAATAAATAAAAAGCTGATGCAAATGAAAAAAATTCGCATCAGCCTTTTTATTTATTAAATTTTTGCCGTAGTTATAAAAGACGTTATTTTATTACTTAAATACTGCCAGCAGGAATCCGGCTGCGATTGCAGAACCAATAACACCAGCAACATTCGGACCCATAGCATGCATGAGAAGGAAGTTGCTTGGGTTAGCTTTCTTACCTTCGTCCTGTGAAACACGTGCAGCCATAGGAACAGCGGATACACCAGCTGAACCAATAAGCGGATTGATCTTTCCACCTGAAAGCTTATACATAATCTTTCCAACGAGCAAACCGCCGACAGTTGAGAAACTGAATGCAATAAGACCAAGAAGTACAATAAACAGTGTCTGAAGTGACAGGAATGATGATGCAACAGTAGTTGCGCCAACGGAAATACCAAGGAATACTGTTACAATATTCATAAGTGCATTCTGTACAGTATCAGATAAACGAGCAGTTACACCGCATTCTCTCCACAGATTACCAAGCATAAGGCAGCCTACCAATGGTGCTGTAGACGGAAGCAGAAGGATAACAAACATACTTACAATAATTGGGAAGAGTATCTTTTCTGTTTTGGAAACCTGACGTGATTGAATCATCTTTACTGAACGCTCTTTTTCAGTTGTAAGCAGTCTCATAAGAGGTGGCTGAATCATAGGAATGAGTGCCATATAAGAGTATGCAGCAATGGCTATTGGGCCAAGCAGATGCGGAGCAAGCTTACTTGTAAGGAATATAGCTGTAGGTCCGTCAGCACCGCCAATAATGCCTATAGACGCAGCTTCATTTCCTTCAAATCCAAGACATACTGCCCCAAAGAACGCAAGGAATACGCCCATCTGTGCAGCAGCACCAAGAAGAAGGCTCTTTGGATTTGCAAGAAGAGGTCCAAAGTCAGTCATTGCACCTACTCCAAGGAATATAAGTGACGGATAAAGGCCTGTCTTAACACCGATATAAAGAATATCAAGAAATCCACCATTTGACATAATATGACCATAGCTATGATAGTACTCGCTCGATTCATCAAGAAATGCGCTCCAAAGTTCCGGATGATACAGGGCATTGGCAGAGCTTGCGCCATCAACAAAGAAATTGGAGATGTTTACAAGGAGACAACCAAATGCAATTCCTACTAAGAGAAGTGGTTCGAATTTCTTTACAATACCCAAATATAAAAGAACACAAGATATTGCAATCATAACAATATTCTTCCAACCACCATCCATAAAGAATCCAGCAAATCCAGAATCATTTAGTAAAGTTTGAAGGGTATCTAGTATATTCATAAATAACCCTCCTTATGCAATTACGAACAGCGGTGAACCTGTCTCTACAACAGCACCCTTTGAAGTTACGATCTGTACAATAGTACCATCCTTTGGTGCTGGAATTTCATTTTCCATTTTCATAGCTTCCAGAATTGCCAATACTTGACCTTCTTTAACTTTATCTCCCTGATTTACATTGACGCTTAGAATGTTTCCAGGCATAGGTGATTCTACCGTTTCACCTGCTGCTAATGATACAGCTGGTGCAGGTGCAGGCGTTGCTGCTGGAGCAACCGGAGCATTTGCAGGAGCAGCTGGTGCTGACGGAGCAGGAGCTAATGCCTCGTACTCATCAAGTAAAATTGCCTTTCCTGCTTCTACTTCAACTTCATACGTTTTACCGTTAAGTGTAACTTTATACTTCATCGTTCTTTACCTCCTTGATTGAAATGAAGTGCAGCTCGTTGAGCGGTTTCTGCATCTTATGAGCAACTACTGCCATTACCATTGCCGCTTCTTTATCAGGAACGTCGAACAGCTTTACATGTCCAGCTGAGCCTGGAGCTGTTGGAGCAGATGCAGCTTTTGTAGGAATTTTTGTGATCTCTGTAGATTCAGGACTAATTTTTTTTGCTTTATTAGCTTTTGCCTTAAAAACAGCAGACATAATATAAAGCAGAATCATAAGAATAATAAGACCTGAAAATACTACAATATAACCGAAAATCGCTGTAATACCAGCTTCTTTCAGTCCCATTTCAGCTACGGGAAATATCATTGTCATATACTCCCCTCCTTACATTTCCTCAATCGTATATACAGCTTCATTTTCTTCTGCTGCCTTGCGCTTTTCAAGATACTTAATAGTTTGATCTGGATAGCAGATATAGCTCATCAGATCTTCCTCTGAACGTGCAAGATTGCCAAGAGCCGCAGCTGCATCTTTCATTTCTTCGCCTGTACGCTTTTGATCTTCAATACGACAATCAACAGGCTCTACTCCTTCACCTAGTACTTGCACTTGAAGTTCTTTGTTGATCGGAGCAGGTGCAATGCCGTACTCACCCTTGATATAATTTTTTACTTCTTTGGAAATCTGCTTATATCTCTGACCAACTAATACATTAGTAACAGCCTGGTTACCAACCATCTGAGAGAGTGGAGTTACCAGAGGAGGATAGCCAAGATCAGCACGAACTTTTGGAATTTCCTCAAGAGCAGCTTCAAATTTATCCATAGCCTTCATATCTGTAAGGTTAGCGATCATGTTTGAGAGCATACCACCAGGAACTTTATAAACAAGTGCCTGGGCATCTGTTGCAAGACTCTTTGGATTTATCATACCACTGTCAATATACTTCTGTTTAATTGGTTTGAAGTAATCATTAACCTTGTTTATCACATCTTCATTAAGTCCTGTTTCAATGCCGTACTGCTGGAGCATGTAAAACATGGTTTCAGTTGATGGCTGAGATGTACCTCCTGAGAAACATGAAGCTGCTGTATCAATTACATCTATACCGCATTCAATAGCCTTCATTAGGGTCATATATGCCATACCTGTTGTACTGTGAGTATGGAGAATGAGCGGAATATCCCCTACTGCATCTTTTATTCCCTTTATAAGATGCTCAGCCTCATAAGGAGTCATTGTGCCAGCCATATCTTTAAGACAAATTGTTTGGAAGCCCATAGATTTGAGTTTCTTGCACATTTTGACATACTTATCAACTGTGTGAACAGGACTTTGTGTGTAGGAAATGCAACCAGAAGCTACAGTATTTGGTGTGGCATATTTCATAGTAGCTTCAAGGGCTGTTTCTAAGTTTCTGAAATCATTGAGAGCATCAAAAATACGAATGATGTCAATACCATTCTTAATTGAAAGCTCAATGAATTTTTCTACTACGTCATCATGATAATGTTTATATCCCAAAAGGTTCTGACCACGCAGTAACATTTGAAGTTTGTTGTTTGGTAGATTTTTTCTAAGATTGCGGAGTCTTTCCCATGGATCTTCATTAAGATAACGCAGACATGAGTCAAAGGTAGCTCCACCCCAGCATTCTACGGAATAATAGCCAGCAGTGTCCATTGTAGGCAAAATATCTTCGTACTCCTTATATGGAAGACGGGTTGCCATAAGAGACTGGTTAGCATCACGCAGAACAGTTTCAGTAAATTGTACTTTTCTCATATATTAACCTCCTTATATTAAACAGAAAAATCCTTATACGTTTAGCATATAAAGCATATAAAAATATTCTTATAAAGTATATCATGATTTGATGAACTTTTCCAGTATTTTCTTGTAATTCTTTTGTTTTTTTATAAATCTGTAAAAAGACTTGTTTTATTAAGGTTATAACAAAGAATATACACTTTCATATTAATATTATACCCCTAGATAACCATTAAATGAATCGGTCAATTTTTATGGAATTATTATGCGAATAAGCAGATAAAAAAATATCTTAAAATAGTTGAATGTTATAGAAAAATGTGGTACAATAAGAAGAAATATCAGTAAAGTTTGAAAGGCGGTAGCTATTTTGAATATTATGATAGTAGGTTGCGGTAAAGTTGGACAGGCTCTTGTGGAGCAGCTTTCTGATGAGGGCGATAACATTACTGTTATTGATGTTGATGAAAGAAAGGTCAATGAGGCTTCACGTAAATACGATGTTATGGGTATAGTTGGAAATGGCGCAACTCATATGGTTCAGCTTGAAGCGGGAATTGAGCATACCGATCTTATGATTGCAGTTACAGCTTCTGATGAGCTTAATCTTCTTTGTTGCCTTGTTGCTAAAAAGGCGGGAAAATGTCAAACGATTGCTCGTGTTAGAAGTCCGGAATACAGTAAGGACGCTCCGTATCTTCAAGAAGAGCTTCGTCTTGCTATGGTTATCAATCCTGAATTTGCGGCTGCAAGTGAAATTGCACGTGTTATAAGATTTCCGTCTGCTGTGAAAATCGACACATTTGCTAAGGGAAAATTGGAGCTTCTAAAATTTAGACTTCCTAATAATTGCATACTTACCGATTATTCAGTAAAAGACATAAGTACAAAACTTAAATGTGATGTTCTTGTATGCATGATCGAACGTGGAGATGAAACTATTATTCCCGGCGGTGATATGACGTTTAATCAAGGTGATATGATTTCAATTGTTGCTACACCACAAAATGCCAATAGATTTTTCAGAAAGATAAATTATCATTCTAACCAGATAAAGAATGTTATAATTGCAGGTGGAGGAAATATCGCATATTATCTAAGCAAAATGCTGATAAAGTCAGGAATTGCCGTTAAGATTATTGAGCTGAACGATCAGCGTTGCGAAGAACTGTGTGTGGAATTGCCAAAAGCAACTATTATTCATGGAGATGCTTCTGAAAAGGAAACGCTTCTTGAAGAGGGCATTGATAATACAGGTGCTTTTGTGGCTCTTACAAATCTTGACGAAGAAAATATACTTCTTTCCCTTTTTGCACATAGTATAATGAATGGCAAAATTGTAACCAAGGTTAACAGAATAGAGTACGATGAAATTATTCGTAAGCTGGATCTTGATTCTATTGTCAACCCAAAGCATATTACTGCTGAATGTATAGTTAGTTTTGTGCGTGCAATGAAGAATTCTATGGGCAGTAACGTTGAAACTCTTTATAGTCTTATAAAGGGTAAAGTTGAGGCTGCTGAGTTTGTTATACGTGAACGCTCCCCTATTCTTTACGTTCCACTTCAGGAACTTGTTTTTAAGCCTAATGTTTTGATAGCATGTATTGTACGAAATGATAAAATGATAATACCAAGAGGTCAGGATACCATTAAGCTCGGTGATTCTGTTGTGGTCGTGTCACGTCATCTAGGACTTCATGATATATGCGACATTTTGGAGTAGTCAGGAGGAAATATGAACTTTGCTATGATTTTTATTGTATTGGGATGGGTAGCCTGTTTCAATGCAGTTTTTATGTTGCTGCCAGCTTTTGTTGGTATTATCTATCAGGAATTTGCAGGGTTTGCATTTTTAAACACTTCAATTATTTCACTTATTATTGGCATTGCTTTGCTTATTTTGATAAAGCCAAAAAAGAAGACTCTTTATTCAAGAGAAGGTTTTGTAATCGTTTCTCTGAGCTGGATAGTGATGAGTATCTTAGGTGCTTTGCCGTTATATATGTCTGGAGCAATTCCTAATTTTATTGATGCTTTATTTGAATCAGTATCAGGTTTTACAACAACTGGAGCAAGTGTTGTTCCAAGTGTTGAAGATTTGCCAAATTGCTGTATTTTTTGGAGAAGTTTTACTCATTGGATTGGTGGAATGGGTGTTCTTGTGTTTATTATGGCATTTCTTCCGCTTTCCGGTGCTGGAAACATGAACCTTATGAAAGCAGAAAGTCCAGGTCCGATGGTAGGAAAACTTGTGCCACGTGTCAGAAGCACGGCATTTCTCCTTTATGCTATGTATTTCGGACTGACTGTACTTGAATTTATATGCTTATTGTTTGCTAAGATGCCTGTTTTTGAAGCTGTAAATACTTCTTTTGCAACAGCAGGAACAGGCGGCTTTGGTTTCCTTAACGACAGTATGGCAAGCGTTTCGCCTACTATACAAATAATTGTAACTGTCTTTATGATTCTTTTTGGCGTAAATTTTAGTGCATATTTCCTTTTGCTTTATAGACATTGGCGAGATGCCTTTCACATATCTGAAATATGGGTTTATTTTGGAATAATTGCTTTGTCATCAGCCGCTATTACAGTTAATATTAGAAATTTATATGATTCTATAGGAGAAGCTGTACGTCATGCTACTTTTACAGTTGGTTCGATTATAACTACAACCGGTTTTTCAACAGCAGATTTTAATGAGTGGCCAGAATTTTCAAGAACGATAATTTTAATGCTTATGTTTATAGGTGCTTGTGCAGGAAGTACAGGTGGTGGTATCAAAGTATCACGTTTTATAATTATGTTCAAAACCTTGATTAAAGAGATTCAGATACAGATTCATCCAAAACTTGTAAAGAAAATAAAAATGGATGGGCATGAGATAAGTCATGAGACCGTGCGCTCATTAAATATATATCTTATTGTTTATATATTTATATTTTTTAGCTCTGTACTTATACTTTCTGTTGAAGGACATGATTTTATAACAAATTTCAGTTCTGTGGCAGCCACGCTTAATAATATAGGTCCAGGTCTTGAACTTGCAGGGCCATCTCAGAATTTTGCATTTTTCTCCGTACCATCAAAAATGGTTCTCATATTTGACATGTTGGCAGGACGTCTTGAATTGTTTCCAATGCTTCTATTATTTTCTCCAGCAACATGGAAAAAATAAATTTTTAAGTTGATTATTCAAATGTGTAATATCTATATAATGCAGCCTTTTTATGTAACAAATTGCTTTTTATATCATAGGATATTATAGAGGTGGTTTATGATGGAATATTATAAAAGCCAAGCTTTTGCAGCTATAAATGGTTCACAGAAATATCCTAACATTAAAGGCTATGCATATTTTACAGATACTGATGACGGAACAGCTGTTTCAATTGCAGTAAGAGGACTTCCTGTTGATGAATCTAAATGTAGTTCATCTATTTTTGCAGTGCATATTCATGAAGGCGATACATGTACTGGCAATTTGAAAGATTTATTTGCAAATACAAAAGGTCACTATAATCCAAATCAGTGTGAACATCCTTTTCATGCGGGTGATATGCCTCCATTATTTGCAGCAGGAACAAAAGCGTCATTTGCGTTTCTGACAGATAGATTTAATTCCAATGAAGTAGTGGGAAAAACTATTGTTATACAAAAAAGCTATGACGATTTTCACACTCAGCCATCAGGTGCATCAGGTGAAAAAATCGCTTGTGGTGAGATAAAATCAGTAGATGATTAACTAAAAATAACCCGGCAGAGAAAATTTCTGCCGGGTTATTTTTAGTATTGTATTAAAGTTTAAAATCTGGAAAGTATTTACGAATGAATGTAGGTTGTTCGCTTATAAAGCGTTTGCCACTCAAGTATGAAAGAAGTGAGTCTTTTTCAGGTTCAAAAAATAATTTATAAGCACAAAGCTGTTGATATTTTACATTGTATCGTTTATTGATTGCTATATTGCCATATTTGTTGTCGCCTAAAAGCGGTGCTCCTATGAAAGCCATATGTGCACGTATCTGATGTGTACGTCCCGTTATAAGATCTATTTTAACAAGTGAGAGTTTTCCGTTTACAGAAAGCACATTATATTTTGTTATGATTTCATGGTAACCTTCAAGCTTTTTTTCTGATATTTTTACTGTCTTGCATCCATCCGGTCTATAATGATATGCATGAAGTGTATCATGTTTCCTTGGAGGAGTTTTTGAAGTTATGCAAAGATATGATTTATGAATACGATTCTCTCGTATGAGTCGATTTACCTCTCTCAAAGCAGCAGAGTTTTTTGCAGCAATTACAAGGCCGCAAGTGTTTCTATCTAGTCTATTGCAGAGAGCCGGGGTAAATGAATTTTCTTTTTCAGGTACATATACTCCAGATTTATACAAATAGTGTAAAACTCTGTCAATAAGAGTATCTTCCGATTTTCGATCATCATCATGAACTACCAAACCTATAGGTTTAAAAACGATAAGGATATTATTGTCTTCATATACTATTTGTAATTTAGAAGGTGCTTTTGTAAATGTATATTTAAAATTTGTATTATTAATATCCTTGAAGAACTCATCATTTATATAGCATCTGATAACGTCGCCTTCAGAAAGTATTACTGACCCGTCTGTTCGTTTGCCATTTAACTTTATCTTTTTAGTGCGTATTGATTTGTACAACATTCCCTTGGAAATATCAGATAAAGTTTTTAGTAAAAACTTGTCAAGTCTTTGTCCGCTGTCATTAAATTTTATAATAAACTCTTTCATATTTTAAAAGCTGAACTTTTTTGTCAGCAACTCCTTAAAAAATTAAAATACTTAAATTTAATATTGTCAGTTTATTTAATTTGTGATATAATTATATGTATATATTCTATAAAGATTGAGAGGAATCTATATGCCTAAAGAAAAAGTAAATCTAAATGCAGGACATCGTGAACGTATGCGTCAAAGATATATTAAAAGCGGTCTTGACGGATTTCAACCTCACGAAATTCTGGAACTACTATTATTTTATACAATGCCGAGATGTGATACTAATAAAATTGCACATGAGCTTATAAATCGTTTTCATACTCTAGCAGGCGTAATGAATGCGGATATTAAAGAACTGAAAAGTATAAAAGGTGTGGGAGAGCATACTGCATTATTTTTAAACCTACTACCTGAAGTGTTTAAAGCATATCAAATTAGCAAAAACACTGAAAAATTAAAGTTTGAAAACAGAAAAAGCTTAAGGTCTTATCTTATGAGTATCTATACAGGAGCAGTTGAAGAACAGGCATACGTAATATGTTTTGGTTCTGATGGAGGTGTGATATGTATAGAACCTATAGGTAGCGGCACATCTACAAGAGCAAACTTTGATATTCGTTCAGTAGTTGAGGTAGCACTTCGCAATAGAAGTGATAGAATAGCTCTTGTTCATAATCATCCAGATGGTAATTCTATGCCATCAAGAGAAGATGCATTTGCTACAGACTGTCTTATTAAAGCGCTCAAGCCTTTGGATATTCAGCTTTTTGATCATTATGTTGTAGGTAGAAGTGTTACCTCTATGAGAGAATGCGGTTACATAACTGATTAGAAATGCATTTACTTTTGAGGAAGCATTTCTTTTAGTGCTTGAATAAGCTCAAGGTCATCTTTTGTGACACGAATGTTTGTACATATGGGTTTGCCATCAGCAGATTTAATGTTTAATTCAATAATACTACCCTCTTCTATATAATCAGGAGCAGCTGCAAAGAACATTGTAATTTTGGGATGATTATTTTTGAACTTTTCCATAAGGGATTTGATTTTCATCATAGCAATTGGATTCATTTTAATCACTCATTTCATAAAAAATATTACTTATATTATACCATTAAAAAAATAGAAATGCAAGTTTTTTATCGCTTTATAATAAAATATTGACAAAAGCCTTTATGTATGATAATATAAAATAAATTGCTTTGTGTTAGGAGAAAATGTATGTTTATTTCATTTTTAAAACGTTGTATATTGTCTGGAGTTATTGGTACTTCGCTAATAATAAACATGACATCTGGCATTGTTAATATTAATGCAGAGGCAGCGCCGGATACATATCATGATGACTGGCTTCATGTAAATGAAAATGCGGAGATCGTTGATATGAATGGTAATCCAGTATGGCTTACTGGGTGCAATTGGTTTGGATTTAATGTTGGCAGTCAAGTATTCGATGGTGTATGGTCACAGAATATGCACTCAATGCTTCAACAGATAGCAGATCACGGTTTTAATTTTTTGCGTGTTCCAATGTCAACTGAAATTCTTCTTCAATGGAAAAATGGTGATCCAGATCCAGCACCTCCAAAGGTAAACGAATATACTAATCCAGAGCTTACACTTGAAGGTGTTGAAGGCGGTACAGTTATGTATAGCTTTGATATTTGGAATCAAGCTGTAGAATGGTGTCGAGAACTTGGTATTAAAATAATGATAGACATTCACAGTGCTGAAACAGCATCAGCAGGACATCAGGTTAGTATTTGGTATACTGATAAATTTAGCACTGAAGATTGGTGCACTGCTTTGGAATGGTTTGCTGATTATTACAAAGATGATGATACAATTCTTGCTATAGATTTGAAAAACGAGCCTCATGGTACTGCTGATACGCCTAATATTATGGCTAAATGGGATGATTCAAAAGATCCTACAAACTGGAAATATGCAGCAGAGACTTGTGCAGCAAGAGTTCTGGCCAAAAATCCGAATCTTCTTATTATGGTAGAGGGTACCGAAGTTTATCCGAAATTTGAAGAAGGTGCTGATTGGAATTCTCAAAATATTGATTATTCACGTTATCCGTATAGTTATTATCATCACACATGATGGGGCGGAAACTTTCGTGGTGCAAAGGATTATCCAATTGATTTAGGAGAATATCAGAGTCAACTTGTGTATTCTCCTCATGATTACGGTCCTCTCGTTTATGATCAGAGTTGGTTTTACGACGGTTTTACACAGGAAACCCTTATAAAAGATTGCTGGTATGACAATTGGTTTTTTATTCAGGATACCGGCATGGCTCCACTTTTCATGGGTGAATGGGGCGGTTTTATGGATGGTGACAGAAATGAAGCATGGATGGTGTATCTTCGTGATTTTATGATAGAACATCGCATACACCATACATTTTGGTGCTTTAATGAAAATTCAGGAGATACAGGTGGCCTTGTTTATGATAACTTCGGAAAATGGGATGAAGAAAAGTACGCACTTGTAGAACCATCTCTCTGGCAGGATGATAATGGTAAGTTTATAAGTCTTGATCATAGTATAGCTATTGGTGGCAATGGTATATCTTTGTCTGAGTATTACAATGGAACGATTGTACCACCAATTAAAAAGGTCGTTGCAGGTGATGTAACTGGGGATGGAAAAATCAACATTTTGGATCTCTCACTTGCGAAATATAAGTTGTGTAATGAGGAAAGAACAGATATACTACAAGTATCACCTGAGGATACAAATGGTGATGGTACATTTAATGTAAAAGATATTTTACATCTTGCAAAATATATTGTAGGAATTAAAGTTGAGCTAAAGACTTACAATGAATAATAAAAAAATAAATGCCCGAAATTTTGGGCATTTATTTTTTTCGTTTTTATTTTAATTTTGAAAAAATACCTTTTTTCTTATAAGGTTCTCTTCTTATAGAAATAAGCTTGTATCCTATTTTTTCTATAACACTTGTCAGCTCATCATCTGCAATGTCATTTTCGGAAATGATAACTGTTTCATTGTCCTTATGAGATGAGGTTACTTTTTTTACATTCCACGCTCTGCGAATAGCTTCGTTTGTATGGGACTCACACATATTGCACATCATGCCTTCAATTTGTAATGTAATTTTAAGCATACCAATAATCCTTTCATTTACTACTACAATCATATTTTATGCTTGCAGCAGCGTCTTGATTTTTTAGTCTACAACAATTTTGTGGAATACCTTTTTTCCCTTTTTAATTATAGTTTCACCATTAAGAGTAATAATAGTTTTAGGATCTGTGATTTTAATGTCATTTACAGATACTCCTCCTTGTTGTACAAGGCGTCTTGCATCACCGTTAGAGGCAGAAAGACCTGTCTTTACCATAAGAGTCAGTATGCCCATACCACCATTTTCCAGTTCGTTGGCAGAGATAGTTGTTGTAGGCATATTTGCATCTGAACCAGCACCGCTGAATACAGCCTTTGCAGCGTTTTCAGCTTTGTCAGCTTCTTCCTTGCCATGAACCATTTCTGTAAGATGATAAGCAAGGATTTCCTTTGCTTTATTAAGTTCCTGACCTTTCATGGTACGTTCCATTTCTTCAATTTCTTCAATTGGAATAAATGTGAGAAGCTTTAGACAATTCATGACATCATCATCAGCAACATTTCTCCAATACTGATAGAAATCATAAACAGAACATTTTTCCTTGTCCAGCCAGAGAGCACCTTTTTCGGTTTTGCCCATCTTTTTACCGTCCTTAGTAAGCAGAAGAGATGATGTCATAGCATAAACTTCCTTACCTTCAACACGACGTACAAGGTCAACACCGCCAAGCATATTGCTCCATTGGTCGTTTCCGCCTAGTTCTAACATGCAATCATAGTTGCGATGCAGATGCAGGAAGTCGTAGCTTTGGAGAAGCATATAGTTAAATTCAAGGAATGAAAGGCCTTTTCCCTCTAGACGAGACTTAAAACATTCAGCAGTCAGCATCTGATTTACTGAAAAATATTTACCAATATCACGCATGAAAGTAATGTAATTCATATCACGAAGCCAGTCGCCATTTTTTACAACCTCAGCCTTTCCGTCAGAGAAATCAATAAAGCGTGACATTTGCTTTCTAAAACACTCTGCGTTATAGTCAATTTCTTCAACTGTTATCATTTTACGCATATCTGTTTTTCCGGTAGGGTCACCTATCATTGTGGTAGCTGTACCCAAAAGTGCAATAGGTTTATGACCATGCATTTGCATATGCTTCATAAGAATAAGTTGTATAAAGTGTCCTACATGAAGACTATCAGCAGTTGCGTCAAAACCAATATAGAATGCAATTTTTTTATTATTAATAAGATCTTCGATCTTGTCTTCATGTGTAGTCTGTGCTACCAGACCTCTTCTTTTCAGTTCTTCAAAAAATGTCATTGTATTTTTTCCTTTCAATTTATGCCGGAAAATAAAAAAGCCTCCGGCGTATTTATACAGCCAGAGGACGATGAATTTCACCGTGGTACCACCTCAATTTATCAGATGAATATTCACCTGACCTCCAAGCGCTTTAACGGGCGCACCCGTGCTTCCCTACTATTATTTCAGGAAACCTGCTCCAAGATGTATTTCACAATGCGCCGATACTCTTTTCACCAACCAGAGCTTCTCTGTTTCGGCGTGGAATTGCTACTTCTTCTTATCATTGCTTTTTTTCATTATATCATACATAACTTATGTTGTCAATATATTTTATAATTAAATATTTTGAATTCCGTTTTGTATCTATTGACATTTTATGATTTATTATGTAAAATATAGAATATCATTCTTATATGAGTACTATATAAATTTTAACTAAAAATTCGGGAGGTATACAATGAGACTTCTATTTAAAAATGGTTTTATTGTAAACGTATTTACAGGCGAAATAGAAACACAGAATGTTCTTATAGAGGACGGCCTTATAATTGGTGTGGGAAATTATGGTGAGTCAGATGCAGATGAGGTTCATGATATTACAGGAAAATATATTTGTCCAGGTTTCATAGATGGTCACATTCATATTGAAAGTACAATGCTTCTTCCAGCAGAGCTTGCTAAAATTTGCATAGCGCATGGAACGACAGCGATTGTTGCAGATCCTCATGAAATTGCAAATGTATGCGGTGCTGATGGTATACGATTTATGTTGGCAGCAAGTGAGAATATTCCTATGACTGTATATATCATGTTGCCGTCATGTGTTCCTGCAACTTCTTTTGATGAAGCAGGAGCTGTTTTGGAAGCCGAGGATTTGTATTCGTTTTATAATTCTCATAGAGTGCTTGGTTTAGGCGAACTTATGAATTATCCGGGTGTTATTGAAGAAAATGAACACGTAATGCGCAAAATAAGAGATGCTCATGTTGCTGGAAAGATTGTAAATGGACATGCCCCCATGCTGACAGGACGAGATCTGGATAAATATATTTCGTCGGGCATAAATGATGACCATGAATGTTCTTCTATAGATGAAGCTCTAGAACGTTTGCGCAAAGGTCAATGGATAATGATTCGTGAAGGCACTGCTGCACGTAATTTAGAATCATTATTGCCGCTGTTTGATGAACCGTATTCTCACAGATGTATACTTGTTACTGATGATAAACATCCTGCTGATATTATGGAAAACGGTCACATTGATAGTATTATAAGAAAAGCATCTGCACTTGGCAAATCAGTGATTACCGGAATTCAGATGGCAACTATTCAAGCAGCACAGTGCTTTGGATTAAAGGGCGTTGGTGCTATAGCTCCGGGATATGCTGCAAATATACTCGTTCTTGATAGCCTTGATAAATTGCAAATCAGTGAAGTGTATTATTATGGAAGTAAGGTAAGCGAAAATGGCGAGGCTCTTTATTTTGATAATCCTCAAATTTCAAATGATCTTGGAGAAAGCGTCCTTAGTTCATTTAATATGCCGATACTTTCAGCAGATTGTTTCCATATTACTCCAGAAGAAGGAAAATGCAGAACTATTGGAATTGTGCCGGGTCAGCTTATTACAGAAGAACTGCTTTATGATATAGATTTTTCAAAAAATAACGGCATAGATACAGAGCGGGATATTTTAAAGATTGCTGTAGTAGAACGACATCATAATACGGGTCATATGGGACTTGGATTTATTCATGGTATTGGACTTAAAAAAGGTGCAATTGCTTCTTCTGTATCACATGATTCTCATAATCTTATAATTATTGGTGCTGATGAGGAGGATATGTCTATTGCAGGTAATCGTGTTAGTGAGATAGGCGGCGGAAATGTGGTTGTAAGTGGCGGTAAGATTATTGCAGAAATGCAGTTACCTGTTGCAGGGCTTATGAGTGATCTTTCTGCGGAAATGGTAGCTGCTCAAAATGAAAAGATCAGGGAATGTGTATATGAACTTGGTGTTTATCCTGAAATAAAGCCTTTTATGAATATGGCTTTTGTAAGCCTTCCGGTTATACCATCTCTTAAAATGACAACACTTGGACTTGTTGATGTTAATAATCAGAAACTTGTTCCACTATTTACAGATTAAATATATATGAAAAACATCATTGAATATTTCAAGCCCATGCACGAGTTTTTTGAAAATATTCAATGATGTTTTTATATTATATAACCTTATGCTTTTAGAGGTGTAATTTTACTGTATGCACGTTTTTTAACGCAAAGAAAACAAATCACATTTGCAATAATCGTTATAGTCCATGTTATAGGATATGATATGTATACTGTTTCTATATGATGATATTCCGGAATACGAAATACTGTTGCAATCCATATAAGTCTAAGTCCACATACACCTATAAGAGAAACTATTGTAGGTATAATAGAATAGCCTATTCCACGAAGCAAGCCAACTGTAACATCCATTATGCCGCAAAGTGCATATACACTGCATATCATGAGAAGTCGGATCATTCCTGCTTCGATAACAGATTGACTGTCTGAATAAATGCTTAAAAGAGGCTGTCCTAATAATACGACTGCATTTCCGAAAACAACGCCTACTACTGTTACACATCCTAAAGCTGTTAGGAATATACGTCCGATACGCTTGTGGAGTCCTGCTCCGTAATTTTGACTTACAAATGATATGGTGGCTTGATGGAATGCATTCATGGCCATATAAACAAATCCTTCAAGATTGCCGGCAGCAGAGTTTCCAGCTACTACGGTCTTTCCAAAAATATTTATAGAAGATTGTATAACAACATTTGATAGGGCAAATATTATACCTTGAAATCCAGCCGGCAGACCGATGCGCAAAATAATGCCAAGAATACGTTTATCCAAACAAAGCTTTTTAAAGCTAAAACGTATTCCACCGGTTTCCTTCATAAGACATCTTATAATTAGAATTGCAGAAATAGTTTGAGAAATAACTGTAGCCAATGCAACGCCTGCTACGTCCATATGAAGTACAATTACAAAGAAAAGATTAAGCACTACATTTATTATTCCTGCTCCGAAAAGATAATAAAGAGGTCTTTGTGTATCACCAACGGAACGAAGGAGAGCACTGCCGAAATTATAAATCATATTTGGTATCATACCTGCGAAGTATATTCTTAAATATAATGTTGCTAAATCACATACTTCAGGTGGCGTTTGCATAAGTATAAGCATTTGTTTTGCAAACAGGAGACCTATTATAGTAAGCAAAAATCCACTTATTGCACTTAGAGAAATAGAAGTGTGTACTGTTTTGCTAAGTTCTTCGTCCGACTTACCTCCGTAAAAGCGTGCAGCTGTTACATTTGCACCTACTGATAATCCTAAAAAAAGATTAGTCAAAAGATTTATTAACGCTGATGTAGAACCAACTGCTGCAAGAGAATTATCGCCTGCGAATTTTCCCACCACTACTACATCTGCGGCGTTAAACAAAAGCTGCAATATGCTTGACAGCATGAGTGGTAGCGCAAAAAGTAGTAATTTTTTTAGTATACTACCACTGCACATATCTATTTCATACTTTTTACTTCTTACCCCCATGGTAATCACTCCTTATTTTCTTTTTTATGAAATATATTATATCATTGTAATATTTAATTGTCAACCGTATTGTTTTAACGCTTATTAAAAGAAACGGACAGAATATCAAAAGATTATCTGTCCGCTTTTTTATTATTTTTTTGTATCATTGCGCTCTTTTATATGAGCATGTATGCTTTTTAAGCGCTTTTTAAAAGAAGATGAGTCAGTATATTGTTCAAGATGTTCCCTTATTGGCATTGATGAACGATAGGAAAATAAAAATCTAAATTTTTCACCTTTCTTTTTATTGTTCTCCTGTATGTTTGATTTAAATTCTTCAAGACGTATAACAATTTGTTTTTCTTCTGCAAAGCGTTTGATATGGAAGATAATCTTGAAGGAATATGCAAGATCGACTGCAAATATTCCAAAATATAATCCAATACAAAATGAAAAAGCAAGATTATTTGATAGCCATTGTAACATGTCAAGAATATGTGGATGTATTAGAAAATAATATGCTGCACTAAGTAAAAGCCAGTAAAAAGAAAACAATGGGCATATTATTCCCTTAATATTGCCTGGTCTATCTGTATAATCCCATAATTTTATTTTCATTTTCTTTATGAAAATAAGTCCGGCAATGTATTCTATGCATGTTATGACTATTGCCATAATAACAAATAATATTATTTTCTGTACGATTTTATTTTCTGTTGGGATATACGATTCTATGAGGGTCAACAAATAAAGCACACAAAGACTAAAACCGTATATCGGAAGCCATGGTCCAACTAGAAAACCTGGATTTATCCATTTTTTTGATGCGAAGTGTCTGTATATCACTTCAAGCACCCAGCCTAAAAAGCTGCCTATTGCAAATAAGAATGCAAGAATCAGAAAAATACTCATATATATACCTTTTTACACCTTTCATGAAAAAAATAGATTGGTAATCTTTCTGTCGTTTTCTAACATGATACGTTGACAATAAAATATATATGTGTTACAATTAAAACATCAGATAGAAAGGACAGATGATAATGGAAATATTGCCATATTGTAGAAACGTTTACTATTATGAAACGGATCGTATGGATGTTGTGAGCCATACTAACTATATTCGTTGGATGGAAGAAGCACGTGTAAGCTTTTTAAACAAGATAGGAATGTCATATCATAAAATTGAAGAAGCTGGTTTTATGCTTCCAGTTCTGGAAGTTAAATGTAAGTATAAACAATCGCTTACCTTTGGAGACAGCTTCTGTATTTATTCTTATATTACTGAATACAATGGATTTAAAATGACCATTTATTATGAAATATATAATAAAGATACAAAGTCACTCTGTGCATCAGCGCAGTCATATCACTGCTTTACAGATAAGAATATGAAGCCAACACGTATTAATCAGAAAGCACCTCAGCTTCATGATATTTTTATAAATGCAATGAAAGTAACGTATTCTGAATTAAAATAAGAATAATCTTTTAAAATCCGCAGCTGTGAATGTTTTCATCAGCATGCGGATTTTTATATGCTCTTATATATTAAGATATGGTTTTAAATACTGTCCTGTGTAAGAGGCATCTACAGCTGCGATGTCTTCAGGTGTTCCACAAGCAATTACAGTACCGCCCTTATTTCCGCCTTCTGGTCCAAGGTCTATTATATAGTCTGCGACCTTTATAAGATTAAGGTTATGTTCAATAACAAGAACAGTATTGCCGCTATCAGTAAGCTTCTGTAGCACGTCTACAAGTCGGTGTACATCAGCTGTATGAAGGCCTGTAGTAGGTTCGTCAAGTATATAGATTGTTCTTCCAGTAGAGCGTTTTGAAAGCTCTGTTCCTAGTTTTACACGCTGAGCCTCGCCACCAGAGAGAGTTGTTGCAGGTTGACCGATTTTTATATATCCAAGACCTACATCCTGTAAAGTTTTAAGCTTTCGGGATATTTTGGGGTGCTGTTCAAAGAATTCTACGCCTTCATCAACTGTCATTTCGAGCACATCATAAATTGTTTTTCCACGATATTTCACTTCGAGAGTTTCATGATTGTATCTTCTTCCGTTACATACATCGCATGGGACAAATACATCAGGCAAAAAGTGCATTTTTATTCTTAGAATACCATCGCCTTGACATGCTTCGCATCTGCCACCTTTAACATTAAAGGAAAAGCGTCCTGCTGTGAAGCCCTTTGCTTTTGCATCGTTAGTTTTTGCAAAAAGTTCACGTATATCAGTAAACACACCTGTATAGGTTGCTGGATTGGAACGAGGAGTCCTTCCTATTGGTGATTGATCAATCGCTATAACTTTATCAAGATTTTCAATGCCATCAATGGATTTGAATTCTCCGGCTCTCACTTTTGTACGATTAAGCTTAGCAGTAAGGTGTTTATAGATTATTTCATTTACAAGTGTAGATTTTCCTGAACCTGAAACACCTGTAACGCAGGTAAATGTTCCCAGAGGTATTTTAACATCAATCTTTTTAAGATTATGCTCCTTTGCTCCTTTTACTATGAGAAATTCACCATTGCCTTTGCGCCTGATTTTAGGAACAGGAATTTCCTTTTTTCCACTGAGATACTGACCTGTAACTGAATCACTGCATTCAAGAAGTCCGTTTAAATCTCCTGAATATATTACTTCCCCTCCGTGTATTCCAGCTCCCGGACCTATGTCTACGATGTAATCAGCAGCTCTTATTGTATCGTCATCATGTTCTACTACAATAAGTGTATTACCAAGGTCACGCAGGCGCTCTAGTGTTGCAATTAGTTTATCATTATCACGCTGATGGAGACCTATGCTAGGTTCATCTAAAATATATAGTACACCCATAAGATATGAGCCGATCTGCGTAGCAAGACGAATACGCTGACTTTCTCCGCCTGAGAGTGTGCCTGCTGATCGTGAAAGTGTAAGGTATTCAAGACCAACATTTTTCAGAAAACCAAGACGTTCTTTTATTTCTTTGATTATACGTTCGCCTATAAGAGATTCCTGTTTTGTAAGATTTATATTGTCAAAAAAGTCAATACATTCAGATACAGATTTTGTAGTTAGGTCTATAATATTTACTCCACCAACAGTTACTCCAAGAATTTCTTTTTTCAGACGCTTTCCTTTACATACTGGACAATTTACATTGTTCATGCAAGCCTCTATTTCTTCCTTCGCCCATTCTGCGCCTTCTTTATAACGACGTTCAAGGTTTGGTATTATGCCTTCAAATGGAGCACGATAGCCTGTTGTATGTCCACCAGCTTGAATTCTGTGGAGGAAGAGTTCTTCTGTTGTACCATAAAGAAATGGTTTGAGTGATTTTTGGGGCAGGTCTTTTACAGGAGTATCAAGAGAAGTGCCATATTTTGCACTGATTGCATTATAGTACATCATTGCGATTGATTTTTCATCAAGAGTATTCCAACCTGGTGCTTTGATGGCACCTTCACGAATACTGAGGTCTGGATTTGGAATTATAAGCTCAGGATCAATTTCTTTGAAAACACCAAGTCCAGTACAATTTTCACAAGCACCAAATGGATTATTAAACGAAAACATTCGTGGAGATAATTCTTCTATTGAAATATCATGTTCAGGACATGAGTAGTTCTGAGAAAAAATCATTTCCTCTCCACCTACGATTTCTATAATAGCAAGACCACCAGTAAGTGAAAATACAGTTTCAAGGCTATCCGAAAGTCTTGAACGTATAGAATCTTTTACAACAAGTCGATCTACTATTATTTCAATATGATGCTTTATGTTTTTTTGCAATGTGATTTCTTCAGAAAGATCGTATACGTTTCCGTCAACACGAACACGTACATAACCTGAACGTTTGGCGCTTTCTAGTTCTTTTGCATGAGTTCCCTTGCGTCCTCTTACAATTGGTGCAAGCAATTGAATACGTGTTCCCTCTTCAAGCTGCATTACCTTGTCAACAACTTCATCTACAGTTTGCTGATGAATTTCACGTCCACACACAGGACAATGAGGAATGCCTATACGTGCATATAGAAGTCTCAGGTAGTCATAGATTTCTGTAACTGTACCTACTGTTGAACGAGGATTCTTTGATGTGGTTTTTTGGTCTATGGATATTGCCGGTGACAATCCTTCTATACTGTCAACATCAGGTTTTTCCATTTGACCTAAAAACATACGTGCATAAGAAGATAGACTTTCCATATATCGTCTTTGTCCATCTGCAAAAATTGTATCAAATGCAAGAGATGATTTTCCAGAGCCGGACAGTCCAGTCATTACAACAAGCTTATCTCGTGGAATTTCTACATTTATATTTTTTAGATTATTGGATCTTGCACCACGTATTATAATTTTATCGTTCATTTCTTTCCCTTCAGTTCTTTTATTTTATCTCTTAAATATGCTGCATGTTCAAATTCAAGGAGTTTAGCAGCTTCTTTCATTTGAGCAGTAAGTTCTTCTATAAGTTCACGTCTTTCTTTAACAGTCATTTTAGGCTTAGAAATTACAGTTTGTTCAATCTCTTCTTTGGAACGTATGTCTATTACATCACGTATATCCTTATGAATAGTTTTAGGAATTATACCGTGTGTTTCATTGAAGTCCATTTGTTTTTTTCTGCGTCGTTCAGTTTCTGTAATTGCTCTTTCCATAGAGCCTGTTACTTCGTCTGCGTACATGATGACCTGACCGTTGGCGTTACGTGCAGCACGACCTATAGTTTGAATCATAGAAGTTTCACTTCTGAGAAATCCTTCTTTATCAGCATCGAGAATAGCAACAAGAGATACTTCTGGTATGTCAAGTCCCTCACGAAGCAAATTTATACCTACTAGAACATCGAATTCACCCATACGTAGATCACGTATTATTTCCATACGCTCAACTGTATCTATATCATGATGAAGATATCTTACACGTACATCCATTTTTTCAAGATAATCTGTAAGATCCTCAGCCATTTTCTTTGTAAGTGTTGTTACAAGTACACGTTCATTCTTTTCTGCTCTAACTTGTATCTCGGAATAGAGATCTTCTATCTGTCCGTTGACAGGTTTTACAATAATTTCGGGATCAACAAGTCCTGTAGGACGAATAACCTGTTCTACTATCTGAGATGAATGTTCTTTTTCAAAGTCACCCGGAGTTGCACTTACATAAATAGCTTGATTTATGTGGTTATAAAACTCATTGAAATTAAGTGGTCTGTTATCTAATGCACTAGGAAGTCGAAATCCATATTCAATAAGAGTAGTTTTTCTTGCTTTATCTCCTGCTGACATTGCTCTTACCTGTGGTAATGTAACATGACTTTCATCTACAACTAGTAGAAAGTCCTCAGGAAAGTGATCTATAAGTGTGAGCGGTGTACTGCCCGGTTCCCTGCCAGCAAGAACTCTTGAATAATTTTCAATTCCTGTACAAAATCCTATTTCTTGAAGCATTTCTATATCATAATGTGTTCTTTGTTCTATTCTCTGAGCTTCTATGAGCTTATTATTAAGCTGGAAAAATTCAACCCTTTCTTCAAGTTCCTGTTCTATTTCTTTTGTAGCACGTGCTACTTTATCGCTGCCGACTACATAGTGTGATGCTGGAAATATAGCTGCATGAGAGATTCTTCCGATAATTTCTCCGGTTAGTACATTGAATTCAGTAATACGATCTATTTCATCACCAAAAAATTCAATTCGTATTGCAGTGTCATTATAACTTGCTGGAAATATTTCAAGTACATCACCACGTACACGAAATTTATTTCTTGTAAAGTTTATGTCATTTCGCTCGTACTGTATACTTACTAATTCATTTATAAGAGTATCACGAGATTTTTCCATTCCTTGTCTTACTGATACTGCCATAGCACGGTATTCTTCAGGACTTCCGAGAGAATAGATACAGGATACGCTGGCAACGATTATCACATCTTTTCTTTCGGCAAGTGCCATTGTTGCCGAATGGCGAAGTTTATCAATATCATCGTTAATAGAGGAATCCTTTTCAATGTAGCTGTCAGTGCTTGGAACATATGCCTCTGGTTGATAATAGTCATAGTACGAAACAAAATATTCAACAGAGTTATTGGGGAAAAATTCCTTAAACTCAGAGCATAATTGCGCTGCAAGTATTTTGTTATGTGCAAGGACAAGAGTGGGCTTATTAACTTTGGCTATAACATTAGCAATTGTATATGTCTTGCCTGAACCAGTAACACCAAGGAGTGTCTGTTCCTTTTGACCTTCTTTTATTCCTTTGACCAGTGCTTCAATTGCTTCTGGTTGGTCGCCTGCTGGTTTGTATTCAGATACAAGTTCAAAATGATCCATTTAACTTTGCCCCTTTCGCTGAATAGATATAAGTTTATTATCACGATATTATAGCATAAATTACTTATAATGTCAAAATGTGCAGAACATTATTTATTTACTAAAAATCAGATTCTTTAGGCTCTGATATATTGGTCATATATTGAATATCTCTGTATTGTTTAGGTGTTATGCCATTGATTTTCTTAAACACACTGATAAATGCGCTTTGTGATGAATATCCAAGGGCAAAAGCAATTTCAAGAGATGTAAAATCAGAAAATTTAAGTAAGTTTTCTGCTGTTGATATTTTTGCACGGGTAATAAATTCATTTATGCTTATCCCTTTTTCCTTTATGAACAGCTTTGAAAGATAGGATGGATTTAATCCTATTACTTCTGAGAGTATCTTAACCGTAAGTTCTTCATGCAAATGTTCGTATATATAATCAATGCATTTTCTTATGTGTATTGAAATTACATTTTCTTTTTTTAATTCATGCATTCTTTCAGCAAAATCAATTTGCATTTCCCCTATCATATCTATTATAGTCGTGACAGATCTGCATTTGTCTGCTTTTTGTATGTAAATATCACTTAATGTGTATGCTGTATCATGCCCTAGGCCGCCTTCGACACATATACGTGATGTAAGGGCTACAGATACAACAAAATGATACATTATATTACGAATTGGATCTTCGGAAAGCTTGCCTTTTCCAGAAAAAAAACTATTGCGTACTTCTGAGAAATGATTTCGTACTTTTTCTACATCGCCAGCTTTTATTGCCATATATTGTTCAAATTCTTTATTAAATGGAGTTCTTGTAAATCCATCTGTTTTTTGAATATAGAGTCTGTAATTTAGGTCACGATTTGTATTCATGTTAATCACCATACATAGATAATTATTTTTAATAAGAATGTTTTATATGTTTATTGCATCAAAATTTTTATAACAATACTATAGGACTATATTATATCATGTTTTTGTTACAAAAGCAATGATTTTGATATAAATTACTTTTGACTTTGAATATAATTGGTGGTATCAGGAGGTGTTTTTTATGGCACAAACATATGATTTAACAAAGGGCAAAGTTACGCCGATGATTTTGAAGTTCTTTTTCCCGATGCTTTTTACAAATATGCTCCAGCAAATTTATATGATCGCTGACACAGCTATTGTAGGCAAAGGTCTTGGAGATAATGCATTAGCGGCAGTCGGTAATTTATCGTCTTTGAATTTTCTTGTTATTGGATTTTCATTGGGATTAGCAAATGGTTTTTCTGTATCTGTTGCACAGAAATTCGGTGCAAAAAATTATGATGGTCTCCGTAAGTCAATAGCATCATCAGTTGTACTGTCTGTTATTATTGCAATTATTCTTACAGCTTTTAGTACAATGTTTCTTCATGACTTTTTCAATCTTATACAGACAGACTCATCTATAATGAAAGACAGTCTAACGTATGGATATATTATGTTCGGCGGATTGGCCGCTACTATGGCTTATAATTTATGTGCATCCATTCTTAGAGCTTTAGGAGATAGCAAAACTCCTTTTGTGGCAATTATAATTTCAACTTTGATAAATATTATACTTGACATTGTGTTTATCTTTGTTTTGAAAACTGGTGTTGATGGTGCAGCTACTGCAACGATACTTGCTCAAATTATATCTGCATTTATTTGTTTTATAAGACTTAGGAAAATTGATGTAATTAAACTAAAAACTAAGGATTTTAAAAATAATCTCATCATATATAGAGAACTTTTTAGAAACGGTCTTCCAATGGCACTTATGAATTCAATTACTGCTCTCGGCTGTATGGTTGTTCAGTATTTTGTAAATGGACTTGGCGTTGCATACACATCGGCATATTCTGTTTGCAGTAAATATATTAATTTATTTATGCAGCCTGCTTGTACTGCTGGTTTTACAATGTCATCATTTACGAGTCAAAACTTTGGTGCGGAAAAGTATAATCGCATTCAGGATGGACTTAAAGTGTGTCTTTCAATTGCATTTATTTCATATCTGCTTCTTGGTTCAGTAATGTTCTTCTTCCCTGAAATGCTCGGACAGCTTATGTTAAGCGGAGAAAAGCCTATATCTTTGTTATCAGAGTATCTTCCAATTTGCGGTGCTATGCTGTTTTTAGTAAACTTCCTATTTATTTTTAGAAGTGCTGTTCAAGGAATGGGTAAGCCTATTATTCCTATGATTTCTGGTATTATAGAAATGTGCATGAGAATTGCAGTTATTGTATTATTTATAGAAAACTTTGGCTTTAAATCTACTGCTTATGCTGATGTTGTTGCATGGATGGGCGCAGTTTTATTGAACTTTATAGCCTATAACGTACTTATAAATAAGTATATTAGGAAAAATGCAGGTTCTAAATTAGGTGTACATTGTAAATTATCATTATTTAAAGCATGAGACTCTGATTTGCATTTATCATTTAAAACAGTTTTTTTAATTAATAACAAAAGCATCCTACAGTAGCAGGATGCTTTTGTTGATATAAATTAGAAGTAGAGTATAATTGGATTGCTTCTTGCAATATAAGTATTATAGCATATATCGCACAAATTATCAATGTATTAGATGAATACTATATGTATATTAGCCAATTCTTTTTTATTAACAAATTTGGTTCTATTAAAATGTACCAGTAATAAAAATTTCTATACCTATTGCAATAAGAACTATACCGCCTAATATTGCTGCTTTATTTGAAAGCTTAGTACCAAAACGTTTGCCTATTTTAAGGCCTGCTATGCAAATAACAAAGGTTGCTGCTGCAATTATCAGTGAGCATACAATAGCCATGAGCAAGCCATAATTTGAAATTGTAAATCCTACTGAAAGTGCATCTATTGATGTGGCAATACCTTGAAGCATCAATGCAGCAATACCAATATGCGAATTACACTCTTCTTCAACGTTGTTTCTAATCCCTTCAATAAGCATTTTTCCACCAATAAACAATAAAAGAACAAGTGCTATCCATGGTACATAGCTCTGAAACGCTGTGAAATACTGCGCTATCGTATGCACACATATCCAGCCCAACATTGGCATTAGTGCCTGAAAAAAAGCGAATGTACCTGCTATACAGCTCATTTTTTTATTGCTCATATGAGGTTCATTAAGACCATTAGCAAGCGATACTGAAAAAGCATCCATTGCAAGTCCTATACCAAGAAAAATACTGTTAAAGAAAAAAACAAAACTCCATTCCATTACGTGCCTCCAAAAAAATAAAATTCACAGCCTGCAAAGTTGTCAGAACTATGCAGGCTGTTATTTATGTTGATGTTATACTTTCAGAATTATCTTTTTACAAAATATTCTTCATACCATACAAGGAAAGTATATATAGTCCAGATTTTACGCCAGTTATCTGAATTTCCACTGATATATTCATCGAAAATCTTACCAATTTCGTCAAGATCAAAAAATTCTGCTGCCATACTGCTTTTAAATTTTTTCTGTACATCTTGATTATAGCGTTCATCAGCAAGCCACATTCTTATTGGAACAATAAAACCGAGCTTTTTTCTAAATGCTATTTCTTCTGGAAGAACACGTGCAGCAGCTGTACGAAATGCAACTTTATTTTGCTCTTCATTAACTTTATATTCTGATGGCATACGTGATGCGATATCAAATACTCTTCTGTCTGTAAGAGGCATTCTTATTTCAAGACCGGCAGCAGTACTCATTTTATCAACATTAAGATAAATGTCACCCTCAAGCCAGATTTGAATATCTACATCGGACATTTTGCTGAGTGGATCAAGTCCCTCTGTTTCTTCATAAATGTTCTTCACAAGATTTATAGGTAGAACATTTGGATTGTAGTACTTCAGGATTCGCTTTTTTTCGTCTTCTTTCATTATGTTAGTATTACCAACATAGAAAGTTTTGAGGTTATCTCCGTATCTTTCTGCATTTCTGTACATATTATATCCACCGAAAAATTCATCTGAACCTTCGCCTGAATAACATAGTTTTGCATGCTTTGCAGTTTCAAGGCATCCTATTGCAAATGCAATTGCAGAGGCATCACCCAATGGCTGTTCCATATTGTACATAACATATGGAACGATTTCAAAATACTGTTCTGGTGAGATAACGCATCTTGAAAAATCTCTTTTTAAAAGCTTTGCGGTTTCAGCCGCCATGCCGGATTCATCGAAACGTTCATCATCATAACCGCAGCAGCTCGCCATTTGTGCATCTGACATGGCAAGAACATATGAAGAGTCAACACCGCCAGATAGGAATGAATAAGCTGTTTCATCATCTGTTTTGATCTCTTTCATCATTTGTTGCATAGTGGTATGGATTTCATCAGCCCAGTCTTCAAGCTTTTTGCTTTTATCAGGTTTGAATTCAGGTTTCCAATAACGGTTTATATCTAAGTTTCCATTTTTCCATGTAAGACAGCAACCGGGCATAAGCTTTTTTACGCCCTTAAAAAACGTATCTTCACCTGCCACATATGTCAGACTCATATAAAGCTGTAGTGCATCTGTGTTAAGCTCCTTTACAAAACCATTTTGATTCATAATATCTCGTATCATTGTTCCGTAAAGCAGTTTGTTGTCAGCGGTTACATAATAGTAAAACGGTTTTGTTCCAAAATGATCACGTATACATATGAGCTTCTCTTCAGTGCTATCCCACAAAGCAAATGCAAACATGCCATATAAATGGTTAGCCATATCACAACCCCATGTTTCATAGGCCCTTTTAAGTATTTCATTTTCTCTTTCTTCTCTTGAAAGACAGATATCAATATTTAGTTCAGCACACAGTGCCTCCCAATTGCGTATATGTCCTCTATATTCTTTTACTTCAATCATATCTGCACCTCATCAAGTTGTATATTTCAGGATATATTTATTCCTATGATAAAATGATATCATATATGTATAAAATAGTCAATAGATAAATAGCGATTAGAATTAAAAAGGCAGATTCTGCATATATAGTACAGGATCTGCCTTGTTGTTTTATTGGTTAATATTAAGATTTGGCATATAATTTAGTTTTTATAACCGTTTGGATTATTTTTCTGCCAATTCCATGTATCACGGCACATATCTGCAAGTGTTTTTTCAGTTTTCCAGCCGAGCAGACTAAGTGCTTTATCTGCATTTGCATAACTTTCAGGAAGATCGCCTGCTCTTCTTGGACCGTATACATGATTTATCTGAATATCATTTACTTTTTCAAATGTTGTAACTATTTCTGTTACGCTGTATGGAGTGCCTGTGCCTAGATTGAAAACATCAACTCCATTATTTTCAAGGATGTATTCAATTGCCTTTACATGACCCTTAGCAAGGTCTACAACATGGATATAATCACGGCGGCAAGTACCATCAGGAGTATCATAATCTTGTCCAAAAATAGTGAGTTTTTCACGCCTGCCCACTGCAACTTGTGCTACATAAGGCATTAGATTATTTGGAATACCTTGAGGATCTTCTCCTATTTTGCCTGATTCATGTGCACCTATTGGATTGAAGTATCGGAGCAGGATGACAGACAGATTACTATCTGCCTTTGCTGCATCTTCAAGAATTTGTTCCATCATAGCCTTAGTCCAGCCATATGGATTTGTGCAAGTACCACGTTTCATTTTTTCAGTATATGGAACAGGGTTTTCTTCTCCATATACTGTTGCACTTGATGAGAAGATAATATTGTTTACATTATATTTCTTCATACATTCCAGAAGTGCAAGTGTGGTATCAATGTTGTTTCTGTAATAAAGTACAGGCTTTTCAACGGATTCTCCTACAGCTTTCAAACCTGCAAAGTGAATCACAGCATCGATTTTGTTTTCTTTAAAGACATTTTCAAGTTTGTCTGTATCTTTAATATCTACCTCATAAGTTTTTACAGTCTTACCTGTAATTTCTTCTACACGTTTTATTACTTCAGGACAGCTATTGGAATAGTTGTCTGCAATTATTACATCAAATCCAGATTCCAGAAGTTCTACTGCTGTATGAGAGCCTATATATCCGGCGCCACCTGCTAATAATATTGTCTTCATATGGATTCTCCTTTCGATATTTACAAAATTCGTAATTTCAGTTTTTTGAATCTAAATATAGTATACACCTAATTAGTATTATAGTCAAGTAGAATTGTAAATATTTATTGCTGTCTATAATTATGTTATTTTAAATAAAAACCGCTTTGAGTTCTTCTTTTCAAAGCGGTTTTTAGGTTTTTAGTAAATTAATTATTTTTATTGATTAGTACTTCAAGCAGACAGGAGGCATCGAATATATTTATTCTTCCATTTTCGTCCATGTCGGCATTGTTATAATTTATGTTATAAATATTTACTGCTCCTACCAAGTATTTGCGCATTAATACGCAATCAGACATATTAACTTTATTATCCCAATTTAAGTCTCCGAGATATTTATTTATGTCAGTGGTAATTGTCGTTTCAGTAGTTGTGGTAATAGTTGTAGTAGTGTCAGTGGTAGTGGTGTCGGAAGTTGTTGATGTTTCAGTAGTTGTTTTAGTAGTGTCGGTGGTAGTGGTATCAGAAGTTGTTGATGTTTCGGTGGTTTTGGTGATAGTGTCAGTGGTGGTAGTACTAGAAATCGTTGATGTTTCAGTAGTTGTGGTAGTAGTTTCAGTAGTAGTGGTTTCAACAGTTCCCATTCCGTCAAGATAGTTTTTTATGGTATCGCCCCAGAGCTTACCCATAGCATTATATCCTGTTTCATTTGGATGAACGCCGTCGTACAGACCTGATTTCATATCAACTACACCGTTAACATCTGCAAAGCCAATATTGACACCTTCAGATTTTTTCTTATCTACAAGTGCTTTTACGCCTGCATTGTATGTGTTTACATATTCATCTACTTTAGCCTGTAGTTCAATTTTATTATTTGTGTCAACTCCTGTGATCCATCCATATGCACCTAACCAATCAGAACGGATTTCAGCGTCTATATCAGGAACGCTTGCAAGAAACAGCATATCAGTAGCGTCCATATTTGTAATTATTTCATCCACAAGACCTTCAAGTCTCTGTAATGCTGTAGTTTGACTTGTAATATCTCCCATGTTTTCTGTAACATTAAGGCGAGCGTCAAGCAGGTCATTTGTGCCAATTTGCAGAATCATAATGTCAGGGTCGTTAGAAGCTATTAAATTATTATTATTAAAAAGAGTTTCATACAGACCTTCTCTTCCGTTATACTTTTGTATTGCATATCCACTATAACCGCAATGTGCTGGATCATACGTTATCGTAGTACCATTCCAGTCGTAGGTTGCTTCATTAGTCCAGTTGTTTTCTGCACCTACCATATCATAGGAAATATTATTTTGCTGTAAATAGTAGCAAAGATATTTTCTATAACCATTGTTGGAGTCGATGTATCCGTGTGTTATAGAGTCACCCATACACATTATTTTGTATGTTTTCTCGGAATCTTCTGCATGCACATCATGTGTATTTGACATAGAAACTGCACCACCAAAAGCTCCTACAGCAATAACACAGCTCATAACTGTTTCAATACATCTTTTAACGTTATTTTTAATATTCATATTCACTTCTCTTTTCTTGCAAAATGATTATTTAAAAGAAATTAATCATGAAGTTTACGATGGTCGATAACACGTACTGCTTTTCCTTCACTGCGGACAATTGTCTTAGGTGCTACAAGATGCACTCTTGGTGATATTCCAAGCATTGTCTTTATTGAAGAAGCGAGATTTTTTTCACGGATCTCCAGCTCATTTTTTGCCTTTTTGTACTCTTCAGGACTAAGTTCAACGTTTATGTCAAGAGTGTCTGTATTGTTTACTCTGTTTACCTCAATCTGGTAATTAGGTGTATATCCTTTGTTTATGAGAACAGTTTCAATCTGTGATGGGAACACATTTACTCCACGAATGATCAGCATATCATCGCTTCTGCCCATAGGCTTAGACATTTTAATAAGCGTACGTCCGCATGAGCATTTTTTTCTTGAAAGTACACATATGTCACGTGTACGATAACGTATCAGAGGGAATGCTTCCTTTGTAAGAGAAGTAAACACAAGTTCACCTTTTTTTCCTTCTGACAGAACCTCACCTGTTTCAGGGTCGATTATTTCAGCTAGAAAATGATCTTCATTTATGTGCATACCTGTCTGTTCTTCGCATTCAAATGCAACACCAGGACCAGAAGTTTCAGTTAAACCGTAGATGTCGTATGCTTTTATTCCAAGAGTTTGTTCGATATCATGACGCATCTCTTCTGTCCACGGTTCAGCTCCAAATATACCAATTTTCAAGCTGTTATCCTTTGGTTCATATCCTTTTTCTTTAAGTGTTTCACCTATATATGCAGCATAAGACGGTGTGCAGCAAAGAATAGTAGATTTGAGATCCATCATAAATTGTATTTGTCTTTCAGTATTACCAGAAGACATAGGCAGAGTAAGGCATCCTACCTTATGAGATCCGCCATTAAGACCCGGACCTCCTGTAAACAGACCGTAGCCATAGCATACATGACAAACATCTTGGTTTGTACCACCAGCTGCAACGATAGCTCTTGCACAGCAGTCTTCCCATATATCAATATCATCCTGAGTATAGAAAGCAACTACACGTCTTCCAGTAGTACCAGAGGTAGACTGTATACGAACACAGTTTTTTAAATCAGTTGCCAAAAGTCCATATGGATACTGGTCTCTCAGGTCAGCCTTTGTTAAAAACGGTAATTTCTTTAAATCATCCAATGACTGTATGTCATCAGGTGTGAGTCCTTTTTCATTCATAAGTGCTTTATAGTAAGGTACATTATTGTAAACGTGATTTACTTGCTTGATAAAACGTTCTTCCTGAAGCTTTCTCATATCCTCATAGGGCATTGTTTCGATTCCTTGCTGATAATAACGTTTTTCCATTTTTATATATACTCCTTTAAAATAAAATCATCGCATTGTATGCGAAAAAAACTTGAAAAATGTCTGCTGACGTAGTATAATAATAAAATTAAAAGATTAAGGAGAAAACCAAAATGATAATTGATTTTCACACCCATGTATTTCCAGATGCTATTGCAAAGTCTACCATAGACTTTCTTGCTTCAAAATCAGGATATACACCTTACGGAGACGGTACACTGGACAGCTTGATTTCTCTTATGAAAAAGGGCGGCGTTGACAAAAGTGTAATACTTCCTGTAGTTACAAAGCCTGTACAGTTTAAAAAGGTTAATGAGTTTGCAGCCAGTCTTAATAACACAGAAAAAATATACTCATTTGGTGGAATTCATCCATATGATGAAACGCCGTTTGAACATCTCGATGAAATAAAGAAAATGGGACTTTATGGTATAAAGCTTCACCCAGACTATCAAAATGCTTTTATTGATGATATACGTTACATAGAGATAATACGCTACGCTTTGTCTATTGGTCTTACAGTGATAACTCATGCAGGCGTAGACGATGGCTGCACAGGTGCAGTAAAATGCACGCCGGACAGAATCCTGCGTGTTTTTGATGCTGTTTACAAAGGTAATATGCCGATTCAGCCACGTATTATTCTTGCCCACGCAGGTGGTTTTAAGATGTACGAAGAAGTTATCGAGAAGCTTTGTGGTCTTCCAGTATATTTTGATCTTGCTTATGTAATGGAAGCAGCAGATCCGGATACTATTTTATCCATAATCCGTGCGCATGGAGCAGACAAAATTTTATTTGCAACAGACAGTCCGTGGGGTTCTCCTGAGATAGGAATTAAAAAGCTAAAAGCTATGAAGCTTTCTCAGGAAGAACTTGATAAAATATTCTCAAAGAATGCACTTACTGTCCTTGGTAAGTAACCATTTATAATTTTACCATATTGTTTTTTGAATTTCAAGTCTTTTTCCATATTTTAATTTTTTTGATTTACTTTTTCCATTTTTTTCTGTATTGTCCCGCTGTTGTTCCTTCAAAGGAACGAAAGATCTTATTGAAATAACTTACATCATATATTCCACATTCTTTGCTGATGGTTTCTATTGGCATATTTGAGAATCTTAGAAGTTCTTTTGCATGCTGTATGCGGCATGACTGCAAATAATTTATGATAGTTGTGCCGTACTGATTTTTGAATGACCGAAGCATATAATATTTGCTTACACAGAATTCACGGCTTAGGTCATCAAGGGTTATTTTAAGATTGAAATTTTGTTCAATGTATTCTTTTATAAGTGCATTTTTTTCTGATATGCTGCTTACAATATTGGAAATGCCGTCAGTTTCACGTGAAAAGGTTGTCATCATATTTATAAGCTCATGTATTTTTAAGGAAATATGATGTTCAAAATTGTCTTTTTTTTCTTCTGCAAGACGTTCTATATCATTGTGTATTTCAATAAATGGCTGTAATTCTTTTATATGAATTAGAATAGAACCTTGTTTTTGATAGAAAAAAGAAAAAAGTTCGTTCATGGGTGCACTGTTACAGTATATTGATGAAATTAGGAGATGAAAATCTTCATTGTTTGTGTACGAGTATCCGTATTTACAGTCTAGCCATACTATACATCCTGCCTTTAGGTTATAATTCTTTTCTCTATAACTCAAAACACCGTTTCCTTCAAGTACTATTATAAATATAAATGAATTTTGCGGTTCATATGAGATGAAATTGTTTGGTGGACATGAAAGTACACCTATTTCTTGTGTATAGAAAAGGCAGTTTTGTGCAAACTTTGAGGGTGTGCATAGAAGCCGTCTGTTATTATAGTGATTTATATTTTGTGGCATTTAATTACTCCTTCAAAATTATATGTTATTATTGATGATTGAGCAATATTGTATTACTTTTGAGCAATAATTTTGCTCGACAAAATGTTATAAATATATTATAATATATATTATCAACATAATAAAACGTTTAATATTATTTTTTTAGTAAACGTTTTTTGTTGCGTATTCTTTTTTTCCTCATTTTCCTCATTGGTCAAGGCTGATGCGAGATTTCTCGTATCAGCTTTACGTTTTTATAAAATAAATAATAATATAAATAGGCTTATAAAATAGCACAAAAAAGCTGTTGTACCATTTTTCAGGTACAGCAGCTTTTTACATTGTTAAGTTTTAAGCTTTAATCAGGAATAATAGGAAGCGTCTCAATTCTTTCTCCTATAAACATTAACAAAGCAGATGCGTCTCCTGAATCTACAGCTCCATTCTTAGCACAGTCACCGTTTGCCAACTGATTCTCATTAAATTTAATAGCACCGGTCATATACTTATTCAGATAAACCATATCTACCAATGTAATCTTGGTATCAAGATTTAAATCACCGTATTTAACGTTTTCAGGAATATCAATGCTTGTTGATGTAGTAGTAGTTTCCTCTTTTGTAGTGGTTGTTTCAGTTGTTGTTGTCTGTGATTCATCTGTAGTTTCTGTTGTGCCACTTATAGTAGTAGTTGTTGTTGTTATTTCTGTAGTAGTTGTTGTTGTAACTTCACTGTTTCCATAAGCTGAGAGCCAGTCTTTTGGAAGTTCGTCAAGTGTAATGCAGTATTCACTATTATATGTTTCGCTAAGAGTAGTTGCATCCTGATAACGTTCGCTCATAAGATGTTCGCCATACCAAGGGCAGAAATAAAGCCAGCCAGCATTTTCAACTGTTAAGTTTTCTACTGTAGGAACAGTATCATTTTCGGACATAGCAACCATTTTTTTACCATTTGTAAGTTCTACAAGATAATTATAAATTGCTGTAATAGCAGATACATTAGGGCCGCTTGTAAGGCCGTCATCTCTGTTGTTGTCTACGTTATACTTATCATATGCAACGAGGTCAACATATTCATCACCAGGATACCATGTAGGAGAATTAGCATAATTATAGCTATTGAATTCCCAGATGAGATTGTGCAGTTCGTACTTTTCTGTAAGTGTTGTATAGAGAAGCTTCCACAGTTCTTTGTAAACTTCTGGGCCTCTATCACCCCACCAGAACCATGCTGTACCGTCTCCATAGTTTCCTTCATTACCCTGTGCTTCGTGGAGAGGTCTAAAAATAACTGGTACATTGTTCTCTTGAAGGATAAGCAACTGTTCAGCCAAATCTTCCATAGCAGCTTGGAAGTATTCATATTCTTTTGTACCTTCAACGATCGCATTAGCAGTATTGAAGGTACTGTTAGAAGCCTGATAATTCTTATATGAACATTCTTTCCAGTCTACTTCGTCGCCAATTTCATAATTATCAAAATCAATTGGTACATTGATATGCCATGATGTTGTTACAATACCATTTTTATTTTTAGTCCAATCAATGGCACGTTCTGTAGATCCATCTTCCCAGCCATAAAGTGGGTTGTAGTTCATAAGATCAAATCCACGGATAGCAGGCTGTTTGCCGCCTGTTATCTCATCAATATATTCAAATTCAAGCTCTGAATTGCCGTCATTACCGCCGCCATAAATCTCTTGCTGACCAGAAATGATATGGCTTCCGTAAACACTCTTTAGATATCCCATAAGAGATTTTGCTTCTGGAGTAGCTTTGGGATCGTTAAGCTCAGCAGTAGCTTTAGAGTAATCAGGAGCTGGAGTTTCAGTGAGAGTTACGCTGTCATAAAGACAATATCCCCAACCGCCACCAAAAGTAATAGTGTTTTCACCTTCAGTGAGTTTTATATCACCAAAGCTATAATCATTCCAGCTTTCAGTACGTGGTATCTTTACCGTTTTAGACCAGCTGCTGCCATCGGCACGATCAACGCTTACAGCGGCTTCTCGTATTTCGCCTTCATTTCCCAGATACATGATGCATCTTGATACAAGACGATACATACCAGATTTAGGCGCATCTACTTTAAATGTCATAGTACCGCCATTTGTTACCCATACAAAGCCTTCACCGGTATAACCCGGATATTCGTCATTGTAGACTTTGGTTGCAACTTCTGCGCCATTAATAGTTAATGATTCGCATTCGCTTTCAAAGAGTGCACCATCTGCTGTAGCAGTATTTGACAGTGCATAACACACGCCGGAACTTAGCGCAATTGCAGTAAGCATTGCACCGATTCTTTTTGTCAAATGTTTTTTCATGTAAATTCCTCCCATATTTGTGACAAAAAACAATTACATTGTTTGATGATATTATACAACATATTTCACCAATTGTCAAGCATTTAAATGTGATTCTTAATAAAAAAGCTCACCACTTAATATGGTAAGCTTTTAGTAGTTATATTATTATGCTCTGCCGATAACCTTTCCGCAGCATTTTACATAATCATTTTCATTTAACATTATATCTTTGTATGCACTGTTAAGAGAAATAAGTCTGTCACCGCCGAATTTCTTTATATATCCGTTTCCGTCAACAACAAAAATGCCTATTTCACCTGTACTTACAAAGCTTTGGCGTTTTATAAGAACTATGTCTCCATCATGATAAATTGGTTCCATACTATCTCCGCTTATGCACAATGCAAAATCAGCTTTTCGTGCAAGAAGTGTATCCGGAACTTGAACCTCTGTATTAAAATCGCCCTCGTCAAGCAAAAATCCTGTACCAGCAGAAACTTTGTACTCGCTGCTTTTTACAGTGATCATTTTTATTTGGTCAAATAAAGGTTCTTCATAATGACTTTCAATATCAACTTCATTTTCTTTGCATCTTTCATATTCTGTGTCAAGTATAAGATTTACCAATTTTTTGCCGTGATCATCAAGGTAATTGAATTTTCTAAGCATTTCTGGATTTTCTTCAATATTTTTTTTACTTTCTTTATTATTTATCTCATCAAGACCAAGAAGATAATCGGTACTTACATTATAAAATTCTGCAAGCTTACATAAAAGTCCTCCCGATGGTTCACGCTTGTTTTTTTCATAGTTATTATAGGTTGTATAAGGAAGTCTGAGCGCCGCAGCTGCCTGCTTTACTGTAAGATTCATGGCTTCTCTTGCTTCTTTTAGTCTATTATCAAACATCAGCATTAACCTCCTATATAAATATACTCAAATCGTTACTTTAATTGTATCCGATTTGAGTAAAAATGTCAAGAAGTAAAGTTAAATTTATGAGCAAATAATTTTTGCATAAGATATGTATTAGGATTTATTGAGGTACTGTTTCAGAACCTGTTTCATCCGCAAAGAATGATATTTGTACATCATTATCTGTATATAATACATAAATAGATGTTCCAATGCCAATAGGATCATTTTCCCAGCTAGCCATACCAAAGTCACTTATTTCAGTAGGTTCTCCATATGAATTAGTAATGCGTTCTACCCATTGATCATATTGTCCATTTAAATCATGATAATTTATACCTATAAGTCCTATACTGGTAAGACATAATGTCACATCGCAAGGCTGTTCATATAAATTTGTTCCACTGTATTCAAGAAGCGTCTGCATTTCTCCGGCTAAACCAATTTCTTCGGATTCACTTATCATAGTATAATTGCTCATACTCTTTTTTACTGCATCTTTTTCAGAATACCACTTCAAATCAAGTGTATCAGATGATTCTATTATTTTTTCATCTTTTTCATTGTTTTCTGAACATGCAGTAAGTAGAGATAGAGAAAATAGAGTTCCCATAATACAGATATATATTTTTTTCATATTTTAATACTCCTTTTTATTGCCATGTGAACTTTGTAAGCTCCCCTTGAGTTTCGAGATCATTATAATTATTTTGTCTCAGTGCCTCATATACTGCAACAGCAACAGAATTTGAAAGATTTAAACTTCTAAGAGTATTTCTCATTGGAATACGCAAACAATTTTCTTTATGCTCAAAAAGCAATTCTTCAGGAAGTCCTTTATCCTCTCTTCCGAAAATAAGATATACCTTTCCTTCATATGAAACATCACTGTGTATGTTTCTGCCTTTTGTAGTGAAGAAATAGAATTTGCCATCATTATTTTTTGAAAAGAAGTCGCTTAGATTCTCATAATAGTTTATATTAAGTTTGTCCCAATAGTCAAGTCCTGCACGTTTTAGATGCTTATCTGTAACAGTAAAACCCATTGGCTTTACTAGATGAAGTGCAGCTCCTGTTACGGCACAAGTTCTTGCGATATTTCCTGTATTCTGGGGAATTTGCGGTTCTACTAAAACAATATTTAATTCTGTCATGCTGTTATTTTCCTTTGTATAAAAATACTTACCGCTGCCATAATATTTTTGGAGGTGAAATAAAATGACAGTAAAATCAATGGTAAAGGGTGTAGGTCTTGGTGCAGCTGCCGGAACAGTTATCTATATAATGTCAAAGGCAACTTCAAGGCAGAAGCACGATATTCGCAGGAATACAAACAAGGCTATCAAAGCAGCCGGATGTATTCTTGATGACATCACATCTATTATTATGTAATATAGATTATTTGCACAGCACGCAATCAGTGCTGTGCATTTTTTTTGTATCCCATATAACTTTCAAGAATAATAGTTGCTGCTACTGCGTCCACTACAGCTTTTCTTTTTTTACCTCTTGTATTGGTGACATTAAGATATTGATGAGCAGAAACTGTAGTGCACCTTTCGTCCCAAAGTTCAACAGGAAGTCCTGTCATTTCTTTAAGTCCTTCAGCAAATCTGCTGCATTTCTCAGCACGTTCACCTATAGTATTATTCATATTCTTAGGATAACCTACAACTAAAAGTTCAGCACCACGAGCCTTTGCTTCTAATGCAACTTTTTCCATGCATATATCAAAATCTTTCTCTGCAATAACTCCAGCAGGAGATGCAAGAAATTCACTTTTGTCACAGACGGCAAGTCCTGTTCTGGAATCGCCGAAGTCTACAGCCATTATGATCATTATAATTACATTCCTTTATAAGCTTTAGCTTTATTACCACGGTTTAACAGAGCCGATGATTTCATTTATATCAGCAATTTCCTTTTTGTCAAGCCATTCGTTCATCTCGTCAATAATACGAATTGGTGCATATGGGTCTGTGAATATTGCACCGCCAATCTGTACAGCTTTAGCACCAGCCATCATCATTTCAATGGCTGCCTTTCCTGAATCAATACCACCTATTCCTATTACCGGAATAGACACAGCATTTGCTACTTGCCATACCATACGAACAGCCAGTGGAAATACAGCAGGGCCGGACATTCCGCCAACGTTATTTTTGAGGATTGGTCTACCTGTATTTATGTCAATACGCATACCCAAAAGAGTATTTATAAGAGAAACGCTATCTGCACCAGCTGATTCAACAGCTCTTGCGATTTCTGTTATATCTGTAACGTTAGGAGAAAGTTTAACAATGAGTGGCTTCTTAGTAGCATTTCTTACAGCTTTTGTAATAGCTTCTGCTGAATCACAATGAACTCCGAATGCTGCTCCTCCCTTTTTTACGTTTGGGCAGGAAATATTAAGTTCTATCATGTGAACATCTGTAGAATCAAGCTTTTCTGCAATAGTAACGCATTCATCAATTGTAGAGCCAGCGATATTTGCAAGTATAACTGTATCTTTAGTTAGAAGGTTAGGAAGCTCTCTGCTTATAAAAGCGTCTATTCCGGGATTTTGTAGTCCTACTGAGTTTATCATGCCAGATGGACACTCAGCGATTCTTGGTGCAGGATTTCCGGGGCGTTCTGTAATGGTAGTCCCCTTTGTTGCGATACCACCAAGCTTTGACAGCGCAAAAAGTTCTTCATATTCTCTACCGTATCCAAATACTCCTGATGCAGGAATAACAGGATTTTTGAAATCTACGCCTGCCACATTAACGGATAAATTTGCCATTACCACTGCACCTCCTTAGATGAGAACACAGGACCATCTTTGCAGACATGCCCCATAACGTCTTTTCCTTCTTTTTTGAGCTTACAAGCGCATACAAGACAAGCACCAATTCCGCAGCCCATTCTTTCTTCCATCGAAACTTCACAGAATACATCTGCTTCATTTGCAATGGCTGCAATAAATTTAAGCATCGGTGTTGGACCACAAGCATAAACAGCATCAATATTATTATTTTTAATCAGTTCCTTTAGAGGTTCTGTAACAAGTGCTTTTCTACCTGATGTACCGTTATCTGTACATAAAATAGTTTCTGCACCTGTATTTTTAAATTCATCTTGTAAAATAACACATTCAGCACTTCTGAAACCGGAAATAACAGTTGCCTTTGAACCGTAGTATTTTGCAAGGGTAAGCATTGGCGGATTGCCTATACCGCCTCCGATAAGAATAACTTTTTCAGCCTCTGGCTTCAGAGTAAATCCATGTCCCAAAGGGCCGAGAATGTCGAGATTCTCTCCCTTGTTTTTGTTTGCAATACGTTCTGTACCTTCTTGCTTTACCTCAAAGACGATGGTAAGCACAGCGTTTTCTTTATCTATATTACAAATTGAAATGGGTCTTCTGAGTGTCATTCCTTCTGGAAGAATATGCACAAATTGTCCCGGTTGTGCCGCATTTGCAATATCAGGGCACAAAATGTCTATTTTAACGAGATTCTTTCCCAAGCTCTCTTTTTTTACTATTGGGTATAATGATTTTGTATATTTCATATTAATTCCTCTTTGAGCTTTATTTTGAAAGCCCTGTAACTCTTACAATATCTTCTCTCATTCTAATTGCTTCTCTGCGTGCAGCCTTTGCAAAATCGGTTTCCAAGCAGTCTTCCTTCTTATATGCACACATTATAGCTCTTGAGGAGTTTACAATTGCACCCAGACCATTTTCATCAAATGCTACTTTAAGACCTTCAGCTCCGCCACCTTGTGCACCATATCCCGGAACTAAAAACATAGTATGCGGAAGTCTTTTTCTAAGTTCTGTAAGCTGTTCTGGATATGTTGCGCCCACAACTGCGCCTACTGCAGAGTAGCCGTATTCGCCTATTGTATCTTCTCCCCATTTTTCGCACATATCCCCCATAACTGCATAGATCGGAGTACCGTCTATACATTTATCCTGTAGCTCACCGCTTGACGGATTTGATGTCTTTGCAAGAACGAATATGCCCTTGTCTTGAGCCTTGCATATTTTTAGAAGCGGATCGATACCGTCTGTGCCCAGATAACCGTTTACTGTAAGAGCATCTGCACCGAAAGGTTCAAATGTCTTATCCCCTACGTTTACTTTGCCCAGATGTGCAGATGCATATGCATCCATAGTTGCACCAATGTCATTTCTTTTACCATCTGTCATAACGTACATACCTTTTGACTGTGCATAGCTGATAGTTTCTGTGAGAACTCTAACGCCTTCCCAGCCATACATTTCATAGTAAGCAGCTTGTGGCTTTATTGCAGGAACGATATCGTAGAGCTCGTCAATAAGAGCTTTATTAAATGTAAGAATTGCTTCTGCTGCTGCTTTAAGAGTGACTCCATGTTTTTCAAATGCTGCCTTTGTAATATACTCAGGAACATATTCAAGTCTTGGGTCAAGGCCTGCAACAGATGGGTTTTTTGTTTCGATAATCTTCTTTATGAGTCTGTCAAATGACATAATATTTTCTCCTTTATTTTAGCATTCATTTATTTTAATAAAATTATAGTCTGCATCTTGATAGCGGATTTCTCCTTTTGCTATTGTCATAACTGGCTTTCCTTTAAGTTCCATGCCTTTGAATATAGCATTTCGTGCCTTAGAATGAAGCTTTTCGGGGATTACGGTCCACTTGTAATCTGAATCAAGCACACATATGTCTGCCTTTTCTCCAACAGCTATTTTTGCCTTTGGCAATGATAGGATCTCTCTTGGCTTTTCTGACATCAGCTTTACAATATCAGAAAGAGTAAGTTTGCCGTTATGATAAAGTGTGAGAGTAGCGGATAGAGAGGTTTCCATACCAATAACACCGTTAGGAGCAAGATAAAAATCGGATTTATCATCTGGGGTATGAGGTGCATGGTCTGTAACGATGCAGTCGATAGTACCGTCAAGTATACCTTCAAGAACGGCAAGTCTATCTTCTTCTGTACGCAGAGGAGGATTCATACGATAGTCTGCGTCCATAGAAGTGACCTTATCTTCTGTCATAAGAAAATAATGAGGGCAGGTCTCACAGGTTACTTTAACACCCATAGATTTGGCAAATCTTATCATTGCAACAGAACCTTTTGTAGATACATGAGCAATATGGATGGGTACATTTGCACTATGAGCCAATATCATTTCTCTTGCAGTTATATAATCCTCGGACGCTCTGTCCATTCCCTGTACGCAGAGCTTTTCTGAGATCTTTCCTTTATTGATTATACCGCCATTTATAATAGACAGGTCTTCACAATGAGAAATTACAGGGATATTCTTTTCAGCTCCTAAGATAAGTGCTTCACGCATCATCTCTGCATTTTTCACAGGTCTGCCATCGTCAGAAACAGCACATATACCTGCTGCTTTCAATGAATCAAAATCGCAAATCTCTTGTCCGTTAAGTCCCTTAGTAATAGCTCCTACTGGATATACATTAACTCCTGTACTTGCCGCTTTATCTATGATATATCGTACAGTTTCTGCATTGTCAGTTGCAGGATTTGTATTAGGCATGGCAGCAACACCTGTAACGCCACCAGCGAGGGCAGCTGCACAACCTGTAAGGATGTCTTCCTTTTGGGTAAATCCTGGATCTCTGAGATGAACGTGCATATCAAAAATACCAGGCATAGCAATAAGTCCGGTGCAGTCATAAACAGTATCAGCACATTCACCTTCAAGCGAGGTAATAATGCCGTTTTCAATGAGAATACTGCATTTATAGCATTCGCTGCTATTTACAGCAGTAATATTTTTTAAAAGTACAGAACTCATAAAAAGAACCCCTCCTTATATATTTTAATAAAACATTCGTTTCACATATTTTTATTTTACCATATATATCTTATTAAGTCAAGACAGACTGTTGCTAAGATGACAGAGTTCTTCCATGGAAAGCGCTTCAATTCGTGCTGCTTCAGATATGTCCAGACTTTTGAGTACTTTTGCAAGTTCTATTTTATTATATCCCATTATTCCAGAAAGTGCATTTACAAGAGTTTTTCGTCTCTGTTGAAATCCTGCTCTTACCATTTTAAAGAAGTGCTTAGGGTCATTTACAATTTCACGCCATTGTGATCCTACTTTTATTTGTATAACGGCAGAATCAACATTTGGAGCAGGCATAAAGCTACCTCGTGAGACTGAGAAAAGCTTTTCAACAGTGCCATAGAAATTTACTGCTACAGTTATTGCTCCAGCATCTCTTGTGCCTACACGAGCTTCAAGCTTATCGGCAACTTCCTTTTGAACCATGACAGTTATAGTATCAATATTTGCATTGCTTTCAAGAAGATACATCAGTATGGGAGTTGTGATGTAGTATGGAAGATTCGCACAGACAGCAACGTTGAGTCCGTCAAATTCTTGCAGCAGAAGTTCATTAAGATCACATTCCAAAATATCATTATGAATAATATGCAGATTTTTATGTTCCCCAACTGTTTCTTTAAGTATAGGCAGTAGTCTTTTATCTACCTCAACTGCACAGACCTTTTCAGCACGTTTGGCAAGCTCATGTGTAAGCACGCCTACACCTGTTCCTATTTCAAGTACACCATAACCCGGAGCTGCATTTCCCATTTCAGCAATTCTAGGGCAAACCGATGGATTTATTAAAAAGTTCTGTCCTAGCTTTTTGGAGAAATGAAAATTATGTCTTTCCATGATTTCTCTGACTACATTTATGTTTGTAAGATTTTCCATGCAATGTCTCCCTTTTTAGAATTCTATCTTTATTTCTCTACCTAAGTGAGTAGAGTAAATAAGACATTCTTTTACTTTTTTTCCTGTGATTTGTCTGAGTGCCAGACTGTAAATATAAAGCTGTAGCTTGTATTTCACTATAAGCTCTTCCTCACTTGCAACCTTGTCAGTTTTATAGTCCACAAGTACAAAATCGTCATTTTCAGAAAATGCAAGGTCGATGATACCTTTCATCATACTGTTTGAATTTCTGTATGTAGTAAGAAGTTGCAGACCCTCTGATGATATATCTTTAGGAATATTAAGGTCTGATACACGAATGAGAAATTTCTTTTCACGATATAGCATAGGCGATTTTTTTATACGTTTATAGAGATTGCTTTTAAAGAACGGTTCGATTTCTATAGGATGTATTGTTTTCATCTGTTCTTCTGTGAGAAATCCCAATGTCCATAGTCTTTTTAATTCACCTATAGCATCATGTTCGGCTTTTGAAAATACAGCGTATTGAAAAAATGAATGCACTGCTGTACCATGTTCTGCGCCTGTTAGAGCTTTTTTTTCTTTACTTATGCACCGTGGTCGTTTTAGAGTAAGAGTGTCAGTATTATTTGCTTTTGAAACGGCAGATACGCTCATAAGAGATATCATTGATGTTTCTTCGGAATTATATTCAAAATTAATGTGCTTTCGTATACTGCTGAGTGTTTCTTCATTTGCAGGGCACATTGGCTTTTCTGTTTGTTCTGGTAAAGGGCATGTAATGTATTCATTTGTATAGTTTATTTTTAGGTTGGAGAATTTTTCATTTTTGCATTTAATAGCAGCTGCTTCTGGAACAAGATTGATGAAATCATTGTCGCAACGATGCATAAGGCTCATCCATAGCCAATCTGACATTGAATTTGCTCCTGCTGCGAGTAGCTGTGGGATATAGTCGGTATCCTTCAAAAATTCTGCATATGCAGAAATCTTCTTTTTTTCATTTTCTCCATATTTCATAGGGATGAATAGTTTCTGTCTTGCTCTTGTAAGAGCGACATACAGAAGACGCATTTCCTCGTTGCGCTGCTGTTTTTCTTTTTCATTCTGAATTATCATATGTGGAAGAGATTGATATTTTTCTAAAGTATCAGGAGATTGAAGGCGCATACCAGCCATTCCAGAATCAGTACAGATAAGTTTCTTTTTGTTATCTAGGTTTGAAAATTCCGTATCTGTTCTGCATATGAACACAAATGGAAACTCAAGGCCTTTTGAACCATGCATTGTCTTTATAGAAACTGCAAGATCTGAGCCGTCAGCGACACTTGCCTGTGCAAAATCTTTTCCCTTTTCAAGCATATTGTCAATATATCTGAGAAATCCTGATACCCCACCGTGAGAGTTTTCCTCGTATGAACGTGCATACATAAGAAGCAGCTGTAAGTTAGCTCTTTTTCTATTGCCATTCTGATAAAGCTGCATTACTGACATAAAATCTGTAGTTTCATATATTCTGCGAATAAGTTCCTCTAATGAATAGAGTGCACTGTCTGTACGAAGTTCATTTAATGTATTATAGAGATTTTTACACTTTTGTAGAAGCTCTTCGTTTGCATCATTTTTTTCGAGCATTACGCATAGGGATGCATAAAGATGTAGTTTTTTGTTTTCAAGGCGAACCTTTGCTATATCATTTGCAGTGAATGAAAACATTGGCGAAAGCATTACTGCGGCCAAAGGTGTTTCTAGAAGAGGATTGTCAACTATACGTAAAAGATTAAGTATAAGGCTTATTTCTTTTGATCTCAGATAACCTGTTTCTTCTATTCCCCTTGAAGGAATACGAAGTTTTTCAAGTGCTTTTGTGTATAGCTTTGCAGGTTCTTTGTTTCTGAGTAGAATACAAAAATCATCATATCTACATGGACGAGTGCTGCCATCCTTTTCAAGAACGGGGTAGCCTTCATTAAGCATTTTGCTTATTGTTGCAGCTGTACATTCAGCAGAAACATCTTCTATCATATCTTTGTTTTCGGGGAGAATTATAATCTCCGTTGCCTGATGTTCTGTAGAGATATCATTATAACACTCGGCTCCCATATAAAGCCATTCTTCTTCAGTATATGGTATTTCACCGCAGTTTTCTGTCATTATGCCGGAAAATAAGAAGTTTACAAAGTCTATTACCTGACTGCTGCTTCTAAAGTTTTTGCTTAGCCTTATTAATTGCAGTGGTGCTTTGGAATTTTCATCATATGGAACGGCGTCCTTTGCCGCTTTATTGAAATTCTGGGGATTTGCATTTCTAAACTGATATATGCATTGCTTTACATCACCTACCATGAATACGTTATCACCATATGATAATTTTCCTGTTGTTTCATCAAAACTGTTTTTTGATATAAGTTTGAATATATAGTCCTGCCTGTTGTTTGAGTCTTGACATTCGTCTATCATAATAAGCTCATAGTATTCAGACAGTTCTCTTGCTGTTTCAGATGGTCGTATACTCCCATTTTCATTTGTTTCGGACAAGATATCTAGCGCTATTCTTTCAGCGTCATCAAAGCTGAGAGCATTTCTTTCTGATTTCATATTATTAAGAATATCTGACATATCCTTTTCTAGTTCGCAGAGAAGAGGTAGTATTTCTATATGCTTCTCCATATCATTTTCAAAATATGGAAGCATAGATGTAATTTTTTTTAGAAGATTTTTGAATCGCTCATCGTACTGTTGTCTTAGATCACGTACTTCATCAAATTTGAGTGAATCAAGAATGTCCTTTTTACGCATTCTCGGATAGCTATGTCCTTTATGAAGTTCCATAGCAGATATTGCATATTCATTTATGCGCTCTGCATCTGGCTCTGATTTTCCAAGAAGACTGCAAATCATTGCAATTGCATCATAATCATTAGTTACCCAGTCAAGAATGTTATTGTTAGTATCGTATATATAAGCTGCTGAATATACCGCACGATCACAAAGCTTTCGTATGGATACAGCTTCACGACGCAGATTTTCTAGTAGATGAAGATAATAGATGTTTTGTTTTGCCGGCTTTTTATACTGAGAAAGTGCATTTTTAATCCACAAGCTGCGAAATGGTATTGATCCAAAGAATGAGTGCAGATCAAGAATTACATCTTCCAAAGGAGCATCAGATTTATTGCACAATGCTTTCCAGAGAATTTCCATATCAGCAGGTCTTTTTTTATGCCAACTGCTTATTGCCATATCAGCTGCCTTTGATGCGAGTATTTTCTGTTCAGAATCTTCAAGTACTCTGAAACTTGCAGTTATTTCACTGTTGTTCATGTGTTCTCTTATCAGATCAAAGCAGAAAGCGTGAATTGTAGATATATGAGCTCGTGGTAATAGCATTTGTTGACGTCTAAGCCAAGGCTCATCCGGATTTTTTCCTATAGCTATCTCAAGAGAGGTGGAAAGTCGTTGTCTCATTTCTGCAGCTGCGTCTACAGTAAATGTAACCACTATCATTTTTTCTACAGGAATGGGGTTATTTGTATTGGATATTATCTTTGTAAGTCTTTCTACAAGCACAGAAGTTTTACCACTGCCGGCTGCAGCTGATACTATATATCCGCTGCCATGTGCATCAATGGCTGTCTGTTGTTGTGGTGTCCATGACATATTTTCTTCTCCCCTCCTATTCTCCAAGTTCTTTCATGACATGTTCTTTAAGTTCACCTATGCTTTCAATAGGTTTGCGTAATTTATGCTTGTCTTCGTTTCCGCATATATCTTTGAATTTGCAGAACTCACATGCATCACGGCTTGATAATACAAGTGGATCTGCTGTTATGTTTCCTTTGTAAATTGAAAGTGCAGTTTCTTTAAGTTTGTTTTCTGTATATTCATGTAGTTTTTCAAACTGTTGTTCATTTAGAAATGTTCCTGAATTTTTATTAAATGATATACCGTTTTTATTAAGCGAAGCTGATACGTATGTGCCAGAAAGACTCTTATCCATAGCTGCGATTATTTTCTTGTTATCTATAAGAATACCGTTCATTTTATATTGTTCTTTTAAAGCATCGGAAGGAGTGCTAATACTTCCACGTTCAAGTGTGCATTCGGGCATTCCTGATGGCATGTAAAGAACGCCTGCTGGATGATATCCGGAAAGCTTTGAATCTTTACCTGTTATTGTAAAGAGATAGAGAAGCATTTGCATATCAAGACCAAATGCAAGATTTCCAAGAGAGAACTTCTTGTTTCCAGTTTTATAATCTACTATTCTGACCCAATTTTTATCGTTGCCGTGAAGTATGTCTATTCTGTCAACTTTTCCCTTTATAGAAACGATATGTCCTGAATCAATTATTATCTTAGGCGATGGAAAGTCTGTACTTTTATCGGATATTTCAGCTTCCATGAATTCAGGGTAGAATAGCGATTGTCTGAATTCTTCCTGCAAACGAATTGACAGTGAATTTACGCCATCCACAATATGTTCAAATGCTGCTGTATCTCTTATGCTTTGGTGTATATTACCTCCAAAGGAATCCTCCCAGTATTTCGTCGCAATAAGATTGATACTAAAATTAAGCTCTTCTTGTGTCATAGAAAGGAACTTTTCTCTCGGCGTACTTTTGATAAGTTCTTCAAGGCATGCATGAACCAGATTTCCACGTTCCAAGGGTTCAAGCTTTACCTTTCTTCTTTCAAAAAGCCTTAGCGCATATTTACAAAAATATTGAAACGGACACATATTGTATGTTTCTATTTGAGATGCTGACAATAAGATATTTGTTCCTACTAGGTTTTCCATTATAGATGGTGACACTGTAAAATCTATATCGCTGTGTACGCTTTTTAGATAATTTATACGATCTGAATAAAATTTATCCTCATATAAAATAGTTTGAATAGCAGAGATATCGCCGTTCCTTTTTGCAAAGTCACGTACATAGTGATAGTATGCTGCTGGTTTTGTTACAGCATAATAGGCAGGGCCAAGATTATTATGCGTTGTGAGAATATCACTTTGGTTATTAAAGAGTGAAAGCACATGATCTATAACGCTGCTGCGAAGACACTTTTTATCTCCACTGTCTTTAAGAGGGTAACAAAGATATAGTTCATCAGATGCACTAGAGATAATTTTATATACTGCTAGTCTTTCATCTGCTGCATCGAGTTCTGGTGCTTGACCTATTTCTATGCCCTTCTCTGAAAGTTCAAGTCTGTCTCTGTCAGAAAAAAGTGAGCTTGTACCTGCATTCATAGGAAAAAGTCCATCGCATACGCCAAGTACAAATGTTATTTTGGGTTCACTGAGTCTTGATGTTCCAGCAGGTCCTATAAATACAGCATCAAGAGTTCTTGGCGGAACAGAATGTGAAACAGTTCTAAGAAGGGTGTCAAGAAGTGTGAAATATTCTTTTGCAGAACACTTTTTCTCATTATATAAAAATGCAAGTATGTCAAGTATATCAACAAGACTATCCCATACACGCTTGAAATCTTGTGTCATCTGCATTTTAATGCCTTCATCTTCACAGGAAAAGAGTTTATCTACTCTACTTCCTATATTTTGTTCTATGAGAAACTTGTAAACTGCACAGCTATAATCACTTCCCGTTATGCAATCACTGCATAGTTTTTGAAGTCTGATAAGAGGTGCTATGAGTTTTTTCTTTAGACATTCGTTATTATAAGATTCTTTTCCCATAGTAAACGGCTCATTCCACATGCTTCCGTCTATATTCCATATATAGCAATAATTTTCAAGTTCCGACAGTTCCAAAAGTGATAGATCTGTAAATCCTGATTTTCCACATCTTATAAGAAGTTCAGTATTAGGGTACTTCATTGTTACAAGTGAGATAAGCGTTATAAGGTATACCATAAATGGTGTATGAATAAGCGGTTTTGGCATATCAATATGACATGGCAGACCATATCGTTTCATTGAATGCTCAAGAATCCCTGCATATGCTGGAAGTTCATTTGTTACTATGGCAATATCTTTGCATCTAAGATCTTTTCTTTCTGATAGAAGTCTTTTTATTGTAGCGCATACATATTCAGCTTCTGCGACAGGAGTTGAAGCTTCAAAAATGTGAATATGCTCTGCTTTATCTAGAAAAACATCCGATTTTGGACGAAATATGGTTTTGCTTAGTTTTTGCATACATCTGTATTTCATACGGTGCTGCGTTTGAAAAAGCACAGACTTTGTTTCCACATTATGTTCTGACGCTATTCTTTTTATCTTTCTGTAGGCTGTATCAACAGATGCAAAAAGAGATAATTTATTTTCATTTTCAGATTCCATTCTAAAAGCGATATAAACTTCATCTGCAATACCTATTATCACACTAAGCATTTCATATTGATCAGGAGTGAAGCTTTCAAATTCATCTATAAAAATTGTCTTTCCTGCAAAATGATCATTTCCGTTTGAAATGGCAGCAGCTTCGGTAATATCTGTAAGCATATCTTTAAGATCGTGCTGTGCAAGAAGCATTTCATAATAGTGATAAATAATAGCAATGTCAGCTGTTTTATCAAAAAGTTTTCCCTTTAGGCTATGACATCTGGATGAAAAATCTTCAGAATTTATGCCGCTTCTTCTGAGAATTGAAATAACAGCAGCAGCTTCTTTTACAAAATCTTCTCTTTCGCTTTGCTTTTTAAAAATACTGAGTTGCCCTGCTGACATACCTATGGCTTTCAATATAAGACCTGTTTGTGTAAGCTCGTTCATATACAAGCCTGATTCTCCACCAAATCTTCTGAATATATCTCTTGCAAGGGATTTAAAGCTGTGTGTTTCAATGCAATTAAATGCTTCTGCTCCAAGGTGATTATATAATTTTCGATCAAATTCATATGAAAATTGCTCTGGAACAAGTGTAAGTATATCACATCCGTCTGATATTTTCTTTTTTATTAGCTCCATGATATGATATGACTTGCCACAGCCGGCTTCGCCTATAAGAAAATATAGCATTTAAAATACCTCCGTATAAAAAAATCCGCAGAATAGATTATCTATACTGCGGAAATCTCTTAAATAATTCTCAGCTTTCTGTTTCCACGTTTATTTCACGATGAGGAACAGGTGTAGAAAATACTATCTGTGTGGAAGTATTGCCAAACCGCTGTATCTTTCCAATAAATGCGTCTAGCTCCTGAGTTGACGGGAACGATACTTTTATCAGCATGGAGTAAACTCCTGTAACACAGTTACATTCAAGTACATTAGGACAGCTGCTTATAAATGGATAAAATTCACCTTTACGGTCAGCTGCCAATTCAAGATTAATAAAAGCTGTTATGTGATAGCCAAGCTTCTGACGATCTATCACAGTATTATATCCGAGAATAATCCCCTGTTTTTCCAGCTTATCTATTCTTGATGAAACTGCCGGTGCAGAAAGGAAAACCTTTGATGCCAGAACCTTAAGTGGCATTCTGGCGTTTTCTTGCAGTAGTGTTATAAGCATTGCATCTATTTTATCCATTTATTTAGTCCTCCTTGCACTAACTATTAAAAAGAAATCATTATTACTGTTTTTCTATAGTAAATGCACCTTTTTTCTTATTTTTATGAAGCATTGATACCTATTTAGTATAACAAATAATTATTGCTGTATGTTTTATAAAGTATAAATTTTTTTGCGCTTAGCGTTTATCGTTTCGTTTTATGTTGCTCATTTTGTTCTTTGTATTTTGAACATCACGGAGACTTGATTGCAGCACTTCTTCTGCCTCTGAAAGAAGCTGATCGACATAGTTTGCAGCTCCCGCACGTATTTCATTTGATGCAACTTTAGCTCGTGCAAGCATATCAACGCCTTGTTGACGTGCTGCTGCTCTTATGGCATTAGTAGAACACATTTCATCTGCACGTTTTTCTGCATCCTGTACTATTTGCTCTGCTTTTGACTTTGCTTCATTTATAATTCTTTCGCAGTCAAAATCAATTAGTTTAGCACGTTTGATCTCAGCAGGTATATTCAGACGAATATCATTTATAAGTTCACGCAGCCTATCAGCATCTACAATTACTTTATGAGACATAAATGGAATAGGCGTTCCTCGATCTAAGGTTTCGTCCATATCCTCAAGTATTTCTTCAACATCCATCTTATTTCTCCTTTACCAAACGTTTTTTTATATCATCAAGTATCTGCTCCGGTACAAAGTGGCTTATATCTCCGCCAAAATTTGCTATCTGCTTTACAACACTGGAGCTCAAATACATATTTTCCGCTGCTGTTGTTAAAAATACTGTTTCAGCACCGTCATAGAGTTTTTTATTTGCAAGAGCCATCTGGAATTCATATTCAAAATCACTTACAGCTCTAAGACCTTTTACAATAGCAATTGCCCCTACTTGTTTTACATAATCAGCAAGAAGTCCATCAAAGCTTTCTACTCTTATGTTTGAAAGATGCTTTGTCACTGACAGTATCATACTTTTACGTTCTTCTAATGAAAAGCTGAAATCTGCTTTCATCATATTAACTGATACAAGTACTATGACTTCATCAAAAAGACCTGAGGCTCTAGTGATTATATCAAGATGACCCATTGTTAGCGGGTCAAAACTGCCCGGACATACTGCAATTCTATGCATCCTGCATCTCTTCTTCCTGTTTTATATAAATAGTTACACTAATTTTGCCGTACTGATATCGTTTTTTTACTTTAAGACATTCAATCTCATCTGGCAAAATTAGTTCTTTTTCATGCTCACATATAACCTTTCCACCTTCAGCCATTCTTTCGGATAGAATAGGAAGAATTTCTTCAATTATTCCTTTATTATAGGGCGGGTCAAGAAAAGCTATATTGTAAATTTTTCTGTTTGTTTTGAGAAAGTCAATGCTATCAGCCTGGTAGCACATAGTTTTACTTTCAAGTCCTACATTTGCGATATTTGAACGTGTTACATTCAGAGATTTCGGAGAAATGTCTACAAATACTGCGCTTTCTGCTCCACGACTTAAAGCTTCTATCCCCATTTGTCCACTTCCTGAAAACAAATCAAGAACAACTGCTCCGTACAAGTCAAACTGCACGGCAGAAAAAATTGCTTCTTTTACTTTATCAGTTGTTGGGCGAACATCTAAGCCCTCTAAAGTTTGAAGCTTTCTTCCCTTTAAGCTGCCTGCTATGACTCTCATTACTGCTAACACCTCATTTATAATTTTTACATTCCTTTCTATTATACAGGAATTCTGTCAATTTGTCTAGAGTTTACGCAAAAAAACATGCTGTTTGTCGCTTTGCACAATAAACAGCATGTATATATCAAATATTCTGAATAGTTTCGTACAATTCTTTTCCGATTTCAATATTAACCCCTGCAATTTTTGCAAGTTCCTGTGCATCTGCTCTTTTCATATTTTCTTTTGTCTTGTAATAAATCATGAGTTTTTGAGCTTTTTTTATACCTATTCCATGAACCGATGTAAGCTCTAGTTCATATGATGCTTTCTTGTGGCGTGATCGCATATAGGAAATTGCAAATCTGTGAACTTCATCTTGAATTTGCGTAAGAAGATTGAATGCATTTCTATGCTTTGAAACTGAAATTTCATTTCCTTCTGCTGCAATTGCACGAGTTCTGTGTTTGTTGTCTTTTACCATACCAAAGACCGGTATATCAAGGTTAAATTCTTTGAGAATAGGCTTTACTGCATTGACATGTCCTGTACCACCGTCAAGAAGTATAAGATCTGGCTTTCTTAAAAATCCCTCGTCTCCATCTTTTTTGATAAGATGAGTAAGTCTTCTTCTTAGAGTTTCTTGCATGCATGCATAATCGTCAGGATTGTTTTTTTCAGGAAATGAAAATCTTTTATATGCCTTTTTAAGCGGTCTTCCGTTTTCAAAAACAATCATACCGGCAACTATTGAGGACGATGAAAGGTTGGATATATCATATGCTTCTATATATAATGGTGCACTTTTTAAGCCAAGCAGTGATCCTAATGTTTCAAGTGCTTTTACTTCTTTGGCAGTTCTTCCAGCACGGAGAGCCAGTTCTTCTGCGGCATTATTTTTAGACAATTCAATGAATCTTACAAGAGAACCCCTCAATGGTTTGTGAATGTGAACCTTTATGCAAGAAAGATTTGTAAGCCATTTTTCCAGCATTTCTGAATCTGGCAGTTCTGAATCTACATAAATATTTTTAGGAATATCTCGTCTGCCGTGATAATACTGCTCTATAAATGATTCTAAAAGTTGTGAACTGTCGTATTCTTCTTCGCTGAAAAAGAATGTTTGTTTATCAAATAGACGTCTGCTTCGATAAATAAGCACTGATACACACTGCTTTCCACCATTTTCTGCTGATGCTATAACATCTGCTTCTTCTACATCCGAATCAAGTATTTTTTGTGTCTCCCCTGCTTTACGAATAGCATGTATTCTGTCACGAAGAATTGCTGCACGTTCAAAATCAAGATTTTCTGCGGCTTTTTCCATTTCCTTTTCCATACGACGTGCAGAATTTTCACTTCCGCCTTTTATATATTCGATTGCCTGTCCTATTGTTTCTGAATATTCTTTTTGATTTATTTTTCCACGACATATGCCGCTGCACAAATTAATATGATAATTCAGGCAAGGTCTGCCCTTACGAAAGTCATCAGGAAATTTTTTGTGACATGTAGGCAGACGGAAAACACGGTTTACCTCAGCTATTGTTTCACGTGGGACATTTCCACTCATATAAGGTCCCAGATATTGCCCAGGTTTATCTTTATTTTTTTCTGCTGTTATTCTTGGATAAGGCTCGTTTGAAATGCAGATGTAGCTGTATCCTTTATCATCTTTCAAAAGAATATTATATTTAGGCTGATGCTGCTTTATAAGACTACATTCAAGTACGAGAGCTTCATACTCAGAATCAGTTACAATGAAGTTATAGTCATAAACATTTGAAACCATACTTGCAACTTTTGGAGTATGATCGGCACTTTCACGAAAATAGCTTGTAACACGGTTTTTTAGATTTTTAGCTTTGCCTATATATATTATTTCTCCGGATTTATTTTTCATAATATAAACACCTGGAGATGTTGTAAGCTTTGCTGTTTTTTCTCTTAAAAAAGGTAAACGAACATTCATATAAAACACCTTTGGGCTGTAATTTATTAATTATAGATCTAATTAAAGATCTATATTATCTATCATACATGATGCAAATTCATCTTTATTTCCACTCATGTCATAAAGAGCATATGAAAAAAGTGTGGGATTCTCTCCTGTACGATTTATAAACCATGCAGTAGTTTTGAGAGTAATTGGACCAATTGAGCGTGTTAGTACGATCTGATATGCTGCGTAATCTTCTACAGTACATTTTTTAGAAGAAATAAGCTTATTACCACCTACTTCAAACCATTTCTTCTGCTGATCTATAGACGCATAAAAAATATCATCAGATGTACCATCAGTTGTGCCTATAAGCAGAACATCTCTTTCATTAGATTTAAAAATGTCGCATGTATTATATGAAGAAATAGAATTGCTTAGTTCTTTCTTTTCTTCTTCATCTGTTACCTGAACCCATTCAGAGGAAAGTTCTATACTATAATCTGCTTCTTCATTTTTAAAATTAATGCCTTCTGGTTCAGGAGCTTCTTTAAGTTTATTATTTTCCACTATAAAGCCAGTATTACATATATGTAAGTATTTTTCAAGAGAATCAGTATATTCTGATAGATTTCCAGTTGAATCTAATACAGAAAGCATTGCCATCTGTTCCTTCTCAGGGCATATTACAGCAAGCATAGATAGAGTGGCTTCTTTTCCTTCATATTCGCCTGTATATACACCTATATAAGATTCTGATTCTATGTCATCAGCAATATTAAATATCTCGATTTCTTTAAATGAAACTGTTTCATATTTTTTTAGCGTATTTTCAGCAAAAAGAGACATTCTGTATTCATCAAACTTGCCGAAATTCTCTTCATCCATGGCATCAAGCATATTGAGCGTGATCATATCATTTTCATTATCAGATGATTTAAATTTCATAATACCAGATACATCACTCTCTGATTCGAGCTTAAAGTTTGATGGAATCTCTACGGCACTTATGTATCCCTCCATTGCATATGGCAAAACTTTAATAGGTGCAGGAGCTTCTGTTTGCTTTATTGTTTCTGATGAAATTTCGCTTTTGGAACTGATTGCTTCTGTACTATTGATCTCATTTTCTTTATTGCTGCTATTTTCCTTTCCCGAACAGCCTGATGCAAGTAGCATTACACATAAAAGTGTACACATAATTCTTTTCTTCATAAATTCACCTCAAAATAATAATTACAGCAGCAGACGACAATATTTCGTCCACTGCTGTACGTACTTTAGCATTAACAAAATTTATGCTTTAATTGCTTTAAGGGCTCTGTTTCCAATATCATGACGATAATGAACATCTTTCCAGCGTATAGATTTTACGCCGTCATATGCGATTGCCAGAGCTTTTGGAAGAGATTCAGCAGTAGCTGTAACACCAAGTACACGGCCTCCTGCATTTACCATTTCACCGTTATCATTTATCTTAGTGCCGGCATGGTATACAAAACAGTTTTCAGTTTGACCCATTTCGTCAAGGCCAGAAATAACAAGACCACTTTCATATTTTTTTGGATAGCCACCGCTTGCCATTACTACGCAAGCTGCGCTTTCATTTTTCCAATTTATATCAAGTTCACTGAGGCTTTCATTTTCAATAGCTTCAATGATATCAACAAAATCTGTATTCAAAAGTGGAAGTACTACTTGAGTTTCAGGATCGCCGAAACGACAGTTATATTCTATAACCTTTGGACCGTTTGGTGTAAGCATAAGACCAAAATACAGACAGCCTTTGAAAGAACGTTTCTCTGACTGCATTGCACGGATAGTAGGCAGGAAAATAGTTTCCATACATTCCTTTGCTACTTCGTCAGTATAATATGGATTAGGAGCAACTGTACCCATTCCGCCTGTATTTAAACCTTCGTCATTGTCGAGAGCACGCTTATGATCCATAGAAGAAATCATTGGTTTTACTGTAATGCCGTCTGTGAAACATAGAACAGATACTTCAGGTCCTGTAAGAAATTCCTCAACTACTACTTGAGAACCGCTCTCACCAAATATTTTACTTTCCATGATTTCAGAAACAGCATTTTTGGCTTCGTCAAAATTTGCTGCAATAACAACACCTTTACCTAAAGCAAGACCATCTGCTTTAATAACAGTTGGATATGTGTTTTCATTTGAGATATACTCCAGAACTTTTTGTGGTTCATTGAATACAGCATATTTTGCAGTAGGAATATTGTATTTTTGCATCAAATTCTTTGAAAAGACCTTACTTCCCTCAATAATAGCGGCTGCTTTATTAGGTCCGAATGTACGGAAACCTGCTGCTTGCATAGCATCAACCATACCAGCAACCAGAGGATCGTCAGGTGCAACAAAAACAATATCAACGGCAAGCTTCTTTGCAAGTTCAAGCATTCCATCTATATCAGTAGCCTTAACAGGAAAACATTCAGCATATTTAGAAATTCCGCCATTTCCAGGAGCACAATAAAGCTTTGAAACTTTTTTGCTCTCGGCAAGCTTCATAATTATAGCATGTTCACGTCCGCCACCGCCTACAACTAATATTTTCATATAGGTTGACCTCCGATAATTAGTGATGGAACAGACGAATGCCTGTAAATGCCATTGCCATGTTATACTTATTGCAAGTCATGATAACATGATCATCACGGATAGAACCGCCAGGTTCTGCAATATATTTTACACCACTCTTGTATGCACGTTCGATATTATCACCGAATGGGAAGAATGCATCAGAACCAAGACATACATCAGTATTTTGTGCGAGCCATGCTTTCTGTTCTTCCTTTGTAAATACTTCAGGCTTTACCTTGAATGTATTTTCCCACGCACCATCTGCTAAAACGTCCATATATTCATCAGAAATATATACATCAATTGCATTATCTCTGTCAGGTCTGCGGATGTCATCCTTAAACTGTAATCCCATTACCTTTGGATGCTGACGCAGCCACCAGATATCAGCCTTATTTCCGGCAAGACGTGTGCAGTGAATTCTTGACTGCTGTCCTGCACCGATACCGATAGCCTGTCCATCCTTTACATAACATACAGAGTTAGACTGAGTATATTTAAGTGTTATGAGAGAGATGAGAAGGTCACGCTTCTTGTCATCTGGAATATCTTTGTTATCTGTAACAAGGTTGCTAAGCATTTCGTTATCTATTTTCAGTTCATTTCTTCCCTGTTCAAAAGTAACACCAAATACCTGCTTACGCTCGATTTCTGCCGGAACATAATTTTCATCTATTTCAATGATATTATATGTTCCCTTGCGCTTTGATTTTAAAATCTCAAGTGCTTCAGGTTCATATCCCGGTGCAATAATACCATCAGATACTTCACGCTGAATCATCTTTGCAGTAGGAACATCGCAAATATCAGAAAGCGCAATAAAATCACCATAAGAAGACATTCTGTCAGCACCTCTTGCTCTTGCATATGCACAAGCTAGTGGTGAAAGGTCTCCCAAATCATCTACAAAATAAATCTTTTTTAATGTATCAGAAAGAGGAGCACCTACAGCTGCACCTGCTGGTGATACATGCTTGAATGATGTTGCAGCACACATTCCTGTTGCAGCTTTAAGTTCACGTACCAGCTGCCAACCATTGAATGCATCAAGAAGATTGATATAGCCCGGTTTGCCGTTTAGTATTGTAATCGGCAGATTTGAGCCGTCTTCCATGTATACTCTTGAGGGCTTCTGATTTGGGTTGCAGCCATATTTAAGCAGCATTTCATTTGCCATTGTAATATTCCTCCACTTAGCAGTTCTTATTTATAATTCTTGTATCAGCATTGCCGGTTTCAAGATCAATGAAACGAACGAAAAGAGATACCTTATTATCCTCATTGAGGTTATTCCAGAGTTTAGATGTAAATGCATCTATATCGCCTGTAACTCTGATTTTTTCAGGTTCACCCTCAAAGCTTGGAAGCGGATTTCCATCACCCTGATAGGTATGGATAAAATGACCGATTCCATTTTGAGGACAGTCATATGAGAATGTAAAACGATGACAAGCAGACGGATCACCTTCTGCACTTTTAAGAATAGAAAGAGCATAAGAGAATCCATCCTCTAATTCAATGATTCCTGAAATACGAGGTGTAAAATTGGGTTCATCAGGCTCAAATTTACGGATTCTAAGAGATTGTTCAAAGGTTTTACCATTAGCCATCTGCTCATAAACTGTGTCTGTCTGATCACCATTTGTAATAATAGTAGTCTTGCCTAATACCCTTACAGGTGCATAGATGATGAGACTTGGGTCTACAAGTTTAGCCGGATCGAATGCTTCAGTGCGAATGCCATCGCCGTCTTCTACGAATACTCTGTTTCTGCTGTTTTCGCTTCTACCCATAATAAAGTAAGCTGCCACAGCATAACGTCCACATTCAGACTTGCCCAGAATGATTCCTCTGCCCGGATAAGAATTGCTTTTCAGTTCATTGCTTATACATTTTATTTCCATGATGTATACCTCCGTTATTCAAGAATATATGTTCTTCCGTTTTCTACTTTGATTTTATCTGCACAGAAAAGCTCTGCTACCTTTGGAAGAATCTTCCATTCAGCTTGTTCCATTATACGTTTTTGCAGAGTTTCAGGTGTGTCGTTATCAAGAACAGCTACGGGCTGCTGCATTATAATTGGGCCTCCGTCAGCTATTTCATTTACAAAATGAACAGTAGCTCCCGAAATTTTTACACCTCTTGAAAGTGCGTATTCATGAACATGAAGTCCATAAAATCCTTCACCGCAAAATGCGGGTATGAGTGATGGATGAACATTTATAATGCGATTTTCAAACGTTTTTATTAGCTTTTCACCTAAAATCGTCATAAATCCTGCGAGTACAATTAAATCAGCTTTTTCTTCCGTAAGAATTTCAAGTAGTGCATTTGTGTAGCTATCAGATGAATCATAATTTTTTCTTGATACTACACGTGAAGGAATTCCTGCATTTTTGGCACGTTCAAGTGCATATGCGCCTTCTTTAGAAGATATAACGCAGGTAATGCTTCCGCTTTTTATGCTTCCGCATTTTTCAGCATCAATAAGTGCTTGTAAATTTGTTCCACCGCCAGATACAAGTACAACAATACGTTTCATAATAGCACCTGCTTCTTACTTTAGGATTACGCCTTCTGTAGATTCAACAAGCTCGCCAAGAATATAAGCCTCTTCACCAGCTGCATTAAGAATGCTTACGGCTTTATCTGCTTCTTCCTGAGGAACGCTTACGATCATACCTACGCCCATGTTAAAAGTATTGAACATATCGTGTTCAGGAATATTTCCTGTTTTAGCAATAAGGTCAAATATTGGAAGAACCTGTACATCATTTTTGTCGATCTTAGCTGCCAAATTTTTAGGCAGAGATCTTGGAATGTTTTCATAGAAGCCGCCGCCTGTGATATGAGCGATAGACTTTACATTTACCTGCTGAAGCAGTGATAATATTGGCTTTACATAAATCTTTGTAGGTGTAAGGAGGCACTCACCCAGTGTTGTTCCGAGATCAGGTGAATATCTTGCCAGGTTTTGTTCATTGATTGTGAACACCTTACGAACTAAAGAAAATCCGTTTGAATGAACGCCGCTTGATTTCAGTGCAATGAGAACATCTCCTGCTTTCTGAGTGTCCGGATTAAGAACCTTGTTCTTATCTACAACACCTACTGAAAAACCTGCAACATCATATTCGTCTACAGGATAAAAACCTGGCATTTCAGCAGTTTCACCGCCTACAAGTGCACAACCAGCCTGTACGCATCCTTCTGCAATACCTGATACTATCTCTGCAACCTTTTCAGGAATATTTTTTCCAAGAGCGATATAATCAAGAAAGAACTGAGGCTTAGCTCCACAGCAGATGATATCGTTAACGCACATTGCAACGCAATCAATACCGATTGTATTGTGCTTATCCATAAGGAATGCGATTTTCAGTTTTGTGCCTACGCCATCTGTTCCCGATACTAGAACAGGCTTTTCAATACCTGTCAGATCAAGTTCATAAAGTCCGCCGAAGCCGCCAATACCTGTGAGAACGTTTGATGTCATTGTTTTTGCAATATGCTCTTTCATAAGAGATACTGCTTTATAACCGGCTGTTACGTCTACACCGGCTTTTTTATAGCTTTCAGAATAACTTTCCATTTATACCTCCAAAGTTGTATGTTTACTTTTATCTTTTTATTTCAAATAAATTCCATGCAAAAGCTGTATGCATTTTACGTATATTTTCTCATACTTGTCCGTATGATTCTAAATAAAACGTATATGGAATAACTGTTTTAAAAAGTATATTTTATTCTTTTCCAGTCCAGCAATAAGTGCATAAATTGCATTCAGGCTTTCCGATTGCATTTACTGTACCTTCAATTGACTGGAATTCGAGTGATGTGAGTTTGAGACGTCTGCATATTTCGTCTCTTAATCTTTTTCCACGCTCTGTGGATGAGTCGGAATATTCATTTATATATTTTACGCCTTCAATGCCTTCGTATTCATCAATTATTTGTCTTGCAATGAGTTCGAGTTCTGATGTGCTTCTAGAAAAATTAAGGTATTTACAGCCATACATTATAGGTGGACAAGCTGAACGCATATGAACTTCCTTAGCACCGTTTTCATAAAGGAATTCCACAGTTTCACGCATTTGTGTACCACGAACTATACTATCATCCACAAAGAGAAGTTTCTTTCCTTTGATAAGCTCTGGTACAGGGATAAGCTTCATTTTGGCAACTTTGTTTCTCATACTTTGATTTGTTGGCATGAAGCTTCTTGACCATGTCGGCGTATATTTTACAAATGGTCTTGCAAAAGGTATACCGCTTTTGTTTGCGTAACCTATAGCATGAGGAACTCCTGAATCTGGAACACCACATACGTAGTCAACATCAGGAAGCTTACCATTTTTCATGTCATATTCAGCCATTATTTCGCCGTTTTTAGTACGCATCATTTCAACGTTTACGCCTTCATAGCAAGCGTTTGGATAGCCATAGTATGTCCATAGAAATGAGCATATTTTCATATCGTCATTACCTTTATAAAGGACTTCTATATTATCACTATTAAGCTTTACTATTTCACCTGACTTAAGTTCATACGCTGTTTCAAATCCAAGCTTTTGATAAGCAAAGGATTCAAATGAGAAGCAGTAGCCGTCTGAACGTTTACCTATAAGTATAGGAAGTCTACCGTATTTATCTCTTGCAAGGATTATTGAATCCTCAGTCATGATGGCAAGCGAAATTGTACCTTTTATCTTATTTTGAGCATATTGTATACCTTCAGTGAAGGTGCTTTTTTGTGCAATAAGTGCCGCAATAAGTCCACATGAGTTTATGCTGCCGCTGCTCATTGTTTCAAAATTCTGACATCCGTTTTCTAAAAGCTCATTAGAAAGCTCTTGTGCGTTTGTTATAATGCCAATAGAACATATAGCATATAATCCAAGCTTTGAACGAACCATAATAGGCTGAGGATCAGTATCACTTATGCACCCTATGCAGATGGTGCCACGCATTTTTTCTATATCTTTCTCGAATTTTGTACGGAAAGGAGAATTTTCAATGCTGTGAATATTTCTCTGAAAACCAAGTTCAGGTGAATACGATGTCATACCTCCTCGTCTTGTTCCCAAATGAGAATGAAAGTCAGTTCCGAAGAAAACATCGGAAATACAGTCGTTTGTTGAAACTGCTCCAAAAAATCCGCCCATAATTATTCTCCAAAAATTCTTCTCATTACTTCCTGATATGCTTCTTCTGTGCCACCCATATCTCTGCGGAAACGATCCTTATCAAGCTTTTCATTAGTATTTACATCCCAAAGACGACAAGTATCAGGAGAAATTTCATCTGCCAGAATAATAGTTCCATCTTCAAGCTTACCAAATTCAATCTTAAAGTCGATAAGCTTAATTCCGATAGAAAGGAAGAATGCCTTCAGAACCTCATTTACTTTTCTGGTGTATGTTTTGATAGTATCTATCTCTTCCTGTGTTGCAAGACCGAGAGCTAATGCATAATCATCATTGATGAATGGATCGCCAAGGTCGTCATTCTTGTAGCTGAATTCTACGATAGGACACAGCAGAGATTTTCCCTCTTCAACGCCCATTCTTTTTGAAAAGCTGCCTGCTGCAACATTACGTACAATAACCTCAAGAGGAACGATAGATACCTGCTTTACAGCAGTTTCACGATCAGAAAGTTCTTCTACCAAATGTGTAGGTACGCCTTCTTTTTCCAGTTGCTTCATAAGATAGTTCGCCATCTTATTATTGATAACGCCCTTTCCCATGATAGTACCCTTTTTTTCACCGTTAAAAGCTGTAGCGTCGTCTTTGTAATCAACAATTACTACACCCGGTACATTTGTAGTGTAAACCTTCTTTGCCTTACCCTCATAAAGCTGTTCTACCTTTTCATAAGTTGCCATTTTAATTTCCTCCATGCTTTTATTTGAATTTGATTTTATAGACTTATTTTATTTCAGGTTTTCCTGAAGTTTTTTATCTTTGAGAATTACTCCGGCTTCCATTTCAGCTTTTTTTGCACTGAGCTTTTCTGCCAGAGAATCGTCAGAAATTGCCATCATCTGGATCGCTAAAATAGCAGCATTAGCTGCACCGTCTATAGCAACTGTGGCTACTGGAATACCTGTAGGCATCTGTACTGTTGCCAGCAGTGCGTCCAGACCGTCAAGAGTGCTTGATTTTATTGGAATGCCGATAACTGGAAGTGTTGTGTGTCCTGCTATAACGCCTGCAAGATGTGCTGCCTTGCCTGCTGCTGCGATGATCACACCGAAGCCGTTTTCTCTGGCACTACTTGCAAAATCTGCTACAAGTTTTGGTGAACGATGAGCTGACATAACGTGAGCTTCATAAGGTACGCCATAGCTTTCAAGTTCAGCAAATGCTGCTTTTACTACCGGAAGATCGCTGTCGCTTCCCATGATAATTGCAACTTTTTTTGACATATTATCCTCTTTTCTTCGTACTTACAGTACGATTATTATTTTTTAATTTTATTTTCAGATCATCCAAAAGAAGCTTCACAAATTAGCCACTGTCCCTCTTCATCTTTTCTGAATCCAAGTATAAGAGGAATATTTTCTATATTTGATTCTTGATTTTGAATGATCAATTCTGTTTCAATATATATTCTTAATTCGTTGTTATTTTCTGATGCAGCTGAGTATACATAAGTATTATCTGAAAGCTTTCCTTTCCAATCATGCTCTGTTTTTACAGTTGATATAATATCAGTAAGCGCCTCAGAATCTGTTATGTCTGAAAGACCTACTGTTTTATTTCTGCGAAGCATATCAAGAAAAGTTATTGTTTTATCACCCAGATCGCTAAGCTGTGAACTATTTATAATTGATAAAATAGTTTTGTCTTCTATAGTGATATTTAAGGTTATAGGTCTTTTAAATCGTGGAATCTCTGCTTTTATAAGAGAAAGCTCATCATCCTGTTCATATGTGAATTTGTCCTCACCTTTCATGATACAAAGATCTGTACCAATAATATAATAATTATCGGCAGATGTTGGCAGAAGAAGAGTGAAATCTTTACTATAGAATAAATATTCTTCTGTATCGTTTAGACTTGCAGCATATATATTTTCACTAATCTTTTTTACTTCGTTGTATACAAAAGGTACAGTTATGTTTCCATTCAGATCAATGACCCCGTAAAGAGGACCTGAACGTGTAATAAGCTTTGCTTTGAAAAAGTTTTTATCAAATGGCTCAAGTTCTGTCCATTCTGGTTCTAAAATTATTGTTCCGCCTGAATCTTTTAGTCCAAAGAATCCATTTTTATCTTTAAATACATTAACAGGAGAATAGCTGTCTGTCATATCAGACATAGATGAACTTTTTTCAGTATTGCGGACATCTTTTCCAACACTTATATGGAACATAACAATTGCAGTCCCAAGAGAGATAAGCACCATCAGAAGTAATATTACTATAATTTTTGAATGCTTGTTCATCGGGGCTTATTGCTTTTTATGGACGCTGTCTTCTGTTTCATGAATGATATATATTGGTCTGTTTTTTGATTCAAGATAGGTTTTTGAAAGGTACTGTCCAAGTATACCTATGCAGAAGAGTTGCAGTCCGCCTACCATCAGCAGTACGCAAATAGTTGTTGTGTAGCCTTGAACCGGATCACCGAATGCCAGCCATTTTATAACAAGTACAAGTATCATGATGAATGCTATAATACAGCTGAGAATACCCAAAAATGATGAAATTGCAAGGGGTGCAGTAGAAAATGCAAATATTCCTTCTAGTGAATATTTGAACAGTGATTTAAATGACCATGTTGTATTTCCAGCAGCACGTTCGATATTTTCATAAGGCATATACTTTGTTCTGAAACCTACCCAACTGAATATTCCCTTTGAGAAACGGTTGTATTCATGCATAGAAAGAATAGCGTCAACCATCTGTCTTGTCATAAATCGGAAATCCTGTGCTCCGTCTACTATTTCTGTTTGGGAGATTTTATTCATCACCTTATAGAACTTTCTTGAAAACCATGAGCGTATCTTTGATTCGCCTTCACGACTGACTCTTCTTGTAGTTGCGCAGTCGTATTCTCCGCTTAGTACATATTCGTACATCTGCGGAATAAATGCAGGCGGATGCTGCAAATCTGCGTCCATAACAACAATATAATCGCCTTTTGCATTTTGCAATCCTGCATACATACCCGCTTCTTTGCCGAAATTTCGAGAGAAAGATATATATCTTACACGATTGTCACTAACAGCAAGTTCTCTGAGTTTTTTTAAGGTTTCGTCTTTTGAACCGTCGTTTATAAACAGCAGCTCGTAATCTGTGTCATTATGCTTGTCCTTTATTTGTGCCATGACCTTTGTTATTTCCGTGTAAAACAGTGGCAGAACCTCTTGTTCATTATAACACG
>CAJTWE010000001.1 GCA_910579955.1 uncultured Ruminococcus sp. | reverse complement strand
AACTGTTTTTTCAGCTGCTCTTTTTCTTTGCCTACTTTTATTTTACACTAAGAAGCAAATCTTATAATTCAATGCATCGTTTAAGAAGCCGTCTTGTCCAGTTGCCGCTGCGTTTTACAGGCGGAACCATTTTTGCAAGCTGTTCCATATACATGGAAAATCCTCCTGTACATGAAAGATCTGTACTATAGAAGTTTCTGCTGCGGTTTGTGAGATCCATAACAGCTGTCATGCTGTCCTCCTGAACTGCAATAGAAATACCGCATTGTGAAAGTCTGAGGTCCATTTCAAATGACGGAAGATACATTGTATAATTAGTGTGTTCTGTTTCCGATAGAAAAAACCTTAGCTGCTTTCTTAGCTGTTCCGAGGTGATATATGCAGGACGACCTAGTACTCCGGACAGCATAGCATCCTGATATTTTTCTTGCTGTAAAAGGTGAAGTATCCTGTCGCCGTTATATATTTGAGTACACTTGCATATACTGCGAATACTGGCACGAAGCATACTTATCCTCTGACATTCAGATATCTCAGACTCATCAGCACCGTTTGCTTTCATAACCTCTCTTTGCAGCTGAGGCGGCATATGAAGAAATGACGGAGCGGATTCCAAAAAGTATACTGTCATAAGCGGATGAACATCTGATTTCATTCTTGTAAATATCTGAATAATATCGCTATCATCCATATGATGATTTATAGGTCTTGTTTCTGCAAGAAGCAGCTGAGTCCAGTTATAATAAAACTGTGCAAGGGTAGATTCTTGTATAATAGTGGCAACAGGTGCTTCTGATGGCAATACACGTATAAGTAAAACTGTCTTCATTCCTAGAATAAACCAGCTTTCATTGGCAGGTAATATTGTATCTGCCGGCAGCCTGTAATATGTAATTTTCTCATTAAGATACAGTGGAAGCTTTCTCAGAACTGTGCGTCCTTCCGGATAATCGCTTTTTTCTGGAGTGAGAATATGAACTGAAAATCCACGCTTAACTGCATTTATCATTTCTTCCGCACAATATTGAAATACAGCTTGTTCCATATCGTCAAGGGAATACATTCCCCAGTCTGTTATATAAATATCACATGGAACTTCCATTTTCTCTACCGTCTCCCAGAACGCTTTTAAAGATGAAGGTATTCTCTCATTACACTGAGGCAGGTATATTCTTATTGGTACAGCGGCTTGCTTTGGTTTTTTTTGTTGTATATTTATGGCGTTTTCATTCCACTCCATTCTAAGCGTTTTACAGAGAATTTCTGTTTGCATAGCTGTTTGAAGTTCACTGCTGCCCGGTGATATTTTGTCAAGAATTTCGCCAAGCTTTGTTTTGTCGTTTTTTTCAAATATAAGTTCCGACAGTTTTTTGCTTTCTTCATTTGTGAATGAAGAAAAGCCATCTGTCCACTGCCATTCTTCGGCTGTTTCTAAAGACACGCCTGCTGTTTTTGCAGCGTCCTCTGCTGTTATAAACCCCTTTTCCATCAAATATCCGAATAATGTCTTCTTTTGCATATCTCTGCCTCTTTCTAATATCATAAATCTTTTTTATCCAAATTATATTTGTTTACATCTATAATATCAGATTTACAGAGCGAATTTACACGATTTACAGAATAGATAAATGATATTTTATGGAATATTGCGGAATATATGTTAAATAAATGCCGAAGCGGATATTATTCTGCTTCGGCATTATCAAAAAATATATTATTGAAAGAAAACTTTACTTTTTACTTATAACAACCTTCATGAAAATCTCATCAAGGAAATCTCTTGAACATATTTCAATATTATTCTGGTATAATATATATTTACATATGCTGTCAGGATCATTTATAATTGAAAGCTTCTGTATACGAGTTAGTTTTTTCAGAGCGCACTCAATACGCAAAGCTATAGACTTGCTTTCTGTTTTCCATGCAGCTTCTATCTTTTTCACGGGATGACTTTTTGTATATCGAGCGCCGCCTTTTATTATTCCGAGATGTGCTTTTATTCTATGCTCTATATCAGGAGTTATGCCAATATAAAGAGAATTGTCAATGCACCTCAAAATATACACATAGTAAGGTGTGCTGTTACTGCTCGGAGTTTCAGTTGTCACGATGCTTACCTTCAAGTATGATTACTGAATAAGGCTCAGCCTCAACAGTGCTTTCAGGTTTATCGCCAAAACGATTTCTCGTACTGCTGTCTACAAATACAGTCCAATCAATTTTATCTGTATCAGGCAGAAGATATGTTATATCCTTTTCATATACATTGCATATTACATAGATAAAGGAATCTTCCTGCGTACCGTACTTTTCATGATCTTCTGCGTAAAAAGCAGCTATGCAGTGTGATTTCTTATCTGGGAATGCGTCTGTACCACCCGGATAGCGAAATGAGAGTTCAGGGTAACCTATTTTGGTTGTCTCTTTTTCAAATGATGTATTTCTAAGTACCGGATGAGATTTTCTAAAGTTTATAACATTCTTTACAAATTCAAATACGTCTTTTTCTTTTTCAAGCTGAGACCAGTCTATCCAAGATATTTCACTATCCTGACAATACGCATTGTTATTTCCATTTTGCGTATTACAAATCTCGTCACCTGCATACATCATAGGAACTCCACGGCTTGTCATCAGCAGTGCAAAAAGACTCTTCATTTTTCTTCTGCGCATATGAAGAATATACGGATCGTCAGTATATCCTTCCCAGCCGTTGTTATTGCTGATATTCCAGTTGTTGCCGTCACGATTCTGCTCGCCATTGCTTTCGTTATGCTTTTCATTATACGAAACAAGATCATGCATTGTAAATCCGTCATGACAGGTTATAAAATTTATAGAACCGTCTGAACCGCAGGTAGAATACATGTCCTCAGAGCCTGAAAAGCGTGCCATAACATCAGGTGCATATTCAGAATTTCCATTGATAAACTGTCGCATGGAATCACGATACTTATCGTTCCATTCAGACCATTTTCCCCAGTGATGGAACGTACCGGTTAAATAAAGACCTGCTGCGTCCCAAGGTTCTGCGATCATTATAGCATCCTTTAGAGACTCGTCTGATGTAATATCCTTTGCAACAGGATTTTCCCAATCCGGAACACCGTCTACACCTCTTATAAGCATAGGTGCAAGATCAAAACGGAAGCCATCAACATGACATTCGTTATGCCAGTAGCGGAGACTGTCCAGAATAAAGTCTTTTACTACAGGATGATTACATTTAAATGTATTTCCGCAGCCGGAATAATTTGTATTAAATCCGTCGGGCTGACTTATATAATAAGTTTTTTGATCAATTCCCTGGAATGAATAACATCTTTCCTTTTCTTCGCCTTCTGCTGTATGATTATATACCACATCCAGAATAACTTTTATTCCTTCAGCGTGGAAAGCTTTTATCATTTCTTTAAATTCTTCTGTTTGTTTGCCCTCTGTGCCTTTTGATGCATATCCGGCTTTTGGTGAGAAGAAGTTAAGCGTACTGTAGCCCCAATAGTTTAGTATTCTTTTCTGATTAAAGAAACGATTAAACTCCATTTCATCAAATTCAAATATTGGCAGAAGCTCTATACAGTTTACGCCAAGTGATTTTATATATGGAATTTTTTCAATAAGCCCTGCAAATGTTCCGGGATTTTCTGCACCGGAAGAAGGATGCATAGTCATGCTTCTTACATGCGCCTCATAAATAATAAGGTCTTTAAGCTGGATGTCAGGACATACATCGCCTTCCCAGTCAAAATCATCCTTTATTATTCTTCCTCTGAATTTGCCTGAACGTTTAGGATCTATTTCCATACACCAGCTGTTTCTGCCCGAAACAGACTTTGCATACGGGTCCAGCATAACACGCTCCGGCTGATAGCGAAGTTCCTGTATCTTATCATATTCTCCGCCGAGTCTATAGCCGTATTCGATTTTTTCATAATCGAGGTTATGTACGAAAACGGAATAAACATTTCCGTCCTTCATATCATTTAAATAGATTTCTGCAAAGGGCAGTTTTTCTCCGATGTGAAAAAGCACAAGTGCACATGAAAGTGCATTTTCACTGTAAATAGAAAAATTAACGCCCTTTATTCCTTTTTTGTTAGTACAGACTGTTGCACCAAGCTTTGTGCTGTCGCCCTTTTCATAAACGAGGGCAGTCATAGCACCATCAGGCATATCATTCATTATAATTCCCCCTCCTATTATATACACTAGTACATATTATCATATAAAAAAATATTATTCAATACGATTTTGTTAAGATTAGAAATATACTATTTAATATAATAGCCAATATCTTACATATTTAGTATATAGATTGAATTTTTATTATTTTTAGAAAATGATTTTTAATGTGCTTGCATTTTAGGGGAATACGTGTTATAATACACTTGTATAGTCAAAAGAGGGCTTTATCTCTGCGAAAAGCACTTCTGAAAAGGCTTACATAAAAATTTTATATTTATTCAGGAAGGAATGGTAACATGAAAAAAGCTACCACAAGAAAGCTTGCCGCAATGCTGGCACTTTCTCTACTCTCCACAGCACTGAGCGGATGCAATGACGCAAGTGACCGTAACGGAAAGGAAGATTCCTCGAACATTACTGTCGGCATCGCTCAGGATCTTGAGGAAAGTCTTGATCCACACAAGGCAGAAGCTGCTGCCACCCGAGAAATTCTTTTTAACGTATTCGAGGGTCTCTACAAGCCCGACAGCAATGGTGAACTTATCCCTGCTGTTGCAGAAAACTGCGTGCAGTCACCTGACGGACTTGTATATACGTTTACGCTGAGAGAAAACGTTAAATTCCACAATGGTAATACTGTCACAGCAGAAGATGTAATTTCATCAATCGAATACTGTGCCGGTACTAATGGAAATGATCCTCTCGTGCCGGCATTTTCTAATATCTCATCTATTGAAAAGACAGATGAGAAAACTGTCACGATCACTCTTTTGGAACGAGATCCTGACTTTATGTCGTATATTGCCTCTGTAAAGGCAGCTATAACACCTGCCGGTCAGACAGATGCAGATACGAATCCGATTGGTACAGGCCCTTATAAATATGTCTCACGCTCCGTACAGGAAAATATCGTCATGGAAAAGTTTGATGAATATTGGGGAGAAAAGGCATATATTGATGATGTAACATTCAAGGTTTGTGCCGACGCTGATTCTTTGGTTATGAATCTGAATGGCGGTTCTGTTGATATGATGGCACATTTGCCTGTATCGCAGACAAATCAGGTTTCAGATGATTTCACAGTACTGGAAGGTACAATGAATCTTGTTCAAGCTATGTATCTTAACAACGACTTTGAGCCTTTTAACGACATTCGTGTAAGGCAGGCGCTTTGTTATGCCATAAATAAGAGCGATATCCTTTCTCTTACATCAGATGGCAAGGGTGAAGAACTCGGCAGCAGTATGTTCCCGAATTTCAGAAAGTATTACATCCCTGAACTTAATGATACCTACAGCTATGACCCAGAACGTGCAAAGGAACTTCTTGCAGATGCAGGTTACAGTGATGGGACTCTTAGCTTTACAATTACAGTTCCAAGCAACTATCCGCAGCATGTTGATGCAGCTCAGGTAATTGCAGATCAGCTCAGCGAAGTCGGCGTAAATGCTGATATAAAAAAAGTCGAGTGGAACACATGGCTTAGCGATGTATATTCAGATAGAAAATATGAAGCTACAGTTGTAGGCGTAGACGCTTCTAATCTTGCAGCCTCCGCCATGCTGTCACGTTTCTGTTCTGATGCAAGCAATAACTTTATAAACTACTCAAATGAAGAGTATGATTCAGTTTATAGCAGCGCACAAATGGAAATCGAAGATGAAAAGCAGACAGAACTTTACAAGCAGTGTGAAACTATTCTTGCAGAAGATGCTGCCAATGTATATATTCAGGATCTTGCAGAAATGGTTGCTATTAGAAATGATTTTACCGGCTATGAATTCTATCCGCTTTATGTTCAGGATATAGCAAAGATTAAGCCTATAGATGCAGAATAAATTAAAGGAGCGATGCTAAATGAAATATGCAGGAAAAAAGCTTATATCCATGCTGATTGCGATATTGGCAGCATCGTTTCTCTTCTTTCTTGTGTTTGATATTATACCAGGAGACCCGGCTGTTGCCAAGCTGGGTACAAACGCAACTCCTGAAAGACTTGAGGCTTTGAGAGAGGAAATGGGACTTAATAGACCATTTCTTGTTAGGTATTTTGATTGGCTTGCAGACTTTATAAGAGGAGATTTCGGTATATCCTATTCTTACAATATACCGGTAAGAGATATGATCCTTGATAAGTTGCCAATATCTATTACAATGACTGTCATGTCATTTGTAATGATGTTTGTAATATCTATGCCGTTGGGTCTTTTTTGCGCAAGATTTGAAGGAAAGAAGCTTGACACCGCAATATGTGCAGTAGGCCAGATTATGATGTCAGTGCCACCATTTTTTTCTGGACTGCTTATAACACTTTTTTTCGGAATTATACTAGGCTTGTTTACTCCCGGAGGTTTTGTGTCATATGATAAAAGTATAACAGGCTTTATATCTGCACTTTTTTTTCCTGCACTTTCAATTGCAATTCCAAAAGCGGCTATGTCTGTTAAACTTCTCCGCAGTTCTCTTATAACAGAAAAAGGTAAAGATTATACAAGAACAGCATACAGCAGGGGCAATTCACATATGCAGGTGCTATGCCATCATGTATTGAGAAATGCGCTTATACCGGTAATGACTTTCTTTGGAATGGCGCTTGCTGATATCTTAACAGGTAGTATAATTGCAGAGCAGGTTTTCAGCATACCGGGACTGGGAAGAATTCTTCTTACATCTATCATGAACCGTGATTATCCCGTGGTACAGGCTATTATAATGCTTATGGCAGTAGTAGTAACACTGATAAATTTTTTGGTAGATATTATTTGCAGGAAGCTTGACCCACGAATTATAGCGGAGGGGAGAGCATAATGAAAAACAGAACATTTATTATAGGTGCTGTTATATCTGCTGCTGTGATGCTGCTGCTTTTAGTCGGCTGTTTCTGGACTCCTTATCCACCTGAAAAAGTAAATGCGTCGTTGAAGTTTGCGTCTGCTTCATTAGCTCATCCTTTTGGATGCGATGCCTTTGGACGTGATGTTTTAAGCCGTGTAATGGACGGAGGACGTATAACCTTGCTAGTTGCAGCAGGAACTGTTCTTTTGGGAGCAGAGCTTGGTATAATTACCGGGGCACTATCCGGATACTTTGGGGGAATTATTGATACTGTTTTCATGCGTATTGCTGATGCACTTCTTGCTTTTCCAAGCGTTTTGCTTGCACTTGTTGTCATAGCCCTTTTTGGAACAGGCGAGATTCAGCTTGTATTATCATTGGGTATTGCATTTGCACCGAGCTTTGCAAGAGTAGTTAGAGGTGAATTTCAGAGATGCCGCAATCTTGGATATGTTCAGGCAGCAAGACTTCACGGCGCATCTAATATGAGAATACTTTTTATACACATTCTTCCAAATATAAAATCCGTTCTTATATCATCGTTGCTTATAGGCTTTAATAACGCTGTTCTTGCGGAAGCAGCCCTTAGTTATCTGGGTATGGGCGTTCAGCCGCCGCAGCCTAGTCTTGGCAGCATGCTTTCAGAAGCTCAGACCCACATTTTCCGAGCACCTATGCTATGCATTTATCCGGGAGCTGTTCTTATACTGCTTGTACTCGGTCTTGGACTTATGGGCGACGGACTTGGAAGAGGTAAACGATCAGGAGGCGGCCATGGCAATATTTGAGATCAAAAATCTAAAGGTCGTTTTTTATGACAATAAAGAACCGTTTACAGCTGTGAATGATCTTAGCTTTAGTGCTGAAAAAGGGGAAGTTATCGGGCTTGTAGGTGAGTCGGGTTCTGGAAAAACTATGACCGCACTTGCTGCGGCAGGTCTTATTTCTGATAAAGCAGCTGAGGTAACGGGAAATATATTTATTGATGGCAAAGACGTTTTATCTCTTTCACAAAAAGAAATGAGAAAGATACGTGGAAGTGAGATAGGCATGATATTTCAAGAGCCTATGACTTCTCTTGATCCAGCCAAAACAGTTGGCTGGCAGGTTGAGGAAGTTTTAAAGCTTCATACAGAGCTTTCAAAGGAAGATCGCAGAGCAAAAGCTTTGGAAGCTATAAAAGAAGCAGGGCTTATTGATTTTGAAAGGATCTATAACTCATATCCACATCAGCTTTCAGGCGGGCAAAGACAGCGTGTAATGATAGCTGCTGCTATTATTGCAAAACCAAAACTTCTTCTTGCAGACGAACCTACAACTGCCCTTGATGTAACTGTTCAGAAGCAAATACTTGAACTTTTGAAAAAACAGTGTAAGGCAAATGGTATAACAGTTCTTTTTATTTCTCACGACCTTGCTCTTGTACGTTCACTTTGTGAGAGAATGATCGTTATGAAAAACGGAATAGCTATAGAAGAAGGATTTTCAGATGATATTTTTGAAAATCCAAAAGAGGAGTATACAAAAGAGCTTATTGCTGCTGTTCCGAAATTTGAAAGAATGCCCAAGGAAAATAAGCGTGCTGATAATGAAATCGTTCTAAAGGTTTCAGATTTGTGTGCCTTTTATCCTAAAAGCAGCGGCAGACTTTTCTCCAAAAATGAAAAATCACAGGCGCTTTATGATTTGTCTCTCACCGTGAAAAAAGGCGAGATAATAGGTCTTGCCGGTGAATCAGGTTCTGGAAAATCTACTTTTGCAAGATGTATCCTTGGACTTCATGAATGGAAAACGGGAGAAATTCATCATAATACAAAGTATCCGCAGATGGTCTTTCAGGATGCAGGCAGCTCGCTTAATCCTTCAAAAACCGTGGAATGGATACTCGAAGAGCCGCTTAAAAACTGTACTAAGCTAAGTGTCGAAAGAAGAAGGCAATGCGTTACAGAAATGCTTTATCTTGTAAAGCTTCCCGAAGAATTAAGAAATCGCTATCCTGCGCAGCTTTCGGGTGGACAGCGTCAGAGAGTAAGCATTGCAGCTGCTCTTATGCTTGAACCGAGTTTTCTAATAGCAGATGAGCCGGTATCAGCACTTGATGTAACTGTACAGAAGCAAATACTATCTCTTATGAAAGAAATAGTATTGGAAACGGGCGTATCAATTCTTCTAATATCTCATGATCTTAGAGTTGTATATCAGATGTGCGATCGTGTTCTTGTTATGAAGGATGGCCGCATCGTTGAAGAGGGCGAGCCTTTATCACTTTATAAAAACCCAAAACATGCATATACTAAAGAGCTTTTAGAGAGTGCAGGTTTGTAAAATTTATTGGCTGTACTGCTGAAAAAAAGCGGTACAGCCTTTTGTTTTGCGTTGACATGGTTATCATAGAGTGATATAATATTACGGAATGATTTTAAAGGAGATTATTAAAATGACAGCTTTACTGAGAAAAACATATGCATTTTTTAAAAAACAGACCGTACTTTGTATTTCACTTGCCGCTGCTTTAATATCAATGTTCTTTATTTTTCCGGATAAAGAATATACCGGCTATGTTGATTTTTCTGTACTAATACTTCTTTTTTGTCTTATGGGCGTTGTAGCAGGGCTTAAAAGTGCAGGAATATTTGAAAAGCTTACAGGAACGCTGCTGAAATTCGCCTGCAATACACGTATGCTAGCATTTATTTTTATGAATATCTGTTTTTTTACATCAATGCTTGTTACTAATGACGTTGCGCTGATAACATTCGTACCGCTTACAATAATATTCTATAATAACAAATGCAGCAGCATAAACTGCATATTGACCATAATTATACAAACAGCAGCGGCAAACCTTGGCAGCATGCTTACCCCTGTAGGCAATCCTCAAAATCTTTATTTGTATACGGAATACGATCTCTCAATAAGTTTTTTTCTTAAAACGCTTGTTCCAATAGGTGTATTTAGTTATGTTCTTCTATGTCTTGCATGTATGCTGATAAAAAAGGATAAGATCGAACTTAAAAAAAGCAGTGATACACCACTTAATTATAAAAAGCTTATTGTGTTTTCTGCGTTATTTGTAATATGTCTTCTTACCGTTCTTCGTCTTGTTCCTCATGTTGCGTGCCTGATAATAGTATGTATAGGACTTCTGATAGAACCTCAGATATTTTTGAAAATAGATTATGCGCTTCTGTTTACATTTGTATGCTTTTTTGTATTTGTTGGAAATATTAGCAGAATTGAAATTGTAAGGGATTTTATTTCAGCTATTATGAATGGACAGGAGCTTATTGTATCGGCGGTTGTTTCTCAGATAATAAGCAATGTTCCTGCTGCTGTAATGCTGTCAGCCTTTACTGACAATGTAAAGGAGCTTCTCCGTGGCGTAAATATCGGAGGACTTGGAACGCCTGTTGCATCGCTAGCAAGTCTTATTTCATATCAGATATATGCTAAATCTAAAGGCGCATTAAAAGGGAAGTATATGAGTATCTTTCTTATAATAAATTTGGCTTTTCTTATTGTTCTTATGCTTATCGCTCGCTTTGTGATTTAATTTTATTTAATTTTATTTAAATAGAAGGGTTATAGTTTAACATGGTCAACATATTTTCGGAGCTGTTTTCTAAAATATTAACAGATACTGTAATTCAAAAAACAAATACAGAGCTTTTAAAAGGAAGAGAAAAGAGAATTGTCAGAATGCCATTGATTTTTCGTATATCTGTATATATTATATCACCAATTATTTTTTGCCTTTTTGTATTGCTGTTTATTATTCCAATTAGGTTGTTTGTAAAAATTATGCTTATCTTGTTTTTTGCTGCATTATCTGCGGTATGTATTATGTATATTTTTCTTGCCGGTACAAAAATTATTTATAATACAACAGAAATCGAAGTGATCACATTTTATGTGCGAAAAAGATTTTATAATGTTCTTGACATAAAAAAAGCAAGGAGTAGTTTGTATTTTTTTACAGTGACATTTTCAGACAGCTTTGTTATTTTAACAGATAGTATGATGGCAGCATCTGAATTCTATGCTTTCGCAGTGCAACATGCCGAATTAGTTAAAGGTAAATATTGATAATTATATTATCTGTCGCTAGTTATTACTATGCGGCAGATTTTTTTCTTAAAAGTGAAACCAAATGAACAAAAGGTGTGTCTATATTATTGAAAGCACATGAAAGGAGGCGTCAATGTGAATGAAACGAGACTTATTTTGCAGATGAAAAAGGGAAAAACGTCTGCACTTGAATCCATCATTGAAATGTACACGCCATACGTCAGCACTATTATCAGGAATGCTTTGAGGGGATACATATCCGGTGAGGACTTGGAGGAATTGACAGCAGATGTTTTTCTTTCTCTTTGGAAACACGCAGAGGATATAAACAGTGATCACCTCAGCGGCTATTTGGCTTCCATTGCAAGGACAAATGCGCTTAATTATATGCGCAAAAATGTAGTTGTTATGGAAAACATCGAGGATAAGGTCATTGTTGCAGACGAAAATGTTGAGGATGAGACGGTTGAAAGAGAACTTTCCGAGGTGATAAAAGATGTAATTATGAAACTTCCTGACAAGGAGCGAGAGGTTATGCTGAGATTTTATTATTACGGTCAGAAGATAAGTGAAATTTCAGATGATATGGGAATGAATACGTCTACTGTTAAAACTAAACTTCATAGAAGCAGAAAGGTTCTGCGAAGTGAACTTGAGAAAAGAGGTTATGGTTATGAAGAAAATTAGTTTAAATAAACTGTTTTCAAACATTGATTTATCCGCAGAAGAACTTCCAAAACTTCATTCAAACGATGAGGTTTCGTACAAAAATGTACAAAAGAGAGTGATTGCCAAAATTGAAAATACTGAAATAATTGAGTCTGCTCCAAATAAAGTAAACAGAAGAGGCCGATTTATTTTGGGCTTTGGAATTGCAGCTGCACTCATTGCCGGAGGTGTTGGAGTAGCAGGCGCTGTTTCAAATGCCGGCAAAAATGCACCGGAGAAAGAAATACAAGCTACCATTGATTCCAGTTCGATGGAAATAAAAGTTGACGCAGAGAAGCTGCAAAACAAAGATGATTGCAATAGTTACGCTCCGGAATTTAAACCGTTTTCAGCATATGAAGATGTATATAATTATGAAGTTGAAGATAATCTGGATGGGATCAGTGTTGAGGAAGTAAAGTATTGCTGTGAAAACGGTCAAACATGGATATTAGTGCATTACAGCTCAGAGCTGCCGGGAGATATTTCTATGCTTGATGCAGAGTTTAATTCTCTCTATACTCATCACGGAAATGCATGCTTTGGAAACGGATATCTGTCTAATGTTGTAATGACATCAGAATGTGATGATAACAATCTATATATGGCATATGGATATTTAGGCTTGGGCGTAGATCCTATGGAGAACAAGTATTTAGTAGTAGCTTCTGATCTTTTCCGTAAAGATACTGAAAAAATAACTGAGCTTGGAATGAAAAACCTCATGGGCTTTACAAATTCCGAAATTGCTGCCAATAAAGAATATACGGCTGACATGAAAGCTCGCATTGAAAACGAGTTTACTAAGAATGATGGATATTATTATCACAATGAAGATGTTATTGCAATAGGAAATATAAACATTGTGGTTGATATATCAAATAAGGAATTTGATATAGATAAAAATATCATTCCTGCTACTATGTCGAATATATACAATCAGCCTTCTAAATGGCCAGATATCTCAAACAATATTGATGAGCTTAAAGCAGAGGTTGTAAGTATCAGTACTTCTGGAACGCTTACTAATGTGCTGGTTAAATTCACGCCACAGAAGGGGCTTACACTCGATAAAGAGTTGGAGTTTGAAAAGCAAAAGGTTTTATTGTATACGATCGACCCTGACACCGGAGTTAAAACGTACCTTGATGATAAAGCAGCTGCGTTTGATTCATATAAAGATGTTAACGGTACTACAAATAATGACGTGCCTTGCATATATGAAAAGTATGAGTTTCAGACAGATGAAATAAGTGATGCTTATCTAGAGGTTACTTGTGAAAAGCTTGTCGAAACCGAAACGAATTCCATTATTTCAAATGGCAATATCGAAATGAACGTTTATCTTGACGATATCGGTTTCCATCATTACATTCAGGATTCATTTACATTTACTACAGAGGATGGATTTGATATTGATGTATCATTTTTGGAAAATTCCATAGAGATGAACTGGAATGTAAATGATGATAAAACTATGCCTGACTTTTTAAGTAATGCTTCATATGACGGTAGATTTTATCATACGTCTGACCTTAAAATTGTAATGAAGAATTCATGGGCATGTCCTGTAAGGATGAATATATTGGTAAATGACGATGGTTCTGTAAGTGCCAGTGGCTTTTTGATAATGCCGTCTACGTTTTTTAACGATGAAATTGACTGCATTGAATATAACGATAAAACTATATATAAGTATATAGATTAAGCTTTCTGAAATACTCTCCATATAATATTGCAAAATGGCTGGCACGATATAATGTGCCAGCCTATTGCATTTAATAAAATAATGTGGTATAATAACAGAGAAATATTTATGTAAAGGAGATTTACAAAATGGCAGAATGTAATCACGACTGCGGTTCATGCGGCAGCAATGGAAGCTGTTCTGTACAGGACGCAGAAAAGGAAGCACGTGTTCGTGCAAATACACAGGGCGTAAAGAAGGTTATAGGCGTTGTAGGCGGTAAGGGTGGCGTAGGCAAATCACTCGTAACAAGTCTTATGGCTATCCAGACTCAGCGACTTGGATATAAGTCTGCAATTCTTGACGCTGATATTACAGGCCCTTCTGTTCCTAAGATTTTTGGTATTGATAAATTTGCAGAGGTTGACGGAGAATCTCTTATTCCTCATACAACTAAAAATGGTACAAAGGTTATGTCCATGAATATGCTGCTGCAAAATGATACAGATCCTGTTTTGTGGAGAGGCCCGGTTATTTCCGGTGTTGTTAAGCAGTTTTGGGAGGATGTACAGTGGGGCGATGTTGATTTTCTTTTTGTTGATATGCCCCCTGGAACTGGCGACGTTCCGATGACTGTATTCCAGTCGCTTCCGGTTGATGGTATTCTTATTGTTTCTACTCCTCAGTCTCTTGTATCTATGATAGTACAAAAGGCTTTAAAAATGGCTGAAATGATGAATATTCCTGTTCTTGGTATGGTTGAGAATATGCGCTTTATCAAGTGCCCTGACTGTGGCAAGGAAATTCCGCTTTTTGGTAGTGATGATGCAGTAGACAGTACTGCTGTAATGGTTCTTGAGAGAATTCCGCTTGATCCGTCCATTGCCGCTGCTTGCGATGCCGGAAAGCTTGAAGAGCTTGATACAGATTATCTTGCACAGACTGCAAAGGTTATTACAGAGGCATTATAATTCAGAAAGACCGCTCCATTATTTTTTGAAGTTGAAGCGGTCTTTTTTTACACTTTTAAAGATGGTTACAAAAGAAATAAAATGCTACCAATAATAACATAGATGTTACTTACGGTTGGTTGATGTTACATTTTATATATGATATACTATAGATGAAAAATATGATCATAAAACGAGGTTAATGCATATGCAGTTTAGCAAACTTAAAATATTTAGAAAGCAAAAGGGCTTTACGCAAGAAGAAATTGCTGAAAAATTAGGAGTATCAAGGCAAGCTGTAGCAAAATGGGAACGAGGCGAAACTATGCCCGACATTGAAAGCTGCCTAAAACTTGCTGATTTGTATGAGACGACCGTTGACATGCTTGTCAGAAATATTGGAAAAGAGGACGTAGACGGAGACGGCAAGTATATTTTTGGCTGTTCTAAAATGAATAGCAAGGGGCAGATAACTCTTCCTGCAAAATGCAGAGAGATTTTTAATCTAAAGCCCGGAGATAATATTCTTGTTATCGGAGATATAGAAAAGGGTATTGCACTTGTTAATCTTGGCGATATTCCGTCAAATGAACCTTATTTAGGAGAATGATTTATGGTATCAGTAGAAGCACGAGATCTTACAAAAAAATATAAGACAAAGATCGCTGTTGATAATATAAGCTTTAAAGTAGAAGATGGTGAACTTTTTGCACTGCTTGGAGTAAATGGCGCTGGAAAGACTACTACTATAAGGATGCTTTCATGTTTGTCTGTACCGTTTTCGGGAGAGGCTTTTATATGTGGAAAAAGCTGTGAGAAAAATTCAGACGAGGTAAAGTCGGTTATCGGAATTTCACCTCAGGATACAGCGGTTGCGGAAAATCTTACAGTACGTGAAAATCTGGAATTTATAGCAAGAGTTTATGGTTTTGATAAATCTAAAACAAAAGCTCGTACTGATGAAATGCTCTCGACTTTTAATATGGGTGATATTCAGAATAGCCGTGCTAAAACACTTTCAGGCGGCTATAAGAGAAAACTTTCTATTGCAATGGCGCTTATAAGTGAACCTAAGGTTTTATTTCTTGATGAACCTACTTTAGGACTTGACGTTCTTGCACGCAGAGAGCTTTGGAGCGCAATAGAACATTTAAAGGGCAAAGTAACTATTATTCTGACCACTCATTATATGGAGGAGGCAGAGCACCTTTCAGACAGAATAGCTATAATGATCGACGGAAAAATAGCAGCTATGGGGACACTTTCGGAAATTGAAAAGCTTTCGGGTAAAAGAGGACTTGAAAATGCATTTGTGGAAATTGCTGAAAGGGGCGGAAAATAATATGAACAGGTTAACAGCTTTTGCGTCAAGAAATATCAAGGAAATGCTTAGAGATCCATTAAGTTATATATTTTGTATTGGATTTCCGCTTGTTATGCTTGTAATAATGACGATCGTAAATGAAAGCATTCCAAAAGAATCCGGCATGACTATTTTTAGAATAGATAATCTTTCTGGCGGAGTGGCAGTTTTTGGGCAAACTTTTATAATGCTGTTTACTGCAATAACTGTTGCAGGAGATAGAAGCAGAGCTTTTCTTGTGAGAATGTATGCGTCTCCAATGAGATCTATGGATTTTATTGCAGGTTATATGCTTCCTATGATCGTTATTTCACTTGTACAGTGTCTTATTACATATGCAGCGTCATTTATAATATCAATTATAGTTGGCGTAAGTCTTTCTTTTGCAGGATTTTTCGTATCACTTGCCGCAATATTGCTTTCAAGTATTATGTTTATATCATTTGGCATGCTTTTTGGAACTCTTTTTAATGAAAAGTCAGCGCCGGGCGTATGCTCTATAATAATTTCTCTTGGTTCATTTTTGGGAGGAATATGGTTTGATGCAGAAGGTACAGGAGGGGTTATGCTTACCGTATGCAAGAGCCTTCCGTTTTTCTATTGTACAAAGGCAGTACGTTCATCAGTAGCTATGAAATTTGGTTTTGATGAATTTATTTTGCCAATGATAGTTATATCAGCATGTGCAATTATTATAACGGCGATTTCAGTTTTTGTTTTTAGAAAAAGGATGAAAGCTGATTTAAGCTGAAAAATCTTAAAATATAATATTTTATAGCCTGAGAACTTATTGTAGTTTTCAGGCTTTTTTGTATGTCATTGTATATTATCATTATAAAAGATAAAACTAAAAATAAGCTAATCAAAAAGGAGTAGATCAAATGATAAATAAAAAGAATATGGCTTTTGCTGCTATACTTACAATATCCCCTGCACTATTTATGGGTGGATGTAGTTTTAATGAGACGAGCAGCAGTAAAACGGTAATAACTATGCTTCAATATAAACCAGAGGCTACCCATGCATTTGAAAAAATAGAGAAAATGTTCAATGCTGCGCATGATAACATTGAACTTAAAATCGAATCACCTAATGAAGCTATGACGGTTCTTAAAACAAGACTTGTACGGGAGGATTATCCTGATATTGTAGGTATAGGCGGAGATATTAACTATTCTAATTTTCTGGATGCAGAGCTTTTTATGGATATCTCGGATATTGAAATAGTATCAGAGATAAAGCCGGCATATTTGCAGATAGATAAGGATCTGGAATTTATACCTACAGAGGGAACGTACGCACTGCCATATGTTGCAAATGCAGCTGGTGTACTCTACAACAGAGCTATGTTTAAAGAATATGGCTGGTCCGTGCCAAAGACATGGCGTGAGTTTACAGAGCTTTGTGAAACTATTGATAAGACAGGTGTACAGCCGCTTTATTTTGGATTTAAGGATACATGGACAACTCTTGCTCCGTGGAATGCTATTGCAGTGGGTCTTGCTGATGCCGATATATGCGCTCAGGTAAATGCCGGAAAAACCACATTTACAGAGGGTTACAGAGAGGTAGCCAATAAGACAAAGGAGCTTCTTAGATATGCAGAACCCAATCCCTATGCCTATAGCTATAATGATGCCTGCACAGCATTTGCAAGGGGTGAATCTGCGATGTATATTATAGGCAGCTATGCTGTTCCACAGATACAATCGGTCAATCCTGATATGGATATTGATTCTTTTCCATTTCCCGCAAATGAAAGTGAATCAGATAACGTTCTCAACTCCGGCGTTGACTTGCAATTTTCGGTAATGAAAGAATGTGAAAATAAGGAAGCGGCGTATGAAGTATTGAGGTTTATGTTTGATGACGAGACTATTCAGATATATCTTGATGAGCAGAATGCTATACCGTGCAAAAAAGGCAGCTTCACGCTTCCGTCGATGCTTGATAGTATGAGGGAGTATATTGAAGCTGATAGAATGTCTGATTATCATGACCATCATTATCCCAGCGAAATGAGTGTTGATGCAATGATACAGACGTTTCTTATGGATAAAAGCGAAACTGCTGTCGATACCTTTCTTAATCGTTTTGACAAAGAATGGGTGCGTTATAATAGAGATCTTATAGAAAAGGTTAGAAAATATGAGGAGGGTCTTAAATGAAGAACACAAAAGGAATAAGAAAGCCGATGTCAAACAGAACAAAAACATATATTTTTATGCTTCTTCCTGCACTTATACTGTTTGTGTTGTTTAATACTGTTCCGCTTATTACAGGTGCATACTATAGTCTTACAAATTATCGTGGATACGGTTCATATGATTTTGTAGGATTTCGGAACTTTATGGATTTGTTTCAAGATGTACGAATTGGAAGATCGTATATGTTTACATTTAAGTATGCCATATGCGGTACTATTCTTCTAAATGTTATATCACTTCTTCTTGCAATGGGACTCAGCAGCAAGATAAAGTTTAAAAGCACACTCAGAGGACTATATTTTTTGCCAAATATTCTAGGCGGACTTATTGTAGGTTATATTTTCAGCTTTCTTTTTACCTATATTATTCCGGCACTCGGTTCTGCTCTGGGTATAGGTTTTCTACAGAATAGCATACTTGCTAGTGAACGCTGGGCGTGGGTAGGAGTTCTTATTGTCGGCGTATGGCAGACGGTTGCAATGAATACCATTATCTATATTTCTGGTCTTCAAACTATTCCTACGGATATTTATGAAGCAAGTTCGATTGATGGTTCAGGTAAGTGGAATACATTCCGAAAGCTTACACTTCCATTGCTGATCCCATTTATTTCAACAAATCTGATTCTCAGCACAAAGAATATGCTTATGGTATTTGATCAGATTATGTCCCTTACAAAAGGCGGCCCTGCGCAGAGTACAGAATCAATTTCCTATCTTATTTATAAAAATGGCATGGACGGCGGTCAATTCGGTTTCCAGAGTGCAAATGCAGTTATATTTTTTATAGTAATTGTAACTTTCTCTGTGATTCAGCTCAGGCTTACAGGTAAAAAGGAGGAACAGTTATGAGTTTAGAAAAAAATTTAGAAAAACACGGCGCACTTCAAACAAATTCGGTAAATATTAAAACAGCGGATCAGATAAGAAATGATAATGATGGACGTCATAATATTGTTATGACAGTTATTCTTATACTTGGAAGCTTGACTATATTATTTCCTCTTTATATGACTGTGATAATTGCGTTGAAATCTCCGTCGGAAATGACAAATGACATTTCTGGTGCATTAAGTTTTCCGAGTAAATTCAGTTTTGAAAACTTTTCCGAGGCAATGCGTGTAACAAATTTTTGGCATTCCCTTGGAAATAGCGTTATAATTACAGGCGCATCTATTATATTGTCGCTCTTTATTCACTCAATGGCAGGATATGCCATCGGCAGAAGTATGTCACGACGCAAAGGCTTCAAATTTGCTTATTTTTATATAGTCAGCGGTATGTTTGTTCCGTTTGCAATACTAATGATGCCGCTTGTAAAGGAAACTGCGATTATGGGCGTTGATAATATGATAGGCGTTGTTATTTTGTACGTTGTATTTTATATGCCTATGAATGTAATGCTTTATAGCGGTTATTTAAAAAATGTACCTGTTGCAATGGAGGAAGCAGCTGATATTGATGGTGCTTCGGCATGGAAAACCTATTGGACTATCATTTTTCCTATGATGAAACCAATGCATGCAACAGTTGCTGTATTGACAGCCCTTGGAACATGGAACGATGTTATGACTCCGCTTGTTATTATATCCGGTTCGGAGCAGACAACGCTTCCTTTGGCACAGCTTAATTTCCAGACGCAATTTGGTACAAACTATAATCTTGCATTTGCATCATATCTGCTTGCACTTATTCCGATTTTGATTTTCTATATAATTTGTCAGAAGCAGATAATAGGCGGCATTTCCAATGGTGCTGTAAAGGGGTAGGAGCTTGTATTTTGTATTTATAGAGCATTTTCTTTTATGGTTATAAATGGGCGCATGATATAAAAAACAGTCTGCTGCAATTTTATTTGCAGCAGCCCATTTTCAGTTTTTAAAGCTTATTAAGCTTCGGTTTGCTCTTTTAAAGGTTCGTTATTTCAGCATCCGCAGCCGCAGTTGTTACCGCCGCAATTTGAATTGCCGAAGCAATTGTTTCCGCAGCAAGAGAACAGGAGAATGAGAATGATAATCCACCAGCAACCGTTATTTCCTTCGCAACCACACATAATACATAAGCTCCTTTGTCAAATTTTTTTGAAACAAACTGTTTTTTGTCTGTTTCATAGTACATCATATGTCAGATTACAAAATGTGTTACTGCTTTTGACAAATAAATCAGATTGTTTGCGGTATACTTCTATAGAAGAATTTTCTCACGAAAGGAAGGCTGCTTATGAATTATAGTGACAACTTTACTGGCAAGGCTATTCTTGCTCTGAAAGAAGCCATATGTGTTGCGGAAGAAATGGGGCATACTTATATTGGAAGTGAACATCTTCTCCTGGGACTTCTTGAAGAGGGTGGAAATGCTGCCTCGGCGATACTCAGTTCACAGCACATTACAGCTCAGCGTGTGCGAAGTTTAGTTGTAGAGCTTGTAGGATGCGGAATACCATCGCAGGTTTTAGACGATTGTCTTACTCCAGCACTAAGAGAGATAATGGAAGATGCTAAACTGAGAGCAAATGACGCTCATCGAACACTTGCAGGAACTGAACATCTTTTGAGTGCAATACTTCATTCACCGTGCTGTACTGCTGTTGCTATTTTAAAAAGACTTGGAACTAATCTAAATCAGCTTTGTGCTTCCTGTGGCGATGAGAATAGTTTTGGGATAAGACTTGAACGTCATCGAGCAGGAAATATTAGCAGAAAGAATCTTCCGAATTTGTTTCAGTTCGGAAAATTAATGACAGATCCATCAAGAGAGTGTAGTTATGACCCTCTTATAGGACGTGAAGAAGAGCTTGAAAGAGTTATACAAATACTTTGCAGACGCACTAAAAATAATCCATGTCTTATTGGTGATGCTGGTGTAGGTAAAACTGCTTTGGTAGAAGGTGTTGCAATGAAAATAATGCAAGGTGATGTTCCTGATGCCATTGCGGAGCAGCATATATTTTCTTTGGATCTTACTGCACTTTTATCTGGGGCTAAATATAGAGGTGATTTTGAAGAACGTCTGAAACACTGTCTTCAAGAAGCTGCCAGCAGCAGGAACATCATTTTATTTATAGATGAACTCCATACCATTGTAGGTGCAGGTGCTGCTGAGGGTGCAATAGATGCTGCAAATATTTTAAAGCCACAGCTTGCAAGAGGTGAAATAAAGATTATAGGAGCGACTACTACAGATGAATTCCATAGATTTATAGAAAAAGACAGTGCACTTGAAAGACGTTTTCAACCTGTAAGGATTGCAGAGCCGGATGAAAAAATATGTATGACTATTCTGTGCGGATTGCGAAAAACCTATGAATGCTTTCACAATGTTAAAATTGACGACGAGGTGCTTAGCGCCGCAATAGAATATTCGGTAAGATATATACATGACAGGAGTCTCCCAGATAAAGCAATAGATCTGCTTGATGAAGCGTGTTCACGTACCAGAATAAGAAATAACGGCTGTGATAATGATGATAAACGTGTACTTAGATCAGATGTTGCAGCAGTTGTTGCTGTCAGAACAGGCATTCCTGCGGATAAAATAAGCGAAGAACAGAAAAAGAGGCTTATAACACTTTCTCATGAATTGAAAAAAAGGATTATAGGGCATGATAGTGCCATTGACCGGCTGAGTGCGTCGCTTATACGTGCAAGAACAGGTCTTGGTGATTCTCACAGACCTATAGGCTGCTTTTTGTTTACAGGCCCATCAGGTGTAGGAAAAACTGCACTTGCAAAATCAATTGCAGAACATTTGTTTGATGATAAAAATAGCTTTATTCGTTTTGATATGTCTGAATATATGGAAAAGCACGCTGTATCTAAACTTATCGGTGCGCCTCCTGGATATGTAGGATTTGAAGAGGGCGGAAGAATGTGCGAGCTTGTGAGAAATCATCCATATAGTGTTGTTTTATTTGATGAAATTGAAAAGGCACATCCGGATATAACACATATTCTTTTGCAAATAATGGATGACGGTACACTTACTGATTCCAGCGGACGAAAGATAGATTTTACAAATACACTTCTTATTCTGACATCAAATGCAGGAGCGTCTGAATTATCCGGAAGCAGCAGCCTTGGATTTGCCTCTGAAAATAATGATGCAGATGTACTCTCACCAAAGCAGTCTGATGCACTTAAAAGATATTTTTCGCCGGAATTTCTTGGTAGATTGGATGCCGTTATTCCTTTTTCAAGGCTTAGTACTGAAAATCTTGAAACAATAGCGAAAAAGCTTTTGGAAGAATTAAAAATGCGAATGGAAAAGCTTGAAATATCTATGGAATTTACACCGGAAGCAGTAAGTCGTCTTGCAAGAGCGCCGGAAACAAAATCTTATGGTGCACGTCCTATGAAACATTATCTCACAGAACAGGTTGAAAATAAAATTGCAGAAAAACTTTTGCAGCAGAAAATAAATCCCGGGGATTTTATAAGACTTACCGCAGACGAAAAGGGTTTTCTTATTCCTGATAAAGCTTTTATTTAATTTAATTTATTTGATTTATATTTATGGGCGATATCTGTGCTTTATTGTATATAATTTCCACTAATATAAATACTGCTATGTGTTATAATATCATTGCGGAAGGGAAAAGAATCTTTCGCAGAAAACATCTATGAATGTCTAAAAAAATGTAACATGAAAAGGAGAATGTATCATGAAGGGCACATTTACTCAGAAGGGCAAGGAAGCCATGGAAAGATTTAAGATGGAGTCTGCTAGCGAAGTTGGCGTAAACCTGAAGCAGGGTTATAACGGCGACCTCACAGCAAGAGAAGCAGGTGCTGTAGGCGGCCGTATGGTTCAGAAAATGATTGACGCTTACAAGAATCAGTAACCTTTCCTTGAATATATGATAAACTCCGCTGTCTGCAATATGCTGGGCAGCGGAGTTTATTTTTATTAGAATCAAGTACGCTATACACGTCGGTGTCGAATTCTGTCGACGAAAACTTGTTGACATAACAGGGATATTGTGATATACTGAAATAGCGGTGATGAACCGCAAAAATATTTATATTTTCACCTGCAGCAGCGTCCGTGTAAAAATGGGCGCTGCACTTTTTTTGTTTTTATATTCTAATAGTAGTGCGATATTGCTCGATTTAGAAAGAATATTGCTAAGTGTGCACTTTTATGCCTGAAAATGTCTTTGTTTGATTGACAAGCGTTGAGAAATTGTATAAAATAAAAAGGATGTTATATGTATCAGGAGGATATTTTAATGAATATTGTTGTTGCACAGTCAGGCGGACCGACCTGCGCTATAAATGCATCTTTGTTAGGCGTTCTGCGTGAGGCTATGAAAGTTGAGAAGATAGACGCTATCTTTGGATCTATCAATGGAATAGAGGGCGTTATTAACGACAGACTTATTGATCTTAAAACTATGTTTCGCACAGATAACGATATGGATCTGTTGCGTCAGACCCCTTCTACAGTTCTTGGCTCTTGCAGATATAAGCTTGCAGATGCCGATAAGGACGACACAGCTTACAAAAAGATTACACAGTGTTTTATTCGCAGACAAATAGGAGCTTTTTTCTATATCGGCGGTAATGACTCTATGGATACCGTTAATAAGCTTTCTGCTTATGTAGCAAAAGAAGGACTGGATATAAAGATAATCGGTATACCAAAGACTATAGATAATGATCTTTGTATAACAGATCATACACCTGGTTTTGGTTCAGCTGCAAAGTATGTGGCTGTTACAATGCAGGAGATCATACGTGATAGTGCGGTTTACAGCATTCCGTCTGTAACTATTGTAGAGATAATGGGAAGACATGCTGGTTGGCTGACTGCTTCCAGTGCTATTCTTCATGCGAATAATCAGGCTGCTCCGCACCTTATTTATGTTCCGGAGCGTTCAATGACTTTATCTCGTTTCTTTGATGATCTGCGCTGCCAGATGGCCAAGCATCAAGCTGTAGTTGTAGCAGTATCAGAAGGTACATCTGTTAAGGAAGCCGAAGAAGAGGAATATCAGTCAGGTGAAGTGGATAATTTCGGACATAAATATCTTTCAGGCATAGGCAAATTCCTTGAACAGGCGGTTCGCAAAGAATTCGGCTGCAAGGTGCGTTCTATCGAACTGAATGTTATGCAGCGCTGCTCTTCACATATAAGCTCAGCTACTGATATTCGTGAGGCAGAAGAAATCGGTGCAGCAGGCGTACGCTGTGCATTAAAAGGCGAAACCGGCAAGGTAATGGTATTCAGAAGAGTACGTGATGTACCGTATACAGTTGTTATTGAATCAGCACCTGCTGAATCTATAGCAAATAGAGAAAAGTATTTGCCATCATCTTATATTAATGAATCAGGCAATAACATTACTGAAAAGGCGCTTTCATATTTTATGCCGCTTATTCAGGGTGAGCCGAACATTATTATGAAAAACGGCATACCGGAACATTTTCTTATAAGAGACGATATTCTTAGATAAATACAAGTGAACTGATGTGTTTTATGATGCATCAGTTCATAATATTTTGCTAAAAATTTTCGATTGACAAGAAATCGAAATTGTGTTATAATTTTTTATGTCGGAATATAGGAATAAGTTCTATTATTACCGATAATATTAAGGGGGTTAATCTAATGCTAATATTTGAAAAAGTACAGACAGATGCAGATATTACAGAGTGTGCAAAGCTTGCAGCTGAGATCTGGAATCAGCATTTTATTTCTATCCTCTCTCAGGAACAGATAGATTACATGGTTAGCAAATTTCAGTCTGAAAGAGCCTTACATGATCAGATCGAAAACGAGGGATATACATATTACTTTTTTGTTGCAGATGGACAGCGTGTAGGTTATTTCGGCATATGTCCTAAAAAAGATAAAACTATGTTTCTCTCGAAGATTTATATTAAAAAGGAACATCGTGGCAAGGGCTATGCAACACAGGGCTTTGAGTTTATAAAGAAACATGCCATGAAATGCGGCTGTTCAAAAGTATGGCTTACAGTAAATCATTACAATGAAAGTTCTATTGCAGTTTATGAGCACTGGGGAATGAAGCGTGACGGTGTGAGGACAGCAGAAATCGGAGACGGTTTTATAATGGATGACTATGTATATAGTTTCCTGTTATCATAATGAATTTATAAAACGACAGCAGTGTATTGCAGTCGTTTTTTATTTAAAAAAGATTGTGAAAAAAATATCAATCCAAGTGTTTTGCTTTTCTTTTATACATTTATAACTTAAAAAATTGTGAAAATATATATTTTGATTAAAATTACTTGAAAGAATGAAGAGGCTATGGTATAATATTATGTGGCGTAGTATGGGTGAAGCTCTGTCCTGTCGAAAAAGCATCCGTCAGGTTCAGGTTTGCTGATAGTACAGGCATCTATGTGAAAATTCGAAATTTACATAGATTCACGAACTGCCTTCAAATTGGCAGTTCTGCGGACAAGCAGCTGTAAACTGAGTTTGTGGGCTGTGATTCAGGTCATATACGCATACATCCCAAGGCACTTGACATAAGTTAAGAAAAGAAAGTAGGTTTTAGAAGATGGAATATCGTATCGAACACGACTCCATGGGCGAGGTAAAAGTACCGGCCGATAAGTATTGGGCAGCGCAGACCGAGCGTAGTCATGAGAACTTTCTTATCGGTGTTGGCATTGAGACTATGCCAAGAGAGATCACACATGCATTCGGTATCCTGAAAAAGGCTGCTGCAATGGCAAACAACAAGCTTAAGCCTGAGAAGATGACTGACGAAAAGCTTGCAGCTATTTCTGCTGCTTGCGACGAGGTTATTTCCGGTGCTCTTAACGAGCATTTTCCACTTGTTGTATGGCAGACAGGAAGCGGTACTCAGTCAAACATGAATGCAAATGAGGTTATCGCTAACCGTGGTAACGAAATTGCAGGGGCTAAGCTTCTTCATCCTAATGATGATGTAAACATGAGCCAGTCCTCAAATGATACTTTCCCGACAGCTATGCATATTTCCGCTGTTATTGCTATTGAAGACAAGGTCTTTCCGGCAATTGACACTCTGGTAGAGACACTTAAGCGTCTCGAAGCAGAAAATGAAGAAATTGTAAAGAGCGGACGCACACATTTGCAGGACGCTACGCCTATTTCCTTCACACAGGAAATTAGTGGCTGGAGAAGCTCTCTTGAGCGTGATAAGGAAATGTTGGCATCAGCTCTTCCGTATCTCAAGACACTGGCACTTGGCGGTACAGCCGTTGGTACAGGTCTTAACACTCCAAAGGGCTTTGATGTTGCAGTGGCAGATGCTGTAACTGAGCTTACAGGTAAAAAGTTTGTAACTGCAAGCAATAAATTCCACGCACTCACCAGCAAGGACGAGCTGGTTTATGCACACGGCGCACTCAAGGCACTCGCAGCTGATATGATGAAGATCGCAAACGATGTTCGTTGGCTTGCAAGCGGTCCTAGAGATGGTCTGGGCGAAATATTTATTCCGGAAAATGAACCGGGTTCATCTATCATGCCGGGTAAGGTTAATCCTACTCAGTGTGAGGCTGTAACAATGGTTGCTGTTCAGGTTATGGGTAATGACGTTGCGGTAGGTATGGCTGCATCTCAGGGTAACTTTGAGCTGAACGTATTTATGCCGGTATGCATTTATAATTTTCTCCAGTCTGCAAGACTTCTTGCTGAGTCTATTATCTCATTCAACAAGAACTGCGCTGTAGGTATTCGTGCAAACAAAGAGAAGATGCACCATAATCTGCATAATTCTCTTATGCTTGTAACAGCACTGAATCCTTATATCGGCTATGAGAATGCTGCTAAGACAGCAAAGAAGGCATATAAGGACAATATCTCTCTCAAGGAAGCTTGCGTAGAGCTTGGTTTCCTGACAGCAGAGCGTTTCGATGAAGTTTTTCATCCGGAGCAGATGATATAAGTCAGATGCTGGCACAAATTTAATGAAAGGTAGTTTTGCTATGACATTCAGTTATTTTCCCGGCTGTACACTGAGAACAAAAGCTAAGGAACTTGACCGGTATGCTCGTATCAGTGCAGAAGCTCTGGGCTTCACACTTGAGGAAATTCCGGATTGGCAGTGCTGCGGCGGTGTTTATCCAATGGCAAAGAACGAGATCGCTTCAAAGCTTTCTTCTGTTCGTGCGCTTGCTTCCGCTAAGCAAAAGGGTCAAGCACTTGTAACACTTTGCTCAGCTTGCCATAATGTTATCAAGCAGGTAAACAATGATATGAAGACCGACAGCGATATTGTGCTGAAGGCTAATAATTATTTGAAGCTTGATGAGCCTTATCAGGGTGAGACAGAAGTTCTCCATTATCTGGAGGTGCTTCGTGATAAGATAGGTTTTGATAACCTGAAAGCTGCTGTAAAAAATCCTCTTACAGGAAAGAAGATCGCTGCATACTATGGTTGCCTGTTGCTTCGTCCTGGCAATGTAATGCAGATGGATAACCCTGAAAATCCTAAGATCCTTGAGGATTTTATAAGAGCGATCGGTGCAGAGCCTGTACTCTATCCTCAGAGAAATGAATGCTGCGGCGGATATATGACTCTTGAAGAGAAGTCCGTTGCACAGAATCGCAGCAGAACAGTTATGGACAGTGCCGCAGAGCATGGAGCAGAAATGGTTATTACTGCTTGTCCGCTGTGTCTGTATAACCTCAAAAAGAACAGCGGTAGTGAAGTTCCTGTAGTATATTTCACAGAACTTCTTGCACAGGCGCTGGGTCTTGAATAAGGAGGAGCAAAGATGGCAGATTTAAAAGAACAGGTTCTGACTACAAGTGGCGTTAATCCTCTCAAGTGTATGCGTTGCGGCAAGTGCTCTGGTACTTGTCCTTCATATGATTCAATGGAATATCATCCGCACCAGTTTGTATATATGGTTGAAAAGGGTGACATTGAAACACTGATGAAATCAGAATCTATTTATAAGTGTCTCTCTTGCTTTGCTTGTATTGAACGCTGTCCTCGCAGCGTAGAACCGGCAAAGCTTGTGGAAGCAGTCAGACTGGCTGTTATACGTCAGCAGGGACAGAATCACCTGAAGCCGCAGCAGATTCCTGCTATGCTGGATGAAGAGCTTCCACAGCAGGCTATTGTAAGCGCATTCAGAAAGTACAGCAAATAAGGAGGCATAAGCGATGCGTAGAATTGGTGTTTTCGTATGCCACTGCGGTACTAATATTGCGGGTACTGTTGATGTAAAGGCAGTTGCAGAAGCTCTTGGTAAAGAGCCGGCAGTTGTTTTCTCAACTGATTATCCCTATATGTGCTCAGAGGCAGGCCAAAACATAATCAAGGAAGCGATCAAGGAACATAAGCTGGAAGGCGTTGTTGTATGTTCATGTTCACCGAGAATGCATGAAGCTACATTCCGTAAAACAGTACAGGCAGCAGGGCTTAACCCTTATCTGCTTGAGGTCGCAAATATCCGTGAGCAGTGTTCATGGATCCATAAAGATAAAACAGAGGGTACAGCAAAGGCTATCGTTCTTGGACGTGCAGCTATTGCAAAGGTTCAGCTCAACGCTCCTCTGATTGCAGGTGAAAGCCCTGTTGTAAAACGTGCTCTCGTAATCGGCGGCGGTATTGCTGGTATTCAGACAGCTCTGGATATTGCAGATGCAGGTTATGAGGTAGATATCGTTGAAAAGCAGCCTACTATCGGCGGTAAGATGACTCAGATTGATAAGACATTCCCAACTCTGGACTGTTCTTCATGTATTCTTACTCCTAAGATGGTTGACTGTGCTCAGAATGAAAAGATCACAATTTATTCTTACAGTGAAGTAGAAGCTGTTACAGGTTTTGTTGGTAATTTCTCTGTTAAGATTCGCCGTAAGGCAAGATATGTTGACGAGACAAAATGTACAGGCTGCGGCGTATGTACAGAAAAATGTCCTGTTAAGAATGTTCCAAATGAATATAATCTTGGAATGGACAATCGTCATGCAGCATACATTCCATTTGCTCAGGCTATCCCTAATGTAGCTGTTATAGACGCTGCTCATTGTAATAAGTTCAAGACAGGCAAGTGCGGTCTTTGCCAGAAGCTTTGTTCCGCAGGTGCTATCAACTATGAGCAGGAAGATACTATCATCGAAGAAAAGTATGGTGCAATCGTAGCTGCTACAGGCTATAATCCTATCTCTGTAGATAAGTATGATGAATTTGCTTATTCTCAGAGCAAGGACGTTGTTACATCACTTGAATTCGAGAGAATTCTCAAGGCTGACGGCCCTACAGAAGGTCATCTCCAGAGAATGTCTGATGGCAAGCAGCCTAAGACTATTGTATTCGTTCAGTGTGTAGGCAGCCGTGATACATCTGGATGCGGTAAGGAGTATTGCTCCAAGATCTGCTGTATGTATACTGCTAAGCACGCTATGTACTGTCGTGAAAAGTATCCGGATACTGAAGTATATGTATTCTACATTGATGTTCGTACTCCGGGCAAGAACTATGATGAGTTCTATCGTCGTGCTGTTGAACAGTATGGCGTACATTATATCAAGGGTATGGTTGGCAAGGTTTCTCCAAAGGCTGACGGAACTCTCCACGTTCAGGCATCTGACCTTATTTCTAATGAGCAGCTCCACATCAGTGCTGATATGGTAGTACTGGCAGCTGCAATTGAGCCTGATAAGAGTGCTCGTCCGCTCGCAACAATGCTGACTGCAAGCATGGATACAAATGATTTCTTTACAGAAGCTCATGCTAAGCTGCGTCCTGTTGAATCTCCTACAGCTGGCGTATTCCTTTCAGGTGTATGTCAAGGTCCTAAGGATATTCCAGAAACTGTTGCACAGGCTGGTGCTGCTGCTTCCAAGGTTATTGGTCTCCTTGCTAAGGATAAGCTTTCTTGTAACCCTTGTGTATCCCAGTCCAATGAGGCTATGTGTAACGGCTGCTCTACTTGTGCAAATGTTTGCCCATACGGCGCTATTACATATGAGGATAAGGATTTCAGCCGCAGAAAGGACGGTTCAATGATTCGTCGTGTGGCTGTGGTTAATGAAGCTGTTTGTCAGGGCTGCGGTGCTTGTACTGTTGCCTGTCCGTCAGGTGCGATGGATCTAAAGGGCTTCTCAACCAGTCAGATTATGGCGGAGGTAGACGCAATATGCAAGTAAATAATGAATTCAGACCTAAAATCGTTGCATTTTGCTGCAACTGGTGTTCATATGCAGGTGCTGACCTTGCAGGTACAAACCGTGCAAATTATCCGGCTGATGTAAAGATCATCCGTGTACCATGCTCCTGCCGTGTAAACCCTATGTTTATTCTGCGTGCTTTTCAGAGAGGTGCTGACGGTGTTATTCTTTGCGGATGTCATCCGGGTGACTGTCACTATACAACAGGCAACTATTACGCACGTAGAAGAATGACTATGCTTTTCTCTATGCTGAGCTATCTCGGTATTGAGAAGGAGCGTACCCGTGTTGAATGGGTATCCGCTGCGGAAGGTGCTAAGTTTGCTGCTACTATGAATGAGTTCGTAGAAACAATTACTAACCTCGGCGAGAACAAGAGATTGGAGGATCTGAGATGCAAGAAGTAATGGTAAAGAGAGCCTCCGAGCTTCTGGCTGACGGTACTGTTTCGAGAGTTCTGGGCTGGAAAAACGGCGAGTTCGTTTATGACCCGACTCCGGCTGTATTTGATAATGCAGAAGCACTCAGTGCATTTGTATATAATGATTTCTGTGCAAGTAATCTTTCTAAATATCTGATCGCTCTTTCTAAGAAAGACGGAAAAACTTTGGTATTCCTAAAGCCTTGTGATTCCTATAGCTTTAATCAGCTGCTCACTGAACACCGTATCGACCGTGAAAAGGTTTACATAATCGGTCTTGAATGCAGCGGTAAGGTTGACGAAGCTAAGCTTAGAGAAGCTGGCTGCGAGGGTATTCTCGGCATTAGGACAGAAGGCGACAGCATTGTTGTAGATACACTCTACGGCGAAAAGACTCTGTCAAAGGCTGAATGTCTTGGTGAGAGATGCGTTACTTGTAAGAGCCGCAAGGTTGTTGCTTATGATGAAATGATCGGCGAAAACGGCGAAGTAAATTCCGAATGCGGAAGATTTGATCAGGTCGCAGAGCTTGAAGCTATGACTCCGGATGAACGTTATGAGTTCTGGAGAGGTGAGCTTTCTCGTTGTATCAGATGTAATGCTTGCCGTAATATCTGTCCGGCTTGCAGCTGCGAAAAGTGCGTATTTGATAATCCTAATTCTGGTATTTCCCAGAAGGCTGCTGCTGATTCATTTGAAGAAAATATGTTCCATATTATCCGTGCATTCCACGTTGCAGGCAGATGTACTGACTGCGGCGAGTGTTCAAGAGTTTGTCCTCAGCATATTCCGCTGCACCTCCTGAATAGAAAGTTCATTAAGGATATGAACGAGTGCTACGGTGAATATCAGGCTGGTGCAGAGGCTGGAAGCCGTGCTCCTCTGGTAAGCTTTACACAGGAAGACTGTGAGCCAAGTGTTGTATACGAAAGAGAGGCGAGCAAATAATGAAAAAGATTTCAATTGATAGATTAAATGAACTTTTTGCTGAAATTGCCGCTTCAAAGGCTCTCTATATGCCCGTTGATGATGGTAAGAAGGGTGCGAAGTATGCTAAGTGGTCTGAGGGTACAGAATATTCACAGGTTGCAAATACTTCACGCAGTGCAAAGGATTTCTTCTTCCCTCAGGTAGAAGATATGGCTTCTTTCAATGTAAACGGCAAAGAGATTGAAGTTATTGACACAAGAGAAGAATGTGAAGACTTTGTAGTATTCGGCGTTCGTGCTTGTGATGCAAAGAGCTTTGATATTCTTGACAGCGTATATCTTGTTGATCCGGTAGACAGCTATTATGCAAATAGACGTGAACACGGCATTATTATGACAATGGCTTGCAATAAGCCTACTGATACTTGTTTCTGTTCTGCATTTGGTATTGATGCTGCAAATCCAATGGGCGATGTTTCATGCTGGATGAGCGACAGTGAGCTTATGCTCTCTGCTAATACAGAAAAGGGTCAGGCTCTGCTTGATTCTATCAGCATTCTTGAGGATGCTGCTGATAATGCTGCTGATGATACAAAGGCTGCTATCAAGGCTATTCTTGAAAAGCTTCCTCTTTCCGGTCTTTCTACAGACGGAATGAAGGGCAAGACACTTATGGAAGTATTCAATTCCGATAAGTGGGCAGAGCTTTCTGAGTCTTGTCTGGGCTGCGGTACATGTACTTTTGTATGCCCTACCTGCCAGTGCTATGATATTCGTGATTATGACACAGGCCATGGCGTTATGCGTTATCGCTGCTGGGATAGCTGTATGTATTCTGATTTCACACTTTGTGCTCACGGCAATACAAGAACAACTCAGCTCCAACGTTTCCGTCAGAGATTTATGCATAAGCTGGTATATTATCCGGAGAACAACGGTGGCGTATTCGGCTGTGTAGGCTGCGGCCGTTGCCTGAGAAGCTGCCCGATCTCCATGAACATCGTTAAAGTTATGAAGACACTGGAGGGCTAAAGATGAGGGAAGAAACTTTAATTCCGAAGATCGGTGTCGTAACTGACATCAGACAGGATACACCTGACGTTAAGACTTTCCGTGTAGTAGGTCTTGACGGCAAAAAGGTGTTTGAGCATATTCCGGGACAGTGTGCTATGCTCTCCGTTCCGGGTGTCGGCGAAGGTATGTTCTCCATTACATCTTCTCCGACTAATACTGAATTTATGGAATTCAGCATCAAGAAGTGCGGCTGCCTTACAAGCTGGCTCCATATGATGGACGTAGGTCAGCAGATCACTATCCGTGGACCATATGGTAATGGTTTCCCTGTAGAAAGCGCACTGAAGGGCAAGGATCTGCTCTTTATTGCCGGCGGTATTGGTCTTGCTCCGCTGCGTTCTGTAATCAACTATGTACGTGACAAGAAAGACAATTACGGCTCTGTACATATCATTTATGGTTCACGTTCTATGGATGACCTTGTTGACTATAAGGAGATCATTGACGAATGGTGCAACGATGCAGGCGTAAAGGTTGATCTTACTATCGACCGTCCTCAGGAAGGTTGGGATGGTCATGTTGGCTTTATTCCAAGCTTCGTTGAAGAGCTTAATCCTGATCTTTCAAGAACTGTACTTATCTGCGGACCTCCTATAATGATCAAGTTTACACTTGACGGTTTGAAAAAGCTGGGATTCCAGGAATCTCAGGTTTATACCACAATGGAGCTTCGTATGAAGTGTGCTATCGGTAAGTGCGGACGCTGCAATATCGGTAATAAGTATGTTTGCAAGGACGGTCCTGTATTCCGGTTTGACCAGCTCGCAGAGCTTCCGGATGAATATTAATGGTAAAGGAGAATTATCATGGAACAGATGGTTAATGTTTTCATCATGGGCAAGAAGTATGAGGTACCGGCTTCTCTTACCATAATGAAGGCTTTTGAATATGCCGGCTATAAGCTGGTAAGAGGCTGCGGCTGCCGTAATGGTTTCTGCGGTGCTTGTGCTACTGTTTACAGAGTACCTGGTGACAGAGAGCTTAAGGTATGTCTGGCTTGCTCTACAAAGGTTGAAGAGGGTATGACTCTCACACAGCTTCCTTTCTATCCGCTTATCAAGGAAATTTATGATATCGAAGAGGTTAAGCCTACTGAACAGGTTATGATGCAGCTCTATCCTGAGATTTATTCTTGTATTGGCTGTAATTCATGTACAAATGCCTGCACACAGGAACTGAACGTTATGCAGTATATCGCATACGCTCAGAGAGGTGAGTATGAAAAGTGTGCAGAAGAGTCATTTGACTGTGTAATGTGCGGATGCTGTTCTACACGTTGTCCGGCAGGTATTTCACATCCACAGGTTGCTATGCTGGCAAGAAGACTTAACGGTAAGTACATAGCTCCGGATTGTAAGCACCTTAACGAGCGTGTAGAGGAAATCGCAAATGGTCAGTGCGAGGATGCCATCAGAGCAATGATGGCTCTTGACGATGCTGCTGTACGTGAAAAGTACAACACACGTGATATTGAGAAGTAAGGGGGAAGCTCAGATATGTATACACAGGAAATGCTTGAATCCATAAAGAAGGTTGAAGCTGCAAGAGAAGCAAATGCAGCTATGGAACCGAGAAGAATGACTGCTGAAGAGAAGGATGAGCTTCTCAAAACATATCACCCGGACTATCGTAAGGATCAGTTCGGTACTATTGAAGTTGGACCTAACAAGGGACAGGCTGCTCCTCTGGAGCTTATAGATATTCTGGAAGGCAAGAGCAGCCTTCTTGGAAATAAGCCTGATCTTTCATGTCCGGATTATGAGACCGACGTTCTGATCATCGGCGGCGGCGGTGCTGGTTGCAGCGCTGCTATTGAAGCTGATAATGCTGGTCAGAGAGTTATGATCGTTACAAAGCTGAGAGTCGGCGATGCTAATACAATGATGGCTGAGGGCGGTATTCAGGCAGCTGATAAGCCAAACGACAGCCCTGCACAGCACTTCCTCGACGCATTCGGCGGCGGTCACTTTGCAGCTAAGAAGGAGCTTGTATACAAGCTTGTAACAGATGCTCCTTATTGTATCAAGTGGCTGAGCGAACTTGGTGTTGAATTCGATAAGACAGCTGACGGCGATATGGTTACTACTCACGGCGGCGGTACTTCCAGAAAGAGAATGCACGCAGCTAAGGACTATTCCGGTGCAGAGATCATGAGAACTCTCCGTGACGAAGTTCTGAACCGTAAGATTCCAGTAGTAGATTTCACATCTGCAATTGAGCTTATTAAGGATGACAAGGGTCAGTGCGCAGGTGCTGTACTTAAGAATATGGAAACTGGTGAAATCCTGATCGCTAAGGCAAAGACAACTATCCTTGCTACAGGCGGTGCTGGAAGAATGCACTATCAGGGATTCCCAACTTCTAACCACTACGGTGCAACAGCTGACGGTCTGGTTCTGGCATACAGAGCTGGCGCTAAGCTTCTGTATCAGGATACTCTCCAGTATCACCCAACAGGTGCTGCATTCCCAGAACAGATCTTCGGTGCACTTGTTACCGAAAAGGTTCGTTCATTGGGCGCAAAGCTTGTTAACGTAAATGGTGAAGTATTCATGCATCCGCTGGAAACAAGAGACGTTGCAGCTGCATCTATCATTCGTGAGTGCAACAGAGGCAACGAAGTAAAGACTCCAGAGGGTCAGGGCGTATGGCTGGATACTCCTATGATTGAGCTGAAAAATGGCGAGGGTACTATCGAAAAGAGAATCCCTGCTATGATGAGAATGTTCGGCAAGTATGGCATTGATATTCGTAAGCAGCCTATCATTGTATATCCTACACTGCATTATCAGAACGGCGGCGTAGATGTTGACGATACAAGTGAGACATGCGTACCAAATCTGTTTGTTGCAGGCGAAGCTGCTGGTGGTGTACACGGCAGAAACAGACTGATGGGTAACTCACTGCTTGACGTTATCGTATTCGGTAGAAATGCTGGTATTTATGCAGCTAAGAAGGCAGCAGATGTAACAGTAGGTGAGATGAATCTTGACCATGTTGACGCATTTGAGAAGCTTAAGGAAGAAGCAGGCGTTAAGAATGACAAGATTTCTCCAATCCTTCTGCCTGATTATACACGTAAGGCATAATAATATTTTAAAGCAGAATAAGCTTTGATAATTCAAAAGAGCTGTTGCGGTAAACGCAACAGCTCTTTCATGTTTTTATAAATGAGTGACTTCTCATTGCTGAGATGAAAAATTAATTTTTATTATTTAACATTTCTTTCATGAGACAAAGATCAAATATATTAATAACAACATTTCCATCAATATCAGCTGCTACCCAATTAGTGAGTTCTGTTTTACCATTTGCGAGCCACTTTTGGAGCATTATTACATCTGCTATTGTGAATTCTCCATCATTATCGCAATCGCCGATAACTGAAACCTGCCATTCAAATAATGGATAACCATTATAAAGCTTGTCATGTGGATTATCTGCAAACGGCGCACCCAGATTAGCAGCTATTCTTTTTATATACTCTGTGGATAAAACAGTAGTATTATCTGATGTTGCTTCACTTAATACAGATTTGTCTGCGGAACCGGACTCTGCATAACAATTATTTAAAATTGCAGTGTTGGTTACACCTTCATTTCCGGGTATACATTTACCAACAATACCACCACTATTTGTACTGTTCATAGTGCCGTCGGCATGGTAACAATTTTCTATTAGTGCCTTAACCGTAGTTGCATTACCAAACTGAACAACTCCTGAGATACCGCCGGTAGCGTCATTAGAATAGCATTCTCCAAGGTGATAGCAGTTTTTTATCGTACCACCCATCCATATAGTACCAGTAATGCCGCCTGCTGATGTATTACCGGTAATATTTCCAATAAATGCACAATTTTCTATAGTTGCACCATAATGTAAACCGCCTGCAATGCCGCCAGCGCAGCCGCCGCCTGATGAGGATTCCTTTGTATAAATCAGACCTTCAACTGCCAGATTTTTTATAACTGCCTGTTCACCTCGCACGTATCCAAACATACCTGAATATTTATAATTTTTATTTGCGATCAAATTATAAATATTATGCTGATTTCCGTCATAAACTCCGTAGAACATTCTGGTCTTATAGTTATATGATCCCATTCCTATTTGTCCATTTTCATCATCATTATAACCTAAACCTATAGGAATCCATGGTTCATTTTGCTGTAAAGTAATATCCTCAGTCTGAATATAATAAGCATGACCGTAAGTTGGATTAAAGTACGTACTGTTGACAAGATCACGCATTGCTTTTAGTTCTTCTGCATTTGTAATTAAATACGGATCACTTTCTGTACCACTTCCCTGAAAAGCATATGGCTTTCCTTGCCATTCAAATACAGGGTAACCTCCGTTAATGCCTTCAACGCCATTTACATATGGAGCGCCCAGTTGATTTGATGCTGCTTTTAATGCTTCTGCATCTAATGCCACAGAATTATTAAATGGTTTGTTATTGACAGCGCCATTACAAGCAGTATTGAGGTAATAGCAATTATTAGTTGAAAATGTATTTGCTTTTTTAGAGTCTATAGAATAATTTCCGCAAATACCTCCGGCTTCGCTTGTACAGTTTATAACACCTGCAAAATAGCAATTTCTTATATTGCCGTCTTTAGAGTCGGCATCTACACCGACATTTGCAGCGCCTAAAATACCTCCGGCCATACTAGTAGAAGCTGTAATAGTAGCATTGCAGTAGCAATTTTCTATATTCATACCACCCCATACAGAACCAACTATTCCGCCTGCTGTTACATTTGCAGTTACAGAACCGGTAAAGTCGCAATTTCTTATAGTAGCTCCATAAGCAGCTTCACCAGCAATACCGCCGGCTTGAGATTCCGTGCTGTTGACGATTCCGCTTACACTGAGATTTTCAATGATAGCATTTGAGTGAATATGTCCGAACAATCCTTGATATGGATTGCTTCCGTTTACCAGTAAATTAGCAATCTTATGATAGTTACCGTTGTACCTACCGTTAAATATGTAATTTATATCATAAGTTTTTCCGGTCCAGTATTTACCGATAGGTATGAACGCTTTGTTTTCCAAATTGATATCATCAGTTTGAATGTAACTTAATTTAGCGTAAGTGTTATTATACTTTGCAGGATTATTTGTAACCACTGCTAATCTAACCAAATCGTCAGCATTGGAGATCTGGTACGGATTACTTGCTGTTCCATCACCATTAAACGGATTAACTACATTAACCTTATAGGATGTTGTTTTGGTAATACCGCCTTCTGTGTAGGAGATATTTATAGGGCAGCTTCCAGTTTTGCTTGCATCAAAAGTTACCTTGAAACCAGAAGTTATATTTTTAGTGGATTTGTCGGTATAAGTTAATTTAATGACAAGTCCGCTTGTATCCGGCTTTTCATATCTCCAATATTTGGTTTTAGTTGCTGCGGTTGAGATAGATATGGAACTTAATGATTTATTATAAGGTCCATTGGAATAATAAACCTGTCCACTATATGTACCGACAGGATTGGCGATAATTGCAGTAGAAGAATAGCTGGTTCCAGTTGTCATTTTAAAATGCAAATGTTTACCAGTACTTTGTCCAGAGCTGCCCATTGTTGCGATTGCCTGACCTGCGTAAACCTTATCGTTTTTTGATACACGCAATGTATTTTGCAATAAGTGATAATACCAATAGTAAATGCCGTCGTCGCCTTTTATTTTAATATAGTTACCTTGTTCTCCATATAACCCTGCCTGATGTTCTTCCAACTCATCGGTATGTGGGCAGCCGTTATAGGTTCCAACTACTGTTCCTGCCTTTGCAGCATAGATAGTATCATCACCACTTGAATGAATATCAATACCGTCATGGTTTTTATAGCGTGGGTCATACTTCTGATAACGATAAATAGTGCACTTGTTATTAACAGGGAAAATTACATTGTAAGTAGTTGCTGCATTAGCTTCCATACAGGTTGGAATTGCGATTGTCAGCATAGCAATTATAATTGCAATAAACGTGACAAAAAACTTTGAGTGAATTTTTGACATGTTATTTCATCTCCTTAAATTTATAATGCTTTTTTACGTTGTGTTTTTATTCTAAAACATTCCTCCTTTTTGCAAATATTGTTACTTTCTAAAAATATCACCCCCAATATTTTCAGTGTTGCAATTGATTATGAATTGTTGTCTCTTATTTTATCTTGTTGTTCTGTACATATTGTATCATTTTTTTTTTTTTTCAAGCATCCATAGGTGATTTTGTACAATTACATAAAATGAACGATTTCCTATTGTTGATATTGCTGTGATATTTATATCATAAAGTAAAAATAAAAGAGCTGTTGCGTTTACCGCAACAGCTCTTTTATGTGTTATTTATATGTTAGATTTAAGCCTTTTTAACAGCCTCTTTCATTTCTCTTACGTAGTTCCCAACAGCTTCTGCTGCATTCTCACTATCCTTCTCAATTATCTTTATAATTGCAGATCCAACGATAGCACCATCAGATAATCCTGCCATTTTTTGTGCTTGCTTCGGATTTGATATTCCAAATCCAACAGCACAAGGCACATCAGTATTCTCACGTATTACATTAACAATTGATCCGATATCAGTTGTTATTTCGCTTCTTGTACCTGTAACGCCAAGGCTTGATACAACATAAATAAAGCCTTTTGCTTCCTTTGCTATCATAGCTATACGTTTTTCGGAAGTAGGTGCAATAAGGGAAATAAGATCTACATTATATTTATCACAAGTCGGCTGGAATTCATTCTTTTCTTCAAAAGGTAAATCAGGCAGAATTATTCCATCAATGCCTACATCTGCACACTTGCTTAGAAATTTATCCATACCATATGAGAATACAACATTTGCATATGTCATAAATACAAGAGGGATTTTTACATCGTTTCTAAGTTCTTTCACAAAATCAAAAATCTTGTCAGTTGTAACTCCTCCTGCCAATGCACGTATATTTGCGCCTTGAATTACCGGTCCTTCAGCTGTAGGATCGGAAAAAGGTATTCCAAGCTCTATTATGTCAGCGCCGTTTTTTACTGCTGCACGTACAACCTTTCCTGTAGTTTCCAGATCCGGGTCACCACAAGTTATAAATGGTATGAATGCTTTGCCGTTTTCAAATGCTTTTCTTATATTACTCATATATATCCACTCCTCTGTATCTTGCAATTGCAGCGCAATCTTTATCTCCTCTTCCTGAAATAGTTATTACTATTATCTTGTCTTTATCCATGTTAGGAGCTATTTTCATAGCGTGAGCAACAGCATGAGCTGATTCAATGGCAGGGATGATTCCCTCTGTTCTGGAGAGAAATTCAAATGCGTTTACTGCTTCATCATCTGTTACAGGAACATACTCAGCTCTGCCGATATCATGCAGATGTGCATGCTCAGGGCCTATGCCCGGATAGTCGAGACCTGCTGAAATAGAGTAAACCGGTGCTATTTGACCAAATTTATCCTGACAGAAGTATGATTTCATTCCGTGGAATATACCTACTCTTCCAGTATTTACAGTTGCTGCCGTTTCAAAAGTATCAATACCTCTGCCGGCAGCTTCACATCCGATAAGCCTTACATCCTTATCTTCGATAAAATGATAGAAGCTTCCCATTGCATTTGAACCGCCGCCTACACAAGCAATTACCGCATCAGGCAAACGATTTTCCTTTTCAAGTATCTGTGCTTTTATTTCTTTGGATATGACTGCTTGAAAGTCACGTACAATAGTAGGGAATGGGTGAGGGCCCATTACAGAGCCGAGACAATAATGCGTATCATCAATACGTGATGTCCATTCTCTCATAGCTTCTGATACGGCGTCTTTAAGTGTTGCCGTTCCTGATGTTACAGGAACTACCTTTGCACCCAGAAGTTCCATTCTATAAACATTAAGCGCCTGACGTTTAGTGTCTTCTTCGCCCATGAATACAACACATTCCATATTCATAAGTGCAGCAGCTGTAGCGGTTGCAACACCATGTTGACCAGCACCTGTTTCAGCAATAAGGCGTGTTTTGCCCATTTTCTTTGCAAGGAGTGCCTGACCTAAAACGTTGTTTATCTTATGAGAACCCGTATGATTGAGATCCTCACGTTTGAGATAGATTTTAGCGCCGCCCAGTGTTTTGGTGAGCTTTTCAGCATAATAAAGTCTTGATGGTCTGCCTGCATATTCATTGAAAAGCTCTTTAAGCTCTTTATTGAATTCCGGATCATTTTTATAGAAATTATACGCTTTTTCAAGCTCAATAACTGCATTCATCAGTGTTTCGGGAATATACTGTCCTCCGTGAATGCCAAATCTTCCGTTTTTGTTACTCATTATTTTTATCCGCCTTTCTGACAGCTTCTGCAAATACTGTCATTTTCTTTTTATCTTTAGAACCATTTGTTTCAAGTGATGAGCTTGCGTCAACTCCAAATGGGTGCAGCTTTTTTATTGCCGGACCGACATTTTGTGAATTAAGTCCGCCGGCAAGGAAATATGGCCTATTTATGCATTTTATAAGAGAATGATCAAATGTTTCGCCTGAGCCTTCTCCAGAATCAAGCAAAATTATATCAGCTGTACTCTTATTTGCCATAGCAATATCTTCATGAGTTTTTATTTTGAATGCTTTTATAATAGTACAATCGGAATGCTTTCTGAGTTTTGCGATGTATTCATCATCTTCGCATCCGTGAAGCTGAACTGCATTTATAATGCCGTCGCTAAGCAGCGATAAAACAGTGTCTATTTCTTCGTTTATAAAAACACCTACAGGGGTTATTTCGCTTTTTAATGCATTACGCAGCTTTTTTGCATTTTCGGGTGTTATATATCGCCATTTTTTCTTAGCAAATATAAAACCTATATAATCAGGCATAAGCTCATTTACAAAGCTTACGTCCTCCATTCTGCGCAGACCGCAAAGCTTTATCTTAGTCATATTTCACCTCGAAGCTCTGCAAGTTTTTGTTTTTTATCCTTTGCACGCATAAGTGTTTCACCGATCAGAACGGCGTCTGTTCCTATTTCACGAAGCAGAGCGATGTCACTAGCGTCTTTTATTCCGCTTTCTGAAACAAAAATAATATTTTCCGGAATAAGCTTTCTCATACGTCTGCTGCTTTCAGTATCTACAGAAAAATCCTTTAGATTGCGGTTGTTGACACCAATTACCCTTGCACCGGCATTTATAGCAGAGTTTATTTCACTTTCATCGTGAGCTTCAACAAGTGCAGATATTCCTAAAGTGTCGCAGATTTTTATATACTCTGCAATTTTTTCTTCTGAAAGAATAGAGCAGATGAGAAGTACGGCTTTTGCACCAAGAATTTTTGCTTCGTAGATCATATATTCATCTACAGTGAAGTCCTTGCGGATACAGGGAATACTTACTGCTGCCGCTATCTCACGCAGGTATTCATCACTTCCGAGAAATTTTGTTGGTTCTGTAAGAACAGAAATGCAGTCTGCACCGGCAGCTTCATATTCTTTTGCTATATTGAGATAAGGAAAATCCTCAGATATAATGCCTTTTGATGGAGATGCCTTTTTACATTCACATATAAAAGATATGCTCTTATTTTTCAGAGCCTTTTCAAATTCAAATGTTCCTTTAGGCATAGAAAGTGCTTTTTCTTTTATCTCATCTAGTGATATCTTTAATTTAGCATTTTCTGTACGTTCTTTTGCAGACTGAGCGAGTTCATCAAGTATAGTCATATTTATGCTCCTTATTTATTTGAAAGCTCGATAAGCTTTTCAAGAGTAGCTGTTGCTTTACCTGAATCAATTATTTCTTCTGCGAGTTTTATACCTTCTGCTATTGAATCAGCTTTTTCTCCAATATAAAGTGCAGCACCGGCATTGATAAGAACTGCGTTTCTTCTGTGACCACTTTCTCCGCTTAGAATAGATCTTGTTATAGCTGCATTTTCTTTTGGTGTGCCGCCTAATAGGTCTGATTTTTCACATCTTTCAAAGCCAAAGTCTTCTGGTTTTATTTCACTGCATCTGAACCAGCCATCTTTGAATTCAGCAATGGTGGTAGGAGCGCAGAGTGATATTTCGTCAAGCTTATCCTGACCATAAACTACCATGCCTTTTTTAACGCCAAGCTGCATGAGTACTTGTGCGAGAGGTTCAACTAGTGAAGAATCATATACGCCTAAAAGCTGACGTTTTGGGCTTGCAGGATTTGTTAGCGGCCCTAAAATATTGAATACTGTTCTGAAACCCAGTTCCTTTCTTATAGCGCCAACGTACTTCATTGATGTGTGATATTTTTGAGCGAAGAAAAAGCAAAAACCAACTTTATCTAAAAGCTCTAAGCATTTTTCAGGTTCAAGATTTATATTTACGCCAAGAGCTTCAAGACAGTCAGCTGTACCGCAGGCAGATGAAGCAGCACGATTACCATGCTTTGCAACTTTAATTCCTGCCGCTGCACATACTATGGCAGTAGTAGTGGAGATATTAAAGCTGTTTGAACCGTCGCCGCCTGTACCGACTATTTCCAAAAGATCAAGATCATTTTCTACTTTAAGGCTTGCGTCACGCATTGCTTGAGCGCATCCTCTTATTTCAGCTACAGTTTCAGCTTTAGTACTTTTTGTGGACAATGCAGCTAAGAATGCAGCATTCTGAGTAGGGGTTGTTTCATTGTGCATAATCTCAGACATTACCTGATATGCTTCATCAAAGCTAAGGTCTTCTTTGTTTACTATTTTTACAATTGCTTCTTTGATCATAACTGAATTCTCCTTATAAGTTAATAAAGTTCCTGAGCATATGTTTGCCGTCAGGAGTCATAATGGATTCCGGATGAAACTGTACACCAAAAATGGGGTATTCTTTATGAGCTACTGCCATTATTTCGCCATCGTCTGTCATAGCGGTTACTTTAAGACAATCGGGAATAGTATTTTCATCTGCGGCAAGAGAGTGGTATCTTGCAACAAGTGCATTTTCAGGAATGCCCTTAAATAGTGCACAACTTGTGTCAAATTTTACCATAGACTGCTTTCCGTGCATAAGTTCCTTTGCATAAGTGACAGTAGCACCGTAGGCAGTGCATATAGCCTGATGTCCAAGACATACGCCAAGGGTGGGGATATCTTTAGAAACAGTTTTAGCAGCTTCTATAATTATGCCCGCATCTTCAGGTCTGCCAGGACCCGGTGAAAGTATTATTTTTTCCGGCGCAAGCTTTCTGATTTCGTCTATTGTCATTTCATCATTTCGTATTACTTGTATATCAGGACAAATCTCACCGATAAGCTGATAAAGGTTATACGAAAAGCTGTCGTAATTATCAATCAATAAAATCATAAATTCACCTCATTTGCAGATTTAAGTGCGTTTATAACAGCAGCAGCTTTGTTTATACATTCCTGATATTCCTTTTCAGGAACTGAATCTGCTACGATTCCAGCGCCACTGCGAACAAATACCGTTCCATTTTTTTTGTATGCCAGTCTGATAGCAATGCATACATCAAGATTTCCTGTGAAATCAATATAGCCAACTGCACCGCCATAGATTCCTCTTTTATTATTTTCCAGCTCACCGATAAGCTGGCAAGCTCTGATTTTCGGAGCACCTGAAAGCGTGCCGGCAGGAAGAACAGCACTAACAGCATCAAGTCCGTCGAATTTAGGATCTATTTCGCCACGAACTGTTGAACCTATATGCATTACATGAGAGTAACGCTCTATGCTGTGCAGCTTTTCTACCTCAACTGTACCAAATTTGCTTATTTTACCTAGATCGTTTCTGCCAAGGTCAACAAGCATATTATGTTCAGCAAGTTCTTTTTTATCGGCAAGAAGGTCAGCTTCCAAAGCCTTATCCTCTTCTTCTGTTTTTCCTCGTGGGCGTGTACCGGCAAGTGGAAATGTGTGGAGAACCCCATCCTGAAGCTTCACAAGAGTTTCTGGTGAAGCACCTGCTACCTCAACATCTGTTCCAGAAAAATAGAACATATACGGCGATGGATTTATGGTTCGGAGTATACGATAGGTGTCAAGCAGACTTCCTTTAAATGGAGCTGATAAGCGATTAGATAAAACTATTTGAAAAATATCTCCCTCTTTGATGTGGTGTTTTGCTTTTTCTACCATTGAACAGAATTGTTCTTTATTAAAAAGGGGAGTGACCTCGCCTGTAAGCCGTCCTCCTGTTTCAGTTCTTTTACAACCTGTACGGAGCAAATTTGCAATACTTTCAAGGTCACGGGAGGCTCTGTTATATTCAGTTTCAGCCTCATCAAGACGTATATTTGCAATTAATATTATCTTTTGTCTTACGTTGTCAAAAGTGATAACTTTATCAAAAAGCATAAGATCAATATCTTTAAAGTTTTCTGTATCTTCTGCGTTATTACGTACGCTAGGTTCACTATATCCCAGAAAATCATATGAGAAGTATCCCACCAGACCACCTGTAAATGATGGAAGATAATCAAATTTCGGGCTTTTGTATTCTGACATTATTTGACGTATTTGGCGATTGGGATCGTTTGTTTCAATAGTTAGGCTTCCGACTTTCATCTTATTGCCTCTACAGGTTATCTCAAGTTTTGGGTCGAATCCTAAAAATGTGTATCTGCCCCATTTTTCATTTGCAGTTGCAGATTCAAGGATATAGCAGTGTGTACTGATATTTTTCATGATACGCAATGCCTCTACAGGTGTGCATATATCAGACAGAATTTCACAGCTGATCGGAAGAATATCGTACTTTTTAGTGTTTTTGATTTCTAGAACCTTATCAAGTGTAGGCAAGTAATTCATAATATACCTCCATAAAAATATAAAAAGCTTCTCGTTTTCTGTACGAGAAGCTTTTTATAAAATAAAAACCTCGACAGAAAACAACATTCTGTCAAGGACGAATAACCAATTTTACCCGTGGTGCCACCTTGATTCACGGACTTTGCCGTGCACTTTACAGGATACTATCATATCCCCGACAACTAACGTATGTCTTACGTCACAGAATACTCTGCACAATTTACGTGTGCATTTGACTGTGCCCTCAGCGGTCCATTTGATAATCTGTTTTTCACCCGGCTCTCAGCACCCCGGACTCTCTGTGGAAGCATAACTACCTTTATCTCTGCCTCAACGGTTTATCTTTCTAACATTATATTACATTAAATTTTATTTGTCAATAGTTTTTTGAAAAAAATTTGGTTCATTTTCAAAAAAAATTATCCCTGCTCTGTTTCCGTAAAACATAGCAGGGATAAAAGAGCAGGGATTAAATGAAAGGAGTTTTAAATTTTGTTGGAATCTGTTACTTTGAATCTAAGAATCTTTTTGGTGGAATTTTTTTCAAATTCCTCATCCTTTAGCAGTACACGCTTAATATGCATATATTGTGGCTGATGCTTGTTGTAATTTGCAATGAGGTTTTCAAAATACGCCTGTTCTCCGGCAAATTCTTCATTTGGGAAGATCTGTACGGCAAGTGAACCGTTGTTATCATACACAACACATTCGCATACAGCTTCATTACGCATGATCTGTTCTTCAATCTCTTCGGGAGAGACATTTTCACCGTTGCTGAGAATAATGAGATTTTTCTTTCTTCCTGTAATAAATAGAAAGCCGTCCTCGTCAACGTATCCCAAATCACCTGTAGAGTACCAATAGTCAGACAGGGCTGCATCTGTGGCAGCTTTATCATTGTAATACCCCATCATAACGTTGTCGCCTTTTACAAGTATTTCGTCGTCTTCTGAAATCTTAACGCTGACACCGTCTAGTATCTGTCCAACGCTTCCGTCTCTCCAGTATAAATTTCTGTTTACAGAAACAACCGGAGAACATTCAGTAATTCCATAGCCATTAAGAACATGAATACCGAATGAACGCAAAGCTTTTACGTATTTAGGGTCAAGAGCAGCGCCGCCGCAAATTACATATTCAAGATTTCCTCCAAATGCTAATAATACAGATTGAAAGAGTGTGTTTCTCAGATCAATTCCTATATTTAAAAGAGTATCGCTTATCTTAGAGGCACGATATATGAGCTTTTCTTTTCCCTGCTTTTTTGCAGTTGATAGAATGTTCTTATAAAAAGTCTGAACAAATAGAGGAACTACAAAAAGTGTTTGAGGTTTTACTTCACGAAGATCAGCTTGCAGATTTTTTAATGAACTATTGATATGTGTAGCATAACCATAATTATAAACCATAAGAACAGCCGTAATAAGTCCGAATGTATGATGAAATGGCAATACAGAAAGCGTATTTCCTTTAAGGACAAAGTTTTTGCAAGCAGCGTTTATATCAGATGCCATATTTTTGTGACTGAGCATAACACCTTTGCTGTCGCCTGTAGTTCCGGATGTGAAGAAAATAGCAGCAAGCTTTTCACGGTCTATTTCTAAATCTAAAAATTCATGATCTCCGTTTTCTAAAAGCTTTTTGCCGGCAGCGATATATTCAGAGAAATTTTCTGTACTGTAAGCTGTAATATCAGATATAAGGCGTGCGCCTTTTTTAGATACAACGCAAGCGGTACAGTCGCTTTGATTTAAGAGCGCAGCTACTTTTTCAGCAGATAAATTTTTGTCTATAGGAACTGCAACATTTCCGCTGTTTACAATAGACATAAATGCGATAAGCCATTCATATGAATTATTTCCTATAATAGCAATATGAGCTCCACGATAGCCTTTATTTAAGATATATGTACCAAAGGCAGCAACATCTTCATAGAATTCTTTAAAAGTACGGCGTGCAGTTTTTCCTGTACCTGACATAAAAGAAAATGCAATTTCACTTTCAGATTCTGCTGTACGCAGCTCCATCATTTCTCTAAGGTCGGAAATTTGCATCAAAGAGTATAGCGGATACGGTTTATTTTTCATTTATACCTCCATAAAAACAAATCCTGATATTATTCGGTTATTTTTTATAAATCTAGTAATACTATTTGTTTTACATGTTACATATTTATAAAATCAAAAAATGACAAATATTTTTATAAACATACATATTTTAATGTAGATATTATACCATTTATATATAAAAAAGTCAAGTATGCGATATGCAGTGCAATTTTTATGATATGGTTTGTTTGGAAAAATAACTTTTTTACGTTTAAAGTGCGATTTGCTTAATTATTATCTACTATTGCAGAAAAAACTTTGGGTTAATACTTGATTTTTATGGAAAAAAGTGTTATACTAATAAACAAATGCGCAAAGCAGCATGGAGCAGGAAGGAGTGTATTGAAAATGGACGTTCGTCCGGCAGATATTCTTGTAATGAAGAAGCCGCACCCATGCGGCGGTAACGAGATGTATGTTATACGTTCCGGTATGGATTTTAAACTTCGCTGCATTAGCTGTGGAAGAGAATTTATGGTAGCGAGAAATAAGATAGAAAAGCGTATTCGTCAGATAAAGCGCATAAATACAGAAGAATAAAACAAAAACGAAAGGTGTCATGGAAATGCTCGAAAAGCTCAGGCAAATGGAATTAAACTATAATACATTAAGTGAAAAACTTATGGATCCGGAGATCGTATCCGACCAGAAGCAATATGTAGAGCTTATGCGAGAGTATAAGCATATGACGCCTATTGTAGAGCAGTATCATGCATACAGAGATGCTGATCGTAATTTAAATGAAGCTCGTGAGCTTTTGGAATCAGGCGAAACAGATCCGGAACTGCTTGAAATGGCACAGATGGAGTTTGAGGAGTCAAAGGAAAAATGCGAAGAACTTAAAACGCTTCTAAAGCGTATGCTTTTGCCAAAGGATCCTAATGACGATAAAAATGTTATTATAGAAATACGTGGCGGTGCAGGCGGTGAAGAAGCAGCGCTTTTTGCTGGTGCGCTATATAGAATGTATAGTATGTATGCCGAAACACAAGGGTGGAAGCAGGAAGTTTTAAATGCGAATGCCACAGAACTGGGTGGATTTAAGGAGATAAGCTTTTCCATTGAAGGCGAGGGCGCATATTCTAGATTCAAGTATGAAAGCGGTGTTCACCGTGTACAGCGTGTACCAGAAACAGAATCTCAGGGCAGAATACACACTTCTACAGTAACAGTTGCTGTGCTTGTAGAAGCTGACGAAGTGCAGCTTGAAATAAATCCTACTGACCTTAGAATAGATGTATTCCGTGCAAGCGGAGCAGGTGGTCAGCATATTAATAAGACGGAATCTGCGGTACGAATTACCCATATTCCAACAGGAGTTGTAGTTGAGTGTCAGGATGAGCGAAGCCAGTTTAAGAATAAAGAACGTGCAATGCTCATTCTTCGTTCAAGACTCTATGAAGCAAAGCTTCAGGAGCAGAATGACAAAATTGCATCAGAGCGCCGTATGCAGGTAGGCAGCGGTGATCGTTCTGAAAGAATCAGAACATACAACTATCCGCAGGGCAGAATGACAGATCATAGAATCGGACTTACAATTTATCGTTTGGAAGATCTGCTTAATGGAAATTTAGATGAAGTATTCGACGCACTTGCAACAGCTGATGAGCTGGCAAAGCTTGCAGGCGAACATGAAGAGGCATAAAATAATGGTAACAGAATTGCTTTCCACATCATCAGCTGATATTGAAATAGCGGCTGAGCTTATAAAAAATGGTGAGCTTGTGGGAATGCCCACAGAAACCGTATACGGTCTGGCAGCAGATGCATTGAATCCAAGTGCAGTTGCAAAGGTTTTTGCAGCAAAGGGACGTCCGGCTGATAATCCGCTTATAGTTCATATTGCGGATATTTCCATGCTTACAGAACTTGCCCTTGATATACCTGAGGCTGCATATAGACTTGCTGAAAGATTTTGGCCGGGACCTCTTACTATGATACTGAAAAAGAAAGATTGTATTCCTGATATAACGTCTGGTGGTCTGGATACTGTAGGCATAAGAATGCCTGATCACATGGCTGCACGTATGCTTATAGAGAAATCAGGTCTGCCTGTTGCTGCACCGTCCGGAAACATTTCCGGTTATCCAAGTCCTACAAAGTCAGAGCATATGATGCGTGACATGAACGGAAAAATCGCTGCGGTTATTGACGGCGGTGAATGTAGTGTAGGTGTAGAGTCTACGGTTATTTCCTTTGAAAATGACAATACTGTTAGAATACTGAGACCTGGTGGAGTTACTCGTGAGGATCTGCTTGAAGTTGTAGACGATGTTATCGTAGATCCTGCTATCCTTCATGAACTTAGTGAAGGACAAACTGTCCGTTCACCTGGAATGAAATATAAACACTATTCACCTTTGGCAAAGGTCTCTATAATAGAAGGTGAATACGAAGACTTTTGTGATTATGTAAATCAGCATAAGGGCAATGGGGTATATGCCCTTGTATTTGATGGGGAAGAAAGCGGTGTAACAGTTTCTGCTTTAAGTTATGGATATGATGACAGGGAACAGGCACATCAGATTTTTTCACGTTTGAGAGAATTTGATTTATTGGGTGCGAAAAACGTATACGTGCGTGCACCGAAAGCAGAGGGTGTAGGTCTTGCTGTCTATAACAGACTTATAAGAGCTGCCGGATTTGAGGTGATACAGGTATGAATAGTCTTGAAAATGTAATGGTAGTGGGACTTACCGGTCAGACAGGCGCTGGAAAAAGTACCGTATCAAAGGTTTTCAGGCAGCATGGATTTTGTCTTATAGATGCAGATATGATTTCAAGGGAAGTAGTAAAAAAAGGCAGCAGTTGTCTGCACGAAATTGAGGATTGTTTCCCTGAAAATGTAATATCGGAAGATGGAACGCTGAATCGCAGTGAGCTTGCAAAAATAGTGTTTAGCGATCGTAATAAAAAAGAAATGCTTAATTCCATAATGTACCCCTATATTGTAGGGGAAATATTACAGCAGATACACAGATATGCTGATAGTGGAAAAAAGCTGATACTTCTTGACGCTCCCACTCTTTTTGAAAGTCGTGCAGATGATTTCTGTGAACTTATAATATCTGTAGTTGCAAAAGAGCCGCTGCGTCTGGACAGAATAATGAAACGTGATAGTCTTAATTCTGAACAAGCTCAGGCAAGGATTGATTCACAGCTGCCGGAAACGTTCTTTATAGGTCATTCTGATTTTATAATAAAGAACAATAAAGACAGAGCAAACCTCGATGAAGTTGCAAAGGAAGTTGCACAAAAGGTTATCAAGTATTATAAAGATAAATTTTAAGGAGTGTAAGAAATGGAAAAGAATACAGAATCAAAGAATCTTAAGGAGAGCCTTTTTTCTAAATCTAAGCATGCTGCATATAGAATCAGTGCTGATGAAAAGGCAGCAAGTGACAAATTTGCGGAAGAATATAAGACGTTTTTGAATGCATCAAAAACCGAGCGTGAGGCATGTTCAAATGCAGAGGAAATTTTAAAAAGCAATGGTTTTGTACCATTTGAAGCTAATATGACACTTAAAGCAGGAGATAAGGTTTACCGCAACAATCGTGGCAAGGCAATTATCGCAGCAGTAATCGGCAGTGCGCCTATTACAGATGGTGTTCATCTTTGTGCAGCTCATATTGACTCACCACGTCTTGATCTCAAGCAGAATCCACTTTATGAGGATCATGAGCTTGCACTTTTTAAAACACATTATTATGGTGGAATAAAAAAATATCAGTGGGCAGCTATTCCGCTGTCGCTTCACGGCGTTGTTATAAAGGCTGACGGCAGCAGCGCTGTTGTAAATATTGGTGAGGATGAAGGCGACCCCGTTTTCTGCGTGACTGATCTTTTGCCTCATCTTGCAACAGAACAGATGAAACGTTCTGCTGTTTCACTTATACGTGGCGAAGAACTTAATATTCTTATTGGTTCTCTTCCATTTAATAATGATGAAGAGAGTGACGCTGTTAAGCTGAATATTATGAATATCCTCAACGAAAAATACGGCATGACCGAAGATGACTTTATATCAGCAGAGCTTGAAGCAGTTCCTGCATTTCGTGCATGTGATGTAGGTCTTGATAGAAGTATGATAGGCAGCTACGGTCATGATGATAGAGTTTGTGCTTACCCTGCGCTCCGTGCAATTATAGATTGTCAGAATCCTGTTAATACAGCAGTAGTTGTTCTTACCGATAAGGAAGAAACAGGCAGCGATGGAAATACTGGACTTTGTTCATCTTATCTTCCATATTTTATTGATGATTTGGCAGATTGTTTTGGTGCAAAGGGCAGACATGTGCTGAGTGCGTCAAAGTGTCTTTCAGCTGATGTAAACGCAGCTTTTGACCCAACATTTCCTGATGTTATGGAGCAGAAAAACTGTGCATATATAAACAAGGGCGTATGTGTTACTAAGTTCACAGGTTCAAGAGGAAAGTCTGGTACTTCCGATGCATCCGCAGAGTTTGTAGGATTTGTTCGCAGACTTCTTGATAGTAAGGATGTAGTATGGCAGACCGGAGAGCTGGGCAAAGTCGATGGCGGTGGCGGCGGTACTGTTGCTGCTTATATTGCAAATCTTGATGTTGATACCGTGGATGTAGGTGTTCCGGTACTTTGCATGCATGCGCCATTTGAGGTTGTATCAAAACTTGACGTTTATATGACTTATCGTGCTTTTAGCGCATTCGTAGAATAAAGGAAGTGGATTGTTATGTGTGCGGAAAAGAAAAAGGTAAATTCAATTCTTTCCTTCATAATTGACGGTATCCTCTCCGGTTTTACCTTAGGCGTTGGCGGAATGGTAAGTCTTTCAAGTGATAATAAGTATATAGGAGCGTTTCTGTTTGCCCTTGGCCTTTTTACTATTGTTCAGTTTAGATATGGACTTTTTACTGGCAAGGTGGGATATATTCCAAATCGTGAACCAAAGTATATTATAGAAGTTATTTTTACACTTATTTCTAACGCAGCAGGTACGTTTCTTGCAGCAATTCTTTTAAGACAGACAAGATTTTTCAACTCATATATAGGCGGAATGGACATTACACTTCAAGAACGTGTTAATAATACTATTGAAGCAAAGATACACGACAGTATACCAAGTATATTTATACTTTCAATATTCTGTGGAATGCTTATGTTTATAGCAGTAGAGGCAAACCGTCAGTGCCGTGCAAAAGGAAATTTTGTAGGTGCGCTTTTTGGTGTTGTATTTCCTGTTGTAGTGTTCATTGTATGCGGATTTAACCACTGTGTCGCTGATATGTTTTACTATTTCTTTAGTGGTTGTCCTGATGTTCCTGATGGTATTGTATACTTTATATTTGCGATATTAGGAAATGCAATCGGAGGTATGTTTATACCTTTAATGAAAAAGCTTTCTAACCTACCTCTTGATGATTGATAACAGAAGAATTTGTGGGAGAAAGTGAAGAAGGTAAAAAATGCAATAAAGAACGTATAAAATGCAATTGACTTATTGTTCTTGTAAGTATATAATAATAATTGTAAAATTTCTCCCAATTCTCTCTATAAATGAATATATAATTACGGCTGCATGTTTTTCATGCAGCCGTAATTGTTTTTATTCGGTTTTTATTTATTATTCAGATCGCAAAGCTACTACCGGATCTTTTTTCGCCGCACTTCTTGATGGAATAAGTCCTGATAAAAGGTTAAGCACCATACTTATAAGAACAAGAATTATTGCCGCATTTATTGGTAGTACAGCGTTCAGATTCATGATACCTGTAAGATTATGTACAACAGAGTTTATCGGTATGCACAACAGGTACGTTACTATAACGCCAAGCAAACCAGCGGAGAAGCCTATAATAAGAGTTTCTGCATTGAACATAGAAGATACGTTCTTCTTAGAAGCACCAATGGCACGGAGAATGCCGATTTCCTTTGTACGCTCCTGAACGGATATGAGAGTGATAACAGCAATCATAATTGATGATACAATAAGAGAAATTGCAACAAATGCAATAAGTACATATGTTATAGTATCAATAATAGTTGTGATTGATGACATTATAATGCCTACATAGTCGGTGTATTTTATCTCAGAAAGTTCATCTACAGTGCTATTATAATCAGCAATGGCATCTTCGATTATATCTTTATTTTCAAATGATGAGGCATAGAGATTTATACCGGCAGGTTCATCAAGATCAAGATAGCCCATAGCATTAAGGTTATCTTCATAGGTTGAATCGGAGAACACGAGAATTTCGTCATAGAATACAGAATACTGCTTAGCAGTAAATGTTTCCATTTCTGAATCCAGAGCTATTTTAAGCTCTTCTGGCTTCATAGCCGCCATCTGTTCCTGTACATTTGATGCATATTGGATTTTGATTTGTTCTTGTGTCATGGTGGTAAATGATTCTGTTAGCTCTTTATCAGTCATTGATTCGATATATGATGATACTTCATCCTTATCCATACCCATTTGTTCTGTGAGTGCTGTGATCAAAGTTTCTTCCATGTCAGCACGCTTGAGACCCTTCATGCTGTCCTTGGTCATTTGTGTAAGTTCTTCTTCACTTGGAATAGACTTTATCTTAACGTAAGTTTCTGCCTGTTTAGCATCATCAAGGGAAGCGATATATTCTTTAAATTCTTCTTCCTTTTCCTCGTCTGTAAGGTTTCCTGTAGCTTCCTTAAATGGAAGACCTGTGAAAATATCTGTTGTTTCATTTTCAAGCTGGGCATTTATAGCTTTAGAATTTTTTGAATGTTCTATTACATATTCAGTAAGGCCACTTGTATATCCGATTGCTCCGGAAAGCATAGTGGATGAGGCATCCTCATTTGGCTTGATAATACCAGTAATTTTAAGTGGCAGTCCGTTGTCATAGAGATATCTCAGACCAGCATCAGTTTTACGCAGATCTGTATAAAGCTCTGAGTTTGCATCGTAGCTGTAGCAGTCAGAATTAAGAACTGTACGGAACTCCATATTGCATATTTCATCGTAGCTCCAACTTTTTGCTTCTCTTTCAGTAAGTTCTTCCTGATTCATTGCAGCGTTTACGATCTCATCCATATTTTCTTTTTTCTGTAAACCGAGAGCATAGAGCGTAACATCATCAATCTCATTATTTTCATCAAGAACAATTACGATTTCATTGTAATTCTCAGGCCACTCACCGTAAACTAAGTCATACTGTTTTTTTAGAAGATTGTTTACTGGTTCACCGTTATCACCTGGAAGAAGCTGCTGCCATGCTTCTGATGCCATACCGCCTGACATCATTGACATCATAGGAGAATCAGAAGACATTCCTGCATTTTCATGCATTTTGGTAATGGATGTCATATCTACATTCATGAATTCCATGATAAGATCCTGCAAAAGCTCTTCGGAATCTGAACGAATAATTTTGCCGTCTACATTTTTTGTAAATACAAGTAAATCAAGGTCATATGAATATTGAATACCGTTTATAGCTTCATGAAGTCCTGATTCATTGTCTTCTTTAGCATATTCTTCTTCAATGTATTTTTTAAATGAGCGCAGATCGTTTTCAGATGTTTCAATATTAGTAAAAGCATCTACTATATTATAAACCGCCTTACGTTCATATACAGCGTCATGACCATGATTAGAGCTTTCATTTGCCTGCCCCATAAAGGTTTCCATGAGTGTTCCAAGGTCAACATTTGTTTTCTGAATGGTTAAAGGATAAGAGGAAAGTGTCTCTTCTTGCACATCGTTTATGTAAGTAGAAAAACCTTGCGATATTGCCAGAACAAGTGCAATACCTATAATACCAATACTCCCTGCAAATGATGTAAGCAGTGTGCGTCCTTTTTTTGTAAAGAGATTTTTAAGCGATAAAGAGAAAGACGTAGCAAAGGACATCGAAGGCTTTTTTGTTTTCTTACTGTTTTGTAAGTTTGCCTTATCATTTTCTGTTTCAGCCTTTATTTCTTCTTCACTGAGTGGCTGACTATCACTTTTAATTTCGCCATCAAGCATTCTTATGATTCTGGACGAATACTGATCTGCAAGCTCAGGATTATGTGTTACCATAATAACAAGGCGGTCTTTAGCAACGCTTTTAAGTATCTCCATTACCTGAATACTTGTTTCAGTATCAAGAGCGCCTGTAGGTTCATCAGCAAGGATAATGTCGGGATTATTTACAAGAGCACGTGCAATTGCAACACGCTGCATCTGTCCGCCTGACATTTCCCCCGGTCTTTTACGTATCTGATTTTCAAGTCCTACCTGTTTGAGAGCTTCTTTGGCACGTTTTCTTCGTTCTGATTTGGAAACTCCTGAAAGCGTGAGTGCCAGTTCAACATTTTGAAGAACTGTCTGATGTGGTATTAAGTTATAGTTTTGAAAAACAAATCCTATTGAATGGTTGCGGTATGCGTCCCAGTCACGGGATTTAAAAGATTTAGTGGACTTGCCGTTGATTACAAGGTCGCCTGTAGAATACTTGTCAAGACCGCCTATAATGTTGAGCATTGTAGTTTTTCCGCATCCCGACGGACCGAGGATAGACACAAATTCACTTTGTCGGAATTTCAGATCAATGCCTTTCAAAGCATGAACGGTATTTTCACCGACAAGGTAGTCTTTTTTAATGCTTTTTAATTCCAGCATACATTTACCTCCTATTGTTTATTATAATAATGTTATTATTATAGCAAAAAAATTCAGATCTTTCAAGTGAAAAAGAAGGAATTTCACGCAGTTTACACATAAATCTGCTTTTGAATAAAAAGTTTACACGAGGTCAAAAAGCATCTTGACGTACTGAAAAAAATGTTGTATAATATCTACAAAATTGAAAATGAAAGGAAATATCACAATGGAAAAGAGAGTAAAGGATTCATATTCGGAGCATGTTCAGGTTTTGACACAGGCAAATATCAATGGTTATAACCGTCTTTTTGGTGGACAGTTAATGGAGTGGATAGATGTGGTTGCTGCTGTTGTTGCAAGACGTCATTCGGGCAGAAATGTTACTACAGCGGTTGTTGATACTTTGACATTTCAGGCACCAGCTCACCCAAATGATACTATAATAATTCAGGGCTATATAACGTATGTCAAGAGAACATCTATGGAGGTTTGCACAAAAACCTACGTGGAGAATTTAAACGGTACAAGAAAACTTATAAATACGGCATATCTTGTTATGGTGGCGCTTGATGAAAATGAAAATCCTACGGAAGTTCCAAGGCTCATTATTGAGTCTGATGATGAAAAGGCTGAGTGGGAGGCAGCGGAGAGAAGAACTGATTTAAGAAAGCTTCGCCGCAGCGAAAATTTTTGATAGAACAGATTTATACAATCATTTTAATGGGGTGAAACATTATGGTTCATTTTTTGATAGTTATAATATATATTTCATTTATAAGTCTTGGTTTGCCGGATGGAATTCTTGGAGCCGCATGGCCAAGTATGTATGAGGGAATGAATGTGCCTGTATCATATGCAGGTATTGTCAGTATGATAATTGCTTGCTGTACTATTCTTTCTGCTCTTTTGAGTGAACGGCTTGTTAATAAGCTGGGCACAGGAGGTATTACTGCAATAAGTGTTGGAACTACGGCAATATCATTATTTGGTTTTTATTTAAGCGGAGAGTTCTGGCAGATATGTCTGTGGGCAATTCCCTATGGACTTGGTGCAGGAAGTGTTGATGCAGCTTTGAACAATTATGTAGCTGTTCATTACAAAAGTAATCATATGAGCTGGCTTCACTGTTTTTGGGGAATAGGCTGTTCATGCGGACCTTATGTTATGTCATATTTTCTTACAAACGGTCATGGCTGGAATAAAGGCTATTTTGCAATATTTATTTTGCAGATCGTGCTTACTTTTATACTTGTTATGTCGCTTCCTCTCTGGAAGAAAAAATCCTCTGAAATATCAGGAGCAGGGGAAGAAAAACACAAGCCTCTTGGTATTGGAAAAACTATTTCTATTTCAGGTGTAAAGACAATGATGCTTACGTTTTTTTGCTATTGTGCCATTGAACAAACAGCGAGTTTGTGGGCTGTAAGCTATATAGTCTTTGAAAAAGGAATATCTGCTGAAAAAGCAGCGGAATTCGGAGCAATATTTTTCCTTGGAATAACTATTGGCAGGTTATTGAGCGGATTCCTTACTGCTAAATTCAACGATGTTCAGATGGTACGTATGGGCGTTGCAATACTGACAGTAGGAATTTTGTTTATGTTTATTCCCTTTAGCTATATATTCTCACTTGTTGGATTGTGGCTCATAGGCCTTGGATGTGCGCCTATTTATCCATGTCTTATCCATTCTGTTCCGGGGCGTTTTGGTTCTGATACGTCACAAGCTGTTATAGGCGTACAAATGGCAAGCGCATATGTTGGAACGGCTCTTATGCCTCCGCTTTTCGGATTTTTATCGGGAAAGCTGAGCATAGCTATTTTCCCAGTATGCCTTATAATTTTGCTTATAGTTATGTTTTTCTTTTCAGAAAGACTTAATAGGATTACTAATAAATAAAAGTTTTTTTATATATTTAAAATAAAAACTGCACACAGAAGATTTTTTATTCTCATCTGTGTGCAGTTTAATTATTATTTTTTTCTGTTTCCAAGCTGCCAGAATGCAACGGCACTTGCGGCAGCAACATTGAGTGAATCAACATTATGCGACATTGGAATACATACGGTATAATCACATTTTTTTATAGTATCCTGCGATAATCCATCACCTTCAGTGCCAAGTATAACCGCCAGCTTTTCTTCATTCAAGAGATCATCGTTATCTATGTCAATAGAATTTTTATCAAGAGCCATAGATGCGGTCTTGAATCCCATTTTTTTCAAAGTATCAATATCAGTAAAAGCTGTATTCATATAAGTCCATGGAACTTGAAATACAGTGCCCATACTTACTCTTGATGAACGTCTGTATAAAGGATCACAGCAGTGCTTTGTAAGCAAAACGGCATCCATATTAAGTGCAGCAGCACTTCTGAAAATAGCGCCTATATTTGTAGGATTTACAATGTTTTCCAAGACAGCAATTCGCCTTGTGTTTTTGCATATATCTTCTATGGCAGGCAGGACTTTTCTTCTCATGGCACAAAGTGCGCCTCTTATGAGTTTAAAGCCTGTAAGCGATACTATGGTTTCCTCATCACCTGTAAAAACAGGGGTATCTTGACACATAGAAATTATATTTGCAGCTTCACCATTTATATCACGTCGATTCATAAGCAATACGATAGGTTCATATCCATTATTTAAGGCACGTTCTATAACTTTTGGGCTTTCAGCAATAAACACTCCCGGAAGAGGTTCATTCCAGTGAAGAAGCTGAGGCTCAGAAAACTTTGCAAAAACCTGAAGTTCAGGCAGTGTTATATCAGTTAATTCTTTTATATTTGCCATGAAAAATTATCGAATGCCGTACTTTTCGATTATATAATCCATATCCTTGTCGCCTCTGCCCGAAAGGTTAATAAGAATTGAACCACGCTCCATTTTTTTTGCAAGTTTCATTGCATATGCTACGGCATGTGAACTTTCAATTGCAGGAATAATGCCTTCCATTCTTGAAAGCTTAAAGAATGCATCAATAGTTTCATCGTCGTCTACAACATCATACTTGATTCTGCCCAGATCATGGAGAAAAGCATGCTCAGGGCCTGATGACGGATAATCCAGACCGCTTGCGATAGAGTATACAGGCGCTGGTTCACCGTTTTCATCTTTAAGCATGATGCTGTTAAATCCATGCATAATGCCTTCTGTTCCAAATGTAATACTTGCGGCATGATCACCAATTTTAGATCCTCTTCCCAGAGGCTCAACACCATAGATATCAACAGGTTCATTGAGGAATGCAGAGAACATACCCATAGCATTAGAACCACCGCCTACACATGCGACAACAGCATCAGGCAGCTCACCTGTCATTTCCTTGAACTGATCCTTTGCTTCGATGCCAATAATGCTCTGGAAGTCACGTACCATCATAGGGAATGGATGTGGACCGAGAGCAGAACCGATGCAGTAAATGCAATCCTTGTAATCTCTTGAATAAGCAGCAAATGCAGCATCAACAGCTTCTTTAAGAGTTTGCAGACCCTCTGTAACTTCAACCACATTTGCGCCGAGTATCTTCATTCTTGCAACATTAGGAGCTTGCTTTTTGATGTCGACAGCACCCATGTAAATGTCGCATTCCAGACCGAAATATGCAGCAGCGGTTGCCAAAGCAACACCGTGCTGACCAGCGCCTGTTTCAGCGATTATCTTCTTTTTGCCCATATACTTTGCCAGAAGTGCTTCACCCATACAGTGATTGAGCTTGTGAGCGCCGCTATGATTAAGGTCCTCACGTTTTACATAGAGCTGAACATTTCCTATGCTGTTTGAAAGACGTTCCAGATGTGAAACCGGAGTAGGTCTGCCCTGAAATTCTTTGCGGATACGTCTCAGTTCACCTATAAATTTGCTTGATTTACAGATTGTAAAATAAGCTTCTGTTATCTCTTCCATAGCCTTTTTCAGCTCTTCTGAAATATAGCAGCCGCCGTATTTTCCGAAATATCCATTTATATCCGGGTAATTTTTGAAATAGGTGTCAAAGTCGATTCCATTGTAATTCATAATGATTACCTCCAAAAAATAAAATTTATACCGTCAAAAACAAAAAGCCCTTGACAGGAAGAAAAAATCTCTGTCAAGGACGAATAAATCATTATCCGTGGTGCCACCTTGATTCACGGCAATATGCCATGCACTTATCAGGATACAAATATACCCCTGACAACTGACGTGTGTCCGTACGTCGCAGAATACTTTGCACAAATCAATATGCATTTGACTGCGCCCTCAGCGGTCCATTTGATAATCTGTGTTTCATCCGGCTCCCAGCTGCCCGGATTCTCTGTGCAAGCATAATTACCTTTATCTCCGCTTCAACGGTTTTATTTACTTTATTATAACATCTTTACGATTATTTGTCAATAGCTTTTTTTATGCAAATTTTATTTTTGCGTTCGTTTTTTTACGCATTTTTTCATGTATTTTTTCATGATATATTGTATATGGCTGATGTAATTATCATAAAATTTTCACTTGACAAAATATTATGACTGTGCTATACTAAACTCATAGTGTTGCATTACTAGTGCAACACCTAAAACTGTAAGTACATTATTAAAAATAACAGCATGAATTGTAATGATCATCGTACGGTTTTTGTTTACACAAGGAGGAAGGACAATGGATAGATCCAAAAAGGTAATAATAGGAACAGTTGCAGGTATAACTGCGGTAGCAATTGCTGCGGGTGGTGTTTTTTTATGGAAACGCAGCGGCAGTGGCAGTAGTGCTGACGGGCTGGCGTATGTTACAGCAGTTTCGGAGATAAACACAGCTGTTTCAAATACTGCAAATATGCGGTTTTCAGGAGTTGTAGAGCCTCAGGAAGTAAAGGAGATAAAGGTCGATCTTTCTAAGGTTATTTCCAAGGTATCTGTTGAGGACGGCGATCATGTGAAAGCAGGCGATCCTCTCTTTACATATGATATTGAATCAATGGAGCTTGAGCTTTCACAGGGTGAAGTTGAAATTGAAAGAATGCAAAATGAAATAAGCAGCAGTGAACAACAGATCGAACAGCTTGAAAGTGAGAAGTATAATGCAAGTGCTGATGATCAGCTTACATATACAACTCAGATACAGTCTCTTGAAACTGAAATTGCAAAAACAAAATATGATATAAAAACAAAAGAAATTGAGCTGGAAAAACTCAAAAAGACAATAAAAAATGCAACAGTTAAAGCAGAAATCTCTGGAACAGTACAGTCATTGAAAACGGTAGAACAGCTCCAGTCAGACGGCAGCGATGTTATTATGAAGATTATGTCCGACGGTGAATTTCGTGTTAAATGTACGATCAGCGAGCAAAATATGTATATGATATACACTGATCAGGCTGCTACGATACATTCACGTATAGACGATACAGTTTGGAGTGGAACTATTACTGAAATAGGTACAGAAGCTGAGAGTAATCAGAATAATTCGTTTTATATGGGTATGGGCGATGATGATATGACTACAGCATCAAAATATCCTTTTTACATAACACTGGATTCAAGTGATGGACTTATGTTGGGACAGCATATTGTTGTAACGCCGGATCAGGGCAGTACAATAGAAAAAAGTGGAATTTGGTTATATTCTGATTATATTGTAACTGATGAAGACGGTGAGAGCTTTGTCTGGGCTGCTGGTTCGGGTGATAAACTCGAAAAGAGAAAAGTAGAGCTTGGACAGAGCGATGAAATGATGGGCGACTGTGAGATAGTAAGCGGTCTTGAAGATGATGACATGATAGCATTTCCATCTGATTCATATAAAGAAGGCATGCGTACTACCACTAATGAAGAGGAAGCTGCTGTAGGCGGCGAAGAGGCAAATCCTATTGAGGGTGGCAATGATATGGATTTCTATGAGGAAGGGGATATTCCTTTGGAAGATGGTAATGACGTTGATTTCTATGAAGAAACTCCTGATGGTGATGATACTCCTTTGGAAGATGGAGTGGATGGAGCATTACCCGCAGATGGAGGAAACGTCGATTCTGTGAAGGGCGGTGTGGCTGATGGTACTTGAACTACATGATATATGTAAGTCATATTATCAGGGAAAAGAACCTATACCTGTGCTTTTTGATATCAACTTAGAGGTTTCCGAAGGGGAATATTTAGCTATTATGGGACCGTCTGGTTCTGGCAAGTCAACACTGATGAATATTATCGGACTTCTCGATTTACAAACATCAGGTCTATATAAATTTGATGGACAAGATGTTGGTAAGTGTACAGATAATCAGCTTTCTGATATTCGTAATAAAAAGATCGGCTTTGTATTTCAGAATTTCAATTTGCTGCCTCGTCAGTCTGTCATTGAAAATGTTGCGCTTCCTCTTTTATACGCAGGCGTAAAGAAAAAAGAACGTATTCAAAGGGCAAAGGAAATGCTTGTTCGTGTAGGTCTTGAGGATAGAATGAATTTTAAGCCTACGCAGCTTTCAGGCGGTCAGAAGCAGCGAGTTGCCATTGCACGTGCGATGGTCAGCAAGCCAAGAATGCTTCTTGCCGATGAGCCTACCGGAGCGCTGGATACACGTTCTGGAGAACAAGTAATGGAGCTTTTTCATCAGCTGAATGATGAAGGGGTAACAATTGTTATGATTACTCATGAACTGGAAATAGCTGAACATGCCGGCAGAATAGTAACAATACGTGACGGTAGACTGCATCAGGGCGGATATATTGAATCAGAATCAAGGCAGGAGGACAGCGAAACATGACAAAAGTAAAGAAGATAGTTACAATTGCTGTATGTCTTGCTGTAATAGCAGGAAGTGCAACCGGCGGATTTATGTTTTATCGTTCAAGAGAAGCTAAGAAACATAAAGTTGAAGTAATTCCGGTTTCATATGTAATGGAGCAATACTGGGGCGACGAAATATATATGGATGGAATGGTTGTTGCAAGCAATACTCAAAGCGTAGTTTTAGCAAATAGTCAGCTTGTAGACAAGGTTCTTATCAAAGAAGGCGATGTAGTAAAAAAAGGTACGCCTTTGCTTGATTACGATATGACTGCTGTAGAGCTTGACGTTGCACAGAAAAAAACAGCTCTTGCATTGGCGCAAGACAATATACGTCAGGCTAAAAAAGAACTCGATAAGCTTAAAGGACTTCGTCCTTCTGAGGAAGCTCCTGATTTTTCAGATGATTTCTTTGAACCTGATTTTCCTGATGATCCGGGAGAACATCCGAATATTCTGTTAGAAGTAAAGGATGTGTCTGATGCAGCAATGGGAAGCGGACAGGCAGGAGATCCGTATCAATTTGCCTGCAAGGGCGAAACGGTTGTATATAGAAGCGTTCTTGAACAACTAAATCAAACTAATGCATCAGCAGTATTTGTGGTATATGATGAGACAGGATATGCCGCTTATGCATGGCTTGTATCCCCTGATTCACTGAGTGGAACAGTACTTGATAACTGGACTTTGGGAAGTAATATAACACTTACAGAAGATGGAGGAGTACAGATACACGGTGGCGGTGTTTGGTATGGAATAGTGCAGGTAGGCGGTACTTTTGATTACGATCCGGCAGACAGTAATATACCAGAAGAACCAACTGAGCCGCCTACTACTGAAGAGCCTACTACTGAACCTCCTACAGAAATCACTACTACCGAATTAGTAGCTCAGCCAATGGCATTTATTAAACTACTGTCAGATATAACTTTGCTTTCAGCTAATAATATGAGTGAAGATTATATGTATTCACGTTCAGAGCTTCAATATAAGATCTCACAGCAGGAGATTGAGATACATTCTTTGGAAATCGCAGAGAAAAAGGCTCAAATTGAATATGACGCAGCTCTTGAAAAACAGCAAAATCCGCAGGAAATTGCTAAAATAAATGGCGTTGTAACAAAGGTTGCGGAATCTGTTGAGGATCTTGAAATAGGCGAACCTTTTCTTGTAGTTCAGGGAGAAGGCGGAGTTACCGTGCAAGGTAATGTAAGCGAAGTGTATCTTGATAAGGTAAAGCCCGGTTTGCTTATTAATGTAAATTCATGGGATACCGGAGAAACGGTATCTGCACGTATTACAGAGGTTGAAAACAACCCATCTTCTTATGACTACCAGAGTTATGGTCAAAATCCAAATAACAGCTTATATCCTTTCCGTGCATCTGTAGAAGAATCCTGTAATCTTACTGTAGGCAATTATATAAGCATTACATTTTCAGGAGAAGATGAATCAGGTAATTTCTATATTCCGCTTAGCTATGTAAGGCAGGAAAACGGTCAGTATTATGTTATGAAGGAATCAGAGGACGGCAAACTGACAAAGCAGATAATTCAAACCGGAAAAATCATTTACGGTGGATATTCTATTGAAGTAATTTCAGGTCTGAGTGAATCTGATTATATCTGTTTCCCTTATGGCAAATACGTAACCGAAGGTGCGCTTGTCAAGAAAAAAAGTGACACATCTTATTAACGGAGGTACGATATGCTTGAAAATATACGTTTATCCTTGCAGGGGATTTTATCACATAAGGTGCGTTCGCTCCTTACAATGCTTGGTATAATTATAGGAATCGCAGCTATAATTGCGATCGTTTCCACTATTAAAGGTACTAATGAGCAGATAAAAAACAATCTTATCGGTGCTGGAAACAATGCTGTAGCAGTGCAGCTTTATCAAGGAGAAAGTCCATATGACTTTTCCTATCAGGAATCCCCCGAAGGAGTGCCTGTAGTATCAGATGACATTCGCAATCAGATAGCTGAATTTGATGAAGTTGAATCTGTTTCATTTTACCGCACACGTTCATATTGTGAAAATGTCTACTATCGTAATAGTCAGTTCAGCGGCGCAATGTTTGGTATAGATGAAAATTACTTTAATACGGCAGGTTATCAGATTCAGCAGGGAAGAGGCTTTACAAATAATGAATACAACAATAATTCAAAGGTAGTAATTCTTGATAATACAGCTGTGAAAAGCTTGTTTTCCTCAGAAGATCCTATAGGTCAGATTGTTGATATAGGAACTGAACCTTTTGTTGTTATAGGTGTTGCTGTTGAATCTAATCCTTTTGAACCGGTAATAAATTCAGAAGAAGATTACTGGACATATATGCAGACTTCCGGTGGAAAAATGTTTATTCCCGGAAATTCATGGCCTATTGTTTACAGATTCGACGAACCTGAAAACTGTCTTGCAAAAGCAGTTGACACTGACAGCATGCCTACAGTAGGAAAAAAGGTATCCGATCTTCTCAATACAACTGTTCAGGTAACAAATGACAGTGATATGCAGATAAAGTATCAGAGTGAGGATATTTTAGGACAGGCTAAATCTTTGCAAGATCTTAGTTCATCTACAAATACAATGCTTATCTGGATCGCAAGTATTTCACTTCTTGTTGGTGGTATTGGTGTTATGAACATTATGCTTGTTTCAGTTACAGAGCGAACAAGAGAGATAGGTCTTAAAAAGGCGGTAGGAGCTAAAAAAAGACGTATTCTTATACAGTTTCTTACAGAAGCGTCAGTTCTCACAAGCATTGGCGGCATTATCGGTGTGGGAATAGGAATAGGACTTGCACAGCTTATTTCAAAGATAGCCTCTGTACCTGTGGCTATAAGCTCAGTATCTATTGTTGTTTCTGTAATATTCTCAATGGCAGTGGGTATTATATTTGGACTTATTCCTTCTGTTAAAGCGGCTAACCTAAATCCTATTGACGCATTGCGTTACGAGTAATAATTTTTATAAAAGCAGTCAAAGCGTTTTAATTTGCGCATTGACTGCTTTTGTGTTGTAGTTGTTTGTGAAACTATTGACATGTATTCAATATTATAGTATAATTTTTTTATAAGAAGCTGCTTTTTTGCAGCAACTTTTAAGTTAAAATGGAGGATATAAATATGAATGTTACAAGCGATATTTTTTACGTTGGAGTAAATGATCATAAAAGCGATCTTTTTGAGGGACAATATGTAATTCCTAACGGAATGGCGTATAATTCATATGTTATTGCAGATGATAAGATTGCTGTTATGGATACTGTTGACAAGAATTTTGGAGAAGAGTGGCTTGCTAATCTTAAAACAGTTTTAGGTGAAAGAAAGCCCGATTATCTTGTTGTACATCACATGGAACCAGACCACTCTGCTAATATAGCAGCATTTACTGCACTTTATCCGGATGCTGTTGTCGTTGCTTCTGCAAAGGCTTTTGTAATGATGAAGAACTTTTTTGGTACAGATTACAGCGATAGAAGAATTGTTGTGGGTGAGGGAGACAAATTGGAGCTCGGTAAACATACACTCACATTTATGACAGCACCAATGGTTCATTGGCCAGAAGTAATAGTATCTTATGATAGTGCTGATAAGATACTGTTTTCTGCTGATGCTTTTGGTAAATTTGGCGCACTTGATGAAGAAGAGGACTGGGCTTGCGAGGCTCGTAGATATTATTTTGGCATTGTCGGAAAATATGGCGTTCAGGCACAGATGCTCCTTAAAAAGGCAGCAACTCTTGATATAAACATTATCTGTCCGCTTCATGGTCCAGTGCTTAGTGAGAATCTTGAATATTATCTTGATCTCTATAATAAGTGGACATCATATGTACCGGAAAGCAGCGGAGTAACTATTGCTTATGCCTCTGTTTACGGTAATACTAAAGAGGCAGCAGAGCTTTTGGCAGAAAAACTGACTGAAAAAGGTTGTCTTAAGGTTGCTGTTTCTGATCTTGCAAGATGTGATATGGCAGAAGCTGTGGAAGATGCTTTCAGATATGATAAGCTTGTATTGGCAACACCGACTTATAATGGCGACGTTTTCCCATTTATGAAGGAGTTCATTAATCATCTTACAGAGCATAATTTTCAAAACCGTACCGTGGCATTTATAGAAAACGGCAGCTGGGCACCTATGGCTGCAAAGGTTATGGCAAAGATGCTTGAAAATTCCAAAAATCTGACTTTTACAGAAAACAATGTAAAGATCATGTCCGCTCTTAGTGATGAAAATCGTGCTCAAATAGATAATTTGGCAGAAGAACTTATGAAAAATTGATTTTTATAAAACTAGGCAGCCATATTTTTACTGATTTAAATGGAGGCATAATATGTGCACAGCGGCGACTTATAAGACAAGAGACTTTTACTTTGGAAGAACTCTTGATTATGAATTTTCATATGGTGAAAAAGTAACTATTACTCCACGAAATTTTGCATTCAAATTTCGTCATGCCGGTGAAATAAAGAAACATTACGCAATAATGGGAATAGCTCACATTGCACAAAATTATCCTCTTTATTATGATGCCGTAAATGAAAAAGGGCTTTGCATGGCAGGACTAAATTTTGTAGGAAACGCTCATTATACGGGGCTTATTAAAGGAAAATGCAATATAGCTCAGTTTGAATTTATTCCGTGGATATTGAGTCAGTGCGCTACTGTGCAGGAAGCTAAGAGACTTATTTCAAGAATGGCTCTTGTAAATACTTCATTTAGTGAAAATATGCCCGCTGCACAGCTTCACTGGATAATTTCTGACCAACAAAGCACTATAACAGTTGAATCTGTAAATGATGGAATAAAAGTATATGATAATCCTGTTGGAGTACTTACCAATAATCCGACTTTTCCTGAGCAGATGCTTCAACTCAATAATTATATGAGTTTGTCTACAAAATCACCAGAAAATCAATTTTCCAAAAAATTAAATCTATATCCACATAGCCGTGGAATGGGTGCGATTGGACTTCCGGGTGATCTTTCATCGCAGTCAAGATTTGTAAGAGCAGCTTTTGTGGCACTTAATTCTATATCGGGTGATTCAGAAGAAGAGAGTGTAGGCCAGCTTTTTCATATTCTTGGAAGTGTATATCAGCAAAGAGGATGCTGTGAAGCTGCAAATGGAGAATATGAAATCACTATATATACATCCTGCTGTAATGCGAATAGAGGTATATATTACTATACAACTTATAATAATCATCAGATAACAGCTGTTGATATGTCTCTAGAAAATTTAGACCAAAAAGAGCTTATATGTTTTGATTTGATCGAGGAAGAACAGATAAGACAACAAAATTCTTATTCGTAAATGTCAGTGTATATCAGGAGGAAGATAAAATGATTATTAATAAAATAAAAATTATACTTGTTGCAGCAGTAGCTGCACTTACATCTCTGGCTGGGTTTACAGTTACGGCAGATGCTGCCGATATTCATAGTGAAATGAGGGAGATTACTACTATGGAGCTTGTTCGTGACATGGGAATAGGAATAAACCTCGGTAATACTATGGAATCAGCCGGAGACTGGATTGCGCAGTGGGGTGATGGAACAGTTGCTTCCTATGAAACAGCGTGGGGCAGTCCGGTAATTACAAGAGAAATGATAAGCGGTTATGCAGAAGAGGGCTTTGGCGTTGTCAGAATACCTGTAGCATGGTCAAATATGATGGGTGATAACTATACCATTAGTGAAAAATATATGCAGCGTGTTCAGGAGCTTGTAAGCTGGACGATAGAATCAGATATGTATGCTATCATCAATATTCATTGGGATAATGGCTGGGTAAACACATTTCCTGATAACAAAGATGAAAATATGAAGCGTTTCACAACAATGTGGGAGCAGATATGCGAAGGCTTTAAGGATTATGGAGATTATTTGATTTTTGAATCTCAGAATGAAGAGCTTGGTTGGAACTCCATATGGAATCAATGGGGTGGTCCAGATGGTAAGGAGGATTCCTATTCACTTGTAAATCAAATAAATCAGAAGTTTGTAGATGTTGTAAGAAATTCAGGAGGCAATAATTCTAAACGTCATCTGCTTATTTCAGGTTATAATACATCAATTGATTTGACTTGTGATCCGCTTTTTGAAATGCCTTATGACCCTGAAAATAGATGTGCTGTTTCCGTACATTACTATACTCCATCTACCTTTGCCATTTTGGAAGAAGATGCGGACTGGGGTAAAATGAGTTCCACATGGGGCACAGAAAGCGAATACGCAGAGCTTAATCAGCAGATGGATCTTATGAAAACTACTTTCATTGATAAGGGAATCCCTGTAATTATTGGGGAATATGGCTGTCCTAAGAAGAATAAGGAAGAGGAATCAGTAAGAAGATTTTTAAGCTCAGTATGCAAGGCTGCATATGATAGACAGATTTGTCCTGTATTGTGGGATGTTACAGGTTTGCATTATGACCGTAGCACCTGTAAGCTTACAGATCCACAGCTTAAAGAGCTTCTCATGAGTATACCGGAGGATAAGCCTGCTGATATAAAATATGATGTAAACGCCGACGGTAAGTTTAATTTAAGCGATGTTGTAGCGTTGCAAAAATGGCTTGTAAATGCAGGTACATTAAGTGCTTTAGAGGCTGCTGATGTAAGCCAAGATGGAAAAATAAATGTAATAGACCTTGCAATGATGAAGGATGAACTTATGAATCTTTAAATATAAATAAAGGAGTTTTTACAATGAGCTTTAATAATAATTTTATTTGGGGCGCAGCTACAGCTGCTTATCAGGTTGAGGGTGCATTCAATGAGGACGGAAAAGGACTTAACATTTTTGATACCTTTTGCAGAATACATGGAAATATTTTGAACGATGATAATGGTGAGATCGCTTGTGATCATTATCATAGATTCAAAGAAGATGTGGCACTTATGAAGAAAATCGGTCTGAAGGCCTACCGCTTTTCAATAAGCTGGTCAAGAATAATGCCAACTGGAACAGGCAAGGTAAATTTGTCAGGCATAAAATTCTACAATGACCTCATTGACGAGCTGCTTATAAATGGCATTGAACCGTTTATCACACTTTATCATTGGGATTTGCCTTTGGAAATTGATAAAAAAGGCGGCTGGAGAAATCCTGAGATCGTAAGATGGTTTGCAGAATATGCGAAAGTCGTAGCAACTTACTTTTCAGATAGGGTTAAGAATTTCTTTACTATCAATGAACCACAGGTAATAGTGGGTATGGGCTATCAGTCAGGTGGACTTGCACCTGGTTTAAAGCTTACAGATCCTGAACTTTTTGAAGTAATGCATAATCTTTTGAAGGCTCATGGTGCAGCAGTTGCAGCGCTTAGAATATACGGCAAGCAGAAGCTTAACATTGGATATGCTCCTTGCGGCTGTATGAATATGCCTGAGACAAATTCTGCTGATGATATTGAAGCTGCAAGACGCTCAATGTTTGAGTTTGACGATCCTTCATTTGCGCCTAACAGTATCAGCTGGTACAGTGATCCTATAATCTTTGGACATTATCCGGAGCGTGAAATGCAGTTCTGTGAGCAATGTATGCCAAAGATAACAGAGGATGATATGAAGCTTATAAGCCAGCCTATAGATTTTCTTGGCCATAATGTTTACTGGGGTATGACAGTGTCAGGAAAAACTGGAAAGGTCGAACTTGTCAAAGATCCGGGCGGTTTTAAAAATGCACCGCATAACTGGCCTGTTACTCATGATTGTATATATTGGGGTGCAAAGTTTATTACAGAGAGATATAAAACTCCGCTTATTATAAGTGAAAACGGTAAATCATGCCTCGACACTGTTTCTGCTGATGGAATGGTTCATGATGATGAGCGAATCAGTTATCTTAAGGGATATCTGAGTGGTCTTAAAAAGGCAGTAGAAGAGGGAGTAGACGTAAGAGGATATTTCCTCTGGTCACTGCTTGATAATTTTGAGTGGGCATATGGCTACAGTGAAAGATTTGGTATAATCCATGTTGACTATGATACTCAAAAGCGTACCCTTAAGGATTCAGCAGGTTTCTATAGCGAGGTTATAAAGACAAACGGCGAAAATCTGTAATTTATAAGGAGAAATTTATGGGCAATATTATTGAAATCGAACACCTTAGCAAGCGTTTTGGTGAGGTAAAAGCCGTAGACGATCTGAGCTTTAAGGTAAAAGAGGGCGAGCTTTTCGCATTTCTCGGAGTAAACGGCGCAGGCAAGTCTACCACCATTAGCATTATGTGTGGTCAGTTGGCTAAAGACTCAGGAAATGTGAAAATCGGCGGAGCTGATCTGGACAAAGAGCTTGATACAGTAAGACGAAATCTTGGGGTAGTTTTTCAAAATTCCGTATTGGACAAAAAGCTCTCTGTTATTGATAATCTGGAATGTCGCAGTGCTCTTTATGGCATAACAAAGAACGAATTTAAAAGTCGTCTTGATGAGCTTGCAGAGCTTTTGGATTTTAAGAATCTTATGAAACGCACAGTCGGCAAGCTTTCAGGAGGACAGAGAAGAAGAATAGATATAGCAAGAGCGCTTATTCATGAGCCTAAGATACTAATACTTGATGAGCCTACTACGGGTCTTGACCCTCAGACAAGAAAGCTTTTGTGGGACGCAGTTACCCAGATGAGAGAAGATAACAACATGACGGTTTTTCTCACTACTCATTACATGGAAGAAGCCGCAGATGCAGATTATGTAGTGATACTCGACAGCGGAAAGATCTCCGCTGAGGGTACACCTCTTATGCTGAAAAATACATATACAGGAGATTATATTACTCTGTACGGAGTAAATGAAAATGATGTAAAGGCTCTTTGCGTTCCATATGTAAATATAAATAATGCATATAGAGTATCTGTTCCTGATACAGCCTCTGCTACAGAACTTATTATAAAGCATCCGGATCTGTTCAAAGATTATGAAGTCATAAAAGGAAAGATGGACGATGTATTCCTTTCAGTGACAGGAAAAAATCTTACAGGGGGGGCAGTAAAATGACACAGCTTAAAGCACTTATTAAACGAAATATAAAGCTTTATTTCAAGGATAAGGCACTTTTCTTCACCTCTCTTATAACACCTATGATACTGCTTGTGTTGTATGGCACATTTCTTGGTAAGGTATACGAAGATAGTTTTAGAGGTGCGCTTGATTCAGCAGGATTTTCTACTTCTGACAAATTGATAAATGGATGTGTTGCTGCTCAGCTTATATCATCTCTTTTAGCAGTAATATGTGTAACTGTTGCATTTACTTCCAATATGCTTATGGTTCAGGATAAAATAACAGGTGCGAGGCGTGACCTTATAATGACATCTGTTAAAAGCAGAACACTCGCTATAAGTTATTTTGTATCAAATCTTTTATCTACATTGATTATTTGCGGTATAGCAACAGCAGTAGGTTATATATATATGTATGTTTCAGGCTGGTATATGACCTTTGCAGATGTTATGCTTTTGCTGCTTGATGTGATTTTACTTTCATTGTTTGGTGCTGTTTTATCAAGCATTATCAATTTTTTCCTTTCAAGCAGTGGTCAAATGTCAGCTGTCGGTACTATCATTAGTGCAGGTTACGGATTTATATGCGGAGCATATATGCCAATATCTCAGTTCTCAGAAGGGCTGCAAAAGGTGATATCTTTCCTTCCATGTACATATGCTACTTCTCTTCTTAGAAATCATGCTATGCGAGGAGTTTTTGAAGAGATGAAAGATTCAGGCTTTCCAAAGGAAGTTGTTGAGGCAGTAAAGGATTCGGTTGACTGCAATTTGTATTTCTTTGATGACAAGGTTTCGATCTCTTCAATGTATATTATTCTTATTGTTTCTATTGCAGTACTTCTTGCAATATATATTCCAATGAGTGCTTGCCTTAGAAAAAAGGAAAAATAATAGTAAAATAAATAATAAAAGCGCATCAGATAAATGTAAATCTGATGCGCTTTTTGTTAGTTTGTGAGATTTATGAAAGATGTCAGTATGCTATCTTTTGCTTTTAGTTTGCAACGTACATTTGTTTGAATGGGTTGCTGCTGTCAGGAGTTACTACGGTAAACGGAGAATCCATTATTTCGTTTATATCAGCATCGAAATATTCACAGAATTCAGATACATACTTTTTAATTTCAGCCATATCATCCGAATAGGCTTCTCTTGCAGTTATCTGTTGAGGAAATTTGATATCTTGGCATTTTCCTCTAAGCAACATCTTACCGCCATGCATTCCAGTACAAGGGAAGTTTCCAACAATACGATTATCATTTGAATTAAGTCCAAGTATAATAATTATACCGCCGGCTTGATATTCTCCAAGGAAGCTTCCAGCTGTTCCGCCAATGACCATAACAGGTATTTTATCTTTATACTGTTTCATATGGATGCCAGCACGATAGCCTGCATTTCCTTTTACAAATATTTTTCCGCCACGCATTGCGTATCCTGCCGCATCGCCGATATTGCCATGAATAATAATTTTTCCTTCATTCATGGTATCCCCAACTGCATCCTGAGCATTTGCTTTTACTGTAATTTCAGCACCGTTTAAGTATGCACCAAGGGCATTTCCGGGAATTCCATCAATGGTAATGTTTTTGTCAGACATACCGGCAGCGATAAATCTCTGACCACAGCAGCCTTTGATTATGCAGTCTTCAGAGGATTCACGAATTTTATCGTTTAATTTCTTGTAATCAAGATAATCCATGTTTGTTACATCTATTAGATTCATTATACTGCACCTCCAAATTTATTTATGCGGCTTTCATGTGAAAATGCGGTAAAAGTTGCGTCTTTTTTCAGCAGGTCAAAATCTATAGAGCTAAGTGGAGTCTTTTCACGTATAAGTGAGGTGTATATACCGGCTCTTGCTGTATTGCCTATCATTATGTATCCTGTGAGGAGTCCGTCACGGGTAAACATCCTTTTCAGCTTACCTTCACTCTTTTCCTCATACATTTCGCCGCCGTCTTTTTCAGTAAAATAACTGCCGGCGGTCATGGCATGAAGTCCAAAGAAACCGATTGAGTTCATTGGTATAGCATTATCAAAAACAGCATCTCCGCCAGACATATTTATTCCTGCGCATTTTCCCTGCATATATGCATTTGGAAGAATGGCAAGTACTCTATTGCCACCAAGAGAAATGTCATTGCCTTCTGTGCAGTCGCCTGCCGAATATATATCTGGAACTGTGGTTTCCATGCGGTCATTTATTAAAATACCACGATTTACTTCACCGCCTGCATCTTTTACAAGAGATGTATTTGCACGTACACCTACAGCTAAAACAAGTACATCAAATTCTACTGTTTTACCGCTTTTCATAAATGCCGTATTTTTCTCAAAACGTTCAGCACTGTCACCCAGCATAAAGGAAATGCCGTTCTCTTCAAGATTTTTCTGCATCATAGCAGCGCATTCACTATCAAGAATACTTGAAAGAACTCTATCGGCAAGATCACAGACTGTTATTTCTGCTACACGGTTTTTTATTCCCTCGGCACATTTAAGACCTATTAAACCTGCGCCTATGATAAGAACTCTCGAGTTTTTATCCATAGCAGCTTCAAGCGCAAGTGTATCATCTATTGTCATGAAAGAGAATTTCTTTTCAACACTTTCAAGACCTGCAAATGCTGGAATAAACGGAGAAGAACCAGCTGCAACACATAAAGAGTCATAGGATATAACACTGTTATCATCAAGAACGATTTCTTTTTCATTCTTATTTATCTTGACAGCCTTTTTTCCATATATAACATCGCAGCCCATTTTTTCGTAGTAATCACTGCTTCTATAGTTCATCTTTTCAAGATCTGTCTTGCCTTCCAGATAATATGATATAAGTGGACGGCAATAAACAGGGTGTTTTTCCTCAGATACAACAATTATCTTGCCTTCACTGTCTATAGTACGAATGCCTTCAATACAGCCGGCAGCAGCAACACCGTTTCCTATAATTACATACTGTTTCATTTTAGTCACCTCTCCTCATAAACAATAGCCTTGTTCGGACAGCCCTTTACACAAGCAGGTTCTCCGCAGGCATTTTCAAGGCAAAGCTCGCATTTTTGTACAACGCCGTGTTCACCTTCAGCAACAGCACCATAAGGACATACAAGAATGCAGGTAAGGCAGCCAACACATTTATTGTGATCAATGCAAATAACTCCATCTTTTATAGATAGTGCACCTGATATGCAGCTTTTAACGCAAAGCGGGTCTTTGCAGTGACGGCAGGAAACTGCGAAGTTGATGCTTTCGTTTCCATCAACATGAATTCTTGGAAAAATTGGCTTGCCTTTCAGTGCTTTTATCATATTTGTTTCGCCTGAATTTGCAAATGCACAGTTGTATTCACATAAACGACAGCCAAGACACCACTTTTCATTGGCATATACTCGTTTCATTTCAGTTTACCTCCTTATTCACCGGCATGAGAAATTCCAAGTATCTGGAGTTCTTTCTCACTTAGTCCGATTCCACGAAGCATCAGTCTATTTCCACGAAGTGCTTCGATTGAATTGATGCCCATACCGCCCATAAGTTCCTTAATTTCGTGACGCCATGCATTCATAAGATTTACAAGACGCTGACTGCCAATATCAGGATTGAGACGTTTTACAAGGTCAGGACGCTGTGTTGCAATGCCCCAGTTGCATTTACCACTCTGACATGTGCGGCATAGGTGACATCCCAGTGCAAGAACTGCCGCAGTTGCAACATAGCATGCATCTGCACCAAGTGCAACAGCTTTTATAACGTCAGCGGAGCTGCGTATGCTTCCGCCTACCACAAGTGAAACATTATTTCTGATACCTTCGTCACGTAAACGCTGATCAACAGCGGCGAGAGCGAGTTCAATCGGAATACCTACATTGTCACGAATTCTTGTAGGTGCAGCACCTGTACCGCCGCGAAAACCGTCAATTGCAATTATATCTGCGCCGCTTCGAGCAATACCGCTTGCAATAGCAGCAATATTATGTACAGCTGCAACCTTTACAATGACAGGTTTTTTATATTCAGTAGCTTCTTTAAGGGAAAATACAAGCTGCCTCAGATCCTCAATAGAGTAAATATCATGATGAGGTGCAGGTGAAATAGCATCTGATCCTTCCGGTATCATACGTGTTCTGGAAACATCTCCTACGATTTTTGTTCCAGGCAAATGTCCGCCGATACCCGGCTTAGCGCCCTGTCCCATTTTTATTTCTATAGCTGCACCGGCTTCAAGATAATCCTTGTAAACACCGAAACGTCCTGATGCTACCTGTACAATGGTGTTTTCACCGTAGCAGTAAAAGTCTTCATGAAGTCCGCCTTCACCTGTGTTATAAAGTATGCCAAGTTCTGATGCTGCTCTTGCCAAAGATTCGTGGGCGTTGTAGCTTATAGAACCATAGCTCATTGCTGAGAACATTACAGGCATTGAAAGTTCTAGCTGTGGACTTGTTTCACATATCAAATTACCGTTTTCATCACGTTCTATTTTTTCAGGCTTTTTTCCGAGGAAAACCTTAGTTTCCATAGGCTCTCTCAGAGGATCAATAGGAGGATTAGTTACCTGAGATGCATTGATAAGGATTTTATCCCAGTATACAGGTAAAGGATTGGGGTTGCCCATTGATGAAAGCAGTACACCGCCGCTGTTTGCTTGCTTGTATATTTCTTTAATGGTAGAATCCTTCCAGTTGGAATTTTCACGCAATTTGCAATCGCTTTTTACTATTTTAAGCGCTCTTGTAGGACAGAGTGATACACAGCGCTGACAGTTTACACATTTTGTTTCATCACTGAGCATAATGCCGTTTTCAGGGTCATATGAATGAACCTCATTTGCACATTGACGTTCGCAAACTCTGCATGCAATACAACGATTATCGTTTCTTATCACTTCAAATTCAGGATATAAAAATTCTACGCTCATCAGAATTTGCCCTCCTTTACTCTTACAATTACAGGTTCTCCGCCTGCTGGAGCATAAATGTTTTCAGCATTCGGTTCCATTACACGAATAGCTGCCTCTTCGCTTGCAATGAATACCTTATCATCCTTTTCACCAACGACCATTGAACGCAGCTTGAGTCTGTCATTAAGTGCCATAAGGCCTCCGTTAAATCCAAGAACTATTGAGAATGGACCAGTTATAAGGAGACTTGAAAATACCTTACGGAGATATGTAAGCTTTTTTCTTTCTTCTTCCGGTTTTGATTCAATAGTGCTCCAGAATGGTGCTGCAATAACGCTTGCTGCTTCTTCCAAAGAAAGTCCTTGCTTTCTAAGAAGGTGGTCTATTATATAAGTAATAACCTCTGTATCGGTCTGGAGATTGCATTTATAGCCGAACATTTCAATAAAACGTCTGTTTGCGTCATAAGAAGAAATTTCTCCATTGTGCACTATAGAATAGTCAAGCAGTGTGAATGGATGAGCACCGCCCCACCATCCTGGAGTATTTGTAGGGTAACGTCCGTGAGATGTCCATGAGTAGCCTTTATATTCATCTAACTTATAGAATACACCTACATCCTCAGGAAATCCTACAGCTTTAAATGCTCCCATGTTCTTTCCGCTTGAAAAAACATAAGCTCCATTTGATTCAGTGTTTATTTTCATAACTGTTCTTGCAACGAATTCTTTTTCATCAAGCTGAAGAGAAGCAAGAACTGATTTAAGAGGAGAAACAAAGTATCTCCATATAATAGGTTCATCTGTAATAGCTGGTATTTTCCGTGTTGGGATTACTTCGGACTTTACTATTTCAAATCTTTCCTTTAGAAAAACTTCACAGTCCTTTCGTGATGTACGATCATTAAAGAAGAAATGCAAAGCATAAAACTCCTTATATTCTGGATAAATTCCATAACCTGCAAATCCACCTCCAAGGCCGTTTGAACGGTCATGCATAGGCTTCATGGCATTGGTGATCATTTCGCCGGACATTCTGTTTCCGTCTTTGGAAATCACAGCAGCAATAGCGCATCCGGAAGGAATTCTCACCTGACCTTCTAATTTCATATAAGCTCCCATCCTTTCAGAGAATATAAAAAAGAAAGGCGTTCAAATCAGACACAGATAACTGTTCTGATATGAACGCCTTTGCTCATTGACTGTATTATACTACGATTTTTTTTATTTGTCAAGCCTAAAACGGAAAAATTCTTTTTTTCAAAAAATCCCAAAAAGGGGTTGACAAATGATTTTGAAGAGTGTATAATATAAACCAGAAAAGGCAAAGGCGTCTTTGAGGATAAAGTTTTTTCCTTGAAGTATCTTTGTCTTTTCTTTTTTAGAGAAGCTTATCGGGATGCATTCTCTGTTCTGAGAAGCTAAAGTTTTGAATAATAAATGATATAAAGGCAAGGGCGTCTTTTAATGTGTATTTACATACGCATAGGATGCCCTTGTCTTTTTTATTAAACAAAAGGAGAGATTATTTATGGGAACTGTTTCTGAGTATTTTGGAAGTCTGGTATTTGATGACAGAGTAATGAAAGCTAATTTATCAGCTAAGGTTTACAAGTCACTCAAAAAAACAATTGATGAGGGCGCTAAGCTGGATATTAGCGTGGCAAATGCCGTTGCAACAGCAATGAAGGACTGGGCAATTGCCAATGGTGCTACTCATTACACTCATTGGTTCCAACCGCTTACAGGTATTACAGCTGAAAAGCATGACAGCTTTATCACACCTTCACCAGATGGCGGAGTAATTATGGAATTCTCCGGAAAAGAACTTATTAAAGGCGAACCTGATGCTTCTTCATTTCCGTCAGGCGGACTTAGAGCAACATTTGAAGCCAGAGGATATACAGCATGGGACCCTACTTCTTATGCGTTTATTAAAGGCAAGACACTTTGCATTCCAACAGCATTTTGTTCATATGGCGGCGAGGCTCTTGATAAGAAAACAACACTTCTTCGTTCAATGGAAGCGCTCAATAAGCAGGCTATCAGAATTCTGCGTCTGTTTGGCAATGACAATGTAAAATGTGTTCGTACTTCTGTAGGACCTGAGCAGGAATATTTTCTTGTAGATAAGGCTATATATGAAAAGCGTAGAGATCTTATTTTTACAGGACGTACACTTTTTGGTGCTAAGCCTCCTAAGGGTCAGGAAATGGATGACCATTACTTTGGTGTTATTAAGCCACGAGTTGAGGCTTATATGCAGGAGCTTAACGAAGAGCTTTGGAAGCTTGGAATTCTTGCTAAGACTGAACATAACGAAGTTGCTCCGGCACAGCATGAGCTTGCTCCTATTTATACTACTACTAATATTGCTACAGATCACAATCAGATCACAATGGAGATCATGCAAAAGGTTGCTGCTAAGCACGGTCTTGTATGTTTACTTCATGAAAAGCCGTTTGCAGGTGTAAACGGAAGCGGCAAACACAATAACTGGTCAATTTCAACAGATGCCGGTGTAAATCTTCTGTCACCTGGCGAAACACCTTATGAAAACGCACAGTTCCTGCTGTTTTTATGTGCCGTTATTAAGGCAGTTGATGATTATCAGGATTTGCTTAGAATTTCTGTTGCTACAGCAGGAAACGATCATAGACTCGGAGCTAACGAAGCTCCTCCGGCAGTTGTTTCCATCTTCCTTGGAGATGAACTAAATGCAGTTCTTGAAGCAATTGAAACAGATACACCTTATATGGGTATAGAAAAAACAAAGATGAAGCTTGGCGTTGATGTCCTTCCTGAATTCAATCGTGATACAACAGACCGCAATCGTACATCACCATTTGCATTTACAGGAAACAAATTTGAATTTCGTATGCTTGGCTCGTCAAACAGTATTGCTTGTGCAAATATTATGCTTAACAGCGCAGTTGCTGAGAGCTTAAAGATTTATGCAGACAGACTCGAAAAGGCTGATGATTTTGAAACAGCTCTTCATGAGATGATCCGCAAGACTATCAAGGATCATAAGCGAATTATTTTCAACGGAAATGGCTATGACGATGCATGGATCAAGGAGGCTACAGAGGAGAGAGGTCTTCTTAACTATCGTACAACACCGGACTGTATGCCGCATCTTCTTGATAAAAAGAATGTTGATATGCTTACTTCACAGAAAGTATTCTCAGAGGCAGAACTTAAATCCAGATGTGATATTATGCTGGATAACTATTGTAAGCAGGTAAAAATAGAGGCAGATACAATGGTTCAGATGGCAAGAACGGAAATAGCACCTGCTGTTGAAGCATATGTTATGGAGCTTTCTAAAGCGGCTGGCTATAAGAAGAAGCTTGACGAGAGCATTTCATGTAATTATGAAAAGGAGCTTGTAAGAAAGTTGTCTGTTCTGATTGAGAGCATTTCAAGCAAAGCGTATGAACTGGAACAGGCTCTGATGTCACTTTCTTCTGCTGAAGATGTAATTTCTGAATCATATGCTATTCGTGACAATGTTCTTGTTAAGATGAGTGAACTGCGTGATTTTTGTGATGAAGCAGAAGTGCTTACAGCTAAAAAGTATTGGCCGTTCCCGACATATGATGACCTGCTGTTTGGCGTAAGATAAACATAATTTAAAAGTTTATGAGGAGTTGATTGAGATGGATGAAGCTATTAGAGAATTGGTTTCTGAAGCTACAACAAGTGAAGTTTTTGGTGTATGGTTTTTGATTGGTGCAGCTTTTGTATTCTGGATGCAGGCTGGATTTGCAATGGTTGAAGCGGGATTTACAAGAGCTAAAAATACTGGCAATATTATTATGAAAAACCTGATGGATTTCTGTATTGGTACAGTAACATTCATACTTATTGGTTTTGGCTTGCTTCTTGGTGAAGATCTGTTTGGTTTCATTGGCAAACCCGGATTTGATCTCTTTACAGCCTATGATGAATTCAGCTTTTCAAGCTTTGTATTCAATCTAGTATTCTGTGCAACTACATCAACTATTGTATCCGGTGCAATGGCTGAAAGAACGAAGTTTCTGTCATATTGTATTTATTCCGGTGTTATCTCTGCTTTGATATATCCTATCGAAGCCCACTGGATATGGGGCGGCGGATGGCTTGCTGATCTTGGTTTCCATGATTTTGCAGGTTCTTGTGCAATTCACATGGTTGGCGGCATTTCTGCACTTATCGGTGCTAAGATACTTGGCGCACGTATTGGTAAGTTTAAGAGAGATGCAAGCGGCAAAGTAGTAAAAGTAAATGCATTCCCCGGTCATAGTGTTGCACTTGGCGCACTTGGTGTGTTTATTCTCTGGTTTGGCTGGTATGGTTTTAATGGTGCAGCTGCAACATCTCTTGAACAGCTTGGTTCTATTTTCCTTACAACTACTATTTCACCTGCGATAGCAACAGTCGTATGTATGATATTCACATGGATCAAATATGGTAAGCCCGATGTTTCAATGTGTCTTAACGCTTCTCTTGCAGGTCTTGTAGGTATAACTGCTGGCTGTGATGTTACTGATGCTTTTGGTGCAATAATTATTGGTGCAGTATCAGGCTTGCTTGTAGTATTCGGTGTATGGCTGCTTGATCATAAACTTCGTATTGATGACCCAGTCGGTGCAGTTGCAGTTCACTGTTTAAACGGTATTTGGGGCACACTGGCAGTAGGATTATTGGCAACCGATAAAGCTCCGGGATATTCAATAGCAAACTCTTCTGGCGAAACAATGACAGGTCTCTTCTATGGCGGCGGTGTTGAACTTCTGGGACTTCAGCTTCTCGGTGTTATAACAGTAGCAGCATGGACAGCCGTAACTATTACAATTACATTTCTTGTAATAAAGGCAACAATTGGACTTCGTGCTTCACGTGAAGAAGAAACACTTGGTCTTGATATTACAGAGCATGGTCTTCCATCAGCTTATGCAGGTTTCTCAATGCTGCCTGAATATATTGATGAAGATACACCGGTTCTTGCTGTTGAAGGCAGTACACCAGTTGCAGAAGCTGTTGAAGTTAAGGCAGTTCCTACATTTGAAAAGAAAATTGCAGCTGATGGCAAGAAAATCACTAAGATCGAGATCATCTGTAAGGAATCACGTCTTGAAGCTCTTAAGAATGCAATGGTTGGACTTGGCATTACCGGTATGACAGTATCTCACGTTCTTGGCTGCGGTGTTCAAAAGGGTAAACTTGAATACTACAGAGGCGTACAGGTAGAAGCTAACTTACTTCCTAAGGTGCAGATTGAAATAGTTGTAAGCGCAGTGCCTGTAAGCAAAGTAATAGATGTCGCTAAGAAAGTTCTATACACAGGACATATTGGTGATGGTAAGATATTTGTATACGACGTTGAAAACGTTGTAAAAGTTCGTACTGGTGAAGAAGGTTATGATGCACTTCAAGATATAGAATAAAAAAATAATAAGTCACTTTGCCGACAGAATAAGTCTGTCGGCTAAAGTGGTGCATGGAGGAATTTATTATGTGTTCAATTATGGGCTACTGTGGAAGCAGTGCTGATTTGGAAATATTTAAAAAAGGCTTTTCGGAAACAATATCAAGAGGACCAGATGACAGCCGCATTGTAGATACAGGTGAGGGTTTGCTGGGATTTCATAGGCTTGCCATTATGGGACTTACTCCGACAGGAATGCAGCCTTTTGAGCTTGATGGCAGCTATGTGGTGTGCAATGGCGAGATATACGGTTTTGAAAAGCTTAAATCGGAACTTTTGTCAGAATTTGATTTTCAAAGTGATTCAGACTGTGAAATTTTACTTCCGTTATATAAGAAGTATGGTACGGATATGTTTGCTATGCTTGATGCAGAGTTTGCCTGCATAATTTATGATGGCGAAACAAAAGAATATATTGCTGCAAGAGATCCTATAGGCATTCGACCATTGTATTATGGCCATGATAAAGATGGAGTTATAATTTTTGCAAGTGAAGCTAAAAATCTTGTAGGCTTAACTGATAAAATTATGCCATTCCCGCCGGGAAATTACTATAAAAACGGAGAGTTTGTTTGTTATTGTAACATTGCAAAATCGGAGGGAATTTGCTCTAATGATATAGATACAGTGTGTAAAAATATTCACGATAATCTTGTGGCAGGCGTTGAAAAGCGTCTGGTTGCTGATGCAAAGGTTGGCTTTTTGCTTTCTGGAGGACTTGATTCTTCACTCGTATGTGCTATTGCTGCAAAAAAGAGCGCTGCTCCTATTAAAACGTTTGCAATCGGCATGAATGAAGATGCGATTGACCTTAAATATGCAAAACAAGCGGCTGATTACATAGGCAGCGACCACAATGAAATTATTATCACTAAGGACGATGTACTTTCCTCACTTGAAACAGTTATCCATTTGCTTGGCACATTTGATATTACTACCATTCGTGCAAGCATGGGAATGTATCTTATTTGTAAAGCTATTCATGAACAGACAGATATTCGTGTTTTGCTTACAGGAGAGATTTCAGATGAGCTTTTTGGCTATAAATATACCGATTTTGCTCCAAGTGCTGAAGCTTTCCAAAAAGAAGCCGAGAAGCGCATTATGGAGCTTCACATGTATGATGTGCTGCGTGCAGACCGCTGTATTTCTGTAAATTCTCTTGAAGCAAGAGTTCCATTTGGAGATCTTGATTTTGTGAAATATGTAATGAGTATTGACCCTAATATGAAACTTAATAAATACGGAAAGGGTAAATATCTGCTTCGTAAAGCTTTTGAAGAGGGCGATTATCTGCCGGATGAAATTCTGTGGCGTGAAAAGGCTGCCTTCTCAGATGCAGTAGGTCATTCTATGGTCGATTATCTCAAAGAATATGCAGCTGGATACTATACAGATGAGGAATATGAAACACTTCGCAGTAAGTATACTCACGCACAGCCGTTTACAAAAGAATCGTTGCTGTATCGTGAGATCTTCGAGAAATTTTATCCGTCCCAAAGTGAAATGATTGTGGATTTTTGGATGCCAAATAAGGAGTGGGAAGGCTGTAATGTAGATGATCCGTCTGCAAGAGTTCTTTCTAACTATGGCGACAGCGGAAAATAATTTTTGAAATAAATGGAGAGATTAAACTATGGAAAATTTAGCTCAGGTAAATACAATGGAAAAAATACTTGTACTTGATTTTGGCGGACAGTATAATCAGTTGATTGCAAGAAGAGTAAGGGAACAGAGCGTTTATGCGGAGATTAAGCCTTATAATAAGATCACTGTTGAAGAGATAAAAAAGATTGGCTATAAGGGAATTATATTTACAGGTGGGCCAAACAGTGTATATGATGAGTCATCACCTCATTACGATCCTCAGATTTTGAATGCTGGTATACCTATTTTAGGAATTTGCTATGGAGCACAGCTTATGGCTTATATGGCTGGTGGAGAAATTTGCAGCGCAATGGATAGCAGTGAATATGGAAAAACTGCATTTCGTATAGTGGAATCTCCGCTTTTTAAAGACATTCCGGAGGAGAGTATTTGCTGGATGAGCCATACTGATTTTATAAAGAAGCCACCTATTGGTTTTGATGTTATTGCACAAACAGATAAATGTCCATGCGCAGCCATGAGCAATAATGAAAAGAAGCTGTATGCAGTTCAGTTTCACCCAGAGGTAACTCATACAGAATACGGCAAGCAAATACTTTCAAACTTCCTGTTTAACGTATGCGGCTGCATAGGCGACTGGAAAATGGAAAGCTTTGTAGAAAATACTATAGAAAAGTATAAGAGAGAACTTAAAGGAAAGAAGGTTCTTCTTGCGCTTTCAGGAGGAGTAGATTCTTCTGTAGCAGCAGTTCTTCTTCACAAGGCTATTGGTACAAATCTTACATGCGTATTTGTAGATCATGGCCTTTTGAGAAAAGATGAGGGAGATTTTGTAGAAAAAACATTCCGTGGACAATTTGGAATGAATCTTATCCGTGTTAATGCAGAAGAAAGATTCCTTGGCAAACTTAAAGGTGTGACCGAACCGGAAAAGAAACGTAAGATAATAGGCGAAGAATTTATTCGTGTATTTGAGGACGAAGCTAAAAAGCTTGGAAAAATCAATGTTCTTGTGCAGGGTACTATATATCCTGATGTTATTGAAAGCGGCAAGGGAGATTCTGCTGTAATTAAGAGCCATCATAATGTAGGCGGATTACCGAGTGTTATTTCCTTTGATGAAATAGTTGAGCCTTTGAGAGATCTCTTTAAGGACGAAGTACGTGCTGCTGGAACTCAGCTTGGCATTCCTTATGAGCTTGTATGGCGTCAGCCATTTCCTGGACCGGGACTTGCTGTAAGAGTTATCGGCGAGATAACTAAGGAAAAGCTTGAGATACTTCGTGACGCTGACGCTATATTCCGTGAGGAAATTGCAAGTGCAAAGCTTGAGGGAGAAACTAATCAGTATTTTGCAGTACTTACGGATCTCAGAAGTGTTGGAGTAAAGGGCGATGCACGCACATATGGTTATACAGTAGCGCTCAGGGCAGTTACAACAGATGACTTTATGACGGCTGAATGGACAAGACTGCCATATGAAGTGCTTGAAAAAGCGAGCAGCAGAATAACAAATGAAGTTCACTGCATTACAAGAGTCGTGTATGATATTACTTCCAAACCGCCGGCAACAGTGGAATGGGAATAAGGGAGGAAGGTCTATGACCAAATATATATTTGTTACAGGCGGTGTTGTTTCGGGTCTTGGAAAAGGAATAACCGCAGCATCCTTGGGAAGACTTCTTAAATCCAGAGGCTTAAAGGTAGCAGCGCAGAAACTCGATCCATATATTAATGTTGATCCGGGCACTATGAGTCCGTATCAGCATGGAGAGGTATATGTTACAGAGGACGGCGCAGAAACCGATCTTGACCTTGGTCATTATGAAAGATTTATTGATGAGGATTTGAACAAGTATTCAAATTTAACAACTGGTAAGGTATACTGGAATGTACTTAATAAAGAGAGAAGAGGAGAATATCTCGGAAGTACTGTTCAGGTCATTCCGCATGTTACAAATGAGATAAAGGAATTTGTCTATAGCGTAGGTAAAAAAACTTGTGCTGATGTTGTTATTACAGAAATCGGCGGTACTATAGGTGATATTGAATCACAGCCATTTATTGAAGCTGTAAGGCAGATAAGTCTGGAAGTTGGACGTGAGAACAGCTTGTTTATACATGTTACCCTTGTACCGTTTCTTAAAGGTTCTGAAGAACACAAATCAAAGCCCACTCAGCATTCCGTAAAAGAACTACAAGGCATGGGAATAAATCCCAATATTATAGTGCTTAGATGTGATGAACACATTGAAGAATCAATTTTTAAGAAGATCTCACTTTTCTGTAATGTAAAGCAGGACTGTGTTATTGAAAATATAACGCTGCCTACGCTTTATGAAGCTCCGCTTATGCTTGAAAAGTCGAATTTTTCTGAGGTAGTATGTCGTGAGCTTGGCATAAATACGCCGACCCCTGATCTTAGTGAGTGGACAAGTATGGTTGAAAGGATAAAGAATCTTTTAAATACTGTTACCATCGGTCTTGTTGGAAAATATGTTGAACTTCATGATGCATATCTTTCAGTTGCAGAAGCTCTTCGTCATGCCGGATATTACCATGACACTCAAATAAATATACAATGGATAGATTCTGAAAAAATAACTGATGAGAATTATAAAGAAATTCTCTCAGGCTTAAATGGCATTATTATTCCCGGCGGCTTCGGAAGCCGTGGAATTGAGGGTATGATAATTGCTGCTAAATTTGCAAGAGAAGAGAATATACCTTATTTTGGAATATGCCTTGGCATGCAGATCACAGTAATTGAGTTTGCAAGAAATGTTGCAGGTCTTATAGATGCAAATTCAGGCGAATTTGATGAATGCTGCCCATATAAGGTAATTGACTTTATGCCGGGACAGAGTGATGATATTGATAAAGGCGGCACATTGAGACTTGGTTCATACCCATGCAAGATAAAGGCAGGTACTACAATGGAACGCTGCTATAGAGACGGAGAAATATCGGAACGTCATAGGCATCGTTATGAATTTAACAATGATTATCGTGAGAAGCTTACTGAATGCGGACTTACTCTCAGCGGTACGTCTCCTGATGAAAGACTTGTTGAAACTGTAGAACTTACTGAAAGACCTTTCCATGTAGGCGTTCAGTATCATCCAGAATTCAAAAGCCGACCAAATAAGCCACATCCACTTTTTAAGGGATTTATAAAAGCTGCTCTTGATCATTCAGTAGGAGGCAGGGCATGAGTTTAAGAGAAGAATGCGGTGTCTTTGGAATTATATCACCTAATCCAACAGATGTCGCAAGTATTTCATATTATGGGCTTTATGCACTTCAGCATCGTGGTCAGGAAGGCTGCGGTATAGTTGTAAATGATGATGGAGTTTTCTCTTCGCATAAAGATCTGGGACAGGTAGGTGAGGTGTTTTCATCTGCCGTTCTTTCTGAATTTCCAAACGGTACAATGGCAGTAGGTCATGTCCGATATGGAACAACAGGTGGAAATAATCGCAGAAACTGTCAGCCAATTGAAGTAAATCATCAAAAGGGAAGAATGGCTCTTGCACATAATGGAAATCTTAGTAATGCAGCAGAGCTTCGCAATGAGCTTGAATTGTCCGGCGCAATTTTTCATACTACAAGTGATACAGAAACTATTTGCTATATTATAACAAGAGAACGTTTGAAAACAGCTTCAATAGAGGATGCTCTCAGTGCAGCTATGAATACACTTGATGGAGCGTATTCACTTGTTCTTATGTCACCGCAGAAGCTTATCTGTGCCAGAGATCCTTATGGCTTTAGACCGCTTTGCTATGGAAAAACTGCTGATGGTTCTTATGTTATAGCTTCTGAAAGCTGCGCTTTGAAAGCCGTTGGAGCTGAATTTATAAGAGATGTTGAGCCGGGAGAAATTATTGTATTTTCTAAGAATGGAATAGTTTCAAGAACTGAGCATTGTGGCAAGAAAAATAAGAAGCTTTGTATATTTGAGTATATTTATTTTGCAAGGCCAGATTCTGTTATAGATGGTGTTTCCGTTCATAGAGCAAGGCTTCATGCTGGAAGGATACTTGCCCAAGCCCATCCTGCAAATGCTGATGTTGTAATAGGAGTACCGGATTCAGGACTTGATGCTGCTTTGGGCTTTAGTCAGGAATCGGGAATACCATATGGTATTGGTCTTATAAAAAATAAATATATTGGCAGAACATTTATATCACCCGGTCAGAGTACAAGACTTAATCAGGTTAGAATAAAGCTTAGTGCAGTTGAAGCAAGTGTTAAGGGCAAGAGAGTTGTGTTGATTGACGATTCAATAGTAAGAGGCACTACAAGCGAACGCATTGTGAAGCTTTTACGTGAAGCAGGTGCTAAAGAAATTCACATGAGGATCTCTGCGCCGCCATTTCTTCATCCATGTTATTATGGAACGGACATTGATTCAAGTGAGAATCTTATTGCAAATAAATGTTCAATAGAGGAAATAGCAAAAATTATAGGTGCTGATAGTTTAGGTTTTCTTCCAGTATCTGAACTTTGTGAGCTTTGCGGCAGCAATGATTTTTGCAGTGCTTGCTTTAATGGAGATTATCCTACAGCAGTGCCGTGTGATACACGTAAGGATCGCTTTGAGCAAAAGCTTTCTGAGATCAAGAAATGAGGTTTATTACAGCAATGGAATATAATAGAAAACTAGTTTTAGAAGATGGACAGGAATACTATGGCCGTTCCTTCGGAGATACCGGGGATAAGGTTTGCGAGATAGTATTTAATACGTCAATGGTAGGTTATCAGGAGATACTCTCTGATCCGTCTTATACCTATCAGGCGGTAGTTATGACATATCCGCTTATTGGTAACTATGGTATGGCTGATGATGACTATGAAACTGCTATACCTACCATTGGGGCAATGATAGTACGTGAATATAATGATGAACCTTCTAATTTCAGAAGTTCATCTACGCTTTCTGATGTTATGAAAAAATACGGCATTCCAGGAATTTACGGAATTGATACAAGAAAACTTACACGCTCTATACGTGACCATGGTTCAAGAAAAGTGCTTATTACAGATGCGGATATGCCTCTTGAACAGTGCATGAAAGTGCTTAAAGAAACTGTGCTTCCAAGAAATGCTGTATCAGTAGTGAGTTGTAAAAAGCCTATTGTATTTCGCCCAAAATATGAGCAGCATCATGTTGCAGCAATTGACTGCGGTATGAAAAGTAACATTGTACGTTCACTTAATCAGCGTGGCTGCAAGGTAACAGTTCTTCCATGGAATACACCTGCTGATGAAATTAAAAAGCTTAATCCCGATGGGATTTTCATTTCAAATGGCCCGGGAGATCCTACAGATGTTCCTGAAACAATAGATACTATAAAATCACTTATAGGAAAATATCCTATTTTTGGCATTTGTCTTGGACATCAAATAATATCTCTTGCATATGGAGCTGAAACGTATAAGCTTAAATTTGGTCATAGGGGTGGAAACCATCCTGTAAGAAATCTTGAAAATGGTAAGATAGAGATAACTTCTCAGAATCATTCTTATGCTGTAAAAAGTGAGAGCCTTGAAAGAACTAAATTATCTGCAACTCATATAAATATTCTCGATGATACTATTGAGGGTGTAAAGTGTGACGAAGATAAGGTGTTTAGTGTACAGTATCATCCTGAAAGTGCGCCCGGACCGCAGGATAGTTCATATCTTTTTGATAGTTTTATTAAATTGATGGAGGAAAAGCATAATGCCTAAAAGAAATGATATTAAAAAGATTCTCGTTATAGGTTCAGGACCTATTGTAATAGGTCAGGCAGCAGAATTTGATTATGCGGGTACACAGGCTTGTCTTGCCCTTAAAGAAGAAGGATATGAGGTTGTACTTTGCAACTCGAATCCTGCTACCATTATGACGGATACTTCTATTGCCGACAAGGTCTATATGGAGCCGCTTACACTTGAATATATCGCTAAAATTATACGCTACGAGCGTCCAGATGCAATTTTACCGGGAATTGGCGGTCAGACAGGTCTTAACCTTGCAATGCAGCTTGAGAAAAAGGGAGTTTTAAAGGAATGCAATACTGAGCTTCTCGGAACTAAAAGCAGCAGCATTGAAAGGGCAGAAGATAGAGAGCTTTTTAAGGAGCTTTGTGAAAGTCTTGGAGAGCCGGTGCTTCCATCAGATGTTGCAAATACGATTGAAGAGGGCTTACAGGTTGCAAGAAAAATAGGTTATCCTGTGGTGCTTCGTCCTGCATTTACTCTTGGAGGAACAGGCGGAGGCTTTGCAGATAATGAAGATGAGTGCAAACTTCTTATGAAAAATGCCCTTTCACTTTCACCAGTTCATCAGGTGCTTATAGAAAAAAGTGTAAAGGGTTATAAAGAAATAGAATATGAGGTAATGCGTGACAGTAATGATACGGCAATTACTATTTGTAATATGGAGAACCTCGACCCTGTTGGTATTCATACGGGTGATTCTATCGTAGTATGTCCGTCTCAAACTCTTACCAATAAAGAGTATCACATGCTCAGGGACAGTGCACTGAAAATCATTCGTGCTTTGGAGATAGAAGGCGGATGTAATGTCCAATTTGCCCTTGACCCGAAATCATTCCAGTATTATCTTATTGAGGTAAATCCACGTGTTTCACGTTCTTCGGCACTTGCTTCAAAAGCAAGCGGCTATCCTATTGCACGTGTTTCTGCTAAAATTGGCGTTGGTATGACTCTTGACGAAATTAGGATTGCCAATACTCCTGCTTCCTTTGAACCGGCGCTTGACTATGTTGTAAGCAAAATGCCTAGATTCCCATTTGATAAATTTGCTGATGCAAATAATTCACTGAGTACTCAGATGAAAGCTACCGGTGAGGTAATGAGCATAGGCAGGACATTTGAGGAAAGTCTGCTTAAAGCAGTTCGCTCTCTTGAAATAGGTGTTTTTCATCTTCATAATCATAAGTTTGATAATGAAGCCGACGAAGAACTTCTTGAATATATAAAAATAGGCACAGATGACAGAATCTATGCCATAGCAGAACTTTTAAGGCGTGGCTGTGAAATAAAGACAATCATAAAAGCAACTTCCATAGATAAGTTCTTTATACGCAAGCTTTTAAATATTATTGAAGAAGAAAAGAAACTTCGTGATAATATAGGCGATGCAGCTGTTTTGGAAGAAGCAAAAAGGATGGGCTTCTCAGATAAAGAAATCGCACTTTTATGGAATATGAATGAACTTGATATATTCACTCTCAGGAAAGAAAAAGGCATTATTCCGGTATACAAAATGATAGATACCTGTGCCTCTGAGTTTGAAAGCTATATTCCGTATTTCTATTCAACCTATGAGGAAGAGAATGAATCCATAGTATCTGATAAGCCAAAGGTAATTGTTTTAGGTTCAGGACCTATAAGAATCGGTCAGGGCGTTGAATTTGACTATTCAACCGTTCACGCAGTAAAAACCATCAAGCAAGCTGGGTATGAAGCTATTATTATAAATAATAATCCTGAAACGGTTTCAACTGATTATACCTGTTCTGATAAGCTTTACTTTGAACCGCTTTGTGTTGAAGATGTAATGAATGTTATAGATCTGGAAAAGCCTTACGGCGTAATAGCAACACTTGGTGGTCAGACTGCTATAAATTTGGCTGAACCGCTTAGAGAACGTGGCGTTAAAATAATAGGTACAGACTGCGATGCAATTGAAAAAGCTGAGAATCGTGATGCTTTTGAAAAGCTTTTGATTGCACTTGATATTCCTCAGCCAAAGGGTCAGGCTGTTACAAATATTGAAGCTGGTATAAAGACTGCCGAAGAGATCGGTTATCCGGTGCTTGTGCGTCCAAGTTTTGTTTTGGGCGGCAGAGCAATGCAGATAGTTGCAAAGGAAGAACAGCTCAGACATTACCTTAAAACAGCCGTTGAGATAGATGAAGATAAGCCTGTTCTTGTTGATAAGTACATCCGTGGCAAAGAAGTTGAAGTCGATGCAATTTGCGACGGAAAACAAGTATTTGTTCCGGGTATTATGGAGCTTGTAGAACGTACAGGTATTCACTCCGGTGACTCTATCAGTGTTTATCCGTCTTTCAGTATTTCTAAAAAGGTTAAGGAAACTATTTTGGAATATACAAGAAAGCTGGGTCTCGGCATTGGTATAATAGGACTTTTCAATATTCAGTTTATAGTTGATAATGACGAAAATGTATATATTATAGAAGTAAACCCACGTTCATCAAGAACAGTACCGTTCCTTTCAAAGGCAACAGGCTACAGCCTTGCAGATATTGCAACCTTTGTTATACTTGGAAAGAGTCTTGCAGAGCAGGGGATAGATGTAATATATCCTGAAGAGAAAAAACGTTTTTACGTAAAGACACCGGCATTTTCATTTTCCAAACTTGGCGGTATGGATGCATATCTTTCACCTGAAATGAAATCTACTGGTGAAGCGATTGGTTATGATGAAAAGCTTCATCGTGCAGTATATAAGGCGCTTATAGCTTCTGGAGTTCATGTCCAGAATTACGGCACTGTTTTTGTAACACTTGCAGATGAGGATAAAGAAGAGGCGCTGCCACTTGTAAAGCGTTTTTATGATATGGGCTTTAATATTGAAGCTACTGTTGGTACTGCTAATTTCCTAAAAGAAAAGGGTATTCGTACAAGGATACGCCGTAAGCTCAGCGAGGGAAGCGAAGAGATACTAGAATCCATCAGAGCAGGATATGTAAGCTATGTAATAAATACAAGAGCCATTCTTTCAGGCATTCACTATGAAGATGGTGTTGCTATAAGAAGATGCACTACTCAAAATAATATAACAATGCTTACCTCTCTTGATACAGTTAAGGTTCTTCTTGATGTACTTGAAGAAGTTACGATCGGAATATCCACCATTGATGCGTAAGGAGGAAATATTTTATGCACTTTACAAAAATGCACGGTCTTGGCAATGACTACCTGTATGTATACGGTGAACCTGTAAATCCATCAGAACTTTCTATTAGGCTTTCTGAACGTCATTTTGGCGCTGGTTCAGATGGAATGATATGGATCTCTCAGTCCAATATTGCTGATTTTAAGATGCACATTTTCAATGCGGACGGAAGTGAAGCAAAAATGTGCGGAAATGGTATAAGATGTGTGGGAAAATATGTGTATGACAAGGGTTATACAGATAAAAAGCATATCACTGTTGAAACACTGTCCGGTATAAAGACACTTGATCTTCAAACTGTAGGGGATAAAGTAAAGAGTGTTACAGTTGATATGGGCAATGCCGAGCTTAGTGATGATATTACAATAAATGTAAATGGCAGTGAAATTACCGGTACACCTGTATCAATGGGTAATCCTCATTTTGTTATATTTGTTTCTGATGCGGAAAATGTTTTACTTGATAAGATAGGTCCTGCTATAGAGCATCACGAAGCTTTTCCGGGCGGTGTGAATGTTGAATTTGTTCAGATAATAGATAAGAATACCATACGTATGAGAGTATGGGAGCGAGGCAGCGGAATTACAATGGCATGTGGAACTGGAGCGTGTGCTTCGGCAGCAGCTTCTGTAATGAAGAAGCATTGTAGTCATAATGAGGACATATCTGTTATCCTTGACGGAGGTACACTAAAAATCAATGCCGCAGATGATTTTGGAATTACTATGACAGGTCCTGCGGAAACTATTTATGAAGGAGAAGTAGAAGTATGATAAAACCAAATCATTTTTATGCAGATTTAAAGGACTCTTATTTGTTTTACAACATTGCTCAGAAGGTAAATGCCTACAGTACACTTCATCCGGATGCTCATCTTTATAAAATGGGAATAGGTGATGTGTCTCTTCCGCTTTGTGATGCTGTTATAAAAAAGCTTCACGAAGCAGTTGATGATCAGGCAAGCGCAGGAACATTTCATGGCTATATGCCTGAATGCGGCGCTCCTTTTCTTCGTGAAGCGATAGCAGATTATTATAAGAACAGAGATGTTGAGCTTTCATCTGATGAAGTATTCGTATCAAGTGGTGCAAGTGACGAACTCGGTGATATTTTGGATCTGTTTTCTCGTGATAATACATCTCTTGTAATAGAGCCGGCATATCCTGCATATGTTGACGCTAATGTTATGGGCGGAAGAAAGATAGTTCATGTTTCATCAAGCAGTGATAACGGATTCCTTCCTGTACCTGATGATACTGTAAATGCAGATATTTTTTACATCTGTTCTCCAAACAATCCTACAGGTGCAGTTTTTGATCGCAGCAAACTTAAAGCATGGGTAGATTATGCAAATAAAAGTGGTGCTGTTATCCTTTTTGATGCTGCTTATGAAGCGTTTATTGAAGATGAAACTCTGCCGCACAGCATTTTTGAAATAGAAGGTGCAAGAACTTGTGCAATAGAGATTTGTTCTCTTTCAAAAACAGCCGGCTTTACAGGAACACGTTTGGGTTATACGATTATTCCAAAGGAACTTGAAAGAGAAGGAATGAATCTTAATTCTATGTGGGTGCGTAACCGTACTACTAAGACAAACGGTGTTTCCTATATTATACAGAATGGTGCGTCTGCTGTATTTACTCCTGAGGGACAGAAGCAAATCCATGATAATATAAGAGTATACAAAGAAAATGCAGCCTGCCTTATGAAAGCTCTGGATGAGCTTGGCATCTGGTATTGTGGTGGTAAAAATGCGCCTTATATTTGGATGAAGTGTCCTGATGGAATGACAAGCTGGGAGTTTTTTGACTTGCTTTTAAATGAAATTCAAGTTATAGGAACTCCGGGACAGGGATTTGGAGAATGCGGTGAAGGATACTTCCGCTTTTCAACATTCGGTAATCCTGAGGATACAGTAATTGCCGCTAAAAAAATCAAAGAGCTTTTAAAAAAGTAAAGTGTTAAAATAATAAAAACTGCTGCGATCTATTTCACATTTGATCGCAGCAGTTTTTTTGATGTTTATAATAATATTTTATTTTTTCTATATACATTCGGCGTACTGCCTACAAAATTTTTGAACTGACGCAGAAAGTATTTATAATCGTCATATCCGCACTTATCAGCAATGGCAGGTAAACTCAGTACAGTAGATATAAGCAGATATTTAGCATATGAGATCTTGCTTTGGATAACATCCTGATGGAAGCTTATGTTAAATAATTCTTTATAGGTTGCACGAAAATGTCCGTTGCTCAGATGCATATCACGGCATATGTCCTGTGAATCCCATTCAGCTTCCGGATTACGATAAAGCATGCTTCTTATATGGATAAGGCTTTTGTAATAGGTGTTTTTTCTGCGTTTTGAAATTATTTCTATTTTTTCAGTAAGAGAAGCTTCAAGCTTATTAAGTTCATCCTCAAAATTAAAGCAATCTATATTTATACACTTTGCACAGATAACTGTTGAATCAATTTCACAGTTTTCACTGTAGCATTTGCCATGATTTATAAGTATATTGAGATGATCTGCAATAAGCTGAGCATCAGAATTATCATATTTTCCTATAGCTGCATAAGCATATATCTTACTACTGATTTTAGCACAGATTGTCTTATTATTTTCAGTTCTTTGTTTAAGCATATCAGCAATCTCTAAATCTATCTTGACTGAAATATGCTTTTTCGCCATGCTTTCATCATTATCTGAAAGCTCGGAATGAAAAAGCACTAAAATTATCGTATCTTCAGGAGATGTTTCACTTATTAGATATTTAAGTTCGTCTTTTAATCCGTTTTTATTATATAAACCAGTGAGGGAATCGTGCTGTGATGATAAATTATTGTGCTCAAGAAGTGTGTTTATATCGTTTTTCATACGCAGAAATTCAAGGGCTGTTGTTGCAATTTTAAGCCAATTGCGAAAAGAAGGGTCATATCCATCGGGTTTATCATATTGGAGAATAAAATATCCAAGATCTCTTCCGGAAAAGAATATTGGACAGAAATACAGTGCAAATCCATTTCGAGATTTAGAAATAATATCAGGATAAAGGTCATATTTATTGAAAAGCTGAGGTTCATATAAATGATCTCCAGGGCAAATAACTGTATAGCACGTCATTGCTTCACTATAGCTTGAAACATTATGATTCTCTGAAAATTCAGATTCGCACCAATTCTCATATAAACATAAATATACGCCCTTAGAGTCACGTATTAAATATGAAAATTGTTGGAGAATACTAATGTAGTCAGGAATAGAACGGCATGTAGTTAGTTGCTGCTCAAAGTTGCCTACAAGATTTAAGCTGTTGAAAAATAGTTCGTGTCTTATGAGCGAAAGTTCCTTAAAAAGCATTTTATTATCTAAGCAACAGCTACAGCTGTTTCCGTAAATCATATGACCATCTAATGAAATTTCATTTGGCTCGGTTTTATTTATTATTGCGCAAAGAGTATCAGCGGCCTTCATTCCTACAGCTTTTCGATTTCTTAAATAGGTTGTCAGTACAGGTTCATGATAATATCTTTCTCCAACAAATTCATATCCTATTACTGTAACGTCTTTCGGTACTGATACGCCATTTTCAAGGAATGCATCGCAAAGACCATATGCCATATAATCGTTTGCGCAAATAATAGCTTCAGGAAGCTGTCTTTTTCCTGTAATATATTCCATTGCAAGATCTTCACCGGTATTCATCCAGAAGTTGCCATATATTACTTTGTGTTCATCAAAAGGTATGCCATGAGAAACAAGAGCTTTTTTGTATCCTTCCACACGTATATCAGAAATATTTATAGATTTTGGACCTGTTAGCATATGAATGTCGGTGAAACCATGTACTTCAATAAGATGTTCAGCAATTTTCATAATGTCTTTCATGGTGTCATTATCAATAGATTGAAATTCAGGTATAACATCGCCGATAGCAATAATAGGTATGTCTGTACGACTAAGAAGCTTTTGCTTTATATTTTCAAGTAATGTTTCATTTAAGATAGATTCAGAAATTACTATGATACCATCTAGTTTTTTTGAATCTATTAGGTCATATATTTTGTTTTCAACTTCTATATGAGTATGATATTTAGCTGTATTATATATATTTGAAAAAACAGCAACATCTGCATTAAGTTCATTTGCACGAGAAATAATGCCGGCAAGAAGCTGCTTTTGTTCACTTTGTGAAGCGCTTGCAGTAACTACACCTATGAGTTTTCTTTTATTTTTATCCGGCATAATGTTCACCTCATTTTTTTATTTATTATATCATACTTTTATTTGCAAATCAAGATAAATTCTTCATTTTGTCCACTGAATCTGCAATTATTGAGTTGAAAAGATGCTTTTTTAATATTATAATTATGTCAATAGATAATGTCGGCAGGCATTCTAATATTTCCCCTAATAAAAACCGTTCGTACAAATCGAACGGTTTTTATTATATTTTGTAGTAAGAATTATCATAGATAAATTTAAATAAATAATAATAGGTTAATAAATTGCTATTTTTGCTATGAAAATGGTATAATAAGGAAAGATAAGTTGATATACTTTTAGTAAAGTATTTGCTTATTAATAAAACGCTGGCGAGTACTCTAATATTTCCCCTAATAAGTGCCGTTCGTTAATACCGAACGGTTCTTATTCAAAATTTACAATAAAAAACCTTTGCGTTGTTGTATTATAATTGTACATCATCTTCATTTTGTCCACCTATTCTGCAAAATGTAGGTTGTAAGGCAGTTTTTTATGTAATATAATTAAATTAATGAATAATTTCGTTATGCGAAATATGAGTGTTTTAAAAAATTAAAAGGAGGAATTCATATGAAATTTAAAAGATTGGCATCATGTCTTACAGCAGCTGTATGCTGCGCAGGGCTTGCAGCATATATGCCTTATATGAGCGAAAGGGCATATGCAGCTGAGCTTGTAAGCAATGATTTTGAAATTACATATGAAGGTTGGTATGGCAATACTGATACTGTAAGCTTGGTTGCAGAAGACGGTGTAGGATATGATGGAACAAGGGGAATGCTTGTGTCCGGCAGAACATCACCCCTAGATGGAGCAAGTGCATCAAAGGGATTTTACCTTAGCGGCGGTGTAGATTATAATTATAGTGTACAGGTTTATAGCGACACTGCTGAAAAGTTTAGGCTTTCACTGCTCTGTATTGATGAAGAGACAGGAGAAGAAACTGAAGTTGAACTTTCAAATAAGGAAGTAAAAGCAGGAGAGTGGACAAAGATATCTGCTGATTACACAGCTCCTGAAAACAGCTATGAATTTAGGCTTACCATTAGAACTGATAGTACGAAGGACTTTTCTTTCGATGATGTTCTCGTTACTACAGAGGATATAAGGCAGGAGAATGTTGCATATGCTGTGGATGCGGCAAATGCAGGTTTGAAAAATGTATTTGGCAAGTATTTCAGAGTTGGTAATATCTTAAACGGCGGTACTATTAACAATTCTGCTATTACTGCTAATATTTTAAAAGATTGCAGCAGCCTTGAATGCGAAAATGAAACAAAAGCAGATGCAATACTTGTTCAGTCTGGAAGCACAAATACAAATATAAATGTTTCACTCAACAGATGTGCATCTATCATGGATTTTTGCGTAAAGAATAAAATTGGTCTGAGAGGTCACGCTTTTGTATGGCACAGTCAGACACCTTCTTGGTTCTTTAAGGATAACTTCCAGAACAATGGCAATTGGGTATCTTCTTCTATAATGGATCAGAGACTTGAGAGCTATATTAAGAATACATTTGCAGCAATTAAGCAGCAGTATCCTACTCTTGATCTTTATGCATATGACGTATGTAATGAGTGCGTATCCGATGATGCAAACAGAACCAATAACGGACAGGATGGTTCAAGAGTTGCCGGTGATAATAATGTAACAGGCGGCACATCAGCTTGGGTATCTGTTTATGGAAACAACAGCTTTGTTGAAAAAGCATTTTCATATGCAAGAAAGTATGCTCCTGAGGGGTGTGACCTTTATTACAATGATTACAATGAATATTGGGATCATAAGAGAGATTGCATTTACAATATGTGTAAATCTCTCTATCAGAAAGGACTTCTGGACGGCGTAGGTATGCAGTCTCACGTTCCGGCAAATGCTACAGGCTTTGCAGGTACAGATTCATATATTGAAGCAATGAAAAAGTATCTTTCTATTGGATGCGATGTTCAAATAACAGAGCTTGATATAAGCCTTGAAAGCGGAAAGTATTCACTTCAGGATCAGGCTAATAAATATAAGGCTATATTCCAAGCTGCTATGGATTGGAATAAGAATCCACAATCTGATGGTAGAGTAAAAGCCGTTTGCATTTGGGGTCCAAATGATGCTAATTCATGGCTGATTGCTGGAAGCGACGCACTTCTTTATGATAAGAACAATCAGCCTAAGCTTGCATATACAACTCTTATGGGAATGGTTCCACAGTCTGAATGGGTAGATGATTATCAGGGTGGTAATGATGAACCTATAAAGCCTAATGACTTTGGCTGGTATTTCCAAGATGGATTTGAAGGTGATACATGCACATGGGAACCAAGAGGAGCATCAAGCCTACTGACAAGCGGAAGAACAGCTTTTGTTGGAAGCGAATCTCTGCTTGTTCAAGATAGAACAGAGTCATGGAACGGAGCATCTAGAGCACTAAATCCAAATGCATTTGTTCCAGGCAATGAATATAGTTTTAGCTCAAATGTTATGTATTTTGATGGCGCTGCTACAGATACATTTTATATGAAGCTTGAGTATACTGACGCAGCAGGCAAGACACAGTATTCTACAATTGCAGAAGGCACAGCCGTTAAGGGCGAATGGGTACAGCTTGCAAATAAGAACTATAAGATTCCAGAAGGTGCTTCTAATATGCGCCTATATGTTGAAACAGCCGAAACAACGAATAACTTCTATATTGATGAGGTCATCGGTGCTGTAGCAGGAACATCTATTCTAGGAGCAGAGCCTTCTGTAAAGATCACACTCGGAGATGTAAATTGCGACGGAAAGATTAATATATTTGATCTTTGTGAAGCAAAGAATGGATATAAGAATGGTTTTGAAAAGAGCGCATGGAAAATAGCAGCAGATGTCGATCAGAGCGGCGTATTTGATACAACTGATATTAAGCTTCTGCAACAGTATATCGCTCATGTTATCACAAAATTCCCTGTAGCTGAAAAGGTTATCAACAAGGCAGAAATGGAGAAGCTTTTTGCTTCTGTAAACGTTTCAGAAAGCTATAAAAAGGACGGAGAAAACAATGTTCTTTATACACAACGTTTTGGCGCTGACCCTGGCTTTATGGTGTATAAAGACAGAATGTATGTTTATACAACAAACGATGCATTTGAATATAAAGATGGACAATTACAGGAAAACTCATACAATGTTCAGACCATTAACTGTCATTCATCAGCTGATCTTGTAAACTGGACAGATCATGGTGCAATGCCGGTTGCTGGTAGAAATTCAACAGGACCTGCTAAATGGGCTGGATATTCATGGGCTCCGGATGCTTGTTGGAAAAATATTAACGGCAAGGATAAATTTTTCCTTTATTTTGCAGATAGTGCAGGTGGTATTGGCGTTGTAACAGCTGATAGCCCAACCGGTCCGTGGACTGATCCTTTGGGTCATGCTCTTATAAACAGACAGACAGCAAACAGTAATGTTACATGGCTCTTTGATCCGGCTGTATTTGTAGATGATGACGGTAAAGCTTATCTCTATTATGGAGGAGGCGTTCCGGATGGTAAGCAGGCTAATCCTGACACAGCACGTTGTGTTCAGCTTGGCGATGATATGATTTCAATTGTAGGAACACCAAAAAATATTAATCCTCCATATCTTTTTGAGGATTCAAGCATTCTTAAGGTTGGCAACAAGTACGTTTATTCTTATTGCACAAACTGGAGCACAGGCGGAAACCCTTATGGATTTAACAATGCTGAAATTGCTTATATGACAGCAGATAATCCGCTTGGTCCATTCACATATCAGGGCGTTATGTTCAAAAATCCAGCTTCTTATCAGCTTGACGGCGGTGGAAATAATCATCACTCACTTGTTGAGTTTAAGGGTAACTACTATCTCTTATATCACAGCCGTGTAATTGAAAGAAGAATGGGTGTAAATGACGGAAAAGGTCTTAACTATCGTTCAACACACCTTGATTCAGCTACTGTATCAAATGACGGCAAAATTTCTGTAACTGGTACAATGACTGGTGTTAAGCAGATTGAAACTCTTAATCCATATAATAAAGTACAGGCTGAGACAATGTACAATCAGTCAAAAGGTATTGCTGTAAACGGTCTGTCTGATACAACAGTAAGCGCTGCAAAGGGCGAATGGATCAAGGTTAAAGGCGCAGAGTTTGGAAATGGCGCATCTTTTGTAACAGTAAGAGCTTCTTCTAAAAGTGGTGCGGTTATTAAGATTTGTACTGGTGGTACAACAGGTACAGCTATAGGATACGTTGAAATTCCGGCTGGCGGTAATATGTCAGAAATTAAAGTCCCTGTTGACAGTGTAAGCGGTACAAAGGATCTCACATTCGTATTCAGCGATCAGGCTGATATTGATTGGTGGAGCTTCTCATAATTTTAGCTAATTCCTATTTATAAAACCTCATATTTGTGAATCAGTCATGCTTTTAAAGGCATGACTGACTCATAATATCACTTAAAGGAGAGTTTAGTAATGCGATTATTTTCAAGTAAATTTATAAAATCAGCTTTGGCAGCTATTACCTCAGCTGTAACGCTTACATGCAGCATGCTTCCGCTTATGAATCAAAGTGCTTCCGCAGCAGATGTATGTGTTGTTGATACTTCAAAAGAATATCAGACTATACGTGGATTTGGAGGAATGAATCATCCTGAGTGGACCGGAAAAGATTTGACAGACGAACAGAGAAAAACTGCATTCGGCAATGGCGATAATGAATTAGGACTTACTGTATTGCGTATATTTGTAAATCCAGACAGTAATCAGTGGAAATTAGCTGTTCCTACAGCAAAGTATGCTTCTGATAACGGCGCTACAGTTTTTGCTTCTCCGTGGGAACCGCCGGCAAATCTTGCTGAGAAATATTCTGATAGTAAGGTGGGAAAACTTCATCTTCCAAAATCTAATTACGGTGCATATGCAGATCATCTTAACAATTTTGGAAAATACATGAAAGATAACGGTGTTGATCTGTACTCTATATCTGTTCAAAACGAGCCTGATTTCGCAAGTGAATGGACATATTGGTCTACTGATGAAACTACTGATTTCATTGCCAATTACGGTGATAGAATAACTAGTACAAGACTTATGTCACCAGAATCATTCCAGTATGCTCCTGAGAATGCTTTATGGGTTCCTGATGGCGGAAAGAAATTTTATAGAAAAATATTAAATAATAGTAAGGCTATGGCTAATTGCGATGTTTTTGGAACTCATTTTTATGGTACTCAGAGAGATTGGATGGATTTTCCTGATCTTGAAAATTCAGGTAAAGAAATCTGGATGACAGAGGTTTACGTTCCAAACAGTGATGCAGATTCTGCCAATAGATTCCCTGAGGCTCTGGATGTTTCTGAAAATATTCATAATGCCATGGTAGTAAGTAATATGAGTGCTTATACATGGTGGTACATTCGTAGAGGTTATGGTCTTATGACCGAAGATGGCAAGATTTCTAAGCGTGGATATTGCATGGCTCAGTATTCCAAGTTTGTACGTCCGGGTGCTGTAAGAATTGATGCAACTGAACAGCCTGAAAAGGATGTTTATGTATCTGCCTATAAAAAGGACAATCAGGTTACTATTGTAGCTGTAAATAAGAGTGATACAGGCTATGCTCAGAATTTTGATGTTAACAGCGGCAATGCCATTAAAAATATTGATCGCTATAGAACATCCGGCAATGAGAATCTTGCTAAAACTGCAAATCTTGAATTTACAGGCAGCAGCTTCTATGCACAGCTTCCAGCAAAGAGTGTTTCAACATTCGTTGTGAATCTTTCTGAAAAAGAAGTTGAACCTGATAAAGATGGATATTATTTCCACGATACATTTGAAGGTGATACATGTGATTGGTCAGCTCACGGAGGATCAAATGTTATTCTCAGCGGCAGAACACCTTATAAGGATAAAGAAGCACTGCTTGTACAGAATAGAACTGCATCATGGAACGGCGCAGAAAAAGCTTTGAGTTCTGTTTTTAAAGCAGGCAACGAATATAGCTTTAGCGTATGTGCGGCTTATCTTGATGGTGAAGCAACTCAGAATATGTCTTTGACGCTTCAATATACAGATTCAAGTGGCGAGACAAAATTTGCTCGAATTGCTTCGGCAAATGCTGTTAAGGGTAAGTATGTTCAGCTGGCAAATTCTAAATTTAAACTTCCGGATGGCGGAAAGGATTTTGTAATTTACATTGAAGCTGAAAGCGCTTCCGGTAATTTTTATATTGATGAAGCAATAGGCGCAGTAGCTGGTACAATTGTAGATGGACCTGCGGAGATAAAATTTGCATATGGTGACGTTAATTGTGATGGCAGAATAAATATTTTTGACGTATCAGCCGCAAAAGCAGGTATTGTTGGAGGATTTTCTGATAGCATTTCAGCTATGGCAGCTGATGTAAATCAAAATGACGTAGTTGATATAAACGATATTGTTCAGCTTCAAAAATATGTTGGTGCTATCATCAAGGAATTTACCATTGCAGAAAAGCCACAAAAAGGTATGCTTACAATGTCTGAATATACTCCAATGGTTCAGTCGAATGTAGTGGAATTTGAAACAGCTGATTCAAAACAGGAAAAAGCAGGCGTTCAGTATGGAACTGTTAAGTCTGGAACATATTATTCAACTACTTGCAACCGTAATAAGCCTTATAATATTCTGCTTCCTGCAAATTATTCTACAGATAAGAAATATCCTGTGCTTTATGTTATGCATGGATATTGGGAGAATCAGGACAGAATGATTATTAAGGGAAATGGAACTATGTACACACGTCAGATCATTGGCAATTCAATTGCCGAAGGTGCAGCTGAGGATATGATAGTAGTTTTCCCATATATTTATTCAAGTGCTACACAAGAAAACTGCACAGCTATGGACGATGCAAATAATGCTGCATATGATAACTTTATCAATGATCTTACAAAAGATCTTATGCCGCATATAGAAAGTACATATAGTGTAAAAACAGGAAGAGAAAATACAGCTATTACAGGATTTTCAATGGGTGGCAGAGAAGCACTGCTTATTGGTATGCAGCGTTCAGATCTGTTTGGTTATGTTGGAGCAATGTGCCCTGCTCCCGGAGTAACCGGATCTTTTAAGTGGAATTCAGAAGCAGAAGCTCCATCACTGTTATTTATTACAGCAGGAAGCAACGACACAGTTGTTTACTCAAATCCTGAAAATTATCATAATAACTTTACAGCTAATGGAGTTCCCCATATCTGGCACTATGTAAACGGCGGTTATCACGGCGATAACAGTATTCATGCACATCTTTACAACTTTGTAAGGGCTGTATTTAAAGCAGATAAAAAGTGATAAAACAAAATAAGAACTTGTCTCATGAAGGCAAGTTCTTATTTTTATACTTATTTTATTTTTACAAGATATCAATATGTTCTCCATTAAGGGCTTTATTCATACTGCGTACAGCACAGAATTTTCCACACATGGAACAAGTATCATCATGTTCAGGGGAGCGGTCTTTTCTTATAGACTTTGCAGTTTCCGGATCAATAGCGCATTCCCATTGTGCGTTCCAATCAAGAGCATGACGTGCATCTCCCATTTTATCATCAATGTCTCTTGCTCCCGGAATTCCTTTGGCTATATCTGCTGCATGAGCTGCAATTTTACTTGCAATTATACCCTGTTTAACATCATCAACATTTGGCAAAGCAAGATGCTCGGCAGGTGTGACGTAACAAAGAAATGCAGCGCCGTTCATAGCTGCAATAGCACCTCCGATAGCTGCTGTAATATGATCGTATCCGGGTGCTATATCTGTGACTAATGGTCCAAGAACGTAAAAAGGAGCGCCCATACATATTGTTTGTTGTACCTTCATATTTGCCGCTATTTGATCCATAGGAACATGTCCAGGACCTTCTACCATAACTTGAACGTCTTTTTCCCAAGCTCTCTTTGTAAGTTCACCCAAACGCACAAGCTCTTCTATCTGGCAAACATCTGTAGCATCTGCAAGGCAGCCCGGACGGCAAGCGTCACCTAAAGAGACCGTGACATCATATTCACGACATATGTCGAGAATTTCATCGTAGTATTCATAGAATGGATTTTCGTTGCCCGTCATACACATCCATGCAAATACAAGAGAACCGCCTCTTGAAACAATATTCATTTTACGTTTGTGTTTTTTTATCTGGTCTATTGTCTTGCGTGTTATACCACAGTGCAGGGTGACGAAATCAACTCCATCTTGTGCGTGAAGTCTTACTACGTCAATAAAATCCTTGGCTGTAAGTGTATTAAGGTCACGTTGGTAGTGAATTACGCTGTCATATACTGGAACAGTACCTATCATAGTAGGACATTCACTTGTAAGCTTTTTTCGGAAAGGCTGAGTGTTTCCGTGGCTTGATAGATCCATAATAGCTTCTGCACCCATATTTACAGCGGACATAACCTTCTGCATTTCAATGTCGTAATCCTTACAATCTTTTGATACGCCTAAATTTACATTTATTTTAGTGCGGAGCATTGATCCGATTCCTTCCGGTTCAATGCAGGTATGAAGACGGTTTGCAGGTATAGCTACTTTTCCGCAGGAAACCAGTTGACGCAGTTTTTCTACATCCATTTTTTCTTTTTCAGCAACTTTTTTAATTTCTGGAGTAATGATACCCTTTCGTGCTGCATCCATTTGTGTAGTGTAATTTCTTTCCATTATTTACCTCCTGAGTTTCTGTCTCGTCTTAAAATATATGCATGATCAATTGGGCCTGAGCCTTTACCTAAATCAAGACCAGCTTTTATTGCACCTGAAATATACTCTTTTGCACGTTGTACGGAAATTTCAAGAGTATATCCATTAGCAAGATTTGCTGCAATAGCAGATGACAGTGTGCAGCCTGTTCCATGAGTGTTGGGATTGTTTATTTTTTTACCCTCAAACCATTTTGCACATCCATCTTTAAAAAGGAGGTCATTAGAATCATTTAAACTGTGTCCACCCTTTAGAAGTACAGCGCATCCTGATTCTTTGCTTATTTTTTCCGCTGCTGCAAGCATATCTTTACGGCTGTTAATTTCTATTCCTGCTAAAATTTCGCCCTCTGGAATATTTGGAGTAATAACATCTGCAATTGGAATAAGCTGAGATTTGAGAACCTCAACTGCTTCTTTATCAATTAGTCTTGAACCGCTTGTAGCGACCATAACAGGATCTAATACAATATTTCTCGCTTTGAACTTTTTTAGCTGTAATGCTATGGTTTTAATTAGTTCAGCAGAAGAGACCATACCGATCTTTATAGCATCCGGATAAATATCTGCAAAAATGGCTTCTATTTGACTTGATAAAAATTCTGGAGATACCTCGTAAATTCCTTTGACACCGGTGGTGTTTTGTGCAGTGAGAGCAGTAATTGCGGTCATTGCGTATACACCGTTCATTGTCATAGTTTTCAGATCTGCCTGAATACCGGCGCCTCCGCAGGAGTCACTTCCTGCGATTGATAATGCTGTTTTCATAAAATTCTCCTTTTGGCATTATTTTTATTAAGCGACAGCAGGTGGTGCCCCCAAGCTGACGCTGATATTATTATTTATTGGATAATTCAAGGAAAGCTTTTTTTAGCTGTGCTGTGGCATATTGTGGGTCGTCTGATTTCATGATCGCCGAAACGACGCAAATTCCATCTATTCCACTGCCTTGCAAAACGTAAATATTATCCTTGTTAAGTCCACCTATGGCATTTACATTTATTGGTACAGATTTTACAATATCACATAGTGTTTCCACTGATGTGATAATAGTTTTAACTTTAGTAGTAGTAGGATATATAGCTCCAACGCCAAGATAATCCGCCCCTTTTTCATGGGCTTCGACTGCTTGTGCAACGGTTTTAGTAGTTGCCCCCACAATTTTATTTTTTCCCATAAGTTTCCTTGCAATATCCACGGGCATATCAGACTGTCCTACATGTACTCCCTCAGCATTGACAGCTAGTGCTATATCAACTCTGTCATCAATAATAAGAGGAATGTTGTATTTTAGAGTTATTTGATGAGTTTTTTCAGCAAGCTCAAGATATTCTCTTGTTGTTTTATCCTTTTCACGGATCTGAATGATTGTTGCGCCGCCTTTACATGCCTCTTCAACAGTTCTAAGAAATTTTCCATCAGAAACTCCTGTACTGTCAGTGATAAAATATAATGTTGTATCAAGTTTCATAATGTTCTCCTTAAAGGTACAGATAGTCATTCATAACGGGTTGTAATCCTTCTGCTGCAATATCTGAATACATTTTCTCCAAACTGCGGTTATCATTTATTTCAAACTGTTCGTCACCTTTTTCGGTTTCCTGTTCCTTGCCGGAATACTTGCTTTCATGGTCACCGATTCCTGTTGAAACACCAGCAGAAACCTTTGTAGCAGCAATTTTTACAATGCCATTTCTAAAGCTTTCGCTTTCTCTTGATGAAACTGTGATTCCTGCAAATGGAAGAAATATTCGATAAGCACATATTATTTGGCAAAGCTGCTTTTCGTGAACATCAAGTGGATTGATTTTATCGTTGTTTATTATTGGACGAAGTCTTGGACATGAAAGAGACATTTCTCCATGAGGATATTTACGCTGTAGCCAGTATACGTGTAGTGCGGTTGCTAATGCATCTTTTCTGAAATCGGATAAACCTAATAATGCTGAAAAAGCAATGCCTCTCATACCGCCTCGCAAAGCCCTTTCTTGTGCATTAAAGCGGTATGGAAAAATACGTTTTCTTCCCATCAAATGAAGCTGTTCATAGCGTACAGTGTCATAAGTTTCCTGAAATACCGTTACATAATCAGCACCACATTCATGAAGATAGCGGTACTCCTCAGTATTTACAGGGTATATTTCAAGGCCTACCATTCTGAAATATTTTTTTGCAAGCTCACAGGCTTTTCCGATATATTCCAAATCGCTCATGCTGCGGCTTTCACCTGTCAGAATAAGAATTTCTTCCATTCCAGACTTTGCGATGATACTCATTTCACGCTCTATCTGCTCAAAAGTCAGCTTCATTCTATTAATGTGATTATAGCAGTTGAATCCGCAGTAGACGCAGTAGTTTTCACAGTAATTGGCAATATAAAGGGGCGTGAAAAGGTATACAGTGTTTCCGAAATGTTTCTCGGTTTCAAATTTTGCTTTTTGTGCCATTTGTTCAATATAAGGTTCTGCTGCCGGTGATAGCAGCGCTTTAAGGTCTTCAATAGAACATGTATCATGCTGTAGTGCGGCAAGAACATCATTTCCTGTATATTTGGAATAATCAAAATTATTCATTTCAAATAAAACCTTGTCCATTATATCAGAATCTATTTGCTCCATTTCAGGAAGATATTCCATATGATTTGTACGAAAAGACGGATCGTTTTCCAGTTTGTGTTTCTTGTCCAGAGCTTTGTTTGATAAATGCTTACTATCTATAAAGTATTGATTATCCATTTGTTTTCACCTCAATCATGAAGAAATCCTGTAAGTGGATCAGAAGAACTTGCTCCTCTTGTAAGCACTCGTCCCAGTCCTGAAAGATACGCCTTTCTGCCAGCTTCGATAGCCTGTTTGAATGCACTTGCCATAAGCGGGAGGTCGCCTGCTGTTGCAAGAGCAGTATTAGCCATAATGGCAGCAGCACCCATTTCCATAGCTTCGCAGGCTTGAGATGGTTTACCTATGCCGGCATCTACAATAATCGGCAAATCAATTTCATCAATAAGTATTTGTATAAAATCTTTTGTAGCCAGTCCTTTATTTGAACCGATAGGGGAGGCAAGCGGCATTACAGCTGCTGCACCTGCATTTACAAGATCTCTTGCAGTGTTAAGATCTGGATACATATAAGGCATTACAACGAAACCCTCATTTGCAAGTATTTCCGTAGCTTTGATGGTTTCTTGATTATCTGGAAGCAAATATTTTGTATCACGCATAATCTCGATTTTTACAAAATTTCCGCAGCCTAATTCTCTTGCAAGTCTTGCGATTCGTACTGCTTCATCAGCAGTTCTCGCTCCAGATGTGTTTGGTAAAAGAGTAACACCTTCCGGAATAAAGTCGAGTATATTTTCTTTTTCCTTTGTATTTGCACGACGTACGGCAAGAGTTATTATTTCTGCTCCTGCGTCTTTTACAGCTGATTCAATAAGATTCAACGAATATTTTCCTGAGCCAAGAATAAAACGTGAATTAAATTCTTGACCGCCGATAATAAGTGTATCTTTCATAATGATCTCCTCGTTTCTATGTGTTAAATTCTTCTGCAATTATTCTCAAAACAGTGTGAGCCTGATGTGCCGCACAGAGCATAGCTCTTGTAGCATAAAGCGTGCCGTGTTCTGAAACATCACTTTCGCCGTCACCGCAGATATAGAAATGATTTGTTATTTTTTTTGTACGTATGGTGTTCGACGAACCAATTCCTGCCAGTCCCGAAGCAGAGATAATATACTTTTCAGGAAACATTTCTAATACTGAATTGACAAGAAAAGCTTTATTTTCTGCGCTATCAAATGCCTCACAGATAATGTCAGCATCCTCTATAAGCTCTGAAATATTTGTTTCAGACAGTTCTTTTGTATATATTTCTAATTTAGTATATGGCATTATCTCATTCAATATCTCTTTCATGGCTTCGGTTTTATACATTCCAATATGTTTTATTGCGTATTGCTGACGATGGATGTTTTTTAGATCTACAATATCGAAATCAATTAGAATAAGTTTTCCTATACCGAGTCTTGCAAGAGAAATTGCAATGTTTGAGCCTAGTCCTCCCAGACCACAAATAGCTACAGTCTTTTCAGAGATTTTTTTTTGAAGTTCAAAGCCATGACGGCTTTCCAGTGCAGCGTACATTTCATCTTTAGTTGGGATTATCATATCAGCCTCCTCCAACAAAGCTTACGATCTCTACGTTATCATTTTCGGAGAAAATAAAAGTCTCATATTGCGATTTTGATACAATATTGCCATTCACTTCAATTGCTATTCGTTTTTTATCATAGCTTGTTTTTTCAAGATATTTTTCAATTGTCATACCAGCTGCGTTTGTTTCAGTTCCATTGATTCGTATCATAAGATTGATTCACTCCTTTAAAAAATAAAAAAATGGGAAGTTACAGATTCGGCAACTTCCCACTACGTACTATCAAACTTCCCTACGTTGGCATTATCCAAATCAGGTTATGGGTCGAAGCTCACATCTTCCTCTCAGCCTGTTTACAAGCTCCCCTAATATTTTATACTTTAATTATTATATCATTTTTATAGATATAAGTCAAGTGCAAATAATGTGTTGATTTTTTAAATATCACGATGAATTGTTATATATTATGATGTATTGTGGTATATATTGAATGAATTTATAAAATATAAATGTGGCTGATGCAAAGCACCAGCCACAAATATTATGTGTTATTTATAACGTAGTTTTTAACATTAAAAATAAAGTGTAACAGATTCGAGCTCTACGCTGCCCCAGTAGCGATATAATGTAAATTTATCTTGTGGTTCTGTTACCTCGATTTCTATTGTTCCATCGTCAGTCATATCATTATGACCGTAAGAGTTTTGTACCGTCCATGAGCCAAGAACTAAATTGCCGCCGAAGCCGTAACCAACGTCGCCATTCCACTTTATTACGATCTTAGAGATTGATTTGTAATCGTAATCTTTAAGTGAATATTCTTCACCAAGCTCAACATCAGTTAAAACTATAGAGTTTTCGTCATCAGGCTGAGTAACAGTAGTAGTAGTTGTTGTTGTGACTGTGGTAGAAGTGGTTGGCTCGGTAGTCGTAGTAGTAGTTGTAGTTGTGGTAGTAGTCGGCTTGGTGGTAGTTGTAGTTGTGGTAGTAGTCGGCTTGGTAGTAGTTGTGGTAGTGGTAGTTGGCTTGGTAGTAGTTGTGGTAGTGGTGGTTGGCTTGGTAGTAGTTGTAGTGGTAGTAGTTGGCTTAGTAGTAGTTGTAGTAGTGGTAGTCGGCTTGGTGGTAGTTGTAGTAGTGGTAGTTGGCTTAGTAGTAGTTGTAGTAGTGGTAGTTGGCTTGGTAGTAGTTGTAGTGGTGGTAGTCGGCTTGGTAGTAGTTGTAGTGGTGGTAGTCGGCTTAGTAGTTGTTGTAGTTGTTTCTGTTTCAGTGTTATCTCCTGTGTGGAGGATTATTTTTGAAAGCTTTGTATCACCATACCACTTATGAAGTGTTACAGATGAATATTCCTTATCAAGTTCTACATTAAGTGAAAGACCGTTCAGGTCATCTGATGTGTAATTTTTAGAAAGTTCCCAGTTACCGAATACTGCACAGCCGTTCATGCCGTAAGGAGGCATTGATTCAAATACGAAGGAGGCAGAATTTATACCCATACCTTTATATGCAGATAAGTCGTAGCTTTCACCGAATGATGCATTTTCAATAACAATGTCGTTTCCTGATGGGATCACAGGCTTGACAGTTGTAGTTGCTTCGGATTCAGTAGTTGTAACAACAGGTTTATTGGTAGTTGTTGTAACAGAAGTAGTGGTAGTAGTAGTAGTTGTTGTTGTTGTTGTTGTTGTTGTAACTACAGGCTTGGTAACTTCACCTTCTTGGCCGTCAAAATAATCGTTCAAAATAAGATTTGCCCAGTAAGTGCCCATTTTTTCATAGCCTATTTCATTTGGATGACAGCCGTCTGCCAGATCGGTCTCATAATTTACAACGCCATTTATATCGCCAAATGCTATAGGCTTGCCCTCTGCCTGCATTCTTGCTACCATATCCTGAATGGATGCATTATATTTATCTACGCATGCAGAAACCTTTTCCATAAGCATAGTCTTATCTTCATAAGATGCACCCCACCAGTTGATGCCGTATCCTCCGAGCCAATCTCCTCTTACATAAGCATCAATGTATGGAATGCTTGCTACATAAAGCATGTCTTCGGGATCGTTCATATCATTCAGTATAACATTTACAAGACCCTCAAGACGATCTGTAATGCCATCGTTATAAGCGCTGAGAATATCATTAGTTCCTATTTGAAGAAGAACAATATCGGGATCGCAGGATTCTATCATATTTTTGCCACCTGAATACCATGTTCCCTCAACTAGTTCACGGATACCTTGACGTGATTCATAGCCGCCGGAAATATTCTCTATAGAATATCCACTGTAACCTGAATGGTCGCCGTCATATTTGAAATATTCTCCATTAGCTGAAGTGTAGGAGCTGCCGCCGCTTTTAGCACCGACCATGTCTATTGTATAACCCATATTATCAAGTTCATGGTAAAGATATTTACGATAACCATCGGTACCGAAATAACCATCAGTAATTGAGTCACCAAGGCACAAAATCTTAACATCTGCATCATCTGCCGATGCATTAAAAACAGGAAAGCTTGCGCTTACAGCTGTGATACCTATAACAGTTGCTGCCATAGTTGACATAAGTTTCATCTTTTTCATAATTCTTCCTCCAATGCAATAAAACTTTTTATTCCTCATATGATATTACTATATCATGCTTTAATTGTACTATATATTAAACAAAAAGTCAATGTATATGAGTAGTATTTTATATATATTTGCTGATGGTATTTTATGAATGAATTTCGCATATTAAAGCGTTAAAGCTTTTTTAGAGTGAGAAATTGCATATTATTACATTATTATATTATAATAGTATATTGATAGTGTAACGGCATGAAGCTAAATAGAAAAAATGCCATTGCTGGTTATAATTAACAAAATAAATCACCATATTTTATTGAATAAGTGAAAAATGCTATATACGCTTGACTTTGTGAATTAAATGTGTTATAATAAAACATGTTAAAAAACAGGTGTGAAAAAATATTCACCTGATAATCTATCGGAGGTATTACTTGATGACAGACAAGGAGCTTAGAAAGCTTAGACGAAGAGAACTTCTTGAGCTTATGTATTATTTAAAAAAAGAACTTGAAGACGTAAAGCTTGAAAACGAAGATTTGCGCAAGCAGCTTGAAGATAAAGCTGATGCACAATCTGATATAAATAACGATATCCTTGAAACTGTTAAGAAAATAGCCGATCAGGTTGATTCACTTTGCAAGACAAAGAATTCGGGTAATTCAAACGATAAAAAAGTAAAAGGAACAGGGCAGTAATGGATGTTGCAGAAAAAGTAGTAAAAGATTTGCCTACGGCGGAACAGCTTGATAATGAAGTGAAAAGAATTCGTCGCAAAATGGAATATGTAAGAGTTTTGCGAAGCACGATATCTTCACTTATGGTTGTTGCGGCGATAGCGGTTTTAATTTCAATGCTGTTTTTACCGGTTCTTAGAGTAACAGGAACGAGCATGACCCCGACACTGCAAAATGATGAGCTTGTAATTTGCAGAAAATGGGGCGACTTTAAACAAGGCGATGTAATAGCGTTTTATTATAATAATAAAATACTTCTTAAGCGTGTTATCGGAGTTTCTGGTGATATGATAGATATATCAGAAGATGGTACGGTATATGTAAATGGTGAAGCGCTTGATGAACCTTATCTTAATGAGAAAGCATTTGGTGAGTGCGATATTAATTTGCCGTATCAAGTGCCTGATGAACGAGTATTTGTAATGGGTGATCATCGTTCAACATCAGTAGACAGTCGTTCAACATCAGTTGGATGCGTTGCTAATGAGGCAATAGTAGGAGAGGTAATGCTTCGTATATGGCCGTTTAAACAGATCGGTACAATTTAAATTTAGATTTTGTGATTTTGAAGAAGGGGGATCGACAGATGAATCTTAATCAAAAAATTCAGTCTTTTTTAAATAAGCATAAAAGCAAAAAAAGGTGGTTATCTGCAACTGCCCTTCTGTCTATGCTGATTACATTGTCGGTTATAAGCAGTTTGATTATGCCTGCTATTAGTATGACAATGCCTGCGGCGATTTCAAGTGTGGGAATGGAGAACGTTTCACTTTACACTGCTGCTGTGCCTGGTGATTATTCGGAAATTCCTCCTGGTACTGGTATGCTTGATCTTATGAGCGCTAATACATGGCATGCTAATATATCAAGCGGTGGTAACATGTTTTATGATGCTGATCAGTTAGGAATTATTAAAAACGAGGGCTTTGAAGCCAATGCATCTCCGTTGTCTTTAAAGGCTTATATTGAATATGAGTTTACTGGAGATGTTAAAAGCTATCTTGAAGGCTCTGGTCCTCACTTGTGCTGGGATTTAGGTAATCCTGATTTAACAGCTATTTTTCCAGATGGTGAAGATCATGGTTACGTTATGGACTCTCAATATAGTAAGGAAATAGAGGCTGGTACATATACAATAAAAGATGGACGTGTAGAGATTAAACTTACTTCTGAATACATAGCACATGTAAAATCGGGAACAGGTAATCTTAAAGGTTCGATTGAATTCGACGGCTTGCTTAATAGTAGCAACGATGAAAGCGGCGATCAGAAGTTTGTAATAAATGGTGAGGAAGTCACAATTGACTTTCCTGATAAATGGCCTACTATTGATAAGAGCAGCTGGGTCAACGAAAGCAATGGAACGATCGAGTGGACTATTAATGTTATAAATTCTAATTATGTACTTCTTAGTGGTTATACATTGACCGATGATATGCTTAAAAATGCTATTGATGGTATTGTAGAAATACAGCCAAGTTCAGCTGGTAGTTATGATAATGGTAAAATTGTATTTTCTGATAATCATAAAGACAATGTTACTATTAAGTATAAAACTAAAATCACTGAGGAACAGCTGAGAGATCTTGAAGGCTCTCGAACAAACCATGCTGAACTTAAAAAAGGTGATAAAACAGTTGATTATGACGATGAAAAAGCCAACCTTTGGAAAGAGCCGTTTAATGTAGATAAAAGAGGTACTCCTGACTATCAGACACAAGGTGGTTCATATAATAAGGAAATCAACTGGGAAATTACAGTTAAGAATGAGTATGGCGGTTCGCTTGAGGGATATCTCATTGAAGATGCGAATATTCCAAGTTCGGGTGTTACAATCACTCCAAGCGGCAGCTTGACACCAAAGGATAAAAAATGGGAAATTACCGGTACAAACGGTGCTTCTACTGTTACTATTAAATATACTACAGCAAATGCTAGTACAATAGAGACTAATAGTAATACTGTAAAACTTTATTATCCTAAAGGTGAACCTACAGGTAAAGAAGATAAAGAAGATGTAGAATATAAAGACAAAAATGCTCTCATAACACTTGCTAAATCAGGTAATGTTAATACGTCAAATGGTACAATTGAATGGACTATTACTATTGGCAATACGGACGGCATGGATCTTACAGATTATGAGCTTTCTGACGAGATGCTTAAGAGTAAAGATTTAGTTCCGAACAGTATTACAATAAATCCTGAGAATGCAGCAAGTCAGCCGGATGCTAGCGGTGTTATAAAATTGACTGCTGATGCTAAAAATGCTCCATGGATCACTATCAAATATGTTACAAAACTTACTCCTGAGCAGTTGAGAAATGCTAAAGCTCCAAACGAAGCTGTGCTGACAGATCCTGAAGACCGAGAGCATCCTAAGAAAGCTCCAGCGAATCCTTCGGTTACACAAAATCCTTTCTACGTAAGAAAGACAGGTGAACCTGATTATAAGTCTGGTACATATCCTACAGATGGTTCTAATAAGATAAAGTGGAAGATAGAAGTTAGAAGTGATAATGGCGTTTCTCTTGAGAATTATATCATTAACGATGAAAAGATTCCACAAGACTTGTCTCCAATAACAACTTCATCTGGTACTTTAGTTTATATTGGCGGTCAAACTATTGATGGTAAAACTTATGCTGCTAATGATTGGCAGCTGCGCAATACAAACAATTCTAAATACATCACTATTGAATATGAAGCACCTGTTTCATCAACGGGTGGTATAGGTAATGAAAACACCAATGATGTAGAGCTGAAATATCCTGATGATGAAACTACTAATAAAACTGATACAGGCAGGGTAACATATAAATCCAGCGATGACCTTGTTGGGCTGAATAAGTGGGGTAATTATAATCAAGATACTCACGAAATCAGCTGGACTATCAATGTCACCGTTGAAGGTGGATATGATATAACTGGTTATACCATTTACGATGATATGTTCAAAAAGTTGGATATTACAGATATCCAAATAAATTATCAGCTTGCAAGTAATTACGCTACACTTGATAAAAATACTGGCGTTTTGACCTTCACATCAAAGCCAAATAGCGATAATTTCAACATTACGTATAAAACTAAAGTTGAAATTCCACAGACATCAACGACTATGGTTGTTTCAAATGGATACGGTCCAGGGCCTGGTACAACAAGTACTGCTACAGTACCGGTTACTGTAAGAGATAGCTTAACAAAGAGTGTAGATATTAAGAGTCAAACAGTAGAACACAGCGGTAAGCTTGTGAAAATATTAAACTGGACTGCTAATATCACACATGACGGCACTTTTGATGGTCTTACTTATGTGGATAACCTTACAGCTTCTTCTGCTGATTCTCATACAATAACTGACGAACAGCTCAAAGCAATAAGAGTTTACGGAAAAGTAAGCGAATATGATGGGAATAGAACTCAGCTTACCCAAGGTACTGATTATGAATTATTGCCGAATAATAACAATAACGGCTTTACCATTACATTTAAAAATACGCTTGATGAAAAGGGTTATAACTTTGTAGATATTGAATATCAGACTACAGCAACCTCCAACACTGTAAAGCCTGGTACAAAATATCCTTTTACAAGTGAATTTTCAAATAGTGCTGACTTTAATGGAAATCATAAGACAGATAAGTTTACTCTTACAAGAAATGACCCTGAGATTCATACAACTTTAAATCTCCATCTTAAAAAATCGTGGGCTAATGATGATACATCTATAAGACCTGAAAACGCTTACTTTAAGGTGTTGTATCATACAGGCGATTATCAATGGAAATCTGTTAAATTTGCTTCTAATGGCGATTATCTGTTTAGTGGTGACAGCGGTTATAACTCAGCTACAGAATTGATAACGCTTAATAGCAGCAATGGCAGCGGCAATGAATGGAATAAGACGTTCGATAAATTGCCGAGGCAAATCAGAAAAGCTAATGCTGATGGTTCAGCTGGAAATCTATTAACATATTATTATAAGATAGAGGAAGTTAAATCAGACGGCACTAGCATAGAAAACAATCTGTTTGATGTTGATGGTGGTTCTTATAAGATTGACTATGGCAATAATAATGGTGTCGGTGATAAGGATGACATTTATATAAGTGCAACCAACACTCTTTATAGAGAAACATCAATAACACCGCAAAAGACATGGAGTGGAGATTCAGGTTCAGGAACTGGCATTAATACTATAACCGTTCAGCTTGAATATTCTACAAATAATAATAATTATTATCCTGTCAGAAAGAATGCGTCTGGTGAATATGTTTTTGACCAAAACTCTACAGATCCTATTGTAACACAAGACCTTACCGGTACAGAAAATAAATGGATCGGTGAAAGATGGGAGAATCTTCCTCAGATCATTCCAGTAGGCAATGGTTATGCGGAATGCAGTTACAAAATCCGTGAAATAAAGTACAATGATACTGAAATCAATGGAAATAGGTTTGTAGTTGATGATGGTTACTATAACATAAGCTACAGCACAGATGCAAATAATGGTAATCCTGCTGTTGCAAATGAATATAAGGCTAACAAGAACATGAGCTATACTGCAAAGAAAGAGTGGTATGGTGATGAAGCCTATATGACGAATCGTCCTGAAACGATTCTCGTACATTTAAAGCAGACTGGCAGTGATGGTACAACTAAGTATTATAATAAAGAACCTGTACCATTAAATGCAGGCAACAACTGGAATCATACATGGTCAGGTCTTCCTTCTCAAACTACCGATAAGAAAACCGGAAAAGTCGTAACCTATACTTATACTGCTGAAGAAGTAGGCTATATAAAAGGTGATAAAACGGTTAACATCACTCAAGACTATTTTGCTACAACAGGTGATGGTTGGTATAAAATTGCCTATGATTACTATAGCACTCCAAATAATACAACTATCAAAAATACATTTGAACCTGTAAGTACAATTGCCATCACACCGCAGAAGAAGTGGGTGGGGGATAGTGAAAATGATACTAACACTAATCAGCCTTTTGCCAATAAAAACAGACCTCAGAATGTAACGCTTAAATTACAAAGAAGACTTGATAATATCGGTGAATGGAAAGATGTGCCAATTAGTGACACTGATACTAATCCTATTACAGTTCAATTGTCAAGTGGAAATCTTCTTGAAAATCAATATTCAAGTGATATAATATGGCAGGGTGCTGCAATTAGTAATTTACCTTCTACTATTATAACATTTGATGCTGATGGAAAATCTATTAAGCATTCATGTGAATATCGCTTGGTTGAGTGGAAGTATACACCTAATGAAAATGCAACTGATAAATCAGAAAAAGAACTTGGTGCTGATGATGTTTCATTTAAAACTGATGATGGTAAGTATGAAATAACTTCTTCTTATCCTACAAGCAGTGGCGGCACATTTGAAGTTACTAATACTTTTGAAGAGTCTATTGGTATTGAAAAGAGTGTGTTAAATCATTTAGCTCAACCTATATCTTCTATTGATGTAAATGATCTTATTGTTGAAGAAGATAAAGAAGATGGTAAAAAAGGCTATGCCGTCAACAGTTTCAAGAAAATCATTGGTGCAAAAGAATACTATGTATTTAATTGGATGGTTAAGTATGATAGTAACAAAATGGATCTTGTATCACCGATAGTTGATACACTTCCAGATGGATTTACACTTTGTGAAGATAGTACTTATAATACTAAAGAATATGAGATGGCATGGAAAGATAAAGGTGATCTTGTTGAAAATGGTGCTACTATTTCAGATGATGATCTAGACAGTGCTTATACTGCTATAGATCCACGATTTAAATATTCAGGAAAAGAAGGGTATTACCTTACTCCAGTTGTTGTATACGCTCCAGTATATAATAATGGCGTTGCAACTCATTATGGTACACATTATTTACGAAAGGTAAGTTCATGGCCATATACAGATAGTGATGCAAGTTATTATTATGACAAAAACAAAAATCAAGTTTATTTTCCAAAGCCTAATCTTTTTGGTGGTTGTGTTCCATATTATACATATAGTATAAAAATAGAATGCGCAGAATTAGAAAAAAGGCTTGCTAATGGAAGCTATTCTATAGTAAATAATGCAGAACGATATAATAATGATAATACTCCAACCAATCAAACTGACTCCGCAACTCTCAAAATAATCAACAAAGCACCAAAAGACCTCATAAAGAAAACCTACGCAGGCAAAACAAGAATCCCTGGTTACTTTAAGTACTCTATTGATGTAAACCCTGAGGGCAAGAACCTTTCAACAGGTGATACCATAGATATTCAGGATTTACTCGAAACGGTCAGCTACTTTGACCATGATATAGGTGCTAACGGTCAAACTTATTATAACAATAAGAAGTTTGTTGATATCTTGATGGATAGCATTAAGCTTTATGAAGTTGATGCAAATGGTAATAAAGTACCTCTTCCTGAAAATCAATATACACGTATTTTCAAGAATGGTGATCAGGTTTCAGACGGAGCAGCTCTCTTGCAGCTTACAATTCCTGATGAAACACATATTGTGGTAGATTATACTTATAAGATAATCGCAAATGAGAATACACCATCTGTAATCAATGGATGTAAAAGTTCAACTCGTGTAAACGGCAGATATGCTATCATGCAGCCCGGATTTGTACCTCCGGCACTTGATAAAATCACATTCTCAAATAAGGCAGAGCTTATTTCTGATAGTGCGTCTGACGAATCAGAGATAAAGAACACTGAGTATGAAGTGTCTAAGTCTAGCGGTATGATCACTACCAACAGACTTCCGCAAATCGTTAAGGTAAATACAGGCGACTATACTATTAATGATCTTAAGGCAAAGTTCTTGCTTGCAAAGTATGAAAATAGTCAATGGTATTATGCAATAAAAATTAACGATGCACCTAAGGATGATGGCAACGACGAAGAGTCTAACCGTGTTATAACATGGGGCACATCAGGTGTTACCGGAACAAAGGTGCCTAGTGATGTTAAACTGCATGAAATCAATGTTAAGACATCATATGAAGTCGCTCTTGGTGAAGAAGTTCTTTACAAGCTGATCGAAGTAAATGTTCCTAATGGTTACGAAGGTTCAAATTTAGGTCTTGAAGATGAGCAGTTCAAGGAGCTTATCATACAATATCTGAATACTGGCAGTACCTATTATAACAACACAGATTATACTTCATTCCTTAGTAATTACGTCAGCACATACTATTTCTCATACAATAGTATTATCAGTGACTGTCCGCAAGAAGTTTCACGTGACAAGATTATACAAATCAAGTCCGGTGACGACTTGAATATTCCGAATAATGAGCTTATTGATATCGGAATAAAGAAGGAATGGATAAATCCTAGAACAAGTACAGATAATACTGAGATAACTGTAGAGCTTTATTGGTCATACAAAAAGGCTTCTTCTTTAGAAAAGCTTGATGATAGTGAATTACATCTTGCAAATGCAGAAGATCTTGGTCTTATGGACAGCAGTTTCTCAGCTATAAAAACAATTCCGATTGAGTATAACGAAGACGGAAGCGTAAAGCCTAATGAGAAAGTATGGGAGAATCTTCCAAATGGTAAAAACAGCGTACCTATTTACTATTATGTAAAGGAAACAGGTTACACCATAGGCGGAGAGACCTATACTTTGGATGAAGAAGATGGCAACTTTAAAAATGTATCTGGAGACACAGGACTTTATAGACCTACTTATATAGGCAATGCAGCAAATTCTGATGCTACAATAAATATTCGTAACTCTCATCAGCTTATGCTGAAAAAGAGTTGGAAGAATTCCTCTAATATTGAACTGAAAAACATTCCTGTTGAAAAGGTTGTTGTTTCGATTTACGGAATTGACAATGACGGAGCAGAGACCAAAGATCCGTTGTTTGAAAACATTGAGCTTTCAGCGGCAAATAAATGGACAGTTGATTTGACTAAAGAAGCTTCTGGAATAAATCTCAGTCAATATAAGAGCTTTGTAGCAAAAGAAAATGACGACGGAAGCCTTGAAGATTTCGTAGTAAGCTGTGTATTCAATCTGAATAAAGACACCGGTGAAATCATTGTAACAAACAAAAACACTGTACCTACTGAAGCATCAGTTAGTGTAAATAAAGTTTGGAGCGATGGAAAAGACATTCATGCGAATGAGTCGATTAAAGTAAGCTTGTATCAGTCAAAAACGAAGATTGATGATCTTTCTGATTTGGCATTAAAGCTTACAAACATTCCTGTAATGCCGAAGCTTGATAAGGATGGAAATCCTGTAAAGGATGAAGCAGGCGAAATCATGCGTGAGATCGTTACTTTGAATGCTGAAAACGATTGGTCGTACACATGGACCGGCTTGCCGCTTGAAGATGAAAATCAGAATAAGTACTATTATTATGTACTGGAAGATAAGACGGGTATAACAGATGCAAATAAGTATACTGAGTCTTATGAAATCATTGCTTCGACACCAACTAAAACTGATTATACTGTTACAAATACCCGAAAGGCTATTGTAGTTCAGAAAAAGTGGGTTGATGAAGAAGGCAATATAATTCCAGATGATCAGCTTACACAGGATTCTATTACTCTTGATGTTTTGAAGAAGGTTTCGGCTAAGCCTAATAAGCTTAAGATTCATGCATTGGGTGATTCTATTACTGATGGTTCATTGTGCGAAAATGGAATATCGTATGCTAATACTAAGACTGAATGGACATCTTCAGGAACCGTATCAACTTGTCTTTTAGCCGATATATTAACAGCTGATCATGGCTTTAGCTCAGTTTCAGTTTGCGAAGATGGTACCAATAGTGAGCAGATATCACAACTTTATAATAGATCACTTCATAATGATGATGATGTAATCACACTTTTAATAGGTACTAATGATATTATTCAAAAAACAGATTTGGATAATGCTATGACGCGGCTTGAAGAGTTAATTAAAAAAATGTACAATCAAACAGATAAAACAAAACCGATGTTTGTAGCAAGTATTCCAAATTTCAATCACACAAACACTTCAAATAATAAAGTTATATCTGAGCAATGGTTTACTAAGGATGGTTGTGCACATAAATCTGCTATTAATGGAATGTCTAATCAAGAAATTGAGACGTATGTCAATGGTTTAATTAAGACTTATAATGACCAGATTCCGGCATTAATAAGTAAATTGCAAGCTGGTGAATATGGATATAATATTCATTTTGTAGATATAAATTCAAAGGTAAATAAGGATACTGATCTTTATGATGGCTGTCATCCTAATGTTAGTGGTTCAACTAATATAGCAAAAGCCTTTGCGTCTGCAATTAATTCTTATTATAAACAATCCTCCAAAGTCGGAGAAATCACACTAACCAAGGACAACGGTTGGATAGGAGCATTCGACATAACAGATACCGACACTTCCGCAGAGTATTACATTGAAGAAAGAACAGTACCTGCGGGCTGGCAAGTAACATATGATGAGGCTAATCGTTACCAGAAGCTGGGCAGCTCAACACCGCTCGTAGCTATCAACACAAGAAACATTCCAAAAACAAGTTTGAGTGTTGAAAAGACATGGGCAAATGATACGGGTGGAGAAGCAAACCGAGAAGCAATTTCTCTTACACTGCTTCAAAGTACAGACCGTAGAAATTGGGTAGAGTATGACACAGAGATGCCTACTCCAAATAAGACTGACAATATCTGGACTTATACCTATACCGATCTTCCAGCTCAGGACAACGCGGGCAATCCTTACTACTACAAGATAGAAGAAGCTCCGATGCAAGGTTATACAACTTCTTACGGAATTCCAAGCTATCTTACATCAGTAAATGGCGGCAATGCAGGTACTTTGAAAATTACCAACACAGCAGCAGTATCATTAAAGATATGCAAAATATGGACTGATAGTGATACAAACAATCATATGACTGATTCTGTTACATTCAAGCTATACAGAGATGTTGTTAAGTCTGACGATGACAATCCAAGAGATGACTTCGATGAAAGCACTCTTATTCTTGAAGTTGATAAGACTGCTGTTGGTGTAACTGTTGGAAATACCGTTCAGGTTAATGCTAATAAGCCAGTAACTATTACACAATCTGATGGTTCTGAAAGTATCTTTACTGCTAATTTGGGTGGTAACAGCAAAACTATTAATATTGAGGGCCATGCAGAGGGAGGCGGAGAGATTACCGTAACCGCTGGAATTGATAAAATTACTATTGGTGTTACAGTTTCAGCTTACAAGCTGCAGTTTAATGGTGTTGATGTTGTTGATGAGAAATTAGCTATCACAGCAGGTGAGCAGAATCATAAGCTTTCAGTTACAAAGGGTGGAGAACCGTTTACTGATGTAACCTATAGTTCAAGTGATGAAAGCGTTCTCACTGTTTCAGCTAATGGCGAAATCACTACAAAAAATGCAGGTAAAGCAACGGTAACTGTTTCTACAGGTGATGCGACTCTTACTCAGGATATTACAGTAAATCTTCCATCTGACTTTGAGATTACTGGTGGAACAGAAGTTACTATTGGCGAAGATGTCCAGCTTTCTGTATCTCCAAGTTACGGTTCATTTGAATGGTCATCCTCTAGTGATGCAGTTGCAACTGTTGACTCGACTGGTAAGGTTCATGGTGTTGCAGAGGGTACTGTTACTATTACAGTTAAACGTGAAGCATATGGTGATGTACCTGAGCTTTCAAAAACATATGTTATTGGTGTACAAACGGTAAAGAAAATAACTTTAACAAGTGTTACAAGTGGCAGTGCTGTTGATCTTTCTAAATATGATTACCAAAACATTAAAGCTATTGGAATTAAGTTTAATGTAAATTCATCTGCAAATATTTCAGATGCGAATTTCCAAGTGAATTTTGGTAACGTTTACAAGAGTAAAGATAATGCCAAATTAGAAGATGGAATATTTATTATTAGTTTTAGTGGGCAGCAAAATGCTAATTTAACTATAAACAACTATAATACCTATGCATGCCCGTCTATTGATGAAGTATATCTTTATTATGAAGATCCTCTTGTTGCAGCTTCTGCAAACTTCTTCTCCCTCCGCAGTGCATCAGAGCCACAAATGCTGGTTGGTGCAGGTTTTGTTACAGCAGAGCCGATGACAGCAGGAATTGACGGTTCAACTATAACATCCCAGTATGAATTTACCATCAGCGGTGGTAGTGCAAATAATAGTTGGGAAAAGGTAATCAACAACCTTCCTGTTTATGATTCAAATGGTAATCCATACATCTACTGGGTAGAAGAAGTATCCGGTGCAGACGGATATGAAGCAAGTTATCAGTTTAGCGATGGTGATCCTGATTCTTCCAGCTGGATAAATTCGTCTATACCTAATGCAGATGGAAAACTTGAGGTAACTGTTCGCAATACTAAGACTGATACCCCAGGCTACGAACTTCCAAGCACCGGCGGTGAGGGAGTGACAAGATACTATTACACAGGAGCAGCGCTTATACTGCTTAGTGCATTCGCCGGAAGCAACCGTATCAGACGTCGTTTGAAGGAACGCCGTACGAAATAGAAACAAAAATAAAATTCAAAAGGTCAAAAGTAAACAATCCGGGGAGGGTGCGGCACTGACGCCGCACCACCGGAACAACGTATTAAAGGAGCGTTAATTATGAAAAACACAAGAAAATTCGCAGCGTTTGTAGCATCTTTCCTCGCAGTAGCTTGCATGGCTGCACCAATGGCAACTTCTTTCTCCGCTGATGCTGAGGGTTCAATTACTATAGCTAATTCAGCAGCAAATCATACTTATGAAGCTTATCAGATTTTTGATGGTGACTTATCTGGTAACGTTCTCTCAAATGTTATATGGGGTTCTGGTATTGATTCTACTAAGACAGATGCTCTCATGACAGAGATTAGAGCAATCGAGGGATTTACTGATTGTGCTGATGCTGCTGCTGTTGCTGAAAAATTGGCTGGTAATGAATTTGATGCAGAAGTAACCCAAAAGTTCGCATCTGTTGTAGGCAAACATCTTTCTAATACAAAGACAGCAAGTACTTTTGCAGATGGCAAATATACAATTAGCGGCGTAGATGATGGTTATTATCTGGTTAAGGATTCTGATGATTCTCTTGTTGATAAACACGATGCTAAGACAAGATATATCGTTCAGGTTCTTGGCACAAAGACGGACATTACACCTAAGAGTTCATTCCCTACAGTAGAGAAGAAGGTTCTGGAAGATGATAAGGAGGTTACAGGTAAACCCACATATGATGCTAAAACAACAGAAAAGTGGAATGATGTAGCTGACTATTGCATAGGTGAAGCTGTTCCATTTAAGCTTTATGGTACAATGCCGTCTACAATTGGTGACTACAGCAAATATAAGTATGTATTCCATGATACACTTGCTCCACAGTTTACAGCACCTGATAACACTGCTGTAACTGTTAAGATCGATGGAGAAGCAGCTAACGGTGCAACAGTAGAGATTGATGGTCAGAATATCACCGTTACATTTGCAGATATTAAGAATGGCAACACTGTAACAGCAGATAGCATCGTAACTGTTGAGTATAGTGCAGTTCTGAATAGTGATGCTGTAATCGGTCTTAATGGTCAGGAGAATAAAGTATATCTGACATATTCCAACAATCCAAACTGGGTTGGAGATGGCACTGGTGGTCCTGGAGATACACCTAAGGATGAAGGTCAAACACCTAAGGATGCCGTTATCGTATTCACTTATGAGCTGGATACAACAAAGGTTGATGGTGTTGATGATACAAAGAAGCTTTCTGATGCTTCATTCAAATTGATGAATGAAGCTAAGGATAAGGAAGCAGAAGTAAAAGATGGAAAGTTTGTAAAATGGGTTGATATTGATGCTGGTACAACACTTACATCTGATGCTGATGGTCTTTTCAAGGTAGCTGGTCTTGATGACGGTACATATTACCTTAAGGAAACAAAGGCTCCGGCTGGTTACAACCTGTTATCTGCTCCTGTTAAAGTTGTTATTACAGCTACTACTGTAAACGATCAGAATTGGGGCATGACTGATGCGGCTGATGCTCTTACAAAGCTGGACGTTACAGCTGGTGGCAAGGCAGGTACAGCTGATACAGCAACTGGTATTGCATCTATCACAATTGCCAATAATGCAGGTTCTACACTTCCTTCAACCGGTGGTATCGGTACAACAATCTTCTACGTAGCAGGTGGCGCACTTGTAGTAGGTGCCGGCGTTCTTCTGGTTTCCAAGAAGAGAATGGCTAATAAGTAAGTTCTTTTAAACTATACTACTCATACGCCCATAAACCCAGCCGCTTAGCGGCGCAATAAACCTTAGTCTGCCGGCTTTCTCCTTGCCGGCAGGCATTAGGGAGGACTCCATGAGAAAAAAACGCTTTTCCCTTTCTACAATTATTCTTGTTATTATATTACTCGTGGGGCTCTCCGTAATGCTTTATCCCACTGTCAGTGATTGGTGGAATTCCCGTGTACAATCTCAGGCTATCGCAACCTATGATTCAGCTGTTGAGCAAATTGATGATAAACATTATGATGAGCTTATGAATAAGGCTTATGAATATAATAATGCCCTTGCTCAAGTGGCTTTTCCGCTTTCAAATCCTGACGCTGTTCCCGGTTATGATGATATATTAAATATCTCCGGTACAGGTATTATGGGTTATATCACTATTCCCTCTATAAACGTTCAGCTGCCAATATATCACGGCACTTCCGAAGAAGTCCTGAACGTTGCCGCAGGTCACCTTGAGGGTTCGTCTCTTCCTGTTGGCGGTACTGCTACTCACGCAGTTATATCTGCCCACAGAGGTTTACCATCAGCAAGACTGTTTAGTGACCTTGACAGAGTTGTTGTGGGTGATACATTTACCATTACTATTCTTGATGAGATACTGACCTATGAGGTTGAAGAGATAAATATTGTACTTCCTCACGAGGTTAGCAGGCTTTCTATTTCACAGGATAAAGACCTTTTAACGCTTATGACTTGTACACCATACGGTATCAATTCGCATAGACTGCTTGTTCGTGCGCACCGCATTGAAACAGTTTATCCGCACAATATTAAAATTGTTTCTGATGCTATTAAAGTTGACCCTATGCTTGTTGTTCCGGGCATTTGTATTCCGCTTATTGTTATACTTGTTGCTTTTTGGATAGCAGGCGGTAAAAAACGAAGCAAGCGTTCGGCTAAAGATATATTTGATGATATAAATTCTACGAAAAAAGGAAGGTGATTTATATGCGCAGTAGTTTTTACCGCCGTTTAAGTTCTGTTTTTTGTGCCATTGCTGCAATGCTATGGTTTTCGGCTGCGCTTTTCATTTCATCAGCTGCTACAGGTGACGGTGGTCTTAATATTGTTTGTAAATCAGACAGTGAGCCTATTTATGGTATGCATTTTAGTATTTATCATATCGGTTCTTTGACTTCTGATGATAAAATAGTACTGGAAGGCGATTTTGCTGACTGTCCTGTATACCTTCCAGACCTTACGGTATCGTCTTTACAGGATGCAGCAGGTACACTTGAAAATTTCGCTGTACTTGATGGTATTAAACCTGTTGCCGGGGCTTTTTCCGATGAAAGCGGTAATTTGTTATTTAGTGGACTTGATAACGGTGTATATCTTGTTGCAGGTGATAAATTGTCCATAGGCTCAAAAATTTATACGCCTACTCCAATGCTTGTGGATATTAGTAAAAATAATGTCATTACTGCAAATGCTAAATTTACTGTACATGATAAGCCGTCTTTCAGCGAACAGTTTTATCGTGTGAAAAAAGTTTGGCAGTTTGATGATTCCAGTATTCAGTTAAGACCGATTGAGATTGATGTTGCAATCTATTGCGATAATAAGTATGTAGAGACTGTTACGCTCAATAAGGATAATGAGTGGACTTATCAGTGGTCGGGCGATGCGTTATCTACATGGCGTGTAAAAGAACTGAATATTCCGGGTGAGTATAAGATAGTTTACAGGAATAATGAAACGCAGTTTCTTGTTATAAATTCCCGTGATGTTCTCTATAATACTACTACTTCAACCACTACTACCACAACAACGACAACTACTACCACTACCACGACTACTACCGGAACAAATACGGAAACAACTACCTCAGAAACTTCTACAGAAACAACAACAACTACTACAGGTACTACTACATCCGGCACAGGAACTTCTATTTCAACAACAACTACTACGGTAACAGGTGGAGGTAAGCTGCCACAAACGGGTCAGCTTTGGTGGCCTGTGCCTGTGTGTGGTTTGGCTGGAATAGTTCTATTCGTTGCAGGTTGGCGTATAAATAAGGGTAAATAAAATTGGTTCTTATAAGAAAAACGACTGAGTCTTTATGTAGACTTAGTCGTTTTTTGTGCTGTAAGTTAAGTTGTACTGTGTTTTTATGATCCCGTTCCGCTGTACTTCATAGCACCCAGCATCCAGAATTTATAACTCAGATAGAAAAATATGCATCCAAATAACGGTGACAGCCACGATAAAAGTGGAATTTCATCTGGACGTAAGATCACAAGGCTAGGGTAGTACGCAATAAATGCAATTGGCATTATGAATGTAAAAATAAAGCGAAACAAAGGGCTGAAAATTGTGATTGGATATTTTGCATAATCCTTGAATTTAAGCGCTAGATCCATTACATAAAATGAGTTGGTTATCCAGAAACAAGTTGCTGCTGCTGCGTTCATAACAGCTATCATAATAAGTGATGCTGTTATTAGGAAAATAATCGTTTTTAGTATCATAAGCGGAGTGCATGCAAGATTGATCTTAGACCATGAATAGATTAGTGTGCCTATACCAAATACAAGCTGTCCTAAACCTTTTATGTCAAATACTTCTGACTGATAGTAGAAAAACAGATTTATGGGACGGAAACAGTATTTGATGAAGTCTCCAGAGTAGACATGTATTCTAAGACTCCAATTGTTATCAAAAAAGCACTGTACAGGTGTTATTGAAATAAGGGAAAAACCATACAGGAACATCATTTCATAGTAACTCCATCCGTTAATTGATGGGAAGTTTCTGAATAATATCCAGAAACTAATAAATCCAGCAATATTGGTGAAAATCATTCCAATTGTTGAAATGATAAAGTCTGCACGGTAACTCATCTTGCTTTTCAAGTCTTGCACAAGAATTTTACAGTAAATATGCAGATAAAAGCTTATTCCTTTTCTTTTCATGTCTTACCCTCCATTTACTGTGATTTGTCGCAGGGATACCTTCCAGAACATGCTGCTTAGGAGCAGTAGTACTACGCACCATATCAGTTGAGTTCCAAGTTGAATAAGCAGAGTTTCAAAATTGATAGAGCCGCTTAGCAGAATGGTAAGAGGTGTATTATAAATTGACTGAAACGGCAGAAAACTTACGACTTTTTTTAGTATTTCCGGAAAGAATGCAATTGGTATTGTAGCACCTGATAATAGTAGGACAATTACTTGTTTCATAATGTTTATACCCCATATAGACTGCGTATATAGGCAAATCGTACCCACGATGAAGTCGATGCTGTAGTTTATTATAACTGCCATAATAACTGAGAGCATGAAATAAAGTAAATTCATTCCTATTGGTATCGTCCCGCCTGTAACTATGTATACAATAATAAATGTTGGCAGAAATGTTGCAAAGAACTGAATTACAAATGTTCCCGAATACGACCAGAACAAGTAACTTCTATATCTCATAGGCTTTAAAAGATCAAGTACGATTTTTCCGGATTGTATGTTACGTCCTATTTCCCAGACAGTATACATTTCCATAAAGTTGAAAAGGGCAGTTGCAAGAACGAGATATATTAGTGTATCATGAAATGTCATTCCGTTTACAATATCTGTTCCGGAGGAAGCATAAATAGATTTCCAAAGGAAAAATACGACTGTAAGATACAGAAGATTTCCTGCAACCATAACAAGCATGGCAAGTCGAAACTGCATAGAGTCGAGTATTCCGGCACGTGTAAGGGCGAAGTATTTTTTTAATCTACTCATAATGTGCCCTCCTCATAAATTTTCTTTATTACCTCCTCTGTGGAAATTTCTTCTAGTTTCATATCACGTATTTCATGAGTATTCTGAATTGCGCTCAGTACCTCCATGACCTTTGCCTTTTCCTCATTTATAAGAATAAATATCCATTCATCATCATACGTAACAGATACGCAGTAGGATTCAAGTTCTTTTTCTAGAATAGATGCTTGTTTCTTCATATCTCCGTCTGAACGTATTTTTAAAGTTCTGTATGTACCAAAAAAACTCTTTAAATGATCAATATCATTATCGTAGAGCATTTTGCCTTTATCTATTATTACAATACGCTGACAGAGTGCGTCAACGTCACCCATATCGTGAGTTGTGAGAATAACCGTAGTATTTTTCTTTTTGTTTAGTGCAAGAATCAATGTGCGTATCTTGCTTTTCATTGATACATCAAGACCGATAGTAGGCTCATCAAGAAATACGATTTTAGGATTATGTAAAAATGCAGCAAGAATATCGCTGAGTGTTCTTTGTCCCAGAGACATTTGACGTACAGGCTTATGAAGCAGTTGTTCTATATCAACTAGTGATTTATATAATTTCATCATATCGTCATAGTCAGAATCGCTGATTTGATATATATCTTTGAGTATCTTGAAAGATTCGATTAGTGGAAGTGACCACCAAAGCTGTGAACGCTGTCCAAATACAACACCGATCTCTTGTGCACTTTTGGTTCTGTCTTTGTATGGTATATTTCCGTTAACCAAGATTTCTCCTGATGTAGGCTCAAGAACGCCTGTCATCATTTTTATAGTGGTTGATTTTCCTGCACCGTTAGGACCTAAGTAACCGACTATCTCACCTTGTGATACGTTCATAGAAATATTATCTACAGCTCTCACCGTCCTGTAATCACGTGAAAACAGATCTTTTAGGCTGCCTTTTAGTCCTTCACGACGATTAAGAACCTTGAATTCCTTTGTGATGTTTTTTATTTCGATAATGTTTGGCATAATATTACCCTCACTTTCTTTAAAAGGATAGATGTTTGTCTTATTACAGGACAACAAAAGCGTAATTTTAGTATATCATAATAATTGTCCTATGTCAAGATATTATGGGAGGATTATTATTATGGCAAGAATTATTGATGGTGAAAAAATGAATATGGTTGGAAAGCAGGTGAGAAAGTTTCGCATTGAACAAAAAATGAGTCAGCAGATGCTGTCAGATAAACTTGAAACAATAGCGGTGTACATCTGTCGTGGATCAATTTGTAGAATCGAGGAACAAACTAGAACGGTTTCAGATATTGAACTTTGGGGATTATCTCAAATTCTTGGAAAGCCTATAGGAAGCTTTTTTGAGCTTGAAACCGATAGTTAAGCATTAATCTATTGAATTTGTTATGATTTCTCCTTTTGCAAATTCTTCATCAATGATAATTTCGTTTACATATGGAACATTGATAGTGCCACTTAAAGGATTTTTTATGCTTTCGACAGGCGTTGTTATTACAGCCTGAACTTCTGAGCGTTCAAAGCAAAGATCGGTGTCGATCATTTCACAGTTTATGAGCTTTAGATCTTTGCAGTAGCACAAAGGCTGCGTACCGATAATTTTGCAGTTTTCAAGGGTAAGCCCTTCAGAATACCAAGCAAGGTATTCACCCTTTACAATACTGTTTCTGACAACAATGTTTTTTCCATGCCAAAAAGCATCTTTTGTATCAAATATACAGTTTTCAAATACAGCATTTTCTATATATTGAAAAGAATATTTGCCCTTGAAATTCACATTTTCAAATGTGATATTACTGCTTCTCATCATAAAATATTCGCTTATTGCAGAGCTGTTTTTTATTGTGATATTATTTACTGACCAACCGAATTCCGGAGAAATAATATCACAATTTTCTATTTTTACATCAGAACATTCACGAAGCGCCTTGATTCCATGCATTTTTGTGTCAATAATCGTTATGTATTTGGAATACCATAGAGCTGCACGACAAAGTTCAGTCATTTCTGAACCTGTAATTATGAGGTTAGAATCGTGCCAAAAGGGGTAACGAAGATTGCAAAAACAGTTATGAACTTCAATGCATCTACTTTCTTTTAATGCACTTTCGCCATCAGCAGGGCCGTCAAAGGCGCATTCTTCAAGGATAAGATCATGGCTATTATAAAGAGCACGCTCTTCATCAAAGTTTTGTTTTTTGATAATGTTCATATTAAACCTCCACTATTTAGTATCAATTATATTTTAGCATATTTTTCTTTAAATATCAAATGCATATATTGAATATATATGTTATGCATTCTATAATTTTATAATTCTATAGATTCATAAATGCATTTTCTAATTTTAGAAGCGTGATTTTTTTATAAATTCCGCCTGCATATCCTGTAAGGCTGCTGTTTGTTCCAATAACACGGTGACATGGGATGATTATAGATAGTTTATTGTGTCCAACAGCACCTCCAACGGCTTGTGCAGACATACGTGAAATACCTCGCTTTTTTGCTATATGATTTGCTATTTCTCCGTATGTAGTTGTTTGACCATAAGGAATTGTAAGCAGAATTTTCCAGACTTCTTTTTGAAATTCTGTTCCTATCATGTGAATATTAGGCATAAAGTCAGGTTCTTTTCCTGAAAAGTAAATATCAAGCCAACGCTTTGTTTCTGCAAAAATCGAAGTCTCTATTTTTTCATATTCAGTATTAAAACTGAGTGGGTAGTACTTTGAATTTTCGATCCAAAGCCCTGTTAGTCCTGCATCATCGGCAGTTAAAAGAAGATTACCGACTAATGATTTATATATAGATGTATATTGCATTTTTACCTCAACATTATTTAAAATATTTAATTATATGATTTTTGTTTTATTTTAGGTTTTCAATTATTATAATATATCTGTATAAAATAATCAAGCGGTATATTGAAATATCTGAAAGGTATTCTTTTATTTGTCGATATGAATAAAACACCGGATTGCTATTTGTTAAATATCACGATTTTTTGATTAAAAATGTGATTCTTATTGCACTTTTTATAAAAATAATATATAATATAAACAGGTGCGTTGTTTTGCGAAAATATGCTGCAAAATGCATCATTTTACTAATTTTACTATATTAACTGTAATATTAAATTACTGCGTTTATTATAAAAGAGGTGTCGAATATGAAATATAAAATAAATTTTTTAGCAAAATTGGTTTCATCCGTTGTATCTGTTGCAATGATTTTTTCATCATTGAATTTTATGCCGGTAGCTGCTGCCGACTCTAAGGCTGCTATCGGATCAGATGTTTACATAAATGAGATATGTTCCCAGAATAAATCCTGTTTGTTGGACGGCTACGGTCTTTATTCCGATTGGATAGAGATATACAATGCAGGCAATACTGCTGTTGATCTGTATGGCTGCGGTCTTTCTGATAATGTTTCCAATAATCTTTTGTGGACGTTCCCTAAAGATACGGTAATAGGGGCAGGTGAATATCTTGTTGTATTTGCATCTGGTCGTCTATCAACGTCTGAGGAGCTTCATACACCATTTTCACTGAGTAAAAATGGTGAGACCTTGGTATTCAGTACGCCTGACGGCGTCGCAATGCAGAAAGTGACATTTCCAACTCTTGGCGAGGATAAAACTTATGGCAGAATAAAAAACGGAGCTATGGAGGTCATGAATCCCACTCCGGGAAAAGCAAATGAAGAAGTTGTTGCTGCGCCAACATTTTCCGTTGGTTCAGGCTTTTTTGATAGAGAATTTTCAATGAAGCTTTCTTCAGCTGCCGGAACGGAAATTTATTATACTATTGATGGAAGTGATCCATTGACTTCTGAAACATCAATGCTTTATACAGGTGAAATTACTATTAGAGATCGTTCGCACGAGCCAAATATTTACAGTGCATACACCGAGGATGGTACGGCAACATCTATCTCTGCCGGAACATACTATAAAGCACCTACGTATCTGGTTGATAAAGCTTGTATAGTACGTGCAGCTGCTAAAAATTCAGACGGTACTTTTAGTCCTGTTGTGCAGCAAAGTTACTTTGTAACTGATGGTGAACTTGCAGATTACAAGGATATGACCGTTGTTTCACTTGTTACTGACCCTGATAATCTTTTTGATCCTGATAAGGGAATATATGTTGTTGGAAAAAAATGGGACTGGAATAATAATGATGTTTGGGCTGAAGACAGCGATCCTGCAACAATGCGTAATTATCACGGCAGAGGAAAAGCATGGGAACGTGAGGCAAGTATTACTATTTTCGAGAACGGAAATGCCGTTGTTGAGCAGAATATGGGAATTCGTATAAAAGGCTCGTCTACAAGAAATACAGCCCAGAAAAGCTTTAATCTTTTTGCAAGAAGTGATTATGGTGCTTCAAAGCTTTCGTATCCAATTTTTCCTGACAATACAGACTGGCAGGGCAATGTTATTGATGAATACGACTCAATTTCATTGCGTGCATCAAGCGCACAAAGATTTCGTGATGTTATAGGTCAAAATTTGATCAGTGACAGAGAAGTTGCAACTATGGAAATGAAACCGTGCGCTTTATTCCTAAATGGTGAGTATTGGGGATTTTATGAGATAACAGAAAGATTTTCGGCTGAATATATAGAAAGCAATTATGGTATTCCTGAAAAAAATGTTGCTATGATTAAGGATGGACAGATCGAAGAAGGCGCAGAAATTGAGTGCGATAATTTTATTAATACAGTTGACTCGCTTTCAAAGCTTAATATGACTATTTCAAGCAACTATCAAAAAGCATGCGATTTTATCGACGTTGATTCACTGATAGAGCATTATGCGGCTGGTATCTATTATGGCGTATGTGACTGGCCTAATTATAATTACGGCGCATGGAGAAATACAGGTGCTATTATCAATGGCAATCCTTATAGCGATGGAAAATGGCGTATGATGTCATTCGATTTTGACCATTCTATGGGATATACTTATGAATCTTCTATGCAAGGCTCTAAACTTTATGCATATAACAGTTTTACTCATATGGATGATAAGAATTATGCTCCGACAAATCTTTTTATTGCCATGCTTAAAAATGAGGAATTCCGTTCAAAGTTTATAAAGATTTATAAATTATATGCAGACGATATTGCTTCGGATGAAAAAGTTACCAAACTTATGAAACAGTATAGTCAGCAGTATTCAGATATAATTATAGATTCAGAATATCGTTGGGACGAATCATGGTTTAGTTCATGGCCAAGTGCTACTAAAGAGCAGAGAATTGCAACCTTAAGAAATTTTTTGAATAATGATGTTATTAAAAATGTAACTGAATTTTTCCAAAATAGAGCTGATTATACGCTTGATCATATGTACAGTTATCTTGGCGTTGCCCCATCCGATTATGAGATCACATATACTATGGCAGATCTTATAACACTGCAAAAGTGGCTTGTCGGTTCAGGAAAGATCACTGACTATGAAAAATATGATCTTTGTAAGGATGAACGTATTAATATATTTGATATGGCGATGCTGAAAAGAAAAGTCATGGCAGGCATAAATAAAAGCTCAAATATGATCAATAATGCAAGTGGATGGAGTTTTGTTGTAGATACTGCTGATGGCTCTGATGCAAAGTTTTCTACTCTTTCAACTGGATTTTCTCTTGATGTAAAATCAGTTGGTACTACAGCTTGGAGCGTTCAGGCAAAATATAAAGGTCTGAAACTTGAAAGAGGTGCAACATATCAGTTGTCATTTGACTATGAATCGTCAAAAAATATTATTTCAGGCCCAAATGTAATGCAGTCCTCCGGTAATTATTTATCATATTATTATGATGAAATTAGACTTACTCCTGACACTAAGCGCTTTATAGAGACTTTTACTATGAATTCTGCAACGGATACTAATGCACGTATTTCTTTTGATTTCGGTTCAAATAGTAATGTTCCATTTACAGCAAGAATTACTAATATAAAGCTTATACGCATTGCGTAAACTTTATACTAGCCAAAAATAAACAATCCGCTTCTGATATCATATCGGAAGCGGATTTGTGTTTATATTTAAATGTAATCAGATATCGTTTCTGATTATGTCTTCAAGAGTCTCTCTGCGAACAACAACTCGAGATTCTCCGCCTTTTATAAATACAACGGCAGGCTTTAAAAGTCTGTTGTAATTTGAAGACATGGAGTAATTATAAGCGCCTGTTGCGCATACGGCTAAGATGTCTCCGGGTTCACATTCTTGTAGTGGCATATTTTCGCCAATAAGATCGCCGCTTTCACAGCATTTACCTGCTATAGTAACAACAGTATTCTTAGGTTCTGATGCCTTATTAGCAACTACGGCATCATATTCAGACTGATATAGAATATATCTTGGGTTGTCACACATACCACCGTCAATTGATACATATGTACGAATATTAGGAATGATTTTTTTACCACCAACGGTGTAAAGTGTAACTCCAGCAGGGCCAGCAATTGAACGTCCTGGTTCAATGATAATGAATGGAAGCGGCATATCGTTTTCCTTGCAGAACTTGTGAACAATTAATGATACAGCTTCCATGAATGCTTCATAAGGAAGTGGGTCATCTGCTTCTGTATACTGAATGCCAAAACCGCCTCCGAGGTTCAAATCACGTACTTCAGCGTTAAGTTCATCACGTATTTTTTTAATAAATACAAGCATAACCTCAGCTGCTGCTTCAAATCCTTGTGTGTCGAGAATCTGTGAACCAATGTGACAATGAATACCAACAAAGTTAAGGTTAGTACATTCTAGTGCAAATTTCACAGCTTCAAATGCTTCGCCAGTTTCAAGTGCAAAGCCAAACTTGCTGTCTATTTGACCGGTACGAATAAAGTTATGTGTATGTGCATCAACACCGGGCTTTATTCTGAGAAGAATATCTGCTTTTTTTCCTGTTTCTGCACAAAGCTTATCAATTGATTTCATTTCATAGATATTGTCAGCAACAATTCTTCCAACACCGTATTCAAGAGCCATTTTAAGTTCATCAATTGTTTTGTTATTGCCATGCATGCAGATTTTCTTTGGATCAGTTCCTGCTGCAATAGCAGTATAAAGTTCACCGCCTGATACAACGTCAACGCCGAGGCCTTCGCTTGCAACTAAGCGATATATCTCCTTGCAGGAAAATACCTTGCTTGCATAGCATACCAGACCATTTCCACCGTAAAATTTGTCTATGCTTTCTTTAAAGCTTCTGCAATGGCTTCGGATCATATCCTCGTCCATTACATATAAAGGAGTTCCATACTTTTTGGCAAGCTCTACGGTGTCAAAACCGCCTATAGTAAGGTTGCCATTTTCGTTGACATCAAGATTTTTTGATACAAACATAATTTCTACTTCCTTTCAAATTATTATTCCTGTTCTTCGTCAGAGCTTTCAGCAATATCTGTTATAATATCACGAATCTCATCAACGCCCTCTCTTGTAATAGAAGAGAATTGGACAATGTGTATCTCATCAAAATACGGGATTTCATCTGCAAATGCTGCTAAACGGCGTTTTCGTTCAGTAGGCTTTAGCTTGTCAGATTTTGTGAGAATTATTACAAACGGCAGCTCACGTTCAATGAGATAATCTATCATATGCAGATCATCTTTAGACGGAGGATGACGCATGTCAATAAGCAGGAATATAAGTCTTATATCTCTTTCGGAATCAAGATATCCTTCAATAAGATCAGCCCAGCGGTGCTTTTCTGTTTTAGCAACCTTTGCATAACCGTATCCAGGCAGGTCAACAATTCTTATAGGATCAATCTTATAGAAATTGATAGTTGCGGTTTTTCCGGGAACTGCACTGACACGTGCCAATGACTTACGATTCATGATTTTATTTATGAGTGTCGATTTTCCCACATTTGAACGTCCTGCAAATGCTATTTCAATACTGTTGCAAGGAGGAATCTGAGAAAACAATCCGTATGACGCTTCAAATGATGCAAGATTAAAGTTCATATGACCTCCTTATACATAAGCCAGAGGCTTTGATGTCTTTTTAGGTGTAGGCGGGATGATGGAAGATGTATCATCAATTTCGTGTTCATCGTATTTAGGCTGATATACAAGAGCTGTTTTCAGTACTGTATCGAGAGTTTTGGCAGGAACAAAATTAACATTTTGCTTTACAACCTCATCGACCTCATGTAGATCAGGGATGTTTTTTTCAGGAATTATAACTGTTCGGATTCCGTTTCTGTAAGCTGCCATCGACTTTTCACGAAGGCCGCCTATTGGAAGTACATTACCATGAAGCGTTATTTCACCTGTCATAGCAACATCACTTCGTACCGGTATACCAGACAAAGCAGATACAAGCGCAGTAACTATAGTAACGCCCGCGGACGAGCCATCCTTTGGAACAGCGCCTTCAGGTGCATGTATATGTATATCACGCTTTTCATAAAAGTCAGGGCTTATCTCATATTTTTTAGCAATGCTTCTGACATAGCTTACAGCTATTTTAGCGCTTTCTTTCATTACATCGCCCAGTGAACCTGTTATTTCGATCTGACCCTTTCCAGCCATATGTATAACTTCAAGAGGCATTAAAACTCCTCCTACAGAAGTCCATGCAAGGCCGTTTACAAGACCGATAACGTTTTCATTTAAATGTTCGTCCTGTAGGAATTTTCTAGGACCTAGATAGTTTTCAATGTTCTTATGAGTAAATGTAACTTTTTTCTGTTCTTCCGAAACAATAGATTTAGCAGCCTTTCTGCAAAGAGCAGCAATGTATCTTTCTAGTTCACGAACTCCTGATTCTCTTGTATAGCTGTCTATAAGGTCGTATATAGCACTATCTTGAATTTTTATTTGAGCGCTTTTAAGACCATGCTTTTTAAGTTGCTTTGAGATAAGGTGTTCCTTTGCAATATGGAATTTCTCATCACGTGTATAGCTTCCCAGTTCAATTACTTCCATACGGTCGAGAAGCGGTGCCGGAATTGTATCAAGATTATTTGCAGTTGCTACAAAAAGCACTTTGCTCAAATCAAATGGAACTTCAACATAGTGGTCACGGAACGCTTTGTTTTGTTCACTGTCCAAAACTTCAAGCATAGCAGCTGATGGATCGCCTTTAAAGTCATTGCTCATTTTGTCGATCTCATCAAGAAGTATAAGTGGATTATTTGTTCCGGCTCTTGTTAATGCGTCAATAATACGTCCTGGCATTGCTCCAATGTATGTTTTTCTGTGTCCACGTATATCAGATTCATCACGAACGCCGCCAAGAGAAATTCGTTCGTATTTTCTGCCCAGTGACTTTGCAATAGAACGTCCAATAGAAGTTTTGCCAACGCCGGGAGGACCTACAAGACAGATTATCTGTCCAGTAACGTCAGGCATAAGCGCATGAACTGAAATGCTTTCCAAGATATGTTCTTTTACCTTTTTCATGCCATAGTGATCTTTATCAAGTATATTTTGTGATTTTTGAATGCTTACTTTTGCTTTTGAAGAGGTATTCCATGGCAGCTTCATTACAACGTCAAGATAGCTGCGAATTACAAATGCTTCCTGAGATGCTGGCGGCAGTTTGCCGAGACGTTCAGCTTCCTTGAAAAGCTTTTCTTTATCAGCCTCAGCAAGTCCAATCTCTTGTATTTTGTTTATATATTCAAAGATCTCTTCCTGTTCATCGTCTTCGCCAAGCTGACTTTGAATTGCTCTCATCTGCTCACGAAGATAATATTCACGCTGACCATTATCTATGCTTTCCTTTGTGATTTCCTGTATCTCACGTTCAAGTGAGATAATTTCTGTTTCTTTTAATAAGAAAGTATAGAGAAGATTAAGTCTTTTTAGAATATTATTTTCCTCAAGAAGCTTTTGCTTATCGTAAAAGTCAAGTCCAATATTAAAAATAATACTTTCAAAGAATTTATAAGGATCGTCCTGACACATAACAGCCAATATAAGTTCCTTTGGCATACGTGGGAACATCTGGCTATACTGTTCAAACAATTCTTTAATAGCTCTAATAACAGCTTCTATCTCTACTTTATCAATTTTGGAATGTGTAGAATAAGGAACGGGCTGCACATCAGCGTAAAAGTGATTCTTTCCAGAATGAAGTACTTTAAGGTGTGCTTTTTCTTTTCCTTCAACAAGGATGCGCATTACACCATCGGGGGTTTTAAGTATTTGACGTACTTCGGCAATTACTCCATATCGGTAAAGATCCTTCATTTCAGGGTCTTCTACAAAGACATCCTTTTGAGCTGTGAGAAATATTTTTTTATCTGATTCATAGGCAGCTGTAATAGCACCGATAGATTTTTCTCTTGCAACATCAAAGTGCATTACCATTCCGGGAAATACAACGACACCTCGCATTGCGACTAAGGGCAGCCGACATAAGTCCTTTTCATTTATACTCATTGTTTTACTCCCTTCCGCACCATACAAGCGGCTGCTTTTATGCAGCAGGTGCAACCTCTAAACCTCAATATTTATTGTAACTATTATTATACTATAAAACGACTTCTTTTGCAAGTGGGAATTTAGAATATTTATAAATGGAATATCACTTGACAAACTTTAGGAAAATGTGTACAATTATATCATAAAGATAAGCTTGAAAGGATGGAAAAGTGCATGATAAAGGGAATTATATTTGATATGGACGGTCTGCTTATTGATACAGAAAAATATTATTTTAAATATTGGATCGAGAGTGCGGAGAAATTCGGTTTTTCTATGAAGCCTCGTCATGTTCTTGCAATACGAAGCTTATCGTCAAAATATGCTGAGCCTTATCTAAAAAAAGCACTTGGCGAGGATTTTGATTATCATGCAGTACGTGAAAGACGAAGAGAGCTTATTCATGATGCTATTGAAAGATACGGTATAAACATTAAGCCGGGTGCGATAGAGCTTCTTGAATTTTGTAAGAATAACGGAATACTTACATCAGTTGCAACGGCAACAGCTACTGAAAATGCAAAGCTCCATCTTGAAAAGGTTGGACTTTTTCATATGTTTTCGGAAGTCGTAGGAGGAGATTCTATAGAAAATGGAAAACCTGCACCGGATATATATTTAAAGGCAGCGAAAGCTTTGGGACTTGATACAATGTCTTGTCTTGCTTTGGAGGATTCACCGAATGGTATTATTTCAGCATTTTCAGCTGGGTGCAAGCCGGTTATGATACCTGATCTTACAGAGCCGGAGGAAATGCTTAAGCCGTTTTTATATGACTGCGTACCTACACTTGCTCATGTCATTGATATATTAAAAAAGGAAAGAGGAGAATAAGTATGTCAGCTTCACCTATTTCAAAATATTTTGATATTCCAAAATTTTATTATTTTGAGTCGAATAATGACTTTACAGGAAGCAGAGATCAAGTCTTTAATTATAAGATAATGCATGGCGATCCTTTAAAAATACAAATATGGCATGGTTTAATATGCTCTGATAAGGCTGAAATAGAGCAGGAAAAAGAGTTCCCATCAAATCAGAGTGGATTTGAGGATATGATACATTGGCTCGACGATCAATATGAGATTGATTTAAAAAATAGGATCAAATAGAAAAGTAGCGGCAGATATATCGTCTGCTGCTTATTTTTTTAAGAAAATGTAAAAAACAAAGAATAGTGCTTGACACACAATACTGTGTGTGGTATAGTATTATGTGAAGGGAGGTATGACATGGATATTCAACTCAAGAGAGGACTTTTGGATATTAGCGTGCTTGCAGCCATAAAGAATGAGGATTCTTATGGGTATCAAATTGTAAAGGACATGAAGCCGTATATTGAAATATCTGAATCGACTTTGTATCCGATACTGAGGAGACTGGAAGCAAATGAGCTTTTATCAGTGCATTCTATGGAGCATAATGGTAGGCTTAGAAAGTATTATCATATAACAGCTGCGGGGCTTGAACGTATAGAAGCATTTAAAGAAGAGTGGAAGGAAATTGTGTCAATTTATAAATTTGTTGTCAGAGAGGATGAATATAATGAATAAGCAAGAATTTCTTGAAAGTATTCGTAGCCAGCTTGGAGGTATTCCCAAAGAGGATGTAGAAAAATCCCTTGATTATTACGCTGAAATGATTGAAGACAGGGTGGAAGATGGTCTTACGGAAGAAGAGGCAGTTGAAGCAATAGGTACACCGGACGAAGCAGTCTCACAAATACTTATGGATACATCGTTTGCCAAGCTTGTGAAAGCTAAGATGAAGCCTAAAAGGCGATTATCTGTATGGGAGATAATTCTTATCGTTTTAGGTTCTCCTGTATGGCTGCCCCTTATACTTGCTGTATTTGTAATTATATTGTCAGTATATATAGTTTTATGGTCAGTGATTTTGGTGTTATATGCTGTTGATTTAAGCTTTGCTGCATGTGCTTTTGGGGGACTAGTATGTATATCAGCATTTTTACTTAATGGTGCGATTGCTGAGGGTATATTTATGTTTGGTATATCTATTGCATGCGCAGGATTAGCGGTTCTTATGTTCTTTGGATCTAATCAGGTGACAAAGGGTATGTGGTTTGTGAGCAAGAAAATTGCAGTTGGAATTAAATCTTGCTTTATTAGAAGGAGGGACTCATAATGAGTAAAGCTAAGAAAATATGGATTATTGCAGCGTCTGCTGCTATTGCTGTTGGTATTATTATAGCAATGATAGTTGCTGTTACAACAGATTTCGGCATGTTTAAGGAGAAAAATGTAATAACAGAAGTAAAAACATATTCTGTGGATAAGGATTTTAAAAACATTAAAGTAGAAGATGTTGAGTATGATGTTTTTATTGTGCCGTCTAAAGATGAAAAATGTAAAGTAGTTTGCAATGAGGAAGAAAAGCTTTATCATACAGTAGAGGTAGTAGGAGACACCCTTAGAATAAATCGTATAAATACAAGAAAATGGTATGAATCAATCCACTTTGGTTTTGGCTTTGGTGGTTGGGATTCTTTGACGTTAACTGTTTACCTTCCCGAAAAGGAATATGAGGAGCTTTATATAAGAACAACCAGTGGAGATGTTTTTGTTGAAACACCTTATACATTTTCTGATGCTAAAATTTATGGTACAAGTGGTGATGTGATGATTGAAAATATTACTGCAAATAATGTTACAGCAACATCTACAAGCGGAGAGGTTAAGATATCATCTATTAATGTAAAAGAAGATCTTTATTCAAATACAACTAGTGGGGATGTAAGCCTTTCAGATGTTACTGCTAAAAATATTACATCAGAGTCCACAAGCGGAGAGGTTAAAATAGTAACTGCCAATGTAAAAGGAGATTTCCGTTCAAGTACTACCAGCGGTGATATAAATATTTCAAATTTAAAATCACAGGATATTTCAGTTAAAAGTACAAGCGGCGACGTTGAATTGATAGATACTATAGCCATTGGAAGATTAAAAGCAAAGACAATAAGCGGAGATATAGAACTCGACAGATGTGATGGTAATTCTCTTAATTTAGTTACAACCAGCGGAAATGTTGACGGTTCTCTTCTTACAGAAAAATTATTTATAACTGATACAACAAGTGGTGATGTTGATGTTCCGCATACCTCTTCGGATGAAAAATGTGAGATTTCTACTACCAGCGGAGATATCGAAATTATTGTTTTAAAATAAAAAATATTGGTGCTTATAAAAATTCATTGACATAAAATGTAAAATAATGTATAATAATAAACATGTGTGATTATATATTATTTTATAAGGAGATGGAATTATGAGTAATCAAAAAGTAGGATTTTCCAGTAAGCTGGGGTTTGTTCTTGCTGCGGCAGGTTCAGCTGTAGGTTTGGGTAACATATGGCGTTTCCCATATCTTGCAGCGCAGTATGGCGGAGGAATATTCCTGCTTGTATACCTGATTCTGGCGGTAACGTTTGGATTTGCACTTATGGTTACTGAGATCGCTATTGGCAGAAAAACAGGTATGAGCGCTATAAAAGCATTTGGTATGCTTAACAAAAAAGGTTCATTCATCGGTGTGCTGGCTTCACTTGTACCTATGATAATCTTTCCATATTATTGTGTAATTGGTGGATGGGTAATCAAGTATGGTGTAGTTTTTGCAACAGGACAAGGTTCTGCGGCTGCGGCTGATGGATATTTTGAAGGATTTATCGGTTCTACAATGTCACCTTTGGTATTTATGGCTATTTTTATTTTCCTTACGGCAGTAGTAGTATTTCTTGGCGTACAAAAAGGAATTGAAAAAATCAGCAAGGTACTTATGCCAATTCTTCTGGCTTTGACAGTAGGAATATCTATTTACTGTCTTACACTTGATGGTGCAATGGAAGGACTTATTTATTATATAAAGCCTAATTTTAGCGCATTTTCACTTAAAACAGTTGTTGCGGCGATGGGACAGCTTTTCTATTCAATGTCTCTTGCTATGGGTATTATGATAACCTATGGCTCGTACATGCAGAAAAAGGATAATCTGGAAAGTTCTGTACGAAGCATTGAGATATTTGATACTGCGATTGCATTCTTGTCAGGCCTTATGATCGTACCTGCTGTGTTTGTATTTTCAGGCGGAGATGAATCTAAGCTTGGTCAAGGCCCTGGTCTTATGTTTGTAACACTTCCAAAGGTGTTTGACTCAATGACCGGCGGAAATATTGTTGGTATAGTATTCTTTGTACTTGTATTTTTTGCAGCACTTACCTCGGCTATTTCTCTTATGGAAACAATAGTATCAATTATTATGGACAAGTTTAAGATGAAGCGTGGTACTGTATGTATCATTGTAATGCTTGCTTCAATGCTTATTGCTGTTCCTTCTTCATTGGGCAATGGTGCTTGGTCTCATATTCTTATTTTGGGCAAGGACTTCTTAAGCTTCTTTGATTTCCTCAGCAATAACATATTGATGCCTATTACTGCTCTTCTTATCTGCTTGTTTGTAGGCTTTGTTATTAAAACTAAGACAATTGAAGATGAGGTGGAATTATCTGCCCCATTTAAGGCAAAAAAGATGTATCGTGTTATGATTCGTTACGTGTGTCCTGTTTTGCTTTTGATAATCTTTATTTCTTCCGTTGTTGGTTATGTGTAAAAACGAGCTGTAGTCAGCTTGACTGATTTACGATCTACAATTTTCACTTTAAAAAGGCTGTTGCAGTTCAAATTTCTGCAACAGCCTTTTTTGTAATTAAATTTATTTTATAATATCTTTTATAACTTCGCCTGCAATTATAAGTCCTGCAACGGGCGGTACAAAGGAGTTGCTAGCCGGAATAGAACGTCTATGCTCTGCGGTTTCTTCCGATGGAGTTGTTGAAAAAGTCGGCAATTCATCTGAATACACAACTTTAAGTTTTTTTACGCCTCTTTTTTTTAGTTCATGACGCATGACCTTGGCAAGAGGGCAGACAGAAGTTTTATAAATATCGGTTACCCGAAATTTGGTAGGATCCATTTTATTGCCCGTACCCATTGAACTGATTATAGGTACGCCTGCTGATTGAGCCTGCATAACAAGTGATATTTTGCCCGTTACAGTATCAATGGCATCAACAACATAATCAAACTCAGAAAAGTCAAATGTATCAGCAGTTTCAGGGGTATAGAATACATTATGCGTAAATACTTTGCAGTCAGGATTTATAGAGAGTATCCTTTCTTTTGCAGCAAGAGTTTTTAGCATTCCTATGGTTTGGTGAGTTGCAATTATTTGCCTGTTTAGATTTGTAAGCGCAACTGTGTCGTTATCTATAAGATGAATTGTACCAACGCCGCTTCTTGCAAGGGCTTCTACAGTATATCCGCCAACTCCGCCAACTCCGAAAACAGCTACGCATGAGTTTTTAAGCTTTGTAAGCGCCTCTTCACCAATAAGAATTTCTGTTCGTGAAAACTGATGTATCATTGTATTTCATCCTTCTTTTTATCATAATATTCGTCAAGAAAATGAGTGTACTTATCGCCCTTATGATATGAAATTATCGTATCAAGATTTACGTTTTCTACGCTTCTAAAAATGTTTATATCAATATTAGGGTTAATATCTCGGAATCGTGCTATAAGTTTTTTCATTTCCTGTCGCTTAGAATTACTTGCTCCATTTTCATATGTCGTATAACTTTCAGTAAATCTGCATGCGCACTGAATAAATTCAAGTTGATTATGTGCCTGCCATGCTAAAATATCTGCTTCTTTCACCATGTAGAGCGGGCGTATAAGTTCCATACCTTCAAAATTGGAACTATGAAGTTTCGGCATCATGGTCTGAACTTGAGCGCCATAAAGCATTCCCATGAGAATTGTTTCTATAACGTCGTCAAAGTGATGACCGAGAGCTATTTTATTGCATCCCATTTCCTTTGCATGGCTGTATAGATAACCTCTTCTCATACGTGCACAAAGATAACAGGGATTGTCCTTTATATCGGCTACAGCATCAAAAATAGTGCTTTCAAAAATTTCTATAGGTATGCCAAGTGTTTTAGCATTTTCTTCTATTTTTTGTCTGTTGCGTGGATTGTATCCGGGATCCATTACAAGATATTTAGCCTCAAACGGTATTTCGCTGTATCTTTGTAGACGCTGTATGCATTTTGCCATAAGCATCGAATCTTTACCCCCGGATATACAAACAGCTATTTTATCGCCGCTTTCTATGAGCTTGTATTCTTTTATGCCCATAATAAAACGATTCCAGATTGTTTTTTTGAATTTTTTACAGATAGTATTTTCTATCTCATATCCTCGATCCATATGTATATTCCTTTTCAATAACTTTAATATGGATCAATTATAGCACAAAAACATATTAAAATCAATAGAAGTTTTAGATTTACATTGACAACAGGAGAACTGCGTGGTAAAATTATAAATGATGAGTAAAAATGAGAGGAGTGAATTTTGATGAAAACGCTTATTATAAATGGTTCTCCAAGAAAAAACGGTGATACAGCTGCGCTTATCGCTCATATGAGAGAGCATCTTTTGGGCGAGATAAAGGAAATTCGTACCTATGACAGTAACATTTCACCTTGTGTAGACTGTCGTGCATGCCGCACTCAAGCAGGCTGTGTTATAGACGATGAAATGAAGGAAATTTATAATTATCTGGAGGGCTGTGACAATGTGATAATTGCCTCACCTCTGTATTTTACAGAGCTTACAGGCTCGCTTTTGAATGTTGGAAGTCGTTTGCAAACATATTTTTCTGCTCATTATTTCCGGGATGAAGAACCGTTGCTTTCAAGGAAAAAGGGTGCAGTTATTCTTACAGGAGGCGGAACGTGCAGCTATGATAGTGCTTATAAAACTGCTAAATGCCTTTTGAAGAGTATGAACGCTCAAGATATTTTTCCTGTTGTTTTCTGTGGCAATACAGATCGTTTACCTGCAAAGGATAACAGAGAGGCTTTTAAATCAGTAAGACGTGCAGCTGAATTTTTAAGCAGCCCGTAAAGAAAAAAATTAAAAAAATTTTCTTTACAAAGAAAGTTGTATGTGATATAATAAGCAAAATAAAGTTATTTATGGAGGTATAAGTTATGGCAAAAATTAGAATCGGTATTGCAGGATACGGCAATCTCGGCAAAGGCGTTGAGCTTGCTGTGAGACAAAACGATGATATGGAACTTGTAGGTGTTTTTACACGTCGTGAGCCTGAAACAGTAAAACTCATGACAGAAGGTGTTAATGTTTATAATATGAAAGATGTTCCAAATATGCAGGATAAGATCGATGTAATGATAATTTGTGGTGGCAGTGCTACTGATCTTCCGCAGCAGACACCGGAACTTGCTAAATATTTCAATGTTATTGATAGCTTTGATACACACGCAAGAATTCCAGAACATTTTGCCAATGTTGATAAGGTTTGCAGAGAAAATGGACATGTTGCATTTATTTCCCTTGGCTGGGATCCGGGTCTCTTTTCACTGAATCGCCTCTATGCTGAATCCATTCTTCCGAATGGTAAAACTTATACATTCTGGGGTAAAGGCGTAAGCCAGGGACATTCTGATGCTATCAGAAGAGTTGAAGGTGTTAAAAAGGGCATACAGTATACTTGCCCTGTAGATGCTGCTATGGATGCTGTAAGAAGCGGCAGCCAGCCTGAGCTTACTACTCGTGAAAAACATACAAGAGTTTGCTATGTTGTTGCTGAAGACGGAGCTGATAAGGCTAAGATCGAAGAAACAATCAAGGGTATGAAGAATTATTTTGATGAATATGATACTACTGTAAATTTCATCAGTGAAGAGGAATTCGATGCGGAGCATAACAAGATGCCTCATGGTGGTTTTGTTATGAGAAGCGGTATGACAGGTGATGGAGAAAAAACACATCAGATGATCGAGTATTCTCTTAAGCTTGGTTCTAATCCAGAATTTACAGCAAGTGTATTGGTGGCTTATGCAAGAGCGCTTTCTAGATTAAAGGCAGAGGGTGCTGTTGGCTGCAAGACTGCGTTTGATATTGCTCCGGCATATCTTTCCAGACTGAGCGGTGAAGAGCTGCGTGCATCTATGCTGTAATATAAGTATAGATAGTTTTTGCAGTCCCTTGACTATGTGCAGGGGACTGCTTTATGCGATAGGATTGCATAAAAAGATAAAATTATTAAGTCGTTAGTGTGAAAAACATAAAAAAATCTGCTTTGCAGTATTTTTTTGTAAATACGTCTTGCAAAAAGATTTATTTTGTGTTATTATAAAAGGAAAGTAAAAATGCCGGGATTATAAAACGGCAAATAAGCAATCGTGCTATGATAACGCACGGGTTTGGAGAATATTATGCCTAAAAGACAAGATATTAACAAGATTATGATTATTGGATCCGGCCCGATTATTATCGGCCAGGCTTGCGAATTCGACTATTCGGGTACACAGGCGTGTAAGGCACTGCGTCAACTGGGATATGAGATCGTACTGGTTAATTCTAATCCGGCTACAATTATGACTGATGCTGATGTTGCGGACATTACATATATTGAGCCGCTGAATCTGGCAAGACTTACTCAGATCATAGAGAAGGAGAGACCAGATGCTCTTCTGCCGAATTTGGGCGGACAGTCAGGACTTAACCTTTGTTCTGAGCTTGCAGAAGCAGGTGTTCTTGACAAATACAATGTACAGGTAATAGGTGTACAGGTTGATGCTATTGAGAGAGGCGAGGACCGTATTGAATTCAAGCACACTATGGATAAGCTTGGAATCGAAATGGCTCGCAGTGAGGTAGCTTATTCTGTAGAAGAAGCTATGGCTATTGCCGATAAGCTTAAATATCCGGTTGTACTTCGTCCTGCCTACACAATGGGCGGAGCAGGCGGCGGCCTTGTTTATAATGTAGACGAGTTGAAAGTCGTATGTGCACGTGGACTTCAGGCAAGCCTTGTTGGTCAGGTTCTCGTTGAAGAATGTATCAGCGGCTGGGAAGAACTAGAGCTTGAGGTTGTACGTGATGCTGAGAATAATATTATTACAGTTTGCTTTATTGAAAATATAGATCCTATCGGTGTTCATACAGGTGATTCATTCTGTTCTGCGCCTATGCTTACTATTTCTGAAGAGGTTCAGAAAAAGCTCCAGGAGCAGTCTTATAAGATTGTTGAAGCTATTGAAGTTATTGGCGGATGCAACTGCCAGTTTGCACATGATCCTGTAACTGATAGAATTGTTGTTATTGAAATCAATCCGAGAACATCACGTTCATCAGCCCTTGCATCAAAGGCTACAGGTTTCCCTATCGCTTTTGTTTCTGCACTTCTTGCTTGCGGTCTGACTCTCAAAGATATTCCATGCGGCAAGTATGGCACTCTTGATAAATATGTTCCGGGTGGCGACTATGTTGTAATTAAGTTTGCTCGTTGGGCATTTGAAAAGTTCAAGGGAGCTGAGGACAAGCTCGGTACACAGATGAGAGCTGTCGGCGAAGTAATGAGCATTGGTAAGACTTATAAAGAAGCATTCCAGAAGGCTATCCGCAGCCTTGAGACTGGCAGATATGGTCTTGGATTTGCTAAGAATTTCAACACTCTTACTAAGGACGAATTGCTGTCAATGCTTCGTTTCCCATCAAGTGAGCGTCAGTTCATCATTTATGAAGCTCTCCGTAAAGGTGCTACAATTGATGAAATTTATGAGCTTACTAAGATCAAACATTGGTTCTTGGAACAGATGATGGAGATTCTTGAAGAAGAGGAATCACTTATTGCAATGAAGGGTAGCGTTCCGGCAAAGGATGTTCTTCGTCAGGCTAAGCTTGATGGTTTCAGCGATCGTTACCTTAGTCAGCTTCTTGAAGTTTCGGAAGAATCTATTCGTGAGGCAAGATATGAGTATGGCATTCGTGAAGCTTGGGAAGGTGTACATGTAAGCGGTACTGAGAATGCTGCATATTATTATTCAACATATCACCTTGACGAGGATAAGAGCCCATCTTCTGATAAGAAGAAGATCATGATCCTTGGCGGTGGCCCTAATAGAATCGGTCAGGGTATTGAGTTTGACTATTGCTGTGTTCATGCTGCACTTGCGCTTAAAAAGATGGGCTTTGAGTCTATTATTGTAAACTGCAATCCTGAGACAGTTTCTACTGACTATGATACAGCAGATAAGCTCTATTTTGAACCGCTGACCTTGGAAGATGTTCTTTCTATCCATGAAAAGGAAAAACCGATTGGCGTTATTGCACAGTTTGGTGGTCAGACACCTCTGAACCTTGCAGCTGATCTTAAAAAGAATGGTGTAAATATTCTTGGTACAACTCCGGAAACTATTGACCTTGCAGAAGATAGAGATCATTTCCGTGCTATGATGGATAAGCTCGGCATTCCAATGCCAGAAGCAGGCATGGCTGTAAACGTTGATGAAGCTCTGGAAATTGCTAATAAGATCGGTTATCCTGTTATGGTTAGACCTTCATATGTTCTGGGTGGCAGAGGTATGGAAATCGTTCATGATGATGAGATGCTGCGTGTTTATATGTCAGCTGCTGTTGGCGTTACACCAGATCGTCCTATTCTTATTGACCGTTTCCTCAACCATGCTACAGAGTGCGAGGCAGACGCTATTTCTGATGGAACAAACTGTTTTGTACCTACTGTTATGGAGCATATTGAGCTTGCAGGTGTTCATTCCGGCGACTCTGCTTGTATCCTTCCTGCGAAGAATCTCTCTGATGAGATGATCGCTACAATTAAGGATTATACAAGAAAAATTGCTGTAGAAATGAATGTTCGTGGTTTGATGAATATGCAATACGCTATTGAAGGCGATACTGTATATGTACTCGAAGCTAATCCACGTGCATCAAGAACTGTTCCGCTTGTATCTAAGGTTTGCGATATCAACATGGTAAAGCTTGCTACTGAGATTATGACATCAGAATTCACAGGAAATGCATCTCCAGTTGCAAATCTGACTGATCGTGAGATCAATCATTACGGTGTTAAGGAAGCTGTATTCCCGTTCAATATGTTCCAGGAAGTAGACCCTGTTCTTGGACCTGAAATGCGTTCAACAGGTGAGGTTCTGGGCATGTCTGAATCTTTTGGTGAAGCATATTATAAGGCACAGGAAGCTACTCAGACTAAACTGCCTACTGAGGGTACTGTACTTCTTAGTGTTTGTGATCGCGATAAGGCTGAACTTCTGGAAATTGCTGCTGCATTTAATCAGTTGGGATTCAAGATTCTGGCTACAGGCGGTTGTTATGCGATGATTACCGAAGCAGGCATTCCAGCTGAGAGAATTTTCAAGGTTTATGAAGGTCGTCCTAATATTCCTGATCAGATTGCTAATCATGAGATCCAGTTGATTATAAATACTCCTGCTGGTAAGACAAGCGCTCATGATGACAGTTACATTCGTAAAGCTGCTATCAAACACAAAATACCTTATATTACTACAATGGCTGCTGCTAAGGCTAGTGCAGAGGGTATTCGTGCGATTATCGAAAAGAAGCAGTTTGGTGTTAAGTCACTGCAAGAGCATCACAAGGATATTAAGTAATATATTAATATAAAAATATTCTCCCGAAAGTTTGGTGTTTTATCGAACTTCGGGAGATTTTTTATTAAAAAGTATTGAAAATATTTAAATCATATGATATTATACAAATATAATGAATTAATTTTATTTAAAAAGGAAAGGTGTTTAAAAATATTAAAATCTAAATTTTTAAAAAGAGCAGTATGTTTATTGATGTCGGTGGTAATGCTTTTGCTGAATTTTCCTATAACTGTACAGGCAGAGGAAGAGAAAGTCGTAACGTCCGGTACATTAGGTGATATTTCTTGGAATTATGTAAATGATACGATGATATACGGTTATGGTCAAACTCTTGTAATAACCGGCGAAGGCGATATACCATCACTGGAAGAATTGGGATTAGAGGAGTATCCATGAGCATCATTTTATTTTCCTAGTATAGTATTATCAGAGGGTATTACAAATATACCATCGCATTTTTCAGGCAATGATATTGTTAATTTAAGTATTCCAACAACTGTTAAGTCTATACAATCGGGTGCTTTCTATGGAGAAATTCATGGTATTGGTATAAGTACCTATAATATGGATTGTATTTATGAGAATAATGCATTCAATATATCAAAGGAAGACCTAGGAATGAATGTTATATCTGGACTTGAAGGGTCAACTACAGAAATATTTGCAAATGAAAATGAACTTCTATTTTTTAGTATGAATTCAACAGAAAAGGAACTTGATTTTGATTATAATATTTGTGATGACCATGTTGAAATTCGTATGTGTTGAGGAATATCTTCGTCAGTTGAAATTCCTTCTGAAATTGAAGGACTTCCTGTAACAACTATAAAAGAAAATGCATTTTATGATATGAGAGGGCTTAGAAAAATTATAATTCCGGATAGTGTTACATCTATTGAAAATTTTGCATTTGAAGGTTGTGCTAGTCTTACATCAATTAAATTACCTGACAGCATAAAAGAAATTGATTACAATGTATTTTATAGAACGCCTTCTTTGAAAAAAATAGAAGGTGCAGATGATTTAGAGATAGTGCTTTATAGTGATGCTTTTAAGAATGAAAAGTCAGTGACAACAGTTAATGTACCGGAAATTGTTACAACTATGTATTCCGATTCGTTTAAAAATTATGAGAAAATAGTGATTGGTAAGAATTTGAAAAAAATTATTGCTGTTGAATATGATATAGATGATGTTGATTTTGAATTAAAAGAAATAGTTATAGATGAAGAAAATCCATATTTATGCTATGATAATGGAACAGTGTATAATAAAGATAAAACAAAAGCCCTATATGTAATACCACGTTATGCATTTGAAGTTGAAGGCACCTGCGGAGAGAATCTAAACTGGAAAGTAGAAGATTTCAAGATTCAGATAACAGGCACAGGAGAAATGACGAATTGCAATGCAGGAGAATATCCGTGGAGCAATTTTCTGATTGTAAGTGTAGCATTTGAAGGTGAAAATATAAAGATAGCAGATAATGCTTTTTATGATATGAAATATCTGCAAAGCCTTGATCTTTCAGGAGTAACAGAAATAGGCACTACATCATTCTTTTTTTGCAAGCAGCTTTCATCAATAATAAATGATGAATCAGTGGAATTTGTTGAACCATACGCTTTCACTGGAACAGAATGGATAGGAAAGAACGATATGAAGGTACTTGGAAGCGTACTTATAGAATGCGATAATATTTCAGAAGAAATAGTACTTCCTGACAATATCAAATATGTAGCTCATAGTGCATTTTCAAATAGTAAAGTAAAAACCTTATATCTTCCTAAAAGCGATGTGCTTTATAATGGAAATGCGTTTATTAACAATAATTCAATTGAACATGTAAAGTTTATAGGGTCAGGTGAAGATATATGCTTAGACGACATAAAAGAAGCAGCTAAACTTTGTAAAGAAGTTAATTTGAAAGATGAAAACGGAAATACAGTTTCCGGACTAGGTTATAAAAGCGATAATACAATTATGTGTCTTGCAGATGCCCTCAGAGATACACCATTTATAAATAATATGGTCAATGATTATTGTGAGAACGTAATACAGAGTTGCAACTGTACTTCGGAAATGACAGATATTCAATTGATTACTGCTATATGGGATTATTTTAAGAGTAATGTTAAGTATAAATTTGTGTATTCAGAAGATCTTTATGGAACACTTTATGATGAGAATGATGTAAAGTGGAGTCTTAGCTCTGGTATGACGCATTTTCCAATAGGAATAATTGCCCTTGAGAAAGGTGTATGCTCAGCGTATGCGTCAATAGTAAATAGATGCGTACAAAAGATGAATGAAGATGGAATATCATATACACTTGTTTCAATGAGCAATTATGGGGCAGGCCATGAGTGGAATGTAATAGGTCTTAATACTGGAACAGATAATGAGAAGTGGTATTACATGGATCTTGCTAATGGAACGTATCTTATTGGATATGACAATAATATTATTAAATCAAATCCAGCCATGTATTCATATGATAGCAATGCGGTAAAAAATAGCGATGGTACATACACAATAAAAATAGATTCCGAAAAGGAGATAAGACTTCAAAGCAGCGATCTTTTAGTGCCTTATTCTAAGGGTGATGTAACAGGAGATGGAGATATCTCCATGGCTGATGCAACATCAGCCCTTATCATCTATGCAAGAAGTACAGCAGGTATTTCTACCGACGAATACACTAGTGTTCAAAAGAAAGCAGCTGATATTGACGGAGACGGCGAAATAACTATGTCAGACGCAACTGCTATACTTTCGTATTATGCAATGAATGCAGCTGGTCTTACTCCTGAGTGGAATTGATTTTATAAGGTTGATTTTATAAAAAGAAAGGGCGATAAAAATGTTTAGACCCAGATTTGTAAAAAGAGCAGTATGTTTGTTGATGTCAGCACTAATACTCTTGCTAAATTTATCTATAACTGTACAGGCAGTGGAAGATGAAGTCGTTACCTCAGGTACATTAGGGGATATTTCTTGGGACTATCAAGTTGATACAGCAAATAATCAAAATATTCTTACAATATCAGGCAATGGAGATATACCTTCACTTGAAGAATTAGAAGCTGAACAATATCCTTGGCAGTCTCTTGCGATTAATGAAATAGTTTTTTCTGAAGGCATAACAAGCATTCCATCACACTTTTCAGGTTCTTCTAGTGTTATTTTAAAGCTTCCAATATCTATGAAGCGTATAAAATCAAGTGCTTTTTATGGTGACATACGATTTATTTTAATTAGCACATATAATATGGACTGTGTTTATGAGGATAATGCTTTTAATTTACAGGAGGAACTTATATTCTGTGATATTTATGCGTATATATCATCGACTACAGAAGCTTTTGCAAAAGAAAATGGGCTTAACTTTATAAGTCATAATTCACCAGATAATAAATATGATGAAAAAAAGTTAGGATATAGATTATATGATGATCATGCTGTAATTGCGGATTATATTGGCAATGATTCATTAATTGAAATTCCTTTTGAGTATGAAGGCTTGCCTGTAACAGCTATTGATAGCGAAGCCTTTCAATACAAAACTTCTATTGAAAAGGTAATAATACCAGATAGTGTTACTATTATAGGGGATAATGCATTTGATAGTTGCAGTAATCTTAGAGAAATTGTAATTCCTGATAATGTGACTACTATAGGAGAGTATGCATTTAATAGTTGTAGTAATCTTAGAGAAATTGTGATTCCCGATAGTGTGATGACAATAGGGGATTATGCATTTAGAGACTGTACAAATCTTTCATCAGTTAAATTACCGGTTCATATTAAGCTGCTTGATTACAAGGTGTTTTATAATACGTCTTCTTTGATAGAAATAGATGGTGCTGATGACCTTGATGTGATACTAAGCAACGATACACATATGATTAATTCTGATGATTCTGTAGCATATGTGCCAGAATTTGTAACGATTATGTACATCGGTGCTTATCAAGAATATGAAAATGTAATAATAGGAAAAAATCTGAAAGAACTTAGGGCAGCAGAATTTGACTCTGTTTCTTCGTATGATTATGCAGTAAAAAATATAATAATAGAAGAAAATCCACGTTTTTGCAGTGAAAATGGTATAATATATAATAAAGATAAAACAGAAATTTTATTTGTTTCTCCTTATTATGATTGTGAAAATGGTGTAATTACTATTCCTTCTACAGTAAAAAAGATCTCTTACCCACTATATAATGTTAATGTTGAAAGATATGAGATGGAGAATGGAAATACTGAATTTACAAGTGCTGATGGTGTTCTCTATGATTTTGATAGAAAAACATTGATTGCTTATCCATCTCATAAAAAAGATAAAATGTATGTTGTTCCATTGGGAACAGAAACAATTGCATCGGGTTCTTTTTACAAAAATATGGAACTTGATTTTTTGAGAATATCGCAAAGTGTTAAAACAATAGAAAAAGGTGTATTATGGAGGGCTTCTTTAAAATTTGTATTATTTGATAATGATGGAACTACAGAACTTAATATATCTAATGATTTTCATCGTATTAATCAATTTAATGATCCCGATGTGCCATATTACGCTTATGAAAGCAGTGTAATCAAAGATCAGTTTCCAAGCCATTTTATAGCTTTATTGGAAGATGACGGAGGAATTTGTGGAGAAGATCTTACATGGAAATTTGAAGATTTTAATCTTACTATTTCAGGAACTGGAAAAATGACTGAATTCAGTAAAGGAAAATATCCATGGAGCAATCTTCCGGTTATGAATGTAAAGTTTAACGGAGAAAACATAAAAATCGCTGATAATGCTTTTTATGATGCAAAATATTTAAAAAATCTTGATTTGACAGGCGTAACTGATATTGGTGTATGTTCATTTTTTTCTTGTAAAAATCTTTCATCAGTAATAGGGGATGAAAGTGTAAAAATGGTGAGGACACAGGCATTTTATGGTACAGAATGGGAAAGCAATCATGCTGATAATCAAGCAACTATTCTCGGTAGCGTTCTTATGAACTATAATATTAACGCAGATAAAGCTGTTATTCCGGAAAATGTTACTTATGTAGCCGATTATGCATTTTATGGTTGCAAATGCACAACATTATATGTGCCAGAAAACGGTGTGATTTATAGTGAAAATGCATTTGCACGTAATAATTCGATTGAATATTTAAAAATAATTGATTCAGATAAGGATATTACAATTGATGATATAAGAAAAGCAGCGTCATTTTGTGAAGAGGTTACTCTTAAAGATGAAAACGGAAATACTGTTACTGGATTAGGATATAGAAGTGATAATATGCTTATGTATCTTGCGAATGCCCTTAGAGGTACTCCGTTTTTAGATAATATAATCAATGATTACTGCGAAAACATAATTCAAAGCAATAACTGTACATCGGATATGACAGATATTCAGCTCGTTACTGTTATGTGCAATAACATTAAAAGAAATGTCGAATATGGATTCACCTATGCTGAAGATCCATATGGAACTCTTTATGATGAAAATAATACAAAATGGAGTCTTAGTGCTGGAATGACACATTTTCCAACTGGAATGATTACGTATGGAAAGGGAGTATGTTCAGCATATGCCTCAATAGTTAATAGCTATGTAAAAAAGATACAAGACGATGGGATATCAGATACACTTGTTTCAATGAGCAATTACGGGAAAGATCATCAGTGGAATGTAATAGGACTTGATGTTGGAACTGAAAATGAAATGTGGTATTATCTTGATCTTACTAATGCTGAATTTCTTGTTGGCTATGAAAATTCTCTTATCACAAATAATCCGGAAATGTTTTCATATGATCCTAATATAAGCAAAAATAATGATGGTACATATACAATAACAGTAAATGATATAAAAATAAATCTTCAAGGAAGCGATCCTGAGGTATATTATTTAAAGGGTGATGTAACAGGAGATGGAGATATCTCAATAGATGATGCAACATCAGCTTTGATGATATATGCAAGAAGTACAGCAGGTATTTCTACCGATGAATACACTATTATTCAGAAGAAAGCAGCTGATATCGACGGAGACGGCGAAATAACTATGTCAGACGCAACTGCTATACTTTCGTATTATGCAATGAATGCTGCCGGATTTACTCCTGAGTGGAGTTGAAATTTGCTATAAACAAAAGCGCACAGAAGCTTAATTTCTGTGCGCTTTATATGTATTATTTTATAAATAAATTTACTGATATTTTGGTTCACAGGTAAGATTGATACCGAGACGCTTAAATATACGTTCGTCAACAGGGGAGAGAATAACTGTTGAATGCACTTCGCATCCACGAAGTTTAGAAATCTGTTCCATGGCACATTTTGCATTTGCGCTTGTATTGGCACAAATAGATAATGCCAGTAATGTTTCATCTGTGTGAAGTCGTGGATTTTGATTTCCCAGATGATTTACTTTAAGATTCTGGATAGGTTCAATTACTTCAGGGGACATAAGAAGTGCTTCTTCTTCAATTCCTCCAAAATGTTTGAGTGCATTGAGAAGAAGTGCAGATACTGCGCCAAGAAGATTTGACGTTCTTCCGGTTAGTATTGTACCATCAGGGAGTTCCATTGCAGCTGCTGGTGCGCCTGTTTCACGTTCACGTTTAAGTGCCGCATCTACCACTTTTCTGTCTGCTGTGGTAATACCAGCCTGCTTCATGAGAAGCTCAAGTTTGTATATTTCGTCTTCTTTAACAGTGCCGGCTTTGTAACCGCACATTGCTACATAATATCGACGTATTATTTCCTGTTTTGCAGCTGCACAGGTTACCTCATCATCAATTATGCAGTTTCCTGCCATATTTACACCCATGTCTGTTGGTGATTTATAAGGTGATTCTCCCAATATCATCTCGAACATTGCATTTAGAACCGGAAATATTTCCACGTCTCTGTTATAATTTACTGTAGTTTTGCCATATGCTTCCAGATGGAATGGATCTATCATGTTGACATCATTAAGATCAGATGTTGCAGCTTCATAAGCGATATTTACAGGATGTCTCAGCGGAATATTCCATATAGGGAATGTTTCAAACTTAGCGTAGCCAGCGCTGATATTACATTTATGTTCATGATAAAGCTGAGAAAGACATGTAGCCATTTTTCCGCTTCCCGGACCTGGAGCTGTAATTACAACGAGTTTACGTGTAGTTTCAATGTAGTCGTTTTTACCGTAACCCTCATCGCTCATGATAAGCTGAAGGTTAGATGGATAACCATTTATATGGTAGTGGTGATAAACTCTTATTCCTTGTGCTTCCAGTCTATTTTGGAAAGCGTCTGCACCTGCTTGTTCTGCATATTGAGTGAGAACAACGCTGCTTACGTAAAGACCTTTTTTTGAAAATACATTTATGAGACGTATTACTTCGATATCATAAGTGATTCCTAAATCTCCACGCACCTTGTTTTTTTCAATATCATTTGCATTGATAACTATAACTATTTCTGCTTCATTTTTCAACTGCATAAGCATCTGCAGTTTACTATCAGGCTTAAATCCCGGAAGAACTCGTGATGCATGAAAATCATCAAAAAGCTTTCCTCCGAATTCAAGATACAGCTTGTCTCCAAATTGTGCAATTCTTTCTCTGATATGCTCAGATTGCATTTTCAGATATTTGTCATTATCAAATCCAATTTTATTGCTGCTCATATGAACTACCTCCAACACATATATAATCAATTACAATCAATATTAAGTATATAATAAAATCTGATAAATTGCAAGTGTTATTACACATTTTTTTATTTTGTTTCTTTTATAAGTATTATACGTAGAATATGACGTTGTTTATTTAAGTTTCTATTAGATATCGACGGCGTATTTTTGGAATAATATAATATGATCTGCTAATAATAATCATAAACCAGAGATTCTTCTCAAAATAAAAGGGAGAAAAGAAAATGAAAAAATATATATGTGATGTATGCGATTGGATTTATGATGAAGAACAGGGATTACCTGAACAGGGGATAGCTCCGGGTACAAAATTTGAAGATTTGCCCGATGACTTTTTGTGTCCATTATGTTTGGTTGGTAAGGATATGTTCAGTGAAACTAAATAAAGAAATTCAGCTGCTGCCAGTGCGTTGACAGCAGCTGTTTTGCTTTTAAAAATTGGCTTTTATTCTTTTGATGTTAATATGTTGACAAAATACCATATTTCTGGTAAACTGATTATAATTGACACTTAATAATAACTTATAGTAATAATCGGGAGAATAAAGTAATATGAGTATACTTAATGTAGAGAACGTAACCCATGGCTATGGTGCAAGACAGATCCTTAAAGATGCCTCTTTTCGTTTGTTAAAAGGAGAACATATAGGACTTGTTGGTGCAAATGGCGAGGGAAAATCAACCTTTCTGAATATTATTACGGGAAAACTTATGCCGGATGAGGGCAAAATAGAATGGTGCCGACATATAACTACGGGCTACCTTGACCAGTACAGCACACTTTCTAAGGGAAAAACAATTGCCGATGTATTGCGTGATGCTTTTTCTCATTTTGCAGATTTAGAGCAGGAAATGCTAGAACTTTACGAGAAAATGAGTGAATTTTCAGATGAAGAAATGGCTGACGCTATGGATAAAGTTGGAGAAATTCAGGATATACTTGACTATGGCGGATATTACACAATTGATGCAAAGATATCAGAATACGCAAATGGTCTGGGCCTTGGTGAAATTGGTCTTGATAGGGATGTTTCCGAGCTTTCAGGAGGACAGAGAGCAAAGGTTCTTCTCGCTAAAGTTCTGCTTGAAAATCCTATGATACTGATCCTTGACGAGCCTACAAACTTTCTTGATGAAAATCATATTGCTTGGCTGAAAAACTTCCTCCAGAATTATGAAAATGCATTTATTTTAGTATCTCATGACATACCATTTCTAAATGATGTTGTCAACGTTATCTATCATGTGGAGAATGCTATTCTTACACGTTATACAGGCAATTATGAGAATTTTGAAAGAATGTATGAATTAAAAAAGCGTCAAATAGAGCAGGCTTATGAGAAGCAGCAAAAAGAAATAGCTGATCTACAGGATTTTATCGCCAGAAACAAAGCTCGTGTTGCCACTACTAATATGGCAAAATCCAGACAGAAAAAGCTTGATAAAATGGATAAAATAACTCTTATGAGTGAAAAGCCAAAGCCACAGTTTTCTTTTAATGCTGCAAGAACACCGGGAAGAATTGTTATTGAGTGCAATGATTTAGTTCTCGGCTATGATGAACCTCTTACTAAACCTCTTTCACTAAAGCTTGAATGCAACAAAAAAGTTGCAATAAAGGGCGTAAATGGTTTGGGTAAGTCCACGCTTCTTAAAACTCTGCTTAAACTCATACCGCCTATCTCAGGCACTGTAGAACATGACCAGTTTGTTGAGGTTGGATACTTTGAGCAGGAAGAAAACGCTACAAATGAAACGGCATTGCAAACTATCTGGAATGAATATCCTTCTATGACAAATGCCGAAGTACGTGCAGCGCTTGCAAGATGTGGTCTTACAACCGATCATATTACATCTCAAATGAGGGTGCTTTCTGGTGGAGAGAACGCCAAGGTTCGCCTTTGTAGAGTAATGCTTAAAAATATAAATCTGCTCGTGCTTGATGAGCCTACAAATCATCTTGACGTAGATGCAAAGGAGTCGCTTAAAGAAGCAATAAAGAGTTTTAGAGGAACTGTATTGCTTGTAAGCCATGAACCCGAATTTTATATGGATGTTTGCGATGAGGTATGGAACCTTGAAGAGTGGACAACTAAGATCGTATAAATCATATAAATTATCTAAATGCTATAAATAGTGAAAAGCCTGTCAAGATAAATTTATTTGACAGGCTTTTATATTATTATTTTTTTGTTTCTGCTGCTTTAAAAAGCTTATTTAGATAGGAAAGTGCTTGTTTGACTGTCGTAACGCCTATTATTTTCATGTTAGGTGAGCTGAATTCAATACTTTCAAGAGAATGCTTAGGCACGATACAAATTTCAAAGCCAAGGCGCTCTGCTTCTCTAAGGCGTATTTCAAGATACGATACGCTTCTTACTTCACCGCCCAAACCGATTTCACCAAATGCAGCAAGCTTCTGATGAATAGGACGATCTACCAGTGAAGAATAAAGGCACATTGCTACTGCGAGATCACCTGATGGTTCTCTCAAATCAAATCCACCTACAACATTCAGATATACATCAAGAGTATTATATAAAAGCCCAAGATGTTTTTCCAGTATTGCAATTATGATGGACATACGATTATAATCTATTCCGTCTGCTGTTCTTCTAGGTGTGCCAAATCCGCTTTTTGTTGCAAGGCACTGAACCTCTGCAAGAATAGGCCTTGTTCCCTCCATAACACATGTTACGCAAGTTCCTGAAACATCTGACGGGCGTTCTGCCAAAAGCATTGCAGATGGATTAGGTACTTCACGAAGCCCACGGCTTACCATTTCAAAAACGCCGACCTCATTGCATGAGCCAAATCTATTTTTTACTGCACGGAGTAATCGGTGAGAAAGGTGACGTTCTCCCTCAAAGTGCAGAACCGTATCTACAATATGCTCCATTACCTTTGGACCTGCAATAGCACCGTCTTTGTTTACATGGCTGACAATAAGCATGGGGATATCCAGTGTTTTTGCTGTATGCATAAATAGATTTGTGCATTCTCTTACCTGCGTAATGCTTCCCGGACTTGATGAGATCTCAGTAATATACATTGTCTGTATAGAATCTATTATAACAATATCGGGAGAACTTGATTCTATAGTATCACAAATGCTTTGTGCATCTGTTGCTGTTAGAAGATAGAGCAAATCGGTGTTTACTTTAAGCCTTTCCGCACGAAGCTTTATCTGTCTGGCAGATTCTTCTCCAGATACATATAAAACAGAATGGCATTCTCCGAGATACTGACAAATTTGCAGCAATAGGGTACTTTTTCCGATACCCGGTTCACCGCCAATAAGCGTTATAGAACCTTTTACAAGACCACCGCCAAGAACTCTGTCAAGCTCGTTGCATCCTGTTTTATATCGAGTTTCTTCATCTGTACTTATATCACTAAGACCCTTGATTTTTGCAGAAAGGTCATTTTTTTTGCGATTTATATTACCAATTTTTCCGCTGGGCGATGTCATTAGAACATCTTCTTCCATGCTGTTCCATGTACCGCAATTCGTACATCTTCCGTTCCATTTTGATGATTCAAAACCACATTCCGTACATCTGTATATGGTTTTAGATTTTGCCATTACTTCACGTCCTTCATATTTATCTTAATAAGATTATACCATATATTATATCTTATTTCAATATAATATTTATTATATAATAAGATTATATAAAAAGAAACTGCACATTCCAAGGCAGAGGAAATGTGCAGTTCTTTTATATGGAGAGTTAATGGTGTTAGCAAAATTATGTCAGGATTTTTTTGCTTTATTCATGTACAATTTAATCCTCGTTTGACTGAATGCTTAAAATCTTGCCTAATGCTTCTTCATCAATAGGGAACGTGAAATTATAACCATTGCCATCCAGCTCAGGATCGCTTACATTGTAGAAGTAGAAGTTTACATCCATATATAGCTGATCTGGATTTCCATCGTCAAAATAATCATCTGAACGCAAATTCATAATTTCATAAACAAGATCCAATGAATTTGAAAAACTTAGTGATTTTGAGGTTTCATTACTATATAAGTATATATCACCCTCAAATTCTGTTCCGGATTTTTCAAGCTTGTCAAGATATTCATTAAAAGCATTTAGCCTTTCAAGTCGATTTTTCTTTGTTATTTCATAGCACTTTGCTGCTGTCTCAGGGGTGATTTCCTTAATAATAGGCATTGTAATATAATACGATTTTCCATCAATAATATAATTAAACTCAAAGCACATACTACTATCATTTTCTGTGTATGCTGTGAAGCATTTTTCAAAATCGGACTTTTTAATTTCATTTGCAAACAAGGTGTAGAGTTCGTCCATATTGATTTCATCTGTAAGATACATGCCCGTATTTTGATTATAAACACAAACATCATTTATATCTTTTAATGCAGGAGGATTCATCCATGCTTCCTTAAATGTTTTGCTGTTGCAAATAACCTTATTAAGATTATCATATTGTTCTTCCTTTAAGAAAATATTACGAGACTTGCTTTTTCCGTTGGTATTTATTTCAAATCCTATGTTATATGATTCTGAACTGTAACTATATAGTTTGTCTGCGCCATCTTCAGATATTGAAAGATTTTTATCAAGAGTAGTGGATACTTCTTTAATGATTTCTTTATCTGTAATTTCAAGGCCATCTATTTTATTAAGAACATAATAATAATAAGTGATATAATCATGCATTGAATGTACCTCAGGAATAAGAGTAACACTGTTTATCTCGTCAGGAGCTGGTCTGAAATTCATTGCATTTTTATATACACCTGCAAGACCAAAGAACATTGCAATATTAAGTACTGCTACAATTCCAAGTCCCGGTATAGCCTTAATGAGATTTTTCAGTTTTTTCGTTGTGATAAGTTCATAGAGGAAATAGACAAATGCAACGCCAACGTAAGAAATAATAAATGGAAATGCATCGAAATGCTCGTTGAAAACATAAAACTCATTGAAAAGCACACTTACTATAAAGCTTGAAATAACAAGTGCTATTATAATACGATATGCTGCCTGGAATTTTTTGTTTGGCGCACTTTGAGATGCTGTTTCGCTGTTTCTGTGACAGAATGCCAATCCACCAAGCACAAAATAAATAATTCCGAGAACAAAACCGTATATTATTGCAGGAACGCTTGTAAATGCAGCGTCAACATTTATAGATGGATCAATACCCATTAATGTAAATACCATTGAAATTACAGGGTTTAATTCATTGCTTGTGAAAATGTTTCTAATATGACCTTCAAATATAATGTTTGCTTCAACTGATGACACGATCAGAGTCATTACAAGGCGAGGAATGAATATAATTATACCGGAAAGTATTATACCGTTTAAGAGTGTTCCGGAAAAGCTCTTTGCAATTAATATAGCACCGCCTACAATAAAACAAGCAGCAATACTATTTAAAATGAAAAGGAAAAATGTGTCGTATACAAAAGCAATATATTTTGAAAAGAAAAGTGCACTGAGCAGGGAAGGAATAACTGTTGCAAGTATAGATATCAATACCCATGCCATAACTGCTGCACTCATACTTATGTATATAGTGCCTCTTGTATGGGGGAGCGAGTGATACAAATCGCTTGAATTACGTTTATTCATAAAGTTAAACGCTTGAAACATCAGAATTGGTGTTATAAGCATAAATGAAATTACCAGCCATGGCATCCAATTGAGACCAGTAAATGTCGTCTGTCTTACATCATCGCTGTCGTTGTAATATAAAACGGTAGAGGATATTCTTATTATTGCAATGCCAGCCATAATAATTACGCCGATTATACCTGTAACTCTGAGCTGGCGCATCGTTTCGATGAAAATGTTTGTATTAAAAGAAAGTTTGTTTTTCATATTTATTCTCCTTTCCGTTATTCATAGTCAAAGGTATAACCCAAAGCGTCCATCTCATAGGTAAATACCTCTTCCAATGAAAGCGGTAAAATTTCCAGCAGAATAGGGTTTAGTGAACGGAGTTTTTCGTGAGCAGTTTCACGGTCGCTTTTTACGATCATATTTATAACTGAACCCTGACGAGTAAATCTCTGAACCTCTATGCCCATATTTATGAAATCATTTTTCTCATAATCGTGCGGAAATGCAGCCTGAATTTTGTACTGCTTGGTTTTTAGATTCTCAACGTCGCTTTGCAGCACCAATCCGCCCTTGTGAAGCAGCGCAAGCTGGTCGCATATATCTTCAAGCTCACGAAGAGAGTGGGAGGTTATAACAGCTGTTGCGTTTCTTTCAATAACGTCATCGCAAATGATCTTTTTAACCAGATTACGCATAACAGGGTCAAGTCCGTCAAATGTTTCATCGAAGAAAATGTAATCAGGCTGAATTGAAAGTGCAAGAAGAGTGGCTGCCTGACGTCGCATACCCTTAGAAAACGTGTTAAGCGGTTTTTTAGGGTCAAGTTCAAAAAGCTTTGTAAGCTTTCGGCACTTTTCTACTGAAAAGGTTGGATAGAAGCTTTTATACATCCTTTCCATTCTGTTGATGCTTGCGCCTTGCAGAAAATACAGCTCGTCAGGTACATATGCGATATGCTTCTTTACTTCAGGGTTTTCCCATACCGGCTTTCCATCAATAAAGACAGTTCCATTATCAGGCTTGTATACACCTGTTATAAGCCTTAGAAATGTGGACTTGCCTGCACCGTTTGAACCAACCATACCATAAATACTGCCGTCCTGTATGTCACAGGTTATGGAATCCAGCGCTTTGAATTCCGAAAAGGTTTTTGTAAGATTTTCTGTATTAATCATACCTATTCTCCTCCTTATTATGATCGCTTTCGTAAGCTTCTTCAACGCACTTGAGTACACTTTCTTTTGGCACACCTACAAGAGCCATGTCGGAGAGCATCTCTTTAAGTTTAGAAAGCTTTTCTACGTAACCTTCACTAAGCTTCTTCTTTGCGTCTTTGCAAACAAAATATCCCTTGCCCGGCACGGACTGGATAAGCCCTCTTCTGTCAAGCTCATTATAAGCTTTAAGTATAGTCCTTGGATTTATCGAGTTATCGAAAGCAACATTTCTGACAGAAGGGATCTGTTCACATTCCTTGAAAATGTCAGTCAATATGAAATATTCTACTTTCTGGATAAGCTGTTCATACACAGGTTGCCTTGATAGTGTATCGATCTGAAACATAGCACCACTGCTCCTTTCTTACGTATTTCATCTGTTGTACTCATCGTGCAACACCTAAAGTATAACACACAAGCTGTTGCATGTCAAGTGCAACACATGCATTTTGTAATTTCTTACATAATTATTATCTTTTATAAAGCCGTAATAATTAAAAATAAACAAATTATATTCTGTTTAAGTAGAAAATATCATTTTATTTTAGTTCAGTACTTGCATTTTGAGTATATGTGTGTTATACTATATTTATATTTATTTGTTTTTGGAGGAAACTATAATGGTTACTATCGAAATGGAAAATGGGAAAAAAATTGAGATCGAGCTTTATCCAGATATCGCTCCTATTACCTGTAAGAATTTTGAGAAGCTTGTAAATGAGGGCTTTTATAATGGACTTACTTTTCACCGTATTATTCCGGGCTTTATGATTCAGGGTGGCTGTCCTGACGGTACAGGCATGGGTAGTCCTGGCTGGAATATCAAAGGTGAATTTCTTGCAAATGGTGTGCCGAATAATTTAAAGCATACCAGAGGCGTTATATCTATGGCACGTGCTATGAATCCAAATTCAGCTGGTTCACAGTTTTTCATAATGCACGAAGATGCACCACATCTTGACGGTCAATATGCTGCATTTGGTAAAGTTGTGTCCGGTATGGAAGTTGTAGACGAGATTGCAGAAACAGAAACAGATTATAATGATAAGCCGCTGACAGCTCAGATTATGAAAAAGGTAAGCATAAAGTAAAAAAATACTGCCGCAGGCTTTCTGCGGCAGTTTAGTTTAATTGATTTAAGAGGTATGATATGGCACGTTCATCTAATTATAATACAAAGCAAAAGGAACGAATTTTGAACCTTCTTAGAGAAAACAGCGCTCGCCATTTTGCTGCCGGGGAGATTTCGCATTATCTTCAAAGTCAGGGTACTCCTGTAGGTATTGCTACAATATATCGTTACCTTGACGGACTTACAGAAGAGGGAATCGTCAGGAAATATACTATTGACAATAAGACAGGAGCTTGTTATCAATATATTGGCGAAAAGCATGAATGCAGAGAGCATTTCCACTTAAAATGCGTAAAATGTGAAAAGCTTTTCCATGTGGAATGCGATTATTTAAGCGAACTGGCGGAACATATTCTTTCTCATCATGGATTTTATATAGACCATACAAAAACTGTTTTGTACGGTTGCTGCAAAGACTGTTCAAACGATTAACTTAGGTTGAAATTTTTGGAAATATCTGTATTACGCTTTATTGGTTTTTCATAAATACGTACCGGTGCGTGATCATAGATATTCGCAGCGCTTATTTCACGATGCATTTGAAAGCTTCTGGGAGTATAAATTTTTGTTTCATCATAAGAAATATTACTTATAGATGTGTTTTTTTGATTTTCCATAAAATTCTCCTTATAAATAAGGCTTGAGACGTTCGATATACGCTTCTTCTCTGCGTATAATTTCCTTACCCTGTCTTTTTATACTATCGGGAATATCCGTGTTTCTGTTCATGGTTTGAAGCATCTGAATAATGCCCATATTTGTTCCCTGAATCATAAGCTTGGCAATTTCATGAGTATCAATGCCACCGATAGAGTGAAATGCTATATTCATATCAGTACAAAATTTAGCCATTGTGCCCTGAGATTCAGGAGTTACATTGTTTTTCAGCATCTGCTCATTAAGCTTTGATTTTTGCTCCTTATAGTATTCCATTTGCTCATGAAGCTCCTGACTAAGATCTTTGTTTTCAGTCTTAGGAAGGATAGATTCAATAGCATCAATTCCCACAGCTGCGTTTTTATAGTAACCATTTAGAATACAAGAAATTTGCTCCATTATAACTTTTCCTTTCTTTTTAAATTTCTTTTATTATTCCGTATTCTTTGACGAATATTCATAAGGTGAAGTGGTAATTATTTTAAATTAGCCTATTATTGATAAAAAGCTGTTTAGATTTGTAAATAACTCAAAATAGTCTATTTTTCATCTTATATTTTAGTGCTTACTGGATTCCAGAATAATTCTAAGAATTCTTAATGAAAATTGATTTCCATGATTTTTTGCTCATATTTTACTTGACATAAACATTGGAATGTGCTACAATTAACTTTGAAAAAAGTGCTTTCATGACGATATTTTGATTAATTTGCTCTGCGTTTAGGATTAATTGTTCGTGTGTGATTGTTTTAAAAATATAATAGTTGTGTATAAGATTAAATTATCATATAATAAATGTAGATAAAATGAGGGGGTTGTAATATGCAGAGAAAAATGAAGATTGCTGTTGCCGGTACAGGTTATGTCGGGTTGAGTTTGGCAGTGCTTCTTGCTCAGAATAATACAGTTTATGCTGTTGATATTATTCCAGAAAAAGTGGAGCTTATTAATAATAAAAAGTCTCCAATTCAGGATGATTATATAGAGAAATATTTGGATGAAAAGGATCTTGATCTTACTGCTACTCTTGATGCAGAACAGGCGTATAAAGGTGCGGATTTTGTTGTAATTGCTGCTCCTACCAACTATGATAGTCAGAAAAATTTCTTTGATACAAGCGCTGTAGAGGCAGTTATTGATTTGGTCATGAAATATAATCCTGATGCTGTAATGGTAATAAAGTCCACTATTCCTGTAGGATATACTCAATCAATCAGAGAGAAGACCGGCTCAAAAAATATTATATTTAGTCCGGAATTTCTTCGTGAAAGCAGAGCGTTATATGATAATCTCTATCCAAGCCGTATTATTGTCGGTACAGATATGAATGATGATAAACTTGTGGAATTAGCTCATACTTTTGCTTCTCTGCTGCAAGAAGGTGCAATTAAGGAAGAGATTGATACTATTTTCATGGGATTTACAGAAGCAGAGGCTGTTAAGCTCTTTGCAAATACTTATCTTGCACTTCGTGTAAGCTATTTCAATGAACTTGATACATATGCTGAAATGAAAGGACTTGATACACAACAGATCATCAATGGTGTATGTCTTGATCCGAGAATCGGTACGCATTATAATAATCCAAGCTTTGGTTATGGTGGATATTGTTTGCCTAAGGATACAAAGCAGCTTCTTGCAAACTATAAGGATGTACCTGAAAATCTTATTGAGGCTATTGTTGAATCCAATAGGACACGTAAAGATTTCATTGCAGATAGAGTGCTTCAGCTTGCTGGTTACTATGCTTACGGTGATAATTCGTTGTATAATAAATCTAAAGAAAAGAATGTAACTATTGGCGTATACCGTCTTACTATGAAGTCTAATAGTGATAATTTCCGTCAGAGTTCCATTCAGGGAATTATGAAAAGAATTAAGGCAAAGGGTGCTCAGGTAATTATCTACGAGCCAACGCTTAATGATGGTGATACATTCTTCGGAAGCCTTGTTGTAAATGATTTGGACAAATTTAAGGCTGTGGCTGATTCGATTATTGCAAATAGATATGATTCTTGTCTTGATGATGTTCAGGATAAGGTTTATACAAGGGATGTTTTTAGAAGAGATTGATTTGAGTAAAAATTTAGTATATTATAGTTCACTAAAGTTTACTAATTTTATTTTGTGAGGTATAGTGTAATGAAAATATGTTTTGTTTCTTCTTCTGGTGGGCATTGGGAAGAATTACTCTGTTTAAAGAAAATAGCATCTGAAAATGATTCTTTTTTTGTCACTGAAAAAGGTAGTCAGGCTGATGAATTTAATGAATATAAAGTTTATACCGTTTCACAGGTAAACAGATGCGAGAAAGATTTTATAAAAAAGTTTATCATTCTTTTTTCTAAAGCAAGAAAGATAATAAAAAAAGAAAAACCAGATGTAATTATCACAACTGGAGCGTTGATTGCCTTTCCGTTTTGTCTTACAGGTAAATTAAAAAGAAAAAAGGTAGTGTATATTGAATCGTTTGCAAGAGTAAACAATAAATCTCTAACAGGAAGAATTGTTTATCCGTTTGCAGATTTATTTATTGTACAATGGGAATCTATGCTTGAGCATTATCCGAAAGCCAAATATACTGGAGGTATATTTTAATGATTTTTATTGCATTAGGTACTCAGAAATTTCATATGAATAGACTTATTAAGGCTGTAGATGATCAGATTGATAAGGGGCTTATAAATAATGAAGTTTTTGCTCAGATAGGAAATTCGGATTATATTCCAAAACATTTTAAGTACAAGCAATTTTTGAATAGTAATGAGTTTAATGAATGTATAAACAAATCAGATATAATTATTACACACAGCGGTGTGAGTACTATAATAAAATCGTTGCTACAGAACAAGAAAGTAATTGTTGTTCCAAGATTGTCTAAGTACAATGAGCATGTAGATAATCATCAGATGGAAATAGCAGAGAATTTTTCAAAATTGAACTATGTGTATGTGGTTACTGAAGTTGAGCAACTTTATGAATATATAAATAAAATTATTAATCATCAATTTGATCGATATGTATCTGGAAACAAGAAAATGATAAGTACTATTGAAAATTTTATTAATGTTTGCAGCAAAAAGTGAGAATACTATAAGGTGAGAAAATATAAGTTTTCAGAATATTTTTAGAGTACAGGAGAATTTAAGTAAGGAATTTCAAGAAATAAAAATCCTGAAAAAACAGATTGCTTGTAAAAAAATGGAATAGATAAATCAAAATATATAAAAAAATAAATAATAAAAAACAAATTATTTGGTGAGCACAGAAATGAAAAAAATACTTGTTATTAATACTATAAGTTACGTTGTTGGTGGGATGTCAACAGTAATAATGAATTATTTTGAAAAAATCAATCCTCAAAATTATAATATGGAATTTGTTATTAATGATGATATCGATTTGAGATATCTCAACCTTTTAGATTCTAGAAATGCAAAATATTACTATATTACGAGAAAAAAGAATCCTTTGAATTATTTTTTTGAATTGAGAAAGCTTATTCAAAAAAATAAATATGATATAGTACATATACATGGAAACAGCTGTACAGCATCGATTGAAACAATGGCAGCAAAGCTTGGAGAGTGTAAGAATATAATCGTTCATAGTCATAACTCTACTTGTCTTCATCCAATATTGCATAAGATATTAAGACCTTTTTTTGAATTTAGTTGTAATAAAAGGATAGCCTGTAGTGAAATTGCTGGAAAGTGGATGTTTAGAAAAAAACCTTTTACTATTATTGAAAATGCATTGGAATTAAAAAAATATATATTTAATTCCGCCAAAAGAAATGAATATCGTTTAAAAATGAATGTTTCCAAAAATGAGATTGTCATTGGTCATGTTGGCTTTTTTAACGAGCAGAAAAATCATAAATTACTTATTGATATTGCAAGATATCTGATAATTGAAAAGAAGGAAAATGTTAGATTAATGTTAGTTGGTGAAGGTGAATTTCTTGAAATGATAAAAGATTATTGTAAACAATATAATATTGAGGATCGAGTTTGCTTCTGGGGTACAACTGCAGATATTTCAGGTGTTATGTCTGCAATGGATGTATTTGTTTTCCCATCAAATTGGGAAGGGCTGGGCATTGTTTTGATAGAGGCACAGCTGATGGGTTTGCCAAGTATTGCATCAACTGCTGTTCCTTCTATAACAAAAATTACTGATGAATGTAAATACATAGATCTATCAGCTGATATTTCAGAATGGGCAAATTCAGTGATAGATTTAGGCAAAAAATCACTTGAAAATAAAAATCATTCGCTTACTTTGAAGAATTTAGAACGATATGATATAGACGTTCAGATTGCTAAGTTAGAAAGCTTCTATGATTCTTGTGATTGAATAAATATTGAACTTTTGAAGATTGTAATTAAAATAAAAATAATGTGTACATTTTATAAAATATAGGAGAAAAAATGAAAATAGCTGGATTAACATGGTGGAGAAATAACTATGGTTCTACACTTCAAGCATATGCATTGCAACAATATCTTAACGCTTTTGATGATGTTGAGTATGACATAATATGTCAGTATGGAAAGAAAATTGCATCTTTTGATAATTTCGTTGACAAATTGAGAAAGATTGGTGTTATTCAAACTACAAGAAGAATTTTCTGGAAGTTTATTATACCTAATCTCAGAAAAAGAAATCAAGCTATTCAGAGTTTTGTTGATACTGAAATTCGAATTACTGATGATAGTTACAGTACGGATGATATGGGAAAGCTTAATGATATTTATGAGGCTTTTATCTGTGGTAGTGATCAAATCTGGAATCCAATGCTTGAATCGGTAGATAGTATCTATTGGCTTGGATTTGCAGCAGAAGGAAAAACAAAAATTGCCTATGCACCAAGTTTTGGAGTAAATTCAGTGGATGAAGGAACAGCTAAAAAGATTAGAAAAAATCTTGAAACTTTCGATGCTGTATCATGTCGTGAAAAGCATGGAGTAGATATTTTGAACAAAATATGTGGTAAAGAACTTTGCACACAAGTGCTTGATCCTACACTTCTCATTGAACCTACATGTTGGAATAAGTTAAGCGACAAAAGAAATATAGATGGGAAATATATCTTTTCATATATGCTCAGAGGCACTAAGGAGCAGCGACAATATATTGAAAGATATGCTAAAAAGCATGGACTGAAAATTGTTACTATTCCATTCCTTGATAATGAAAAAATTTGCATGTATGATATGAAATTCGGCGATATAAAGATATGGGATGCGAATCCAGCAATGTTTATAAACTTTATCAGATATGCTGATAAGGTTTTTACAGATTCATTTCACTGTATGGTTTTCAGTACAATTTATCATAGGGATTTCTATACTTTTCCGAAAATTGGAAAAGCTCAGCTGAATCGAATGACAGATTTTATGAATCTTTTATTATTAGGAAACAGAATGATTGATGAGAAAAATGATGATTTTTGCGATGAGCTTAAAGAAATTGATTGGAATAGGGTTGATGAAATTTTAAATGAAAAACGTTTACAATCTAGAAAATATCTGAATGATGCTATTGATATTGTGAGGAAAAATGCAGATGAAAACAGTTTGTGAATTAAATATGTGTACAGGCTGTGGACTTTGCGCTGATATCTGTCCGAAGCAGGCAATAAAAATTGAAGATAGCATTTTGTACTTAAACGCAGTTATTGGTGAGAATTGTATTGAATGCAGTTTATGTACAAAAAAATGTCCACAGATTAATGATGTTAAAAGAAATGGATATAATTTCATGATGGAAGGATACGCCAGTGATGAGAGTATACGTAAGATCGGTTCATCAGGAGGTATTGCAACTTCTGTAATAAAGGCATTTCTAGAAAATGGAGGAGCAGTATGTAGTTGTAAATTTCATAAAGGTGAATTTGGTTTTACTATGATTGAAGATCCGCAATATTATGATATTTTCAAAGGTTCAAAATATGTAAAGAGCAATCCGCAAGGAATTTATAAACAAATTAGTAAAAAGCTTAATGAACAAAAGAAAGTACTTATGATTGGACTCCCATGCCAGATTGCGGCGGCAAGATCTTATATTGGTGAACATGAGAATTTCTATACAATTGATTTGATTTGCCACGGTACGCCATCTGTTAATTTGTTGAAAATTTATGCTAAGGAAAATAATATTTACTATGAAAGTCTTAAGGAAATTGCATTTCGAGACGGTATTGATTATGGATTGTCATTTGACAAAAAGAGAATTTTCCCTTCTAGAGTATGTGATAATTATTTGCTTTCGTTTTTGTGTGGCATAGACTATACAGAGAGCTGTTATAGTTGTAAATATGCTAATATAAATCGTACAGGTGACTTGACATTGGGGGATTCATGGGGATCAGAGCTTCCAGAAGTTGAAAAATGTAAAGGCATTTCTTTAGTTTTGTGTCAGAATGAAAAAGGTATGGAACTTTTGTCTATGTCAAATATAAATCTTGGTAAAGTAAATGAAGAAAAATCAATTTCTCAACAAGATCAATTAAGAAAACCTGTTGAAAGAAACAAAAATTATAATAAATTCAGATCTGTTTTCAAGGGTGATAACTTTAATGAATCAGTAAAAAAGGTCCTTGCATATAAATGTTTTAAGCAGAGGCTCAAGAAGGTTATTATCAATATTAGAAAGGGTAAATAGCAGATTCAGAATAGTGAGGTTAAATGTGAAAATATTAATAGTCAATACTTTTTATTATCCTAATATGCAGGGTGGAGCCGAGCAGAGTGTAATGCTTCTTGCTGAAGGAATGCTTGCCAAAAATCATGAAGTAGCTGTTTTTACAATTGATTCAAAAGACGGTAAAAACACAATTGATTTTTATAATGGAATAAAAATTTACCGAAATACATCTGGTGACTTTAATCTTTGGAGATTTAGCTATGACAAAAATAAAATAGGAAAGCTTGAAAGAGTTTTTCAGAAATTGATTTGCTATCGCAATAGCAAGGTTCTAGAGCGTTTTGATGAGGTTTGCAATGATTTTAAACCTGATATTATTCATACAAATACTGTCTATGGAATCTCCGATATGATATGGAAAAGGGCTGCAAAGTCTGGTATTCCTGTTGTTCATACAATTCGCGACATTGAAATTATTTCGCCTGTTCAGTATAATCATAAAGTTAACAAGATGGTTGTTGCGTTGCATCAATGTTATACACGTAGATATACAAAATATGTTTCTGGAGTTACTGCACCTTCAAATTACACTCTTAATACATCACTTGAAATAGGTTCATTTAAAAAAGCTAAGGTAAAGAAGTGCATTCCAAATAGTGTTAAAATTGACTGGAATGCTTTTAGAAAAATTATCAGTGAAAAATCAGAAAGAACCGATGATAAAATTAAATTTTTGTATGCAGGAAGACTCGTTTATTTCAAAGGAGTTACGCATATGATTGAAGCATTTAACCAAATGACAAATAAAAATTGTGAACTTAATATTTGTGGAACAGGAGAAATGGAAGAATATATTAAAAAATGTTCTAAAGAAAATCCAAGAATTATCTATCATGGAAAACTTAACAATGAACAACTTGCAAGGGTTTATGATATTTGTGATGTGATGTTGGTACCGTCATGCTGGCCTGAACCTTTTGGTAGAGTTGTAATTGAAGGAAATATGCATGGAATGCCTGTAATCGGCGGCAACTGGGGAGGAATTCCAGAGATCATTGGTCATTTAAAAAGTGGTGAGTTATACGATTCTCCATCTGTTGAGCAACTTATGGTTCTTCTTGACAGATTTACAAATCGTAAGATAATTTGTTCATATTACAATAGTATTCTAAAAAATATGGAATTATATGGAATTGACAGACAGATAGAAGCATTTGAAAATTTGTATTCATCAATTAAATAAATCATGAGGTAAAAGTTCAATGACTAAGAATACACTAAAAAATTTAATTTCATATATAACTGTTCTTCTATTTCTTGAACCGCCAATATTTTCTTATTATCCTCAACTTGGAACCATTACAAAACTATATGCATTTTTAAGGTATGCTATGTCGTTTTTCTTTCTTGGAGTGCTTTTAATTGTAGTTATAAATAAAATATATAATTATTCCAATATATATTTGATAAAAAATAAAACCAATAGAAAAGAAATGGCTATACTGATTGAAACAAATAATAGATCTAGAAATTTTTGTGGAATTTTGGCATTAGCTATTATTTTGAATTTATCTCTTATAATAGCATCATTTTTTAATCATACAATCTATATGACTTTTATACTTTCCTGTACTACACGTGTGGGATTTGTAGCCTTCAATATATTGATGTATAAGGAACTTCATGAGAAATTCTTAGATATATATGCCAAGGTGCTTACAGTGTTTATATTTGTTAATAGTCTAACTCAGATATTTGTGGAAAGTGGATTTCAAGGTTATGGAGATGGAAGAGTTTGGTTTCTTGGTTTGAAAAATACAACAACGCCTTATCTTTTGCTTGATATTTCAATAATTGCATTGTTGATTTTTCTAAAATACTATAATAAGAAATATTTGTTTTTATGTGGGGCAGTTTTTATATGCAGTATAATTAATAGATCTTCAACCGGGATTATAGTTGTATCTTTATTTGTTTGTGTTATTATTTCTCAGCATTTCATAAAATTAAGAAAATTTTTGAATCGTAAGATATTGATAATATCCTATATTTTTTTATGGATATTTTTCTTTGTAGTAATTTATTACAATCATGAGCTTAAAATTTCAGCATTCATAGGAGGGCTATTTGGTAAAACTGGAACTTTTAGTGGAAGGGTAAATGTATGGCAACAAGCAATTTCCTTTTTTAAATATAATTATTATTGGGGGGCTGGAATTGGATTGGAATTTCATCCATGGTCTGATCCAGCAAATGTTGTTTATTCCGCACATAATTCTTTGTTAGAGTTTTTAAGTAAATTTGGCATTTTTTCTGGATGTATATTTGCAGTATTAGTAACAATGGTATTTATTAAAAGTATAAAAGTGCGTAATAAGAAAATTTCACTTTTATTATCATCAGCTTTTTTACTTATGTTTCTTTCAATGCAATTTGAGGCATTAGGAAACAACTATATTTTCTGGGTTCAGTCAGCACTTCCATATATGTTGTATGATAAGAATATCAAAAGAATAAATTTAAGGAGTAATTTATGAAGAGACACGTTCTTAACAAAATACACAAAAAATTGCTTACTGGTTTAGTTCGCAGAGAAAAAATCGCAGTAATGGAGTGGAACAATAATAGTCCTTTTGAATATGGACTTAATAGAAGTGAAGATAGAAATGAAAAAATTATTCTGTCTATGACAACTTTTACCAAAAGACTTCCAAAAATTCATATCTGTTTGAAAAGCCTTATTAATCAAAGTTTTAAAGCGGATAGGATAATTGTTTGGCTTGGCCCTGACGTAAGTCATGAAGACATTACTTATGAGATGATAAATCTTGAAAAATATGGTGTGGAATACAGATTTGTTAATGCAGATCTTAAATCGCACAAGAAATATTTTTATGCAATGCAGGAATTCAGTGATAGTTGTGTTATTACTGTAGATGATGATGTTGTATATCCTAAGGATATGGTTAAAACTCTTGTTAGTGCACATAAGAAAAATCCTAATGTAGTATGTGCAAGACGAGTTCATTGTATATTATCTAAAAAAGGAAAGATTCTGCCATATAGTGAATGGATACATGAGTGCAGAGAAATTACAAAGCCATCATTTAAACTTATGCCAACAGGAGTGGGGGGGGTATTATATCCACCACATCTTTTTAAGAACATAGCATTTAATAAGGAGAAAATAATTTCAACATGCTTTGAAGCTGATGATATTTGGCTTAAATTTATGGAGCTTATTCATAATATTCCCGTCGTGTGGGTAAAATGTTTGTTGTGTGAGCCACCAGTTATTAAATCCACTCAAAAGTTTGCACTTTGCAATACAAATGTTATTCAGAATAAAAATGATATATACATGGAAAACATGTTCAATGATTATCCAGAAGTTCTTGAGCTTATAGGAAAGTAGTTGCTATACGATGAAAAAAGAAGATAAAATTGAGTTTAGAGATGTACTTAGAGCTGATATATATAGAAATGTTAGGACATATTTTTCTCCGTTAAAAACGATTTATTTTGCATTATTTGAAAAAAATATATCAGTAAGATTTCTTATATGGTTTAGACTTGCCCAGACAGCATTTAAAAGGAATTTTATTTCAAGAAATTATATCATTCATAAATATAAAAAACTTTGCGTGAGATATAATTTTGAGATTTCTCCCAAATGTACAATCGGAAAAGGTTTAAGGTTGCCGCATTATGCAGGAGGAATTGTAATTCATCCGAATGCCGTTATTGGAAAAAACTGTGAAATAATGCAGGGTGTAACAATAGGCAATAATATAATGAAATCAAGAGAAGATGTAGCTGTTGTAGGAGATAATGTTATTCTTGCGTCAGGCTGTAAAATAATAGGGAATGTAATTATTGGTGATAATGTGATAGTTGGAGCTAATGGTGTAGTTTCAAAGTCTGTTGAATCTAATGTTATTGTTGGCGGTGTTCCTGCAAAGGTAATTCGTGAGAATAAAAATCCCATAATTATAAATTCTGATTACATATAGAAGTAAAAAGTAACTTTATATTACAGTTAAATGTATTCAGTATTTTCATAAATTGTAGTACAATGAAATCCGATTATTCGTGAAGATTTTGCTTGTATAACACATATTCCATCAAGCAAACAAGATAAGTGAATTTTTACTATAACATGCACTAATTTAATGTATGTACTATAATATTCATGAAGATAAACACCTCTTTTTGTTATGTGTTTTTGTGATTATTAACATTATAACATATTTGAGGCTGTTTGTCTTCTTTTTTGTAACATATCTGATGAATTTGTTCGCGATTTGTTTACTCATTGAAATACCGTATCTGTTGTAGCATAACAGCTTGACACAAACATTGAAATGTGATACAATTAATTATATAAACTTGAAATAGAATTTTTAAGTGCTATTTGGATTTATGCCACTTTATGTGATGATGTTTTATTGAATAATTAAGTATATTATGATTATAAAAAGTTATTGTTTGCTATGCTACACTTTACATTTGGTTTTTAGCTCCTTTTGTTCCTTGTAGCGCAGCGGAAAGGAATGTTTATAAGAATGAGTGAAATAATGGTTACAGTTTTCGTACTTGC